>JAZKCG010000007.1:0-69787 GCA_040388175.1 Bacteroidota bacterium | reverse complement strand
CCGAATTACCTAACCCTTACAATTGCGAGGAACGAAGCAATCTCTACGTAGGATATACAAACTGATAGACACACGCGATACGCCTGCGCCAACAATGGCGATGATGCAAATGCGGTTCTTTTTGAAAATGAGGAGTTTGAACAGCATCTATTCATGAAATAATAGCCAAAATGATATTTCAAATTTTATATTTGTTGTCTATGAGACCTAAATATAAAAATGAGTTATTTAAAGCCCTTATTGACAATGCTTTAGGTTTTGCTAATTTCAAATTTGAAGAAGATCTTACCATCGATTCAAATATAGCAAGCAAAATCACCTTTTTGGAAAATGGAAAAATATCCCCCTTTGATTTTGTAATTAGAGAGGCTGCAAATCAATTTGGTTTATTTGATTGTAAATTCATTGAATATTCTCCTTTGATGGATTACACCAGTTATTACCCAGAAAATGATTGGGCGGAAATAACTGAAATTTGTGGCCTTTTACCACAATGGATAAAAAATATCGAAAGCTATTTAGAAGATAAGAATGTTATTGATTTATGGGCGGAGTATTCAAAAACAGATCAATTTCAACAAAACGCAGCTATAGATTTTCAAGATAGAAGTGCTTTTACTTATGATGAAAAACAACAAGTGTTAATTGGTTTGCAAAATCTTAAAATTAGCATCAATCAACATTTTGAAGTTAGTGAACAACAGGCAAAATTAATTGGCGATGGAATACAGTACTTAGCTGAAGGCATTGATCGTTTAAATAAATTGGACTGGAAAAGCATATTGGTTGGCCAGTTTTTCACAGTTGCAACTGCATTGGCAAGCAATCCGCATCAATTTGATTCTTTATATAACATGTTTATGAAAGTTATTCAAATTATACCGGTATTGCCGATGCCAAAATAGCGAAAATTTGTCCCCCCCCCCGCTGACGCAAGTATGTCGGGTAAGCCTGCGCGGAAAGGCTACTTGTGCCTATACGAAATAAGTTTACAGGTTAATTGATTAGCTTACGTAGAGATTGCTTCGTTCCTCGCAATGACGCGCGCGGAGAGGTTATAGAAGTTTAATTGAAATAATATAGTTTTTCGTCAGCCAGATAAGCGGCATAATTTAGACACTGATCTATATCTTCATTTTCTAAGTAAGGGTATAAATCAATAATTTCGGCTTTGTCCATGCCGTTAGCTAATAAATTAAGTACAATAGAAACTGTAATGCGCATGCCACGAATGCAGGCTTTGCCTTGCATTATATTGGGATCGGATGTTATTCTATCTATTGTAAGCATATTATAAAATTACGATATTAAATTATACAGTCAAATAGGTGATCCACATTTACTGATCCACCAATCAAAAATCGACCAAAAATAGCCAATTTTTAATTGTTTGATTATCAATAAATTAATTGAATTATACACTTAAAAATACTGACGAATGGGTATGATCCAAAGTGATCCGTTCAAAATATTAAACTGTTATTTTTCAAGTTGTTAACTAAAAATGATGATCCGGGTGATTCACTTTTTTAAGTGGATCACCCGGCTTTTACGGTTGTTGTCAAATCTATCTGTATACGTAATTTATCAGTTACAACAGAGCCGATTTTCCTAACTCATCCAAATTTTAGCCATATTTAAAGGTTAATCCGCTAATTAATGAAAAAGATACTGATCTCTGCTTTTGCCGTGTTTGCTGTTGTACAAGCATCGGCACAAAAAATTAATAAGAAACCTCTGGACCATTCGGTATTTGATGGCTGGCAAAGTGTTGCCGGCGAACGCATCAGCAATGATGGTAAATGGGTGCTTTACGTGGTTAAACCCCAGGCCGGCGATGCCGAACTGGTAGTAACTAATGCCGCTAATACCACCCAAACGCACCTGCTACGGGCAGATACCGCAAGGTTTACCCCCGACTCTAAATACGTAGTGTCGCTCATCAAGCCGTTTTATAAAGAGATCCGCCAGCTTAAAATAAAAAAGAAAAAACCAGGCGAGTTTCCAAAAGATACGCTTGGCATCATCACCCTGGGCAAACCTGGTATTGAAAAAGTGCCAGCGGTAAAGTCGTTCAAGATAGCAGAGAATGCTTCCGTATTAGCCTATTTGGTTCCGGCGGATAGCAATGCGCTTGTTAACAAGAAACCTGCCGATACGGCTAAAGCTGCGGCTAATCTGCCTGCATCAGAGCTTACCGTACGTGTGCTGGCTACCAGCAAGACCAAAACCTTTAAATACGTTACCGATTACCAACTAAACAAAGCCGGTACATTATTGGCGTTCTCTGTTACCGCGCCGCGCAAAGTGAAAGATGTAAAGGCAGGCCTCTTTGTTTACGATATTGAAAAGGATGTTTTAAAACACGTTAGCACCGGCAATGGTACTTACCGTAACCTGGTGTTTGATGAGGCAGGTACGCAACTGGCATTCACCGCCGAGAAGTACCCCGAGAAAACTAAGATAAAGCCCTACAGCTTGTATTACTACACTACTACCGCTGACAGCGCCGCACGAATAGCCGCGCCTAACTCGGCAGGTATGCCGGCTAAATGGGCGGTTAGCGAGAGTGGCAGGCTTACGTTTAGCAAGGATGGTAAGCGTTTATTCTTCGGTACGGCACCTATCCCTAAGCCGGTTGATACCACGATAGTTGATTTTGAGGTAGCCAAGCTGGATATCTGGAACTATAAGGAAGACTACCTGCAGTCGCAGCAATTGCATAACCTGCCGCGCGATCTGCGCCGTAGTTATTTAGCTGTTGCCTATCCGGGAGGGACTGATAAAATAGTACAGTTGGGCGATGAGGCTATCCAGAATGTAATGATCCCCGAAAACACCCTTGGCGACTATGTATTAGGTGTTACTGATACCGGTGCCCGTGTACAGGCACAATGGGAAGGTGGTTCGCGCGAACAGGCATTCCTGATTAACACTAAAACAGGTGAACGTAAATTGATCAATCCAAGGTTAAAGGCGCGCTACAGTATCTCGCCTGATGGTAAGTATGTGATCTGGTTCGACTCGAAAATGCAGAACTGGGAGAGCTACAACATCGCCACCGGCAAAAAAATCAACCTGACAGCCTTAGTACCAACAAAAATGGGCGAAGAGGACAATGATGTGCCCGATGATCCGTCACCATATGGCATAGCAGGCTGGGAGCAAGGTGATAAAAGTTTATTGATCTATGATCGCTATGATATCTGGAAGATAAACCCGGCGACAGGTGCAACCATAAACCTGACCAACAAAATGGGTCGTATAGCTAAACTGATTTTCCGCTATAGAAACACGGACCCGGACGAAAAAGCCATCCCGTCTGATAAAACGCTTTGGTTCATTACCCAAAACGAGGTCAATAAGCAATGGGGCTATTACAAAAAAGCGCTGAACAGCAACGTAGCACCCGAAAAGGTAGTTATGGCGCCGTACGCGTACAGCGCTTTACAAAAAGCTAAATATGCGGATGAGTTTATCTATACTAAATCAAACTATGAGCATTCGCCTGATCTGTATGTATCTGCTGATCTGAAAAAAGAGACAAAGCTTAGCGCTATTAACCCACAGCAAGCTAATTACAACTGGGGTACTGCCGAATTGGTGCATTGGACAACGCCAAAAGGCCACCCGGGTACGGGCATCCTGTTCAAGCCGGAAAACTTCGATCCGAAGAAAAAGTACCCGATGATAGCCTATTTCTATGAAAAGGTATCAGAAACGCTAAATACCTACCAGGCTCCGGCACCTACACCGTCAAGGTTGCCTATCTCGTTCTTTGTAAGTAACGGTTATTTGGTGTTTACACCCGATATCAGTTATGAAACCGGGCATCCGGGTAAGTCGGCGGTCGAGTATGTGAACTCGGGCGTGGAAGCGTTAAAGAAGAACGCCTGGGTTGATGGCAAACATATAGGTATACAGGGCCAAAGCTGGGGTGGTTACCAGGTGGCTTATTTAATAACCGCTACCAATATGTATGCTGCTGCCTGGGCAGGTGCACCAGTTGTGAACATGACATCTGCTTACGGTGGTATACGTTGGGAGAGTGGTAATAACCGCCAGTCGCAATATGAACATACCCAAAGTCGTATAGGTGCCAGCCTTTGGGCAAGGCAGGATCTGTATCTGGAGAACTCGCCTTTGTTTCATTTACCCAATGTGCATACGCCCGTAGCCATTATGAGTAATGATGCCGATGGGGCCGTACCTTATTACCAGGGGATAGAAATGTTTACCGCTTTGCGCAGGTTAAACAAACCGGTATGGCTGTTAATGTATAACGGCGAGGCACATAACCTGGTACAGCGCCAAAACCGTAAAGATATTACCATACGCGAACAGCAGTTTTTTGACCATTACCTGAAAGGCGCGCCAATGCCACAATGGATGGCTACAGGTGTACCTGCTGTTGAGAAAGGGAAGAATTGGGGGTTTGGGTTGAGTAAATAAGAATTATGAAATACCCGGAAGTAAAAGATAAAGAATTAGTTGGCTCATATTCGGGAGCTGGATTTTCTGGTGGTGGATATGTTTGGGATGAAGTTTTGGAGTACAGAGTGTGGTGTCATCCAGAAAGAGACGCACCCGATGTTTTTGAAGGAGATGACTATTACTATTCTTTTGATAATTATCAGGAAGCGTTAGATTACAGTAATGAAAATACCGGTACAGAAGAACCTTTAGCGCTCATCCTTCAAAAAAAATACATAAGTGAGCCGGAGCCAGGTAAGTATATTCACGTTAAAGAAGAAAGAATCACAGAATGGGATGTTGAATTTTTGAATCGTCCGAGAAGAACAGAAAATACAATTCCAGATTTCTTTTCACCAGATGCACCAGCTAATAGATTGGAAATATTGCGAGGATTAGTGTAATTGATGTAGGAACTTAAGCAAATGTTAACAACTTCAAATTACTCACAAAGCCAACTAATTAGTTAATCTCTAATTAACAAGTCAACCAATCTTGTTAACTTAGCGGCGTTTTTACACATCATAATGAAAAGAGACAAACTTATATTTAAGCTGTTAGACGAAGAGCAACAGCGCCAGGAAGAAGGATTAGAGCTTATTGCATCAGAGAACTTTGTTAGCAAGCAAGTTATGGAAGCTGCCGGATCGGTTGCTACTAATAAATATGCCGAAGGCCTGCCCGGAAAACGTTATTATGGCGGTTGCCAGATAGTTGATGAGATCGAAACCATTGCTATTGAGCGCGCTAAGGAACTGTTTAATGCCGAGTGGGTTAACGTGCAGCCACACTCTGGCGCGCAGGCAAATGCTGCAGTAATGCTGGCTTGTTTACAACCCGGCGATAAAATATTAGGGTTTGATCTTTCACACGGTGGCCACTTAACCCATGGTTCGGCAGTTAACTTTTCAGGTAAATTATACGACCCCTATTTTTATGGGGTTAAAAAAGATACCGGTTATGTTGATTATGAGTTGCTGGAGAAGGTAGCGCTTAAAGAAAAACCAAAAATGATCATCTGCGGTGCTTCTGCTTACTCGCGCGATTGGGATTATGAGTTTATACGCCGGGTGGCCGATAAAATTGGCGCTTTGGTACTGGCCGACATTTCACACCCTGCCGGTTTAATAGCACGTGGTTTATTAACTGATCCACTGCCGCATTGCCATATCGTTACTACCACTACGCATAAAACCTTACGCGGCCCGCGCGGTGGACTGATTATGATGGGTAAAGATTTTGAAAACCCATGGGGATTGAAAACACCTAAAGGCGAGATTCGTATGATGTCTAATTTATTAGATATGGCTGTATTCCCAGGTACACAAGGTGGCCCATTAGAGCATATCATAGCTGCAAAGGCAATTGCTTTTGGCGAGGCACTTTCTGACAACTATATGAAGTATATCCTCCAGGTTAAGAAAAATGGCGCAGCTATTGCTAAAGCTTTTATAGAAAGAGGATATGAGATCGTTTCTGGCGGTACAGACAACCACTTGGTATTGATCGACCTTCGTAACAAGAACGTAACCGGTAAAGCAGCCGAGAACGCGCTGGTAAAGGCCGATATCACCATCAACAAAAACATGGTTCCTTATGATGATAAGTCGCCGTTTATTACTTCTGGTATCCGTATTGGTACCGCAGCGGTTACTACCCGCGGCATGAAAGAAAAACAAATGGAAGCCATAGTTGAGTTGGTTGATGCAGTAATAAAAGATCCGGAAAACGAACTATCATTGGATAAAATACGTAAGAAGGTTCATAAGCTAACGGAACAATTTCCGTTATATAAAGAATAAAGTACCAATTAATACATGACCCCAACGGTAACTTCAGACAGTGAAACCAAACGCCTTCAGGCGCTTAGTTCTTATAACGTACTGGACACGTTGCCAGAGAAAGAATATGATGCTATAACGCGCCTGGCCTCTTACATTTGCCAGGTGCCTATTGCATTAATCAGCCTGATTGATACAGACAGGCAGTGGTTCAAATCCAAATTTGGACTTGATGCGTCTCAAACTACACGTGCAGATGCTTTCTGCAATTATACTATCCTGGATACCGGCATACATGAAGTAGAAAATGCGTTAGAGAGCGATACTTTTAAAGACAATATGTATGTGCAAGGTGCCCCCGATGTTCGTTTTTACGCGGGTGCACCGTTGATTGATCCTGACGGTAACCGTTTAGGTTCGTTATGCGTTATTGACAGGGTGCCCCGCAAACTTACTGACGAACAACGTGACGCTTTACGCACATTGGCCGACGAAGTAATGTCGCATTTGGAACTGCGTAAACAGAAAAGAGAATTACAGGAATCATTAGAATCTCACAAAGAGTTTTTTAACCTGTTTGATACATCGGCCGAGATCCATTTTATTGCTGATAAGGATTCAAATATTGAGCTGATAAATAAGGCGGTAACTTCTATTTTAGGTTACACGCCAGAACAGGTTATCGGGCGTTCATTATGGAGTTTTGTTACGGGTAGTAAGCGCGAGCATTTTGCATCAGTTATTGATAAAGCTAAAGCTACCGATGGTTCTTTCAACATAGAAACACAAACCTTAAGTATTGATGGTCAGGAAAAATGGATAAGCTGGTGTGGTAATTATAAACGCGGTAAATGGTATGCCAGCGGGCGTGATATTACTTATCAAAAGTCAATTCTGGCAGAGTTGGAGCAACTGTCATTAGTTGCCAGCAAAATGATAAATGGTATTGCCGTAAGTAACGCTGGCGATGGCGTAGTATGGATAAATAGCGCTTTTGAAAAAATAACCGGTTATGACTTTAATGATGTAAAAGACAAACGCTTACGTGATGTATTTGTTCCGGATGTTAACAATACAGAAAGTGTAAAACTGTATAATGAACGTATCGCAAGTAAGCAGTCGTACTCGGCACACGTGTATGCAACCCGTAAAGACGGCAAGCAGATATGGTTATCTGTTATTACATCAATTAGCTATGGCAAAGGTGGCGAAGTTGAAAAGTATATACGAGTAATAAATGATATTACTGCCCGTAAAACCGCACAACTGGATCTTGAAATACTATCATTAGCGGCACGTAAATCGCCAAGCGGTATGCTTAGCCGTGACGCTACCGGCGTAGTGGTTTGGATGAATGAGGCGATGGAAAAAATTACCGGTTATACCTTAGCAGAAATGAAGGGTAAGCGGTTTGGTACCATTCTTTTAGGCGAAGATACCGATAGGGCCATATTTAACGACGCGGTTAAAGCCTCTGCCGAAAATCGGCCATATACCGCCGAGTTGTTAATTTATAAAAAAGACAGAACGCCTGTATGGGTGGCCATGTCAAACAGTCCCTTGTTGAATGATGCAGGGGATGTTGAGCGCCAGGTAACCAACATGGTAGATATTACGGATCGTAAGAAGGCCGAAAGTGAATTAAAGCTATTATCATTGGTAGCAAGCAATACCACCAGCGGTGTAGTAATAAACAACAGTGACGGCGAAATTGAATGGGTAAATGATGCTTTCGAAAAAATAACCGGTTATAGTGTTAATGATGTAAAAGACAACCACCTGGGCGACATCCTTCAAGGAGAACTTACAGATACGTCCATCATACAAAAGGGGCGGGAACTATCAAAAAAGAAAAAGTCATTCGAGGTAGATCTGTTAGGTTATCGTAAAGATGGTAAACCTATCTGGTTAACAGTTATTAATTCGGTTATCCTGAATAAAGCAGGCCAGGTTGATAAATATATAGAAGTAATTATTGATATCAGTTCTAAAAAGAAGGTTGAACTGGAGCTTATTCAAGCAAAAGAAGAAGCATTGTTGTTAAGCCGTGCAAAGGATATGTTTATCTCTGTAATGAGCCATGAAATACGTACACCGCTTAATGCCGTGATAGGTATGTCTAATCTGTTATTAGAAGACCATCCGTTACCGTCACAAAAAGAGAACCTTAATATCCTTAAGTTTTCTGCCGATAATTTGGTCACGCTGATTAATGATGTGCTTGATTTTACTAAAATAGAAACCGGCAATATTGAGCTTGAAAAAGCCGAGGTTAATCTGCGTAATATAATACATAGTATAAAAGGCTCTTTACAGTACACTATTAAAGAAAAAAATATTTATATTGACAGCGTAATTAAACCTAACGTCCCTGACGTAATTATTGGCGATAGTACCAGGTTAACTCAGATACTGCTTAACCTGGTAAGTAATGCGGTAAAATTTACAGAAACGGGCGGCATAAAAATTGAACTTGATGTAGTAAGCCAAAGCAAGAGAAGTGTCAGGATACGCTTTTCTGTTACGGATACCGGCATTGGCATAGCTAACGATAAACTGAATTTAATATTTGAATCGTTTAAGCAAGCCGATAGCAGCACCACCCGTAAATATGGTGGCACGGGTTTGGGGCTGGCAATTAGTAAACGTTTAATAGAGTTGCATGACTCACGCATAAACGTTGACAGCGAACCGGGTAAAGGCTCAACATTTTGGTTTACAATTACGTTTAACAAGGCTGATAGTAATAAAAGTAATAGCATTACCGTGGATAACGTATTAAATATAAATGTGCTTGTAGTTGATGATAACCAGATTAACAGGCTGTTGATCAATAAGATCCTTACTAAATGGGGCGCCACGGTTGACTTTGCTGAAAACGGAATACAGGCCATTAAGCAGGTTGAAACCAATGTATATGATGTTGTGCTGATGGACATACATATGCCTGAAATGGGCGGTCTGGAAGCAACGCAGATCATCCGCAGTAAACCCGAAAACTACTTTAAGCAATTACCTATTATAGCTTTAACCGCATCAATGCTTAACAGCCAGATGGGCCAGATAGGCAATGCCGGTATGAATGACTACATGCTAAAACCATTCGAACCCAAAACTTTGTTTGAAAAACTAAGCAGGTATCAGAAGCAGTAGTAGTGATTAGTTAATTAGAGAATAGAGATTAGTTGAATTGCTATTTATACTAACAAAAAGGCCTAATCACTGATCACTGATCTCCAATCTCTAACCTACTCCGCATACGCTATAGTAGCGATACTCAATTTTAATCCGGCGATTTTTAAGAGTGGAATGGCGCAGGCTTCTAACGTTGAGCCGGTGGTAACAATATCGTCAACCAGTAAAACGTGTTTATTCTCCAATTTCTGAGCGTCTTTTACCACAAAAACATTCTGCATATTCTCAAACCTTGCAAACCGCGACCGGTGGGTCTGTGTTTGCGTAGCACGGCTGCGTATTAAATTACCCTCATCTACAATGCCGTTTAATTTTTGGGCAAGCCCATTGGCAAAACAGGTGCTTTGGTTATAGCCCCGCTCTTTTAAACGGGTTTTATGCAAGGGTACAGGTATGATATAGTCGACATGGGCAAATTTTTCATTAGTGATAAGCTGTGTACCTGCTATGTTGCCTAATAAACTACCTATTTGCTGCATGCCGTTATATTTAAAATGGTGCATCAGGTTTTGCACTTTGCCGCCTTTGGTAAAATAGTATAAGGCATAAACCGCTTCTACATTTATCTTTCCCCAAAATTGTTGTGCTACAATGTTATCGGCCACTAAATGAAAATTTGTTAATGGTAAATTATAGTGGCAATCTGTACAAATAACAGGTTCATTAGCTACCAGCTCTGTACCGCAGGCAGGGCAAAGTTTCGGAAATATTAAGGTTAACAGGTCGGCCAGGTAACTGTTTTGCAGTTTCATGGTATTAAAGTACTCAAATATTAGCAGAAAGCAAATTAGTTGGTTTCTGTCAATTCAATATATATCTACAGTAAGTCGGCTATCGCGATAAAATCCTTCGGGATAGTTGAGAATAAATATAATAGAAATTGCTGATTATGGCGTAGAGGGCTCACACCGACTGCGCTTCGTTGGTTGAGCCTCTCTGCCGAAAGTCTTAAAAAGGTTGGTTGGGAAAATATAGTGTGCTATATTAGTCGTAACAAACTAATCCTATGGACATAGCCAAAATAAATATTATTGTATACAGACTTGTTGGAATTATAATTTGTGGTTTTCTGTTTTTAGGATCAATTGGAATGTTTTTATACGCCTATTATTTAAAGGGCGGGATAGGTATAGCTAGTGGAATTATAATAGGATGGTATTTGTTTAAATTGCCTTCAATAAAAACTTGGGCTACTATTCTAATTGTTCTACTTGTAGCTCTGTTTCTTGTAGGGTATTTGCCTACACCAAAGTAATATTTACTTCCCTTCCTTTATAGCCAACTGCCCACAGGCAGCATCAATGTCTTTACCGCGGCTGCGGCGCAGGTGGGTGTTTACGCCGTTTTTGCGCAGGTGATCGGCAAAAGCTTCTACTTTGTCCTCGCCGGCGTTAATGTAAGCCGCGAAGGATATAGGGTTATATTCAATAATATTTACTTTGCAGGGCAGGTGTTTGCAAAAGCGTGCCAGTTCTTCGGCATCTTCAATATTGTCATTAAACCCGTCAAAAATAATATACTCGTAAGTTACAGGGTTCTTGGTTTTGGCGTAATAGTATTTCAGGGCTTCGGCCAATGCTTTTAATGAGTTTTGCTCATTAATGGGCATAATGGTGTTGCGTTTTTCGTCGTTAGCAGCGTGTAATGATAGCGCCAGGTTAAATTTTACGCCGTCGTCGCCCAGTTTTTTTATCATTTTGGCTATACCGGCGGTTGATACCGTAATGCGCTTGGCCGCCATGTTCAAGCCTTCTTCGGATGTTATTTTCTCTATCGAGTCCATAACATTCTTGTAATTTAACAACGGCTCGCCCATACCCATGTAAACAATGTTGCTTAAGGGGATGCCATAATTTTCGCGGGCTTGCTTGTCTATCAGCACTACCTGGTCATAAATTTCGTCAGGATTTAGGTTGCGTTTCCGTTCCATATATCCTGTAGCACAAAATTTACAAGTAAGGCTGCACCCCACTTGCGATGATACACAAGCGGTCATTCTGCCCGGTGTCGGAATTAAAACACCCTCAATTAGGTGCTTGTCATGCAAAATGAAAGAATTTTTTATAGTTTTATCAGCGCTAAACTGTGAATTACTTATTTGCACATTGTTGATTACAAACGTGTCATCCAGTTTGGTGCGAAGTTCTTTTGAAATATTGCTCATCTCGTCGAAAGAAAAGCATGATTTTTTCCACAACCACTCATAAACTTGTTTGGCCCTGAAGCTTTTTTCGTCCAGTTGGACAAAGTGCTTCTGCAAGGCTTCCAGGCTTAGGCTACGGATATCAATTTTTTCTTTTTCAGCAATCACGCTGCAAAAGTACGAAAATTTAAAAAGATAGATTTTTAAATCTTTAGATTAAAAACAATAGCTATTAGTTAATTGTATTTCAATGTACGGATTAATGGACAGGGTGGGTAACTTGAATTTTAATAACGAATGAAAATTTTTAGAGCCGATTACGTTTTTCCTGTTAGTGCCGATCCGATAAAAAATGGTGTAGTTGGGGTTGATGATCTTGGAAAGATCATTTTTGTATCAGATAAGATCCCCCCTGCGTTAGCACGTTTACCTGTACAACAATTAAGTGGTATTTTAACCCCTGGGTTTATCAATACCCATTGCCATGTAGAATTATCACATCTTCAGGGTAAAATCCCCGAAAAAGGAGGTTTGGTCGAGTTTATAAAAGGCATACAGCAACTTCGAAACTCCGGCCCCAAAGAAATAGAAGAGGCCGCCCTTAAAGCTGATAAGGATATGTATGAAAACGGTATTGTAGCTGTTGGCGATATATCTAACAGCAACGCTACCCTATCGCTAAAAGCAAATAGCAAATTATACTACCATACTTTTATTGAGACCTTTGGCTTTACCCCCGGCCGCGCACAAGAGGTTTTTGATAATGCACTAACGCTACTTAATGAATTTAAACCGCAATCATGCTCGATAACTCCGCATGCGCCTTATTCGGTATCAAAGGAATTATTTAAGCTGATCAAACAATACTCGGATACGAATGTGAAAAACCTGCTTAGCATTCATAACCAGGAGTGCGAAGATGAAAATAAGTTTTACCGGTATAAACTGGGGACTTTTAATGAACTGTACGCACATTTCGGTATTGATATTAGTTATTTTAAACCACAGGCACGTAACTCGTTGCAATCCGTCATTCCTTTGTTTACTAATAAGCAGGATATCCTAATGGTGCATAATACCTGTACCAACTTAAAGGATATTTATTTCATTAAAAGGTTTGACCGTAAGATACACTGGTGCTTTTGCCCCAACGCCAATTTATATATAGAAGGGACCTTGCCTAAGGTTGAGTTATTCTTAAACCAGGGCTTTAACATTACGCTGGGTACAGACAGCCTGGCATCAAACAGTAAACTATGTATTTTAAGCGAAATGCATACACTGCAGAAAAAATTCCCGGTATTAAGTACCGAAAGGTTATTAAAATGGGCGACCTTGAATGGCGCTGCCTATTTAGGTATAGACCAGGAAAAGGGGAGTCTTGAACCCGGTAAGACACCCGGCCTTAACCTGATATCAGGCCTGGATGACCTGCGGATAACCGCTTATACCAAAGTTAAGCGTCTTGTTTGATCTTGAAACATCTTTTTGACTTTTTAATTTTTACTTTTGGCTTAATATGAAGCATCTCGATATCATAGTTAAAGGCAAAGTACAGGGTGTGTTTTACCGCGCAGCAACCAAAGCCGTAGCCGACCAGTTAGGCGTACGCGGCACTATAAAGAACGAATCCAATGGCGATGTTTTTATTGAGGCAGAAGGCGAATCTGCCATGCTGGATATGTTCCTGGACTGGTGCAACGAAGGCCCCCAGGATGCCGAAGTAGCCACCGTTGAAACTAATGAGGGCGAATTAAAAAACTATCGTAATTTTGAAGTATTAAAAAGGGGCTTGTTTAAATAACCTTATATAGCAAAGGGTTTTAAACCCTTTGCTATATGTGAAATAGTACGATTAATATATTATCTATTGTCAACAGCTAAAAAATTTGCCGGGCAAACTGCTATTTATGGGTTAAGTACTATCATCTCCCGGATGATATTTTTCATTTTAACGCCAATTTATACACGGGCATTATCTGTAAGTGGTAATGGTATACTTACAGCTTTATATAGTAATGCTGCCATTATAAATGCTGTATTGGCGTTTGGTATGGAAACCACCTATTTTAGGTACCTGCAAAAGCGCGCAGACAATAAGCAACAGGTTTACAATAATGCATTTGGTGTTATCATAGCTGTTTCTGTTATTTTCCTGCTTTTTAGCTTTTTATTTTTAAATGATATAATAAATTATTTGCAGGCCGGCTCTGTTAAAGACCATGCCGATTACGCTTACTACGTAAATAATTTCCTGATAATTTTAGTTGCTGATGCTTTTTGCGTGATACCCTTTGCCAAGCTACGCGCAGAGGGGCGACCTGTTAGATACTCGGTAATTAAGTGCACAAACATTTTGTTTGTTATGTGTATTAACCTGTTTTTCCTGTTTGGTATCCCATTTATTATCGCCCATCAACTACCGGGTGCCCAATGGATGGCAGGTTGGTACAGGCCGCATTGGGTAGGCTATGTTTTTTTGGCTAATACAATCGCCAGCTTATTAACTATAGTATTGCTATTGCCTGAGGTTTTGAAACTTAAATTAAAGTTTAATGGTGCTATGCTAAAGGAGATGTTTGCTTATAGCTGGCCGGTATTAATTGCAAACATTTCATTCGTAATCAACGAAACATTAGATAAGGCAATGCTAAAGCATATGTTGCCCCATGCCATCAGCGACCAGGAAGTAGGTATTTATGGAGCTTGCGCTAAGATAGCCGTATTTTTAAGTGTGTTTGTTCAAGCCTTCCGTTTAGGCGCCGAACCTTTTTTCTTTAGCCACGCAAAAAATAAAAACTCGGGCGAAACCTATGCCCGTATCATGAATTATTTTGTGATAACTGTTGCGGTAATAACGGTAGCGGTAGTGGCCAATGTAAATCTATTAGCTACTTTTATTGTAGGTAAAGAAACCCATTTAATACGTCAGCATATTGTTGCTAATCCATATTGGTCAGGGTTAGGGGTTGTGCCTTTATTGTTGTTTGGCTATTTAAGCCTGGGTATTTATATGAATTTATCAGTTTGGTATAAACTGTCAGATCAAACTAAGTACGGATTATACATATCGGGCATTGGTGCTATTTTAACTATAGTTTTAAATTGGATATTCATACCGAAGTATAGTTATATGGCATCTGCATGGATATCATTTATAGCATATGCTGCCATGATGGTACTCTCTTATGTTTGGGGACAGCGAAACTATCCAATCCCGTATAACCTAAAAAAGAATTTGATTTATATAATAATTGCAGCTGTATTCGTTTATCTTTCATTCTATGTGTTTAGCCAAAATATATTTATAGGCAATGCTTTGCTTATAATTTTTGTAGTTGGCGCATATTTTGCAGAACAAAAAGAACTAAAAGCTATCTTTAAAAGATAGAATTATTAAAAAACGTATCAATGGGCAAGTATTCGATAAATCGGAAAATAAAGCAAGGCGATAAAAGGTTAATAGCCGTTTTTCTGCTTGGTTCTTGTTTCCTGACGCTGTCCACCCATGCTCAAACCCCAAAAGCAGAGAACATAGCCCGCGCCGGGGTTGATAGTAATGCCATACAAAGCCTTTTCTTTTCGGCATTGAGCCAGAAGGCCATTGACAATGACGCCCAGGCTGCTGATCTTTTTAATAAAGTTATCGCTATTGATCCATCAAATGACGCCTCTTTGTATGAACTGGCGCGGATCAAAAAAAAGCAAAATAAATTTACCGAGGCACAGCCCTTATTAGAGAAGGCGGTAACCATTAAACCTAATAACGAATGGTACTGGGGTGCCCTGGCCGATGTTTATGAGAAGAGTAATGATGTCAGTAAGCTGGAAAATGTTTTTACCCAGCTAATCAGGCTAAACCCTGAGCGGGTTGATTATTACTACGATAAAGCCAACGCTTATAGCATACTTACCCGGTATGATGAGGCTTTGAAGCTATATGACCAGATAGAACAGATAACCGGGCCAAATGACGACCTGATCCTTGCCCGGCAGAAAATATACCTGAAACAAGGTAAGGTTGATAAAGCTGCCGCCGGTTTAGAGCAAATGATTACCAGTAACCCAAACCAGGTAAAATATTATTTACTACTGGCAGAGATCTATACCTCGAATAACGCTCCTGATAAAGCTTTTAAAGTACTACAAAAAGCAGAAATGATAGACGCTAATAACGCGTTTATTCATTTGGCGCTGGCCGATATTTATCGCGAGAAAAAAGATAATGATGCCAGTTATAAAGAACTGCAATTGGCATTTGCTATCCCTGATCTGAATATCGATCAGAAAATAAGAATAGTAATGGGATACTTCCCTAAATTTTCTGATCCAAAGGCGCGTGTAAGCTCTTTGTCAAGCGCGCTTGAGTTAAGTAAGATGATTGTTAATATACACCCTAATGAAGCTAAGGCTTATGCGCTATATGGTGATGTGCTGGTGCAGAACGAAAAATACGACGAAGCAAAGACCAGTTATGAAAAGTCGATAGCTCTTAATGGCCAGATCTACCAAACGCGCGAACAATTGGTGCGTATAGAATTAAGTAATGGCAATATGGATGCCGTTATTAAAGATGGCGAAGCAGCCTTGTCGTTTTTCCCGAACCAGGGGTGGATGAATTATTTTGTAGGCGCGGCCTGGCAACAGAAAAAAGATTATAAAAAAGCCATCAGCTATTTAAAAAGCGCTGTTGCGGTCGAGTTTCAGGATAAGGAGTTGTTGTCATTATGCTATTCACAATTGGGCGATTGCCATCATTCCCTAAAAGATGATAAAAGTTCTGACGAAGCTTATAATAAAGCTATCGCCTACAATCCAGATAATAAATATGCGCTCAATAATTTTGCCTATTATTTATCCATAAGGGGCGAAGATCTGGACAAAGCGGCAAAGATGTCCAAACATTCTAATGAGCTGGAAGTTGATAACGCATCGTTTGAAGATACATACGCGTGGATACTGTTCAGGCAAAAAAATTACAAAGACGCCAAGCTATGGATGGAGAAGGCCTTGGCGCACGGCAAAAATAAAAGTGCGACACAAACAGAACATTACGGCGATATCCTATTTTATTTAGGCGATACCGATGGTGCCGTACAAAACTGGAAGAAAGCAAAAGAGTATGGTGGCAATTCGCCGGCATTAGATCGAAAGATAAATGAAAAGAAATACATTGAATAGGTTATTGATAGTTTGCTGCCTGCTGGCAATAGTGAGTTGTAAGGCGCGCAAAAAAGCAATGACCATGCCTGCTGCCCCGCAAGTAAAAAACACGGTTACCACGGCAATTACTCCCCCTGATCTGACGCTGTTAAAAAATCAATTGGCCGCTATAAAGGCACAACAGGTTAGTTTTAATACCTTTTCGGGCAGGGCCAATACCAAGCTGGATATTAACGGCAGCAGTAATGACGTTACTTTAAATATCCGCATAAAAAAAGATAAGCAAATTTGGGTGTCAATAACCGCGCTGTTGGGTATTGAGGTTGCCCGTGCCGTAATAACCCCCGATAGTATAAAAGTTATTAATAAACTGCAAGGCCTTTATTTGAAAAAACCGTTCAGCTATATCTACCAATATGCCAGCAGGCAGGTCAATTATAAAACTATCGAATCTTTATTGGTAGGTAATGTAATGCCTGAAGTTTTAACAGAGAATACGCATATAAAAACAGATCTGGGTAATGTTAACCTATCGGGTAACCTGGATGAATTGTTATACAGCGTAATGTTAAACACTAACATGCGCGTAACGCAATTTAATCTGAATAATGAAGGTGCCGCCCAGGCCATGCTGGTAAATAATGGTAATTTTATACAAGCCAATAACCGTATGGTGCCTTCGCAGATTGATATTTTATCAACCATTGGCGATAAAAAGATACAGGCAAATTTGCGCTATACCAAGGCAGATTTTGACCAGCCATTAGAATTTCCTTTCAATATTCCTGAAAGATATGCGCCAGCCGATTAAAAATTAATATTTTTGAACCGGATGAAATTTTTAAAAGCATTATTCTTTCTGATCTGTGTTTTCGCAACAGTTAGTGTGCATGCACAGAGCAGCGCTGACCTGAAAAAGAAACGCGACCGGCTGAACGACGAACTGGATCAGCTGAACAAGCAATTACAGGAAACACAAAGCAATAAAAAGTCGACCCTTAAACAGCTGAGCATATTAAAGCAACAGATAAGCCTGCGCGAAGAAAAGATCGTAGTAATAAACACCGAGGTAAAGAACCTGGGTAACCAGATCTCTGAGAACACCAATACAGTACATGACCTGCAAGGCCAGCTTGATCTTTTAAAGAAAAAGTATGCAGATATGGTGCTTTTTGCCTATCGCAACCAAAGTGCCTACAATAAACTGATGTTTATTTTTGCTGCTAAAGATTTTAACCAGGCCTATAAACGCTTAAAATATCTGCAGCAATTTGCTACCTATCGCGAGCGGCAGGCTGCTTCAATTGAAAGTAAGCAAAAGGACCTGCACATTAAAATAGTTGAGTTAGATAAAACTAAGGAGCAGAAACATTCGTTATTAGTAGATCAGGAAAAGGAAAAGGCCAACCTGGGCAAAGAACGTAATAATCAATCAGCCGCGGTAAAGAACCTTACCAAACAAGAAAGGCAGTTAAGGAACCAATACCAGGATAAACAACGCGAGGTTTCTAAAATAATCCGTGCATATACCAAGGCGTTAATTGATGAGGAACGAAGAAGGGATGAAGAGAGGCGCAAGGCCGAAGAAGCTGCCCGTGCAAAAGCAGCGGCAGCAAACAACAACACGCCGGTAGTAGCTCCCAAGCCAGCACCGCGCAGAACTAATAGCGAGATCATGAACGCTACGCCCGAAGCCGCAAAACTGTCAAGCGACTTTTTAGGCAATAGGGGCAGATTGCCATGGCCGGTGGCTAACGGAGCGATTACACAGGGTTTTGGAACTTACATGACAGACGGTATTAGAAGCGAAAGTACCGGCTTAGATATTAAAACCAACAGCGGCGCTTCTGTAAGAGCTGTGTTTGAGGGTACGGTATTAAAAGTGCAAAACGTTTTAGGTACCTGGCTGATTATTATAAGGCATGGCGAGTATCTGACCGCTTATTCAAACTTGAAATCGGCATCAGTGTCGTCAGGACAAAAGGTAAGTACCAAACAAATATTGGGTACAGCAGCTACCGACGCGGCGACAGACGAAACGCAGGTGCATTTTGAGTTATATAAGGCCGGTACCCCTGTCGATCCTAAAATTTGGCTGGCAGACAGGTAAGTTGTAATGTTTTAATTGTTTATATTTGTAATCTTTTTAATAAATAAGAATATGTTTAGTTCAGTTTTTTTGTTTTTTGAATTCTCCGCGCCTGAAATAATGCTCATATTATTTGTGACATTATTGTTATTTGGCGGCGATAAACTGCCTGGCCTGGCAAAAGGCCTGGGTAAGGGTATCCGCGAATTCAAAGACGCGTCAGAGGGTGTTAAGCGTGAGATCAATAACCAGATAGATAATTTCGAAAGTAAAAAGAAGGACGGACCGGCCAAAACCGAAGAAGAGCCTTTAATAGCAGAGCACTCAACAGATAATGCTGATGGCAAAGCAACCGAAACCCCGGTTATTAGCCCGGTAGCCAATACAGTACCCGTAGGTGGAAGCCACGTAGTAGCTAATGATGATCTGCATTATGACGGTACGCCCGAAAGTAATGAAGAATTGTATAACCATTATAAGGGTGTAACAGAAACGCATGAAGAAGCTCATGCCGCAACACCGGGAAAATCAACTCAAGAATAAATATAAATCAAATTAAAAAAATAAAATATCATGGGATTAAGAGGACCTGAATTGATTATCATCCTTGTAATAGTATTACTACTATTTGGAGGTAAAAAATTACCTGAACTGATGAAAGGTTTAGGAAAAGGCGTAAAGGAATTTAAAGACGCACAAAGCGGCGAAGACGAAGAGAAACCTAAGGTTTAATCTTTGCAGTAATTGCTTGTTTGTTACTTAATAATACTTATCTGTTGAAATTAATTTCGGTTTCAACAGATAAGTTTTTTATTTTCGGCCCATGACTAAATTTTATTCCTCTTTAAATGAAATAAAGAGTGGGTTGCAAAGCGGTAAAATTACCGTTGAAGGACTGGTAAAGAACTATCTAAGTCAAATAGAAAAAAATGCTCATCTAAATGCTTTTAACGAAGTATTTGGTCAGGAAGCATTAGAGCGTGCAAAAGATATTGACAATCGCCTAAAAAAAGGCGCTACCGGTAAACTGGCCGGTATGGTTATAGCCATAAAAGATAACATCTGTTATAAAGGGCATAAAGTAACCGCGTCATCCAAAATATTATCCGGATTCGAGTCCATTTATTCGGCCACTATAGTTGAACGTTTACTGGCAGAAGATGCCATTATTATAGGCCGCTGCAATTGCGATGAGTTTGCCATGGGCGCAGCTAATGAAAACTCTTATTACGGCCCGGTAAAAAACTATGCCGATCAGACCAAGGTATCAGGCGGTTCATCCGGAGGTTCTGCAGTAGCTGTACAGGCAGGTATGTGCCAGGCCGCTATCGGTACAGATACCGGTGGTTCTGTAAGGCAACCGGCATCATTTTGCGGCGTAATAGGTCTGAAACCTACTTATGGCCGTGTATCAAGGCATGGGTTAATTGCTTATGCGTCGTCTTTTGACCAGGCAGGGCCCATTACACGATCAGTCGAAGATGCGGCACTGTTGTTAGAAGTAATGGCCGGTGCAGACGAATATGATAGCACCACTACCGATAAACCGGTACCATCATACGCCGGCGATCTGAAATCATCAACCGAGAAAAAAAAGATAGCCTATCTGCAGGAGTCGTTATCAAGCCCAGGTGTAAATGACGAAGTGAAAAATGCGCTAATTAACGCTATCGAAAAACTACGTGCCGAAGGGCATACCGTTAAGCCTATCGCTTTTGAATATTTGGATTATATAGTACCCGCTTATTATATCCTGGTTACTGCCGAAGCATCATCAAACCTGGCACGTTTTGATGGGGTACATTATGGTTACCGCAGCCCGGCGGCTACAGACCTGGCATCAACCTATAAACGTTCGCGTTCTGAAGGGTTTGGCAAAGAAGTGAAACGCCGCATCATGCTGGGTACATTTGTGCTAAGCGCGGGCTATTATGATGCTTACTATGCTAAGGCTCAAAAAGTGCGCAGGCTGATCCGCGAAAAAACAAACAGCATCTTTGAAGAGTATGATTTTATGCTGATGCCAACCGCACCCGAACCGGCTTACAGCATTGGCAAGGGCGAAACCGACCCTGTTGTAAGTTACCTGGCCGATATCTTTACCGTACAAGCATCACTGGCCGGTGTACCGGCAATTTCTTTGCCCGTAGGCAATAACACCAAAGGTTTGCCGTTAGGTTTACAATTATTAGCCAGGAATTTTAACGAGCAAGAACTATTGAATTTCTCCAAATATTTCATGGAGCTATAAAAATTTAATATATTAGTAAATCTTTTACGCTCATTAAACCGTAAAAAGGTTGATCTTAACGAAAAAGAATGAAGAGAATTTTAACTTTTGCCGCCTTCCTCTTATCACTGCAAATTGTAAATGCTCATTCCGTCACCGCCACTGATTCTGCCCTTAGGGTAGCACGCGGCAGTTATTCGCCCAAAACATTACGTGATACCGGTTTAGTCAAAACGTTTAGCCCGTACTCCGGATCCATATTTAAGATCCGACTGGATTCTATCCAGCAGGAAGTGCCGTTGGACTATAACGAATATGTGCAGGAGTATATCGATATCTATACCCGTCATAAAGACGAGATGAGCCATGTAATGGGGCTTTCTAAATATTACTTCCCTATTTATGAAAAGATCTTTCATGATGCGGGCATCCCAACAGAAATTAAATACCTGTCTATAGTCGAGTCGAAATTGGACCCTAACGCGGTATCAAGGGTAGGTGCTACCGGCCCGTGGCAGTTTATGGCCACTACAGCCAAGATCTATGGCCTGAACATGAATGAGTATGTTGATGAGCGCCGCGACCCCATACAGGCCAGCTATGCAGCCGCAGCGTATTTAAAAGATGCCTACCAGGAGTTTGGCGATTGGTTGTTGGCCATTGCATCTTACAATTGCGGCAAAAGCAATGTAGAGCGCGCTATTGAAAAAGCAGGCGCTATGGATTTTTGGTCCATCCGCCAGTATTTACCTGTCGAAACAAGAAGTTATGTACCGGCCTATATCGCTATGTCGTATGTGATGAACTATGGCCATAAACATAATATCGTTCCTGATAACTGGAGCTTCTCTGCCCGTACCGATACCGTAATGGTTGATAAATACATAGGGTTGGATAATGTGGCACGGGCATTAAGCGTAAATTTGAGCGACCTGGTATTGCTTAACCCGGCGTATAAAAGACAGATCATTAACGGCACCAAAGCGGCACCGCGCCGGTTGGTAATACCACGTACACCGCAAAGAAACTATACCGCTTTGTACAATGTATTAAATAACGTATCGCTGCCTGTAGTAACAGCTGCACAAGCCCCGGTAATAGAACATACCGTGAGTTTGGAGAATACTACTGCTGATGCAACTTCAAATATTGCGACAAGCACCACGCCCGGTACTAAAACAGGCACTACTAAAGCGCCCGCGCCCGATTTTTATATCATTAAACAAGGCGATACTTTAGAGAACATAGCCAGTACCTACGGCCTTGATATCCGCGAGATCCGCGCCTGGAACAGCCTGCCTGATAATAAGGCTGTGGTCGGTAAAAAAATAAAGTTAAATCCCTTTGCCAAAATAAGTAAGGGGTAAAAGGTAAGCAGCCCGGTTTCGATATCGAAGCCGGGCTTTTTTTATACCATTAAAAAGCACTAACTTTTTCGTCGCCGCAGGGTCTCTCGATAGAGGACCCTGCGCTGTGCAACCTCAGGGTCTCCTTTGGAAGACCCTGAGAGGACGAAAAACTAAATAAAGCTATTGTACTTTAAATTTTACGCCTTTTATTACATTTTCTAAAACGGTCCTTGCATTTTTTTCATCACCTGCATTGTATTGCACATATCCGGTTACCCGCCCTGGGCCGGAGCTATTTATACCATAAAACCGATACATTTTAAAACCTTCAAAATCTTCATCCAGTATCAAAAGACTTGCATCTCCAATAGTTTCAATTTTTGAGGAATAATTAGGCAGATGTTGTCCTGAATCATCCAGCGCTAATTTCATACTTTTCAGATAAGTATCTGAGTTTTTACCACCAGTTGTCTTTATCAAAACTAATACATTACCCACCTGAAAGATATTTTCCGTCGCCGCAGGGTCTCTCGATAGAGGACCCTGCGCTGTGCAACCTCAGGGTCTCCGTTGGATTTAAGTTAACCCATAAAATAAAAGGCTCTCTTAGTGTCGATAATGGCGGTTATTTGTAGGTAATGAGCCATAGGCTCTACCCCTATGTAGAAAACAAGTAACAATATTTTGCCTCGTAGAGGCTACCCAACTGCCGTATTGGCAACATGATGCCAATTTTAAGAAGGGCAGCCGCCTACGGGGCTGGTTTTTGTCGTTTTGTTGGCTACAAAGGGGCAGACCCTATGGGTCAATGGTAATCATTGATTTTATGGGTTAACTTAAACCGTTGGAAGACCCTGAGGGGACGAAAAATAAAGTTGAATCCCTTTGCTAAAATAAGTAAGGGGTAAAAGTAAATATCCACCACCTTAGGTGGTGGCTTTAAATGTCCTGTGAGCAATCTCACCGAAACAATTGTATTCTATCAGAAACTGAGCTTACGGTTTCTGGCATAGCCTCTACCCCTGACCTACCGCCAAAGGCGGTGGTTTAGTCATTAGAATAAAAAAACCGGCTTCGAGATTGAAGCCGGTTTTTTTATACCATTTGATCGGAAGTGTTATGGGCTTTTACCTTGGTTTTCTTAAATAATCATGACATTCCCCATGAAATTTTCTTAACGACCAATTTCGTGCCT
Source organism: Bacteroidota bacterium (assembly GCA_040388175.1). GTDB lineage: Bacteria > Bacteroidota > Bacteroidia > Sphingobacteriales > Sphingobacteriaceae > Mucilaginibacter. The sequence goes on along the minus strand of JAZKCG010000007.1, from coordinate 46,169 downwards.
GCCTTTTTTACTCTGAAATGCCAGTCAATATAATTGGCATAAATAACTATTTTTATATCTGCTTCATTATTCGCTATCGGGACATATTTTATTCTTATATAGGTGGTTTTTTCATGCGGATAATAACGGAGATCTAATCCTTTGGGCAAAGTATCCAATGTCAGTTTGTTTGAACCTAAATGTAAACGTTCCAGTCCGACAGTATCGTTGTCCATTTTAATTATTAACAACTTCGGCCATTTTATATTATGATAATCAACATCAACAGTATCCAAACAAGCTTGGATACTGTTAATTTTTACATCAATTGAATGGACAAATTTGACGGCGTGTTTTGGAGCCGTAGGTTGATTACATCCCCCTAATAATATTCCGACAAAAAGGATAAATAGCTGTTTCATAATATTTTAATTTGGAACAAAAAACCCCATTGGGCGCAAGTATGCAGTGGTGGCAAGTGGGCGAGGGTACTTGTGACATAATTGTTAATTTTTTGTGGTGACACTATCAATAGCTACCGTGGTTTCTCTGCCATCAAAAAAGGTTTCTCTCACTATATACTCATTTTTCATAGGTTCAATAATGAAAAAGCTGTATTTTTTGTTGAAATTGTCTCCACTGTTTTTCACAATTTCTATGAGGGATACCAAGTTTATTAACTTGATCGACCTAAATTCATCTTTTGAAAATATCTTTTTTTTCGAATCAGGACTATAAAACCACGGATGATCATTCCGGTTTACGCACGGGCACTTAATCTCTGTAAATGTGGCGTTACCCATTTTTTGAGAGGTTATTATCCTATCGTTAACTGGAATTTTCAACGTATCAAGTAAATAATAAATGGTATCCATTTTTATTTTACTTTGTGCAAATACGCTATTTGTTAATAGGGAAAAGCATAAACAAATTAATAAAAACAGTTTGATTTTCATGAGTATGAATAATTAATGACCAGTTTTAATTAGTTGTTAATAACCTGTAATTATTTCTCTGCTCTCAGCAAACGATCGGTATATCACATAATCTTTCCCTTTCGGTTCTATGATATAAAGTACATGCCTGATTTTAAAATCAACACTGTTAACGGCCCTGGTCAGCTCCATTAATCTGACCAGAGTTAATAAATTCAACGATTTGAAAACTTTGCGTTTAAGAGGTATCCCTTGTTTAACATTAAAACTAAAAACGGGTGTCTCATAATTCTTCATACAATGGCAATTTATTCTAACAAATTTATAGTTACCATCTATATCAGTTGTTACTATGCGGTCTCTGACCGGAGTACTAACCGTATCAAGCAAATAATAAATAGTATCTTCCTTGCTTCGCGCGGTAGCTTTGTTGACGTATAAAACAAAGACTATACAGGTCAATAAAATTAGTTTAATTTTCATTGGGCTTTAATTATATATGGTGGGCTATCAATTTGCAGTAAACGGCATTCAACTTAAGGTTTAGAAAAAGTTAAATTCTCAGTCGTCAAGGTATTAAAAATACATCAAAATATATAAAGCACGACATATCCTGAACTTTTTGTAACTTAAAAACCACTAACTTTGAGCCTTGAATTGTTAACATGGATAAATCTAACCGCAAACAGGACGCGCTAAACTATCACGCTAAAGGGCGTCCCGGTAAAATACAAGTAGTACCTACCAAACCCACCAACTCGCAACGCGATTTAACCATGGCCTACTCGCCGGGTGTTGCAGAGCCTTGTTTACGCATAGCCGAGAACGTTGACGATGTATATAAATACACCGCCAAGGGCAACCTGGTGGCTGTTATCACTAATGGTACCGCTGTTTTAGGGTTAGGCAACATTGGCCCCGAAGCCAGTAAACCGGTAATGGAAGGTAAGGGCCTGCTGTTTAAAATTTATGCGGATATAGATGTCTTTGATCTGGAGTTAAACGCTAAATCGGTTGATGAGTTTGTAACTATTGTAAAAGCTTTGGAGCCAACCTTTGGCGGTATCAACCTCGAAGATATATCGGCACCTACCTGTTTCGAGATAGAGCGCAGGCTGAAAGCCGAAATGAAGATCCCCGTTATGCATGACGACCAGCATGGTACGGCCATCATATCGGGCGCGGCGTTGTTGAACGCTTGCGAAATTCAGGGTAAAAAGCTGGATAAAATAAAAATGGTGATCAATGGTGCAGGTGCCGCGGCGGTATCGTGCTCTAAAATATATTTATCATTAGGGGTTAAGCGAGAGAACCTGGTGATGTTTGACATCAATGGTTTAATAACTCCTAACCGCACCGACCTGGACGAGATGCGCCTGCAGTTCGCTACAGATCGTAAAGACATTGGCAGCCTGGCCGAAGCTATGAAAGGTGCTGATGTTTTTATCGGGCTGTCGGCAGGTAACGTGGTTACGCCTGATATGCTGCGGGGTATGGCTAAAAACCCTATTGTGTTTGCCATGGCCAATCCCGAGCCTGAGATAGCTTATGACCTGGCCATTACTTCGCGCAAAGATATTATCATTGCTACCGGCAGGTCTGATTTTCCTAACCAGGTAAACAATGTATTGGGGTTCCCTTATATTTTCAGGGGAGCGCTGGATGTTAGGGCATGCGCCATTAATGAAGAAATGAAACTGGCAGCGGTACATGCCATAGCCGGCATTGCCAAAAAACCGGTGCCTGAGGCTGTTAACCTGGCCTATAATGCTAAGAATTTGAAGTTTGGACGCGATTATATTATCCCCAAACCAATGGATTACCGGTTAATAACCGAGGTGTCGTCGGCAGTAGCAAAAGCGGCTATTGAATCGGGTGTGGCCCGTAAAATAATAACCGACTGGGATGCTTATACCGAAGAACTACGCACAAAAGTAGGCGACGAGGATAAGCTGTTGCGTAACATCACCAACATTGCTAAAAGTAACCCTAAACGGGTGGTTTTTGCTGATGCGGATAACTATAAAGTGTTACGTGCTGCCCAGATTGTAAAAGATGAAGGCATTGCCACCCCAATACTATTAGGTGATGTGGAGAAGATCAAACAGATCATCAAAGAAACCGAGCTGGAATTTGGCGAGGTAGAGATCATTGACCCGCACAAGGGCACCAAACGGTCTGAGGTGTATGCGCAGTTCTACTTTAAGAAACGTCAGCGCCGGGGTATCACGCTATTTGAAGCCCGCCAGGTAATGACCGACTCCAACTACTACGGTGCCTGCATGGTGGAGTTTGGAGAAGCCGACGCGCTGATATCGGGCCTGAGTAAAAACTATGCTGATACCGTTAAACCGGCACTACAGATAATTGGTACAGAACATGGCGTAAGCCGTGTTGCGGGTATGTACATGATGCTTACCCAAAAAGGACCTGTGTTTTTTGGTGATACAACTGTGAATGTTGATCCTACAGTGCAGGAATTGGTGGATATTACGGTGTTAATTGAGCGTTCTGTGCGGCAATTTAACATTAATCCAAGGGTGGCCATTTTGTCTTATTCCAACTTTGGATCGAATGAAGGGCCTGTCCCTCAAAAAACCCGCGAGGCGGTGCAAATTCTGCATAACAAGTACCCCGACATGATCGTTGATGGCGATATGCAGGCTAACTTCGCGCTTAACGCATCCTTGCTGGCTGATAACTTTCCGTTCTCAACTTTAAAAGGCAGGGCGGCCAACACATTGATCTTCCCTAACCTGGAATCGGGTAACATAGCCTACAAACTCCTGCAGGAAATAGGCAGCGCCGAAGCTGTTGGCCCCATATTGCTGGGTCTGAAAAAGCCTGTTCACGTATTACAGTTAGATAGTTCTGTGCGCGAGATAGTAAACATGGTGACCATAGCGGTGGTTGACGCGCAAGCCAAACAACATAATAAATAAAGGTAAAAGGTTTAGGGGTTAAAGGTAAAAGGTTATTTTTACCCCGGTCAAACTAAACTATTGGAAACCTTTTGCCTTTAACCTTTTACCATTAAACCTTTTAAACATGTACGCTTATATTGATGGGAAATTAGTTTTTAAAAGTCCTGCTTACGTGGTAATTGATGCCGGCGGAGTAGGGTATCATATTAATATCTCGTTAAATACTTATTCTTTATTAGGCGATGCAGAACGCTGTAAACTTTTTACATGGCTGCACGTAAAAGAAGACGCGCATACGCTATATGGTTTTGCTGATGAAGGCGAACGCAGGCTGTTCCTGCACCTGATATCCATATCGGGCATAGGGCCAAATACTGGTAGAATGATGCTGTCGTCTATAACACCATTAGAGATACAAACAGCCATTATTAACGGCAACGTTTCTTTGATACAACGTATAAAAGGAATTGGGCCAAAGTCTGCTCAGCGGGTAATATTAGAGTTGCAGGATAAGTTGCGGAAAGAGGGTTCAGAAACGTTAAATACTTCACCTATAACCAAGACAGTTAAAGACGAAGCGCTGGCAGCGTTAGTTATGCTGGGCTTCGCCCGCGCTGCTGCCGAGAAGGTGCTTGAGCAAGAGTTAAATAAGAATGGCGGTACGTTAACTGTTGAGCAGTTAATTAAATTAGCATTAAAAAATTTATAAATTACGTAGGTTTTTTTAAGTGTTGCGTGTGATAAGAAATTTTACCTGTAAAGTTCTTTTTGGCATATTATTTATAACTGCTTTTTGCGGATGGGGGAAAGTATTTGCGCAACAAACACCTAAAAAAGACTCGGTAACGGTTAAAGCTCCTTTTAAACGCACCCAGTCAAACAATGCATTAAACCGTCAGGGTATTTTTGACCTGGTCCCGTTTGGGGTGACAAGGACAGTCGAGTATGATGCACTTACCAATCAGTATATCCTTTATGAACGTATAGGTAATTTACTATATCGCCCACCTGTTTATCTTACTTTTGACCAGTACCTGTATTTAAAACAGCGTGAAGAAAAGCGTGATTATTTCCAAAAACTGGCCGATAATTATTCGTACGCGCAAACGCAACCGGGTTTTATACCACAAATAAATGTGCATAACCAAACTTTCGAACGAATTTTTGGCAGTTCAATAATTGATATCCGTCCGCAGGGGTCGGCAGAAGCCATTTTAAGCGGACAGATCAACAGTAATGAAAATCCGTTGTTCAATACCAAGCAACGTAAGCAGTATAATTTTAACTTCGATCAGCATATCCAGCTTAATTTAACGGGTAATATTGGCGACAAGTTAAAGATAGCAACCAACTATAATACCGATGCCCAGTTCCAGTTTGATAACCAGGTAAAGCTGGACTATGTTGGCCACCCAGATGAGATCATCCAGGAGATACAGGCCGGTACAGTAAGTATGCCTTTAAACACCTCGTTAATTACAGGTACACAGGCCTTGTTCGGCTTAAAAACAAAGCTAAAATTTGGTAAGCTGGATGTTACCTCTATCTTCTCGCAGCAGCGGTCGCAGTCAAAGACTATTACTATAACCAGCCAGGGACAACAGGGTAACTTCTCTGCAATGGCATCAGATTATGAGGCTAATAAACACTATTTTCTGTCGCAGTTCTTTCGCAATAATTATAATAAGGCGCTGGCCAATATCCCCATTATCAGTTCAAATATCAACATTACCAAGATCGAAGTATGGACTACCAACAGAACCAATGCCACTACTGATTCGCGCGATGTTGTAGGCTTTTTGGACCTGGGCGAGAACGCGCCATATAACACCGCGCAGATACAAGGTGGGTCAGGCTTTTCAGGTTTACCAGCAGGTTTTCAGGGGCCGGGTTTTACAGATCAGTCTAATAACCTGTTAGCTAATTTACCGGCAAATGCCCGGTTGACTAATGACCCATCTAACTCGCTGATCGGGTATTTTGCTACTCACGGCGGTACAGATAACTATGCTAAACTAACCTATGCCCGTAAACTAACATCAAAAGAATTTACGCTGCACCCGCAACTGGGATATATCTCCTTGAATTATCCTTTAAATAACGACGAGGTGCTGGCTGTGGCCTATCAATATACTTACAATGGAAAGCAATACCAGGTGGGTGAGTTTTCAAGTGATATCGCGGTTAGTCCTGCAGCGCCGAAATTGCTTTACCTGAAGCTATTAAAAAACACCTTGTTAAAGACTAATCTTCCTACATGGAAGTTGATGATGAAGAATATTTATTCGTTGAACGCTTTCCAGGTTAGCCCGACAAACTTTAAGCTGACAGTCGCGCGTTTAGATGATAAAACGGGAGTAGATAAGCCCATAATGCAGGAGGGGCAAAATACCAGCAACAAACTCTGGCTCAAACTGACGGGGCTGGATAACTTAAATCAGCAGGGCGAAAAACAACCCGATGGTTATTTTGACTTTTTAGAGGGCATAACCATCGATTCGCAGAATGGAAGGATCTCTTTCCCGGTCCTGGAGCCTTTTGGGTCCGATCTGGCCAAGCAGTTCAATCCCGGAGAAACAGACCTGATTAATCGGTATGTTTATCAGCAATTGTATGATTCTACCAAAACGGTAGCGCAGCAGTTTTTCCCAAAATTAAACCGGTACGCTATCCGGGGAACTTATACATCAGCAGGCGGCGGTGGGTCATACCAGTTAAATGCCATTAATATACCGCAAGGGTCTGTAACGGTAACTGCAGGTGCCACAAAAATGATAGAGGGTACAGATTATACTATTGATTATAATGTGGGCCGTTTAAACGTAATCAACACGGCCATACTTTCATCAGGGCAACCTATCGAGGTACATTTAGAGAATAACGAGCTTTTTGGTGTTCAGCAAAAATCATTATACGGCACCAGGTTCGATTATAAGTACAGTCCTAATTTAGCATTAGGAGCTACCATAATGCACCTCACAGAGCAGCCCATATCGCAAAATGAGATCATAGGACAAGAGTCTATATCAAACACCATCTGGGGGTTTGACGCTAACTACGCGTCTAACTCAAGGTTCCTTACCCGTTTGGTGGATAAGATACCCTTTATCCACACCAAGGCCCCATCGTCCGTAAACCTAAGCGGCGAGTTTGCGCAGTTATTACCGGGTAGCCCGAGTGTATTGAACTATGCCGGTTCAAAAAACGGAACCTCTTACCTGGATGATTTTGAGAACAGCCAATCTGTTATTGATGTTAAAAGTGCCAATGCCTGGCAGATCTCAGGAACACCACAAATGTTCCCGGAGGCTAATCTTTATAATAACTTAAGCTATGGCTTTAACCGTGCCCGTTTAGCATTTTATAATATCGACCCCATATTTTACACCAACACCAGTTCTACAGGGGTTACCAGGGCGCAGTTATCTAACCACTACACGCGACAGGTATTGCAAACAGAGGTTTTCCCGTATAAGCAATCGGTTACCGGGCAGCCTTTAAGTTTATCAACGCTCGATCTGGCATTTTATCCAACGGTACGTGGCCCTTATAACTACACCACTACCGGCATTAATCCTGATGGTTCATTACAAAACCCAACTACCCGTTGGGGTGGTATGTACCGTGGCATATCAACTAACGATTTCCAGGCCCAAAACGTTACCTATATCGAGTTTTGGGTGATGAACCCTTTTATTTATAAGCCAAATTCGGCGGGTGGCGATCTGTATTTTAACCTGGGTAGTATATCAGAAGATGTGTTGAAAGATGGCCGTAAAAGCTTAGAAAATGGTTTGCCTGTAAATGGCGATCTGAGTACAGTAGATACTACCGCGTGGGGTAGGGTGCCTAAAGCACAGCCCGTGGTAAACGCGTTCGACAGTAATCCGGCATCAAGGGCGTTACAAGACGTGGGCCTGGACGGATTAGGCGATGCCGATGAGCAAGCCAAATTTGCACCTGCTGTACAAAAAATGAAGTCTGTTGTTAATGCTCAGGCTGCAAATACTTTTGCTAATGACCCATCGTCTGATGATTACCAATATTACTTAGGCCCTGAGCAGGATGCCGCACGGGCAAGCATATTGCAACGTTACAGCAAATATAATGGCAACGAAGGCAACTCAAAAACTGCCGAACAATCGCAGGCTTTATTAGGATTACAAACATCGGCTAATACTTCATTGCCAGATGGCGAGGATATTGACCGCGATAACAACATGAGCCAGGACGACCAGTACTTTCAATACAAAGTTTCGATGCGCCCGCAGGACCTGGTTGTAGGGCAGAACTTTGTTAATGACAAAGTAACGTCGCAGGTTAAATTGGCCGATGGTACAAACCAATCGGTTACCTGGTACCAGTTTCGTATCCCTATCATGGCTTACCAATCGGCCGTAGGTGGCATACAGGATTTTAAGGCCATACGGTATATGCGTATGTTCATGACCAACTTTGCCGATACCGCTGTATTGCGTTTTGCTGCTATGGAGTTGGTAAAAGGCGACTGGCGGGCCTATAACACAGAAAATAACCCGTTAAACGTTATTGCCGACCCGGCACTTACAAATCCACCACTGGACAATTCTGTGTTGAATGTGGAAACCGTAAACATTGAAGAGAACGGTAACCGTGTGCCTATACCGTATGTGGTGCCGCCGGGCATACAACGCCAGCGTGATTATAATAACCTGCAAACTAATACCCAGTTAAATGAGCAGTCGTTATCATTAAATATAACCAATCTTTCTGACGGCTATTCAAAGGCAGCATTTAAGACTTTTTATAATGATCTGCGTAAGTACAAGCACCTGCAAATGTTTATCCATGCAGAGGCTAATAACCAATCGCCAATAAAAGATAATGATGTTAGCGCGTTTATACGTTTAGGTGCCGATTACCAGGATAACTACTATGAGTATGAAATACCATTAGCTATTACCCCATCAGGCACTACCAATGCCAGTTCTATATGGCCAGATGCCAATGCATTAGATATTGAATTAACCGTACTGACGGATGCCAAAATAGCGCGAAACAACGCCAAGTTTAATGGCTTGCCATGGCCGATAAATAAACCATTTACATTTACCAGCGGACGCAACAAGATCACCATAAAGGGTGTGCCTGACCTGAGCCGTTTGCGCACGATCATGTTAGGGGTGCGTAACCCGTATCGCAATAATTCGCCTAACGGGGTTGATGACGGGCTGGCCAAATCGGCAATTATTTGGTTTGACGAGTTGCGCCTTACTGATTTTGATAATAAAGGCGGCTGGGCAGCAATAGGCCGGGCTGATTTTAAATTGGCCGATTTTGCCAATGTCACCGTGTCCGGAAACAAAAGCACGGCAGGATTTGGCGCGCTCGATTCAAGGTTGCAAGACCGTCAGTTAACCGATAACCAGGGTTATGATCTATCTGCTAATATGGACCTGGGCAGGTTCTTGCCGGCCAAGAGTGGTGTGAAGATCCCGGCTTATGTAAATGTTTCTAACCAGGTAAACACACCACAGTATGATCCGGCGCAGCCTGATATCCTGCTCAAGCAAACACTTGCCGGTGCAAAATCAACCCAGCAGCGCGACTCTATAAAACACGCCGCCGAAGATTACACCATGCGTAAAAGCGTGAACTTTACCAACGTGCATAAAGAACGTGCGCCCGATAAAAAGACGGCACATGTTTATGATGTCGAGAACTTGAATGCCAGCTACGCGTACACAGAATACACGCACCACGATTTTATAACAGAAAGCGATGTCGAGAAGACCTACCGGGTAGCGTTGGCGTATAATTATACTAATCAGCCTAAATATGTCAGCCCGTTCGAGAAGATCATTAAAAATAATATGCTGGCGCTGATAAGGGACATTAACTTTAGTATTGCACCAACACGGTTGAATTTTAGTATTAATTTTGATAGGTTCTATTCTGAAAACTCGCTGCGAAATAATGATCCGAGCAACCCGGTTTTTATCCCGACTACCTACAACAAAAATTTCAATATCACCCGTGTTTACGGAATAGGGTGGAATCTTACCAAATCATTGACCATGGATATTGATGCTACCAATCTATCGGTGGTTGATGAACCTTATGGTCGTTTGGATGGATTGAAGATAGATACGCTTTGGCGAAACATACGCAGGCTGGGCCGTACCACAAATTATAACCATACCTTCAATATCAACTACACGGTACCGCTAAATAAAATACCGTATATGGACTGGACCGCCTTAATGGCCCACTACAGTACCAACTTTACCTGGCAAGCCGCGCCCGAATTTGCCATAGGTAATCCACAGTTTAATGTAGGTAACAGTATTCAAAACGCCCGTAAAATTCAACTGGACCCTGCGCTTAACCTGGTTACGTTGTATAACAAGATCTCTTTCTTAAAACAATCGGCTGATGATAAACGCGGCACTTTCAACAAAATAGTGGTTGGCATTTTAACCAGTGTGAAAAGCGTAAATGCCTCATACACCCGTACAGACGGAACGTTTTTACCGGGCTACCTGCCGCAATCGAATTTGTTTGGGGAGGACCTGAGTTATGACGCGCCGGGTATTGGTTTCTTATTAGGTAGCCAGGCTGATATTCGCGGTAGGGCCATCGCTAATAACTGGATATCAAGGGATACCCTGCAAAACCAGCTATACGTACAATCTGTTAGTGAGGACCTGCACCTGCGGGCCAGTGTTGAACCATCGTCTGACCTGAGGATACAGTTAACCGCCTTTAAAACGCAAGATCATACCTATCAAACCAATTTCAAGTATTTAAGTGCTACTAATAGTTTCCAAAACCTGGCGCCTAATACTTCGGGCAATTACAGCATCTCTTATTTCTCATTAGCTACCGCTTTTTCAAAAGAGGCAGGGGTTAATAATACATCGGCACCGTTCCAGAAGTTTTTAGATAACCGCAGTGAGATCTCTAAAAGGTTAGGACGTACTAATCCAAATTCGGCTGGGGTGACAAGTGGTTTTGCAGATGGTTATGGGCCAAACTCGCAAAACGTGCTGGTACCGGCTTTCCTTGCTGCTTACACGGGTAAAGACGCGTCTGGAGCTAACTTGAGCCAGTTTCCCAGCTTCCCGGTTCCAAACTGGTTGATTACTTATAGCGGGCTAAGTCGTATCCCGCTGTTCCAGGATTGGTTTGATTCGTTCGATATCCGGAATGGTTATCAATCAACTTACTCGGTAAATGGTTACAATACTTTACTGCAATACAGAGAGACCAATGGCGCTTCAAGTGCAAGGGATGTTAATAACGATTTCTTGCCACTGTACCAATTCTCACAGATCACCATATTAGAGCAGTTTGTACCGTTGTTGGGTATAGATGTACGGTTTAAAAACAATGTGACCGCAAACTTCGAATACCGTCAAAGCCGTGCCTTAAGTTTAAGTTTATTAAACAGCCAGCTTACGCAATTAAGCGAGCATGTGGTAACGTTTGGCTTTGGTTATAAGACCCGGAATTTCAGATTCCCGTTTGGTTTGTTTGATAACCTGATCTTGAAAAACGACCTGAACTTTAAACTGGATTTTGCTTTACGCGATAACAAAACACTCATCTACCAGGCAGATGTTACTGCGGCGCAAATATCATCAGGAGCGCAAAATATTACCTATCGTCCGTCTATAGATTATACCATAAGCCAGCGTTTTATTTTGAACTTGTTTTATGATTCAAACTTAACCAAGCCATTTACTTCGCAAGCCTTCAATACCTCGTTTACCAATTTTGGGGTTAATCTGAAATTGTTATTGCAATAAGATCCTTTATTATTGCTTACTTTTTGCCGCTTTCTCAGCTTCTTTTTTGTGTTCCTTTTTCGCGCGTTTTAACTTACGTTCTGCACGTCGTTCCTGGCGTTTGGTTTTCCTGATCTCCCGGTTTTTCTTATCTAACTTCCCTTTTTCCATACGTGCGGTAACTGCCTTCTGGGTTTTGTCATCGTAACCAACTGCCGGTTTTAAACCGATAAGCAAGCTTTTCCATATCGTCTTAAAAAACGGCGAGTTTTTTGGCCGAACATAATTCACGTTAAAAGAGCGTGGTATCAAACTTTCCTTATCCGGGTTATCGTGTTTCAGGATAAATAAATTAGCGTATAAGGATATCAATACCTTATTTTTAAGCACCTGGTTTTCGGTATCTGCTTTAAGAATATTTATTTTAAGATCATTGTATAACAATACCACTTTGCCTTTTGATGTTTTGCTATCGGCCTTAAAATCAAAATCAAGACTTTTAAGCGTGCCGGATGTTATTTTAACCATGGCAAAAGGCATGGTGGCCGGGTTGATCAATCCCAGATCCATGGGCCCTAAATGTACCTTGTAGGCATAGGCAGCGTCCTTATCGGTAAGATTAAAAGAAAAAGATATATTGAGTTTACCGTGGCTCATGAAATAGCTGGTTAACTGTACAGTGGCGAGGTTGTTTTTTTGAAGCGCTGTTTTATTATTGGTGATGTTTAATAAAGTGCCGCCGGTATTATTGAATTGTATGGTGCCATCTTGTTTCGTTTTCTTGTTGTATTCAGAATAACTAACATTTAAATGGCTCACTTTAACCGTATCTAACCTGATATCAGTACCGATCTGGTGAATAATAACATGTGGGAAACCACTTACCTTGTCTTTATTGTTTGGAACCTTGTTTGGGTTATTAAACAGGCTAACCCTGCCGCTATTAATCACCAGGCTTGACGCAGATAGTGTACGGTATTTATGATAAGTTAAAAAATCGAAATTATTGAGTTGTAACGAATCAAGGTGTACCGTGTACCGGTCCTTTTTGGTCTTGTTGAAAAAACCGTGAGGGTTAACCGGTTCAAATATTAATCCCTCTGCATTTAATTGCGATGCTCGGGTAGATATTTTGAGCTTTTTAACACTATAGGCGTATAACCCATTTGGCGTTTTGCCTTTGTAGTTATTAAGTTCGGCAAAAATGTCTTTGCAATACAACAGTCGGCTTTTATCGGTCTGGGTTACCGAATCAATTAAGAGCTCATTGGCCTGCAAGTTCATTTCCTTTAGTTCGGATACTAACAGCTTGTTGCCCGAGTAGTCGTCATATTTAAACTTAACATCATCTAAAAAGATGTCGCCTACATGAATGTATTTTAAAGATTTGGATATTTTTTGCCAGACCGTTCTACGGTCTTTGTTAATGGTGTCTTTAGTGTGATTTAACTGGTAACTCATGTGTACCCGCGGCGCACTTAAACTAATACGGTCTATATCCAATATATGCCTGAAATAAAGTTTGAAAGGATGGATATGCGACAATATTAACCGCTTAACATGCAGCTCGGTTAAATTATTGGGTGCCAGGTGTTGCGCCTTACGTCGGTTGTAAACGTTGGTATCTATTTTAAGGTCGATGTTGTGGATGATGATTTCACCCTCTAATATATCTAATTCGGCAGACGAAAAATTAACCTTGTACAGGCTGTCTGTACTGCTTAAAACAACACTCTTAACCTTGGCTGACAGGATAGGCGCCCAATACCGGTTTAGAAAAAATGCCAGGCCAAATATCAATAACAATAAAACTGCTAAACTAATAAGCGTTATTTTATGTTTTTTGTGCTTGAATAACTTTAACGCCATTAGCCGCGGTTTACTGTTTTTTTAGGTTTGCTATCGAATCTTTCTTAGCCTGGCGCCTTGCCTGGCGTTCTAATTTACGTTGTTTTCTATCAGCCTTAAATTTACTAATCTTATCAAGAAAGCCACTTACCTCAGTTGCTACGGTATTAACGGTACCCTCGGTTTTTTTAGTAAAGCCGACACTCGGTTTCAATCCATCTAACAAACCCTTATATAAAAAGCTAAAGAATGATGTAGTAGGCTCGCGCTTGAGATCAATTGGCCCAGGCCTGAATACCCCTTTCTTATCCGGATTTGCATCCTTAAGAATCAATGAGTTGGCGATTGTTGATATTAAACCTTGGCTTTGTAATTTGGCCTGGCCATCAACTTTCTTTAGCAATTCTATATTCAGGTTTTTATAGTAAAACTCCAGATGTCCTTTGCCATTGTAGTTATTAGCGTCAACATTAAAGGTAAGGCGCTCCACATCGGCGCTTTTTACATGTACCAGAGCTAACGGCTTAACCAGCTTGTCTAATATGCGGCCATCAAACTTCCCTAATGTACCTGAGTAGTTAAACGCGCCGTTTTTAGCGTTGAGGTTAAATTTAAAGTTTACCTGTAAGGGTGCCACATTCATAAAATGCGTATTGACACGGGCCGTCATAAACGGATTAGTTTTTTTAATTACGGCATCGTTAGTTACGTTTAAAATGTAGCCGTTGGTATTATTAAAAGTGATTATGCCGGTTTGCTGTGTGGTAGCATCTAATTCAGAATAAATAATATCGGTATGGCCAATATTTAAACGTTTCAGCCTCATATCCAACGCCACCTTTTGTAAGGCCTGGTGCGGGTCTTTACCCAGTTTTATGGATTTTTTGCCCTTGTAATTACTGTTACTATAAATCTGTACATTGGCATTAAAAATATCCATGGTGCCGGCATATAGCTTTTGGTCGCGCAGGAAACGTTGCAGATCTAAATCTGCGATAGCTATTTTTTTGAACTTAAGCGTAAATATATCCCCGGATGTACCCAATCTCCTGTAAAATTCTGACCGGTTATAACGCGGGGTAAAATTAACCCCGTCTAAAATGATCTCGCGCTTCGCTGTCGAGAAATAGATTTGCTTAGTATCAGCATAATACATACTATCCGGTGTAGCGGCCCGATAATTATGCAAGGTGAATTCTATCCCTTTGGTATAATAAAACCGGTTGGTATCCAACGCTGAAACAGAATCAATAGCGATATTGGATATATTGATATCCAAATGTTTGATCGCGGTTTGTTTAGCTACAGGATTGCTTTTATTGATATAATTTACACTGATGTCTTTTAAAGAGATAGAGTCTATCTTTAATTGCTTAAAGATGTTTTTTATCATCTGGTAGGGCGTTTTAGGTTTACCTACTTTTACAGTATCATTAAAGCTGTATCGCTTGTTTACAATGGTAAGGCTGGGTTTTTCGATAGTTATATTATCAATGATCAATATTTTTTCGTTATAAGCCTTACGTGCGCCCACATTTTTAATACTTAGCTTTTTAACGCTAAGCGTAAATAAATTATCGGGAGCTTTTTTTTGGGTGACCAGTTTTTCATAAATGGCCGAATCGGGTACCAGTTTAAAATCAGTAAGGGTAGCATCACCCGATGTTAGGTTCAGGTCAAAATCAGAATATTCAATATGGTACAAGCTATCAGACGACTTAAGTACCAGTTCTTTTAAGCGAGCCTGTAATATAGGTTTCCACTTATCGCCTGCGAGGTAGTTATTGTAGGCATACCATCCGCCGCCACCTAATAAAAGGATGATCCCCAATATAACGAAGGGCCATTTGCGCATACGCCTTTTTTTAAGGGTCACATTATCTGTCATTTACAATGTCGATTAGGCCTGTATAACAACACTTATCCCTAATTGTTAGTAAAAGTACACTCCAATAAAGAATACCATCTTTTTGATGACGTAATTTTTACAGGGATTATTCTGCCAATATGTCACACTGTAATTAATTTTTATGTATTTTTGCTGCTCAAATTTTTAATGACGATGATGGATTTAGTTATTCCGGATAAAGCACATGATGAGAGCAGGCAGGGTGAAGCTTTAATATTAGACCCTGTTGAGGGGAAAAATAACGGGCGTAAACTTTATATTGAAAGTTATGGTTGTGCCATGAACTTTTCTGATAGCGAAATAGTAGCTTCCATATTATCAGAAAAAGGATTTGAGACCACCAGCGATTATACCAATGCCGATGTGATATTCATTAACACTTGTTCTATCCGCGAAAATGCTGAGACACGTGTACGTAATCGCCTGAAAGAGTTTAAGACCGCGAAGTCTAAAAATCCAGGGATGGTAGTAGGCGTGCTGGGCTGTATGGCCGAACGTTTAAAAGCCAAATTTTTAGAAGAAGAAAAACTGGTTGATGTAGTAGTTGGCCCTGATGCTTACCGTGATCTGCCAAACCTGATAGAGCAGGTGGATAGTGGCCAAAAAGCGGTTAATGTATTGTTGTCGCGTGAGGAAACTTATGCGGATATAAGCCCCGTGCGTTTAAACAGCAATGGTATTAATGCCTTTGTATCTATTATGCGCGGTTGTGATAATATGTGCTCGTTCTGCGTTGTCCCGTTTACCCGTGGCCGCGAGCGTAGCCGAGACCCGTTCTCGATAGTGCAGGAGAGCCGGGATTTATTTGATAAAGGCTACCGCGAGGTTACTTTGTTAGGCCAGAATGTAGATAGTTATAAATGGCAACCCCTCCCAACCCTCCCCGAGGGAGAGGGCTCAATGGAGCCGGAAGCTAATAAAAGCCTCCCCTTTGGGGAGGTTGGAGGGGTGGTAAACTTTGCCAACCTTCTTGAACTGGTTGCCCAAATCAGTCCTGATCTGCGTGTGCGTTTTTCAACATCGCACCCTAAAGACATTACCGACGAGGTTTTATATACCATTGCCAAATACGATAATATTTGTAATTATATACACCTGCCGGTACAATCAGGCAACAGCCGTGTGTTGGAATTGATGAACCGTACTTATGACCGCGAGTGGTATATTAACCGGATAGATGCCATACGCCGCATTATCCCCGGTTGTGCTATATCAACTGATGTGATAACCGGTTTCTGTACAGAAACAGATGAAGAGCATAAAGAAACGGTAAGCATGATGGAATACGTACAGTATGATTTTGCTTATATGTTCATGTATTCTGAGCGCCCGGGTACATTAGCAGCCAAACGCTATGCTGATGATATTCCCGAAGAAGTTAAAGCGGCCCGATTAACAGAGATTGTTGCGCTGCAGCAAAAATATTCACTGGTGCGTTTACAAGCGCAAATTGGTAAAGTGCAAAAGGTGTTGATAGAGGGCTTCTCAAAAAAATCTAAGAATGATTACGCCGGTCGAACCGATCAAAATGCTATGATGGTGTTTCCGGTAGACGAAAGATATAAACCGGGTATGTACGTTAATGTAATGGCTGAAAGATGTACTACAGCAACACTCATGGGGACGATAATAGATTAGAGTCAAGAATCAAGAGCTAAGAATTAAGATTTAACGTGAAGCATAATTTTAAGAACTTAAAGATATGGCAGCGGTCAATGGACCTTACAGATATAGTTTTTGATTATATTAAGGATTTACCAAGCAACGAACGGTATAACTTGATAGATCAACTGAATAGATGTTCTTGTTCTATTCCTTCAAACATTGCGGAAGGGTCAGGCAAGAGAACGAATACCCATTTTGCCGAATTTTTATCTACTGCGTTAACTTCAACATTTGAATTGGAAACTCAATTGTTGATTTGTGAAAGAAGAAAATATGGTAATGCAGAGAAACTGAATGAATGTTTATCGCTTGCATCAGAAATGCAAAGAATGATCTTTTCATTTAGAGATTATATAATGAATGATAAAGTAACATCTTGAATCTTGATTCTTAACTCTTGATTCTAAAAATAATGGAGATACAAGAAATAAAACAACGCTACGGTATAATAGGCAACTCGCCGTTATTAAACCGTGCAATTAATATAGCCAACCAGGTTGCACCTACTGATATCTCTGTTTTAATAACAGGCGAGAGCGGTAGTGGTAAAGAAGTTTTCTCGCATATCATCCACCAGATGAGCCCGCGTAAGCATGGGCCGTTCATTGCGGTTAACTGCGGTGCTATCCCCGAAGGTACTATTGATTCTGAGCTATTCGGTCACGAAAAAGGAGCTTATACCGGCGCGGTAGGCGAACGTAAGGGTTACTTTGAAACCGTAAATGGGGGTACTATCTTCTTAGATGAGATCGCTGAGATGCCGCTGGGCACACAGGCGCGTTTATTGCGCGTGCTGGAGTCCGGCCAATATATAAAAGTAGGTTCATCAAAGGTCGAAAAAACTAATGTGCGGGTTATTGCGGCAACAAATGTTGATGTTTATGACGCGGTACGGAACGGTAAATTCAGGGAAGATCTTTATTACCGTTTAAATACGGTGCCTTTGCGTATCCCGCCTTTGCGTGACAGGAAGGAAGATGTCTATCTTTTATTTAGAAAATTCACATCAGATTTTACAGATAAATACCGTACGCCGCCTATTCAACTGGATGAAGATGCGCAACAAATACTGATTAATTATTCATGGCCGGGTAACGTGCGTCAGCTTAAAAACATGGCCGAACAGTTGGCCGTTTTAGAGCGCGAGCATGTAATTACCGGGCAAACGTTGTTAACCTATATTCCTGCCGAATCAAACCGAAACCTGCCTATGCGGTTAGATAATCAACCTAAAGAAGATTTTTCTGAACGTGATATCTTATACAAAGTATTGTTTGATATGAAACGTGATATGGTGGAGCTGAAAAAGCTGGTTGCCGATATCATTGAGCACGGTGGGGTTACGCCAAACTTCGCTAATCAGTCGCAAGCTATAAACCAATTATACCGGGATATTGAGATGCCGGGTAATACCGAACAACAATTTACCATACAACAACCCGTTAATAACAACGATAGCTATAACATAACGCACGAGGCCGAAGAGGTGGAAGAATCTTTATCATTGATAGAAAAAGAGTCAGATCTGATCCGTAAGGCTTTGAAAAAGCACAAGGGCAAACGCAAGCTGGCAGCTAACGAGTTGGGCATATCAGAAAGAACATTGTACAGAAAAATTAAGGAATTAAATTTATAGGGTTGATGAAAAAATTACTGGGCTTGTATTTAGTGTTGGGTGCTTTGGTATTTGTTTCGCCGGGATGTTACACGCTATCCGGAACGGCGGTTCCTAAAGATATGACAACCATAAATATTGGCTTTTTCGAAAACGATGCGCCCATAGTAGTATCCAATTTAAGCCAGGTATTAACCGAAGGATTAAAAGAACGGATTCGTTCAACCACCAGTATAAGTATAGTAACCGGCGAGGGCAAGGCTAACATGAGCGGTGCCATAGTAGGCTATTCTTATGCGCCGGTATCTATTCAGGCTACCAATCCTAATTCGCCGCCCATTGCTAATGCCGAGGTTTTGACCATTACCGTTAAAGTGAAGTTTGTTTATGAAGCCGATAAAAAACTTAATTTTGATAAGACTTTTACCAAAACAGCCAACTTTACCGGCGACATTAACTCGCAAGAGCAAGGTTTGATTAAAACAGTTACCAAACAGCTTATTGACGATATTTTTAACACGGCCTTTAATAATTGGTAAGTATTTTATAGCTTCAACCCTGTGAACGAATTAGTAGATAACGAGAAGTACGAATTTTTATGGAAAGCATTAGCCAACCCGGCCGATCATGACCATGCCATTGATCTGCAATTACTTTCAACAGAATTCCCTCAAAGCGGTGTGCTGCACGCGTTATTGGCATCGGCAGACGATAAACGCTATTTAAAAAGCGCGGCCGTTCATTTTGATCCACAGATTTTACGCAAGTTAACCACAACCCCCGAAAGTTTAGCTGTAGTAACGAGCGAGCAAATTATTTACAATGGCGAATTCTTATCAGAAGCAGCCCGTGTACACCAAGTGCAGGATGCAGTTGCAGAAGATAATGCCTTTGTCGAATTTGAAAATATAGTAGACGAACCACAGGCAGATGAGCACCTGCGAACAGAAACAGCTGCCGACGAACCAAAAGAGGAGACACCAGTTGTTAATGAAGAGATAAGATATTTTCACCAGGATACCAATCATGATATTGATGACGAGGTGTATGATGAGATAGTGGGTATTGAGGATATCGGTATACAGCATATGGGTACCCCTAACCATACTGCACCAATTGAAGAGCCTGTTCAAAAAGAAGAAGCTACAGAAAGTTATTTTGTTTTTGATTCGACACCCGCGATAGTTGATACCCAAGAAACAGAACAGCAACAACCTAAAAGCGATGTCTCAAGGTATAATGATGAAAAGATGCCTTATACCTTTATGTGGTGGTTAGATAAAACCCGTAAAGAACACGCCGCTACTTATCAACCTTATATAAGCAAGACAACGCCTGCTGTTAAACAAAAGAAAACCAAGATAGCCGATGAGCTGCAAAAGCAATACTATCAAAACATTGTAAGTACCAATTCTATTGATGAGGTTGATAAAAATACCCCGCCTGTAATAGCAACAGCACAACCTTTACGTAAAGAAGATAAGATTATTGAACGGTTCATCCAGGAAGAGCCACAAATTAAACATCCAAGCGGTATTAAACTGGATAATGAGAATAAGGCCAGGCGAAGTTCGGAAGATAAAGAGGAATTGGTTACCGAAACGCTGGCCCGTATTTATATCGAGCAAATGCTCTATCACAAAGCAATTTTAACGTATAAAAAATTGATGTTGAAATTTCCGGAAAAAAGCGTTTACTTTGCAGGCCAAATTGAACAGTTAGAAAGTAAAATAAATTAATATAAAGAAATGTATATCGTATTAGTAATCCTCGTAGTTATCGTATGTGCTCTTTTAGGGCTTATCGTATTGATCCAAAACCCTAAAGGTGGTGGTTTATCATCAAATTTTTCAAGCTCATCACAATTAATGGGTGTACAAAAAACCGGCGATTTTTTAGAAAAAGGTACCTGGGCGCTGGCTATAACTTTAATGGTATTATCATTAGTAATTAATGTGGTTACCAAAGGCGGCGAAACAAAATCTGATTCTCAGTATAACGACCAGATCCAAAAATCATTAAAAGCGGCACCTGCTGCAGCGCCAAGCGCTCCGGCTTCACAACCGTTGCAATTGCCTGCTGCGCCTGCAAAAAAATAAGCAGCTAAAAAGAAATAAACAAAAAAGGCTTTGAGGCGTTGTCTTCAAAGCCTTTTTTGCATTTACTACTGTCATGATGGCATTGCATCTTTAAATTAAAATAAACTAAAAATTATCAGCTTACGTAAATCTGACAATACAACAGAAAACGTGTCAAATTACACAGTTGGCATAATTGATGTGATTAAGGAAACACCCCGGTAACTATCGGAGGATAAAAACTTTTTTATAACCAAAAAATAAATATAAGTATGTCATTAAACATTAAACCTATCGGAGACAGGGTAGTAGTTGAAGCTGCTCCGGCAGAAACCAAAACCGCTTCTGGTATTTACATTCCGGATACTGCGCAAGAAAAACCACAACACGGTAAAGTTGTTGCTGTAGGCCCGGGCAGATACGCTGATTCAACCGGTAATTTAATTCCGGTATCTGTAAAAGCAGGCGATAAAGTTCTTTACGGAAAGTTTGCAGGTCAGGAAGTTACCATCGAAGGTAAAGATTACCTGATCATGAGAGAGTCTGATATTTATATCGTATTATAATTAGTGAATGATTGATTGAGTGAATTAGTGAATTTATTTCAACCGCTCAATACCAGTAGTTCAATAAAACATCAAGTCGAAAATTAAAAAAATGGCAAAGCAAGTTAAATATAATGTTGAAGCAAGAGACGCCCTGAAAAGAGGCGTTGATACATTAGCCAACGCGGTTAAAGTAACGTTAGGCCCAAAAGGTCGTCACGTAATTATTGATAAAAAGTTTGGTTCACCGGTTATCACTAAAGATGGTGTTACCGTGGCTAAAGAAATTGATCTGAAAGACCCTATCGAAAATATGGGTGCACAGATGTTGAAAGAAGTAGCATCAAAAACAGCTGATATAGCAGGTGACGGTACTACCACTGCAACCGTATTGGCCCAAGCTATTGTTACTGCAGGTATTAAAAACGTAGCTGCAGGTGCAAACCCAATGGATTTGAAACGCGGTATTGACAAAGCGGTTAAAACTGTTGTTGAAAGCTTAAAATCTCAAAAACAAGATGTTGGTGATGATTTCAGCAAGATCAAACAAGTAGCATCTATCTCTGCTAACAATGACGACGTAATTGGCGAAATGATTGCTGACGCGATGCAAAAAGTTGGTACCGGTGGTGTTATCACTGTTGAAGAAGCAAAAGGTACAGAGACCGAAGTTAAAACTGTTGAAGGTATGCAGTTTGACCGTGGGTACCTGTCTGCTTACTTTGTTACCAATACAGATAAAATGGAAGCTGAGTTAGAGAACCCTTACATTTTGATCTACGACAAAAAGATCTCTTCAATGAAAGAACTATTGCCGATATTGGAAAAACAAGTACAAACCGGCAAACCATTGTTAATTATTGCTGAAGATCTTGATGGCGAAGCGTTGTCAACTTTAGTAGTTAATAAAATCCGTGGCTCACTGAAAGTTGCTGCTGTAAAAGCACCAGGCTTTGGCGATCGCCGTAAAGCTATCTTAGAAGACATTGCTATCTTAACAGGTGGTACTGTAATTTCTGAAGAAAGAGGTTATAAATTAGAAAATGCCGAATTAGAGCATTTAGGTATAGCAGAGAAAGTTACTATTGATAAAGACAATACAACTGTTATCAATGGTGCGGGTTCTGCTGATGCGATCCAGGCGCGTGTTAGCGAGATCAGAACTCAGATCGAAGCTACTACTTCTGATTACGATAAAGAAAAATTACAAGAGCGTTTAGCTAAGTTAGCAGGTGGTGTTGCCGTATTATATGTTGGTGCAGCATCAGAGGTTGAAATGAAAGAAAAGAAAGATCGTGTTGACGATGCTTTACATGCAACCCGCGCCGCTGTTGAAGAAGGTATTGTTGCAGGTGGTGGTGTTGCCTTCATCCGCGCGGTAGCTGCTTTGGCTGATCTTAAAGGTGATAACGAAGACGAGAACACTGGTATCCAGATCATCCGTCGTGCTATCGAAGAGCCACTACGTCAGATCTGCGAGAATGCAGGTATTGAAGGTTCAATCATCGTACAAAAAGTTAAAGAAGGAAAAGGCGATTTTGGTTACAATGCACGCACAGATAAGTTCGAGAACTTAATTGCAGCAGGTGTTATTGACCCAACTAAAGTAAGCCGTGTAGCTTTAGAGAACGCAGCATCAATTGCAGCTATGTTGTTAACAACAGAATGTGTATTGGCCGACGAACCTGAAGAAGCATCAGCTGGCGGTCATCCACCAATGGGTGGCGGCGGTATGGGCGGCATGATGTAATCAGCAGCCTTAAAAGCTAAATAATATAGAAGCCTCGTTTGGAAACAGACGGGGCTTTTTTGCTATTTAACCTTAATGTTAGTATTCTTCGTATTTACGTTACCTTTAACTTTACTATCAATAAATTCTACCGGCAGGGCATCAATAGGATTATTACTAAGGTCTATGCTGGTGAAAGGTGCAGTGAGCCACTTTTTAGTAGAGGGTAACTGTTTAATACTATCACGGTTAAGATTTACCGACAATGATTTACGAGGCATGGCTAAAATAACATCAAAAATACTTTGGTGATCAAGCAATGGGTTTTCTGAAAGATCTAAACGCTCAAGATATTTTGCATCTTTTAAGCCCGCAGGTAAAACCGTTTTAGCTGCGATACTCCTTGTAAGTTGAAGAGTTTTAAGCTCTTTGCAGTCCCCTAAAGATTCAGGTAAGCTCTTTAATTTCGCCCATGCTATAATTAAAGTTGTCAGTTTTTTGTATTTACCTATATGTTCAGGCAGATACTCCAAGGGCAATGCTGCAAGGTTAAGTTCCATTAGTTGATAACCATCACCGGTAATATCAGGGATGGTGGTAAGGGCTCTGTTAGAACTTATATCTATTTCCTCAACATTCGTATTATTTTGTAATCCCCCCGGGAAATCTGTTAACCCATTGACCCGAAAATTTACTGTTTTTAGATTTTTAAGATATTCCCATTCGTTTGGCACTGTTTGCAATTGATTTTCTGAGCAGTCAAAATTTTCTAATAATGTTAGCCCGGTTATTGCTTTTGGTAAAGTACTTAGCTTGTTAACCCTTAAGTTGAGGTATTTTAATTTGGTACAACCATAACTTATAATTTCAGGTATAGCAATTAGGCGGTTATAAAAAAGATCTAAATGTTCCAGTTGTGGTAAGTTAAAAAGGCTAACAGGTACTTTAGAGATCTCATTGTTAGCCAAAATCACGGTTTTTAAATTTTGTATATTCTTGAATACATCGGGTATAACGTTTATTTTACAGTCCACCATTGCAAGAAATTCAAGATTTTTGAAATTGTTCAATACCTCAAACCCATCGCAGCGGTCACCATTCAATTTTAAATAAAAACTGCGTAGTTGGGTAAGGTTTTGTAGCGGGCTGATGTTAAACGCGTGGCCGCTGCACACCAGACCAATAGATAGTTTTTGCAACTGCGTTAGGGAGCCTATTGCTTTGGCAAAGGGTAATGCAGATTTATCATCCACAATATCATAAACATGTAACGCATTTAGTTGAGTGAATTTTGAAATAATTTCAGGATATCTCAAGTCAGCATATAGGTCAAGTTGTTTTAATGAACTAACCTGTGCAAGTCTTAATAAAGATTTTTCCTGTTCTTTAGCCAACACTCCACTTGAGTCTGACCAGGAATTGGGATTACCAACTATACCTACTTTTTGCCAATTGGCACCACTTATATCATTATTGCCAATATTAAGCGTGTTTAATTTGATACTGTCGATCTGTTTTAAAGATATAAGGACAGCAGGAAGTTCACGTTCATATTCTGTAAAGGAAAGTATATGCAACTGTTTTAGCGGGATGAGTTTCTTTAAGGCATCATCCATATTGATCTTATCGGTGTAAGCAAACTCAATCCCTTTAAGCTGTGACAGTTTATGGATATTGGCAACTAATTGATCGACCTTCTCATTCTGATTTGGTGTCCCTTTACCTAATATCCTGATATAAACAAGTTTTGGAAATTGATCAAGCAGCGCAAAAACGCTTGGGAGTTCTGTCGTTGAAATATTACCTAATTCGATAGCGATAACCTCATCCACCAGTTTTTTACTAATAATTTGCTGAACATCGGCTACACTTTGAATACTGAACCGACCGCTTTCTGATTTAGCAAAATAATCTTTACGCACCTCGTAGGGGTTACCGTAATATTTGCCTGAAAAAGGCGATTTAAAGATCCAGTTTTCATCTTCCTGCGCAAATGCTGTATGTGATAACAACATTGGTATCAGCATAACTATTAAGTATATCAGGCAAGGTCTTAGCATACCTCAAGTTATAAATTCTTTTTAAAACCATTTGTATTTAATTACATACAGCCTACCTTTTTTATTATACAGCCGCTATTGTCATCCACCCGTAAACGAACGGTCATTTGTTAATCATTTGATTAATAACATAACAATAGGGTAACATTTAGGACTATTTTTGTATATAATTTTACAACAACAAAAAGAGGCACAACAATTGAATACACTATCACATGAAACACCTGGCCCACACCACCAAACAAATACATTCAACATTAGTTGATTGGGTGCTATTTAAAGTACCTGAGTTGTTCATCACTATATACGGACGGTAAAAATTTGTAACTTCGCACATCAATATGAAGCTGCGAAATTTTAAATTAGAAGATTTTACCCAAAGCGCATACGAGTGGTTAATAACCCACGGAATTATGCTGCTGCTGGCCCTCATCGTCCTCTTGATAGGGTTAAGATTAATAAAGTTTTTAGGTGCGCAATTGCGTGGGCGCATGAGCAGGAGGAAAATCCACTCGTCATTACAGCCATTCTTTCTTAGCCTTGTAATTACCGCTTTATATGTATTGCTCCTTATTGGGGTGATGACCATTATAGGCATTCCTTTTAGTTCGTTCGCGACTATCTTGGGTGGCTTTACGGTAGCATTGGGTTTAGCTTTGTCTGGCACTTTTCAAAATTTTGCTGGTGGGGTGTTGATCCTGCTACTAAAACCTTTTGAGTTGGATGATAATATTGTTGCCCAGGGACAGGAAGGTAGGGTAGTTTCTATACAGGTATTCTACACGGTATTAATTACTGCCGATAATAAGACCATTATTATCCCTAACGGTAAGCTGTTTAACGAAGTTATAGTTAACGTAACCCGCGAGGGTAAACGCCGTTTAGATTTTGAAGTTAAGCTGGGTTATTATGTAGATGTTGATCAGGCTAAGAAAATAATGCTGGATGCCATTAACTCAATACCGGCTGTTATAAAAGAAGATGGTATACGAGTGGGCATCATAGCTTTTGAAGTAGAGCATGTACGCTATACCATAAACGTATGGGTTAACCCGGCCGATTTTCTAAACGTTAAAATAGCCCTTCAAGAGTTGATCATCAAGAACCTTAAAGCAGACGGAGTAAGACTATTGGGTACCTAATAAGTATCAGATTTTCTGTTTAGCCTTTATTTCCAAATATCGGTTAATGGTATTTACAGTAAGATTTTGAGGCGTACTCAAAATAGATTGTATACCATGTTTAGCCAATTCTTTAACGATCAATTTTTTGTCGTAAGCAAATTTTTCGGCGATAGTTTTAGTGTAAATACCCTCGACATCTGTAGCCTGTTCTTCACTTAGTTTTTTAAGCTCGGTGTTCTCAAAAAATACTACCAGCAATAAATGAAATTTAGCTATGCGTTTTAAGTAGGGTAGTTGCCTGTTTAAAGACGATAAGCTTTCATAATTGGTAAAGAACACCACTAAACTACGTTGCTTCATTACACTGCGGAGAGTGGTGTACAGCAATTCCAAATTAGTTTCTAAATAACGGGTCTTTTCTTTGTACAGCACCTCCATTATCTTGTTTAGCTGTGTTGGTCGTCTATCAGCAGCTACAACAGCGCCTTGTTTTTCTGAAATGGTGATCAGCCCTGCTTTATCTTCCTTTATCAAGGCGACGCTTGACAACACCAGGCTGGCATTAATGGCATAGTCTAACAAACTCAAGCCATCAAAAGGCATTTTCATGGCCCTTGATTTATCAATAACACAATACACGTGCTGCGATTTCTCGTCGATATATTGATTAGTCATCAAGCTGCCTTGTCTCGCTGTCGCTTTCCAGTTGATGGCCCGGTAGTCATCGCCTGCAACGTAATTCTTTACCTGCTCAAACTCCAGGCTATGTCCCAGCCGGCGTATTTTTTTAATACCGATCTCATTCAATCTGTTCGAAATAGCCATTAATTCATATTTGCGCATTTGTAAAAACGAGGGATAGACGGGCAGTACCTCGGCCTGTGCAAAATTATACCTGCGGCTAATTAACCCCAATGGCGATTTTACATAAACCTTGATATCGCCAAAGCTATATTCACCACGTTTTACCGGGCGTAGGGTATAATTGATCAGTTTGGTTTGCTGCGGACTTAAAATCGTTTTAAACCACACATCTCGTTTCTGAAACTGGAAAGGGATCTCGTCAATGATACCCGCGTGAATATTGAACGGATACCTGTTTTCGATATAAATACCCAACTCATTCTCGTCATTATTACTTAAACGTTCGGGTGCGTGGCGGCGGGCAAATACTCCGTTAGCAGTACGATATAAAAGTATGCCATCAATAAAGATCAACGTGGTAATACTCCAAAACAACAAGGCTGGTAAAAGCCCAAACCACGGGAAGAAAAACGACAGCACAAAAAATACCACACAGCATGAATATGCCGTAAATAGCCGGTTGGTTAAAAATAGATTGATATAAAATGTAGCTATGCGTTTTTTCACACGGATATATTAACGGGGAACTTCTATCTTTTGAATTATTTGCGCTATCACGTCATCAGGTGTAACGCCTTCCATCTCTTTATCGGGGGTTAGCATAATGCGATGTCTTAGTACAGGCAAGGCTACCAGGATAATATCGTCAGGCGTAATAAAATCGCGCCCTTTAATAGCTGCCATTGCCTTAGCAGCGTTAATGATAGCCAATGATGCCCGCGGCGAACCACCCAGATACAATGACTTATTGTTGCGCGTTTCATGAATTATTTTGGCGGTAAACTCCAGTAACTTAGGTTCAACGTGTAAACCTTTAACCAGTTTCCTTAACGTAATAATATCAGGGGTAGTTAATACCGGTGTGATATGGCTTAACTGGTCGGTTGGGTTTTGCTGGTGCTGCTGAGTAATGATGCTGATCTCTTCTTCCAACGTAGGGTATTTTATCTCTATCTTGAATAAGAAACGGTCCAACTGTGCTTCGGGCAGGCGATAGGTGCCTTCTTGTTCAATCGGGTTTTGAGTGGCCAGTACAATAAACGGTTCCTGCATTTTGTAGGTATGTCCGTCAATAGTTACCTGGCGCTCTTCCATTACCTCAAATAATGCTGCCTGCGTTTTGGCCGGCGACCGGTTAATCTCGTCTATCAATATAATGTTGCCAAATATGGGGCCTTGCCTAAACTCAAACTCGCTCGTCTTCGGGCTAAAAACAGAGGTCCCCAATACGTCAGACGGCATCAAATCTGGCGTGAATTGGATCCGCGAATAGCGGGCATCAATAGCTTTAGCTATGAGTTTTGCTGTTAAGGTTTTTGCTACACCTGGAACACCTTCTATCAATATATGTCCGTCGGCCAATATGCCCGCTATGATCAGGTCGATAGTATCTTGCTGGCCAACAATTATCTTGGCTAATGTTGCCTTTATTTGTTCGACGGCATTGCTTAGTTGGCTCAGGTCTGTTCTTTGTTCAAATATTTCGTCTTCCATACTTTATCAGGATTGAGAATAAAATTTTTCTATTAGTTGGTTAAACACAATAAGTTCATGGTCTGTAACTTTTGTTTGCTGGCCCAGGTAGTTAATATAATCAATTAACTCGCGGGCAAAAGGTATTGTTATGCCCGTTTTAGCAGCCAGATTATTAATAAATTCATTGTCAAGCTTGTTGGTTTTTAGTTGGTATTTTTCGCGCAGGTGGCTTAACAAATACAGTATTTTTTTAATGGCGATATTGGTATTATCGCGCTTTTCATAATAAACACGGCCCACTACGTTAACAAAATCAATGGTCGAATTTTTTAAAGGCTCAATAACGGGGATTATTCTTTGACGGCGCTTAACCTCAAAAATTATATATATGAATAATAAGAAAAGGCTTAAATAATAAGCCCATTGCAGGCTGGGGTTATTTAAAAACACCCTCATCGGCGAATTATTCCCCTCCGTATCATGATTTTGATATTCATCCCAATACAGATTTTGTTTGATGGGCAAATAAGATAATGCGCGTTCTGCGTACTCTGCACCTTGCGTGGTTAATAAACTGTAATTACTAAAAAGCGCTGGGTTAGCACAAAGCAGTAAAGTACCCTTGTTAAATTTATAACTTAAATAGTTGGCGTTACCGGCGCTGTTTTTACTGATAACGGTTGCCCGGGTAGTATCAAACTGGCTAAAATATTGCCTGCTGATTTCTTTATCAAACCGGTAATAATCTTCCTTCTTAAGTTGGGGATTAGTGAAGTTTAAAAACGTGTTTTTTGCAGTCCCTTCTGTACCCGATTCCAATTTTAATCCTTCACCCCAATAGCCGCCCCAATCAAACGCGGTTATAAAAACCGTGTTTCCAGCTTTAACATACTTAATCAATGCATCAAAATCTGTTTTAGTTATCTTTATTCGTTTAGCAACAATAATGTAATTGCCAGGCGGTAAATTATTACTAAATAAACTATAGAGAGATTTATTGGTATTAATGACCTTAGCTTGCGGAAAGAGATTATTTAGCTGATGATAAAATACATACGTGCCAAAAGGGATTTTATCGCCATAATATAAAGTGGGTTGCCAGCTAACCGGCGCGGGCTTGTTGTATTGAACTACAACATAAGTAACCAGCAATAATGAAGCTATAATCAGATATGTTTTAAAATCTCTCATTTAGCTTTTGATCTTAAAATTGGCAAATAATGTGCTTATCTTTTTGAATACTTGTGCGTCAATTGTTAATTCGCCATACCATACATATTCAAACTGTCGGGTAAGTAGCTTAAAAGCCAATCGTTGGTCAGTATTATTCAATTCATTAATATATATGCTGTTTGTTTTGGCAAGTTCCCAATGTATCAGGTTGGCATCGCTTAACTGTTTAATCGCTTTTAAGTACAATAGGCGCACTGCCAACCTATAGTTTTGTTGTTCGGTGGCTTTTTCTATTTCAAACTCAAAATCTATCGCGTAAATATTCTCAACAGATTCATCGTAGGGAAGCGGCGTGTTTAATGATTTGCCTTTTATTACATTCAGCATATCAACGCCTGCCAGTTTAAATATTAAAAATACCAGTGCGGCCACACCCAACGCTATAAAACTATATTCAACTATACCAGAAAAAACGCTGGCGCTTATTCCGTTGTGTTTAAAAAGATCCCAGAACCAACGCCAAAATCTGCTCCATAGCGATTCGCCGACATAGCTCTCATCATACTTAAACTCAGGCTGCGCGCTGTATTTTTTTAAGGCTGATCTGTCAAACTGCCTAACCGCTACGGTAGTACTATCATTTTTAACAAGCAGTTTTACCTTCCCTTGTTTTGCAGGAACTGCACACCAGGCTGCAAAACCCAGTATCAAAATTAAAACAGTTAAAAAAAGGTAGCGAGGCATTTAATATTCTTCAGCAGGCGCGTTTGTGTCAGGTGTATTATCACCCAATTGATTAATACGGTCCATTAAGCCGGTTGCATCTTTGCTTTCTGTAAGGCTAAAATAACAAAGCCCCAAAGTAACTAATGGTAAAATATAAAATATATGGGCAACATGTGCAAGTACACTCCCTAAAACGATAGATACAATAGATAAATGCACATGCTTAACTTGGTGAAAAAGCGTGCTCCAGATATTAACTGCCGCTAAAGGAACAGTTATCAAGGCCAAACAGATGTAGGCAATTAATCCGGCTATAAAAAGCGCACCAAAGGTCATCCACCAGTTATCCTTGATTAATCTGAAACTTTGGCTGAAAGCATAACCGTAGCTGGTGTTTTCAACAATCATTATAGGAAACATTAACCCCAATATAGGATATAGATAAATGCCCGGTACAAGGCAAAAAAGCGTAGCTATTATGAGTATAATAAGATTTAATATATTGCTGCCAAAAACCTTTAAAAAGTAATATTTAATATAACCCCACACTTCTTCGGTAGTAGGTGCAATATTACCTTTTGCCTTATACAAAGCCATGAAAGATAACATGGTCACCGGTATAAGTGTTAATGTTATAAAAGAGAATAATACGGTCAGGAAATACTCCCATCCAAAGTTACTAAACCGGCTAAATTTGGATGTTAGTACTGTACCGTTATTAAAATCGGTGCCATTTACCAATTCTGCCACTTTGAGCTGTTGCAAAATGCTGGCAATTGCTCCTGCCAACAAAAAGAATCCGCAAAAAACAAAGAAACAACTTAACAGAGGTTTAAAATTCTGGCGGATAAATAAAAAAGAATCAGATATTATCTCGCTGAAATCGCGGGTTTTTGAAAGTTCAATGTTAGGTTCCATAAGGTATAGGATTTTGTGTTTTATTTAATTTGTTAGGATAAATGATTACATACCATATTATAAATGCTAATGATGTAGCTAAGATAGAAATACTTAACCACATAGGCATTTCTGTATGCCGGGTTATAAAACTTTCAAAAAATGCCGCTATAATAAATATGGGTACAAGGCCAAGCGTAATTTTCATACCGTCTTTTGCGCCCTGTTTTAATGATACCATGCGGCTATAAGTTTTAGGGAATAGTAAGCTGTTACCCAAAACCAAACCCGCCCCACCGGCAATTACTATGGATGAGATCTCTAAAACCCCATGGATCCATATTACCAATACCGATGCCATGCCCAGGTTCTTGCTAAAGAAAAAATACTCGAATGATCCTAACATCAAACCATTCCTGAATAAAAAATAAACGGTACCAATAGATCCAAAAATGCCGCATACAAAGGTTACTATGGATACATAAATGTTGTTACTGCCTATTTGCAGAAACATCAAAAGCTCATTATCATGTTTATAAACAGCAAAAGGATCATGTCGGGCTATGTTTGCCAGGGTCATGTCCACATATTGGTCGCCCATTATAAGGCGCACAAAGTTGTCATCGTATTTTGCAGATAGCGCGCCCATCAAACAAAAAACAGCAAAGAACATAAAAGCGTAAAGTAATTGTTTTTGATAGGTTTTAAAAAGTATGGGCAATTCATATTTCCAGTAAAACAGGAAACGGTTGCCTTTTTCTGTTTTGTTTTTATAGATGGATTGATGCAGTTTTGCCGCTAATCCGTTTAAATAAGCAGTTGTTTTTGATTTGGGATAAAAGGTTTTGGCATAGGCCAAATCATCGGTAATTTGTATAAAACGGTCTGCAAGCACATCAGGGTCATTGGTGACTATATTTTCAAACTCCTTCCATTTAGCAGAATTTTGTTTTACAAATAAGGGCTCGCGCATTCTTAGGTTTTATGTGGCGTTAAATTAAATACAAAATTTGTATCATTCAAGTAATTATCCAATATTGAGCAATTATATTTGTTAATATGCAAACCATACGTATAACCACATCACAAAATATTGATATTGATTATGAAATTGCCGGCCTGGGCGAACGTATGTTGGCGTGGTTAATTGATGCTGCCATTTTTTTTGTGGTATTTATAGCAGTAGCGATAATTAGTAGCTTGAGTGGTGGAAATTTTAGAAATACTAATGTCATTGTACTGGTAGTTATTTACGCTGTATTGTACGTTTTTTACGATTTGCTTTGCGAGATATTTATGAACGGGCAAAGCGTTGGTAAAAGAACTATGAAAATAAAAGTAATAAGTTTAGATGGTGGACAGGCCAATATAGGACAGTATTTATTACGCTGGGTATTCAGAATAGTTGATTTTACTTTAACCAGCGGCACCTGCGCCTTAATATCAGTAGCGGTAAGTAACAAAAGCCAGCGGGTAGGCGATATGGTAGCCGGTACAACGCTTATCAGAACTGTTGCCCGTACCCAATTTGATGCTTTGGCTTTTGCACCGGCTCAACAAGAGTACATACCTGTTTTTAATGAGGTTACCCAGTTAACCGATAAGGATATTGTATTGGTACATGAAGTTTTAACCAGCTATATCAAATCCGGCAATACGGTTATAGTATATAACACAGTAATGAAATTAAAACAACTGCTTAACATCAACACACAAATGGATGATATGCAGTTTTTGCAAACCATAGTGCGCGATTACAATCACATAGCTGCCGCAACCGACGCGGTATAACCGTGATAAACACCCCATATTTTTATGCTGTAGCTTATCAGAACGATAGCTGCAACAGGTATAAATAAACTTTTCTTTAAAGTGCCTTTATCATTGTCAAGCTTAAAAAAAGCATCGGCAATGCCATACATGAAAAATAATAACAAAGGGATGGTTGGTGGGTATAGTAAATAGCTGTTTTGCCATTGCCCTTGAAATAATGCAATAATAGCCCGCTGGAAACCACAACCGGGACAGTCAATACCTGTAAGGTATTTAAAAGGACAAGGAATTAAATGATTTTGCAACCAGCTAATAAACAATAACCGGCTGCAAAATATCTGTAGTGAAATAAATGTTGCAAGCATTAAACCTGTGGAGGATCGTTAAATGGCCCGGAATTATTGAACGGATTGGCTCCTGTAGCTCCTATACCTGCAGGACCTAAATAGGGGTAATTACCAAAGGCTAAAACCGGATAAAATATAAATGGAAAAATTATTAATCCAATAGTAAAGCCTTCGCTTTGGCCAAAACTCTTGCTGAACAAATTAGTTGCCCATACAGCGAATATAATGTTAACACATGGAATTATGAATAGAAATATCCACCATATCGGTTTGCCGATGATCTCAAGCAATACAATGATGTTATAAATAGGTATTATAGCTGCCCACCCGGGTTTGCCTGCTTTGGTATACAATTTCCAATGGCTTATTACAACAATAATTGTAATAATTAAAACAGGAATAAGAAGAACACCAATAATAGCAGCTGTTGCAGCATAATTGTACGGGTTAGATGCGTAATCATTCATGAGGATAAGTTTTAATAGGTTTTAAATGAGTTAATTAATGCAAAATATTAAAAATAATAGTAGCATTATAATTTGTCTGAATTTATTTATACCCATTGTGCCCTTATAATCTTTAAATTTGAGCATGCAGCG
The DNA here is from genome assembly GCA_040388175.1 of Bacteroidota bacterium. Classification (GTDB taxonomy): domain Bacteria; phylum Bacteroidota; class Bacteroidia; order Sphingobacteriales; family Sphingobacteriaceae; genus Mucilaginibacter. The sequence goes on along the minus strand of JAZKCG010000007.1, from coordinate 12,134 downwards.
CGAACAACTCTCGGTATTTGATATGTTTAAGATAGGCATTGGCCCGTCAAGTTCACACACCTTAGGCCCCTGGCGTGCGGCGCAGCAATTTGTGACCGAACTTGAACAGTTGCAGGTTTTACCGCTGGTAACAGAGGTCAAAATCTTGCTTTATGGTTCGTTGGCTAAAACTGGGCGCGGGCATGGTACAGACATCGCCATTTTGTTGGGACTTAGTGGCGATGACCCTGTTACTTTCGCTGTTGATGAGGTAACCCCAAAGATCAACCATATCAAAACTACACATCAGTTAGTATTGGGTGGTAAACAGGAGATCAATTTTAAGGCCGATGATGATCTGCTATTCCTTTTTAATGAAAGCTTACCTTATCACCCTAACGCGGTAACTTTCCAGGCCTTCTTAAGTACCGGAAAGGCTATGTCAGGAACCTATTATTCCATCGGTGGTGGTTTTGTGGTGAAGGATGGTGAACAGAACCAGCAAAAAGCCGAGGTGGATCTGCCTTTTCCGGTAGATACGGCCGGCGATCTATTGCATTGGTGCATCAAGACCGGGCTAAAAATATCAGAAGTAGTTACAGAAAATGAACAGGCCTGGCGCCCTGAGCAGGAAACGCGCACCGGTGTGTTAAATATTTTTAATGCAATGTCGCAATGTATGTATCGTGGTAGCCATACAAAAGGTAAGTTACCGGGAGGATTGAATGTAGAGCGCCGCGCTGCAAAATTGAATAAGCGGTTGATCGGCAATAATACTTATACCGATTTTGATGAATGGGTTATTGCTATAAGACAAACAGGTAATAGCTTCCAGAATATATTAGACTGGGTAAGTTGTTTCGCGCTGGCTGTAAACGAAGAGAACGCTTCGTTTGGCCGTGTGGTTACCGCGCCTACCAATGGTGCTGCCGGGGTTATACCCGCAGTATTGCAATATTATATTGTTTTTTGCGATGGTTTTAGCGAGAAGCAGATCATCCAGTTTTTACTAACGGCATCAGAGATTGGTTGTATATTTAAAAAGGGTGCTACCATATCAGCCGCTATGGGCGGATGCCAGGCAGAGATAGGTGTATCGTCAGCAATGGCTGCTGCAGCGCTTACAGAGTGCTTAGGAGGCTCGCAGCGGCAGGTAATGATGGCGGCCGAGATAGCTATGGAACATCATTTGGGCCTGACCTGCGACCCGATAGGGGGGCTGGTGCAAGTGCCGTGCATTGAACGTAACACCATGGGTGCCATTAAAGCCATAACAGCTTCACAATTAGCATTGCAGACCAACCCGGATAACGCCAAAGTAAGTTTAGACGCGGTAGTTAAAACCATGTGGCAAACCGCGCAGGACATGAACTCGAAATACAAAGAAACTGCTGATGGCGGTTTAGCCATCAATATTCCATTGAGTTTACCGGAATGTTAAGGTTACTTTATTTTTGCAATTGTGTTTTAACCAATGGTGCTAATCGCTGCATCCATAACCCATACATTTTTCCAGTTGGGTGCAGTTCATCGGCTGCTATTAAACTGGCATCGGTTGCTGCCTGGCGTGATATATCGGTAATGTCTAAATAATTTACTCCTGCCTGGGTACTTAGGCTTTTGTTGATGTTATTAAACTGGTTTATTTCGGTAACTATTTGGCCAAGCACTTCCTGATTTTGCCAGTTAATGGCTGGGGTAACGCTATAATCGGGGATAGAAAGAACAAACACACGGCTCTTATTGCCCTTGGCAAAACGTATGGCAGTGGTTAACATAACGGCAAACTCTGCTTTGTAAGTATCTTGAAAAATGCCTTGAAATTGATCATTTACGCCAATAAGTAAGGTTACAAAGTCATAAGTTTTAGTTGTTAAGCCGCTGCTGTTAATACCGTTGATCAAATTATAGGTTGTCCAGCCGGTTGTTGCAATAATAGCCGGTACACTAACTTTTAGTTGTGGGTTTAACATCGCTGTTAACTGATACGGAAACGATTGAGGCAGTGGAACAGATTGACCAATTGTATAAGAATCGCCCAAGGCTAAATAAGTGAGCGAATCGGTAGGTGTAATAGTTCCTGACGATGTGCCGGTAGTGGTGCCAGGTGTTGTGCCGGTACTTGCACCCGATGTATTACCTGTAGTTGAAGGTGCACTGCTGCCAGAGGAAGTGCTACTATTTGTACTTGTTGTGTTGGCAGACGGGGTGCTTGTTGCAGGTTTATCTGTATCCTTTTTTGCACAACCTAAAACCGAAATGCTAATAAATAATAAGATCAATGTCTTCATGATGATATTTCCATATCAAATAATACGGAAATATGTTGCTGAAGGATTTCTTGAACGTGTTTTATATTGATTTCTTTTCCTAACTCTTGCTGCATAGAGGTTACGGCTTTATCGTCAATACCGCAGGGAATGATATTTTTAAAATAAGAAAGATCATTGTTTACATTAAACGCCAGGCCGTGCATGGTAACCCAGTGACTGCAGCGTACACCCATAGCGCTTATTTTACGGGCGCGCTCATTATCAGCATCCAGCCAGACTCCGGTATAGCCCGGGTAGCGGCCCGCGGTTATGCCATAATCAGCAAGCGTCAATATAACAGCTTCTTCAAGGGTGCGTAAATACAGGTGGATATCGGTAAAGAAGTTATCCAGATCAAGAATAGGGTAGGACACAATCTGACCAGGCCCATGATACGTGATATCGCCGCCACGGTTAATGTGGTAATAAACCGCGTCATTATCTTCAAGCCCCTTTTCGTCTAATAACAAGTGTTCGGGTTTACCGCTGTTGCCCAAGGTATAAACGTGCGGATGTTCGCAAAAAACAAGATAATTGGGTGTTAAAGTATCATCGGGTTGGTGTTCGCCGGCAATAGCTACCTGGCGGTTCCTGATCTCTATTTTTAAAGCGACTGTCGCGTTAAACAAAGCTTCTTGCTTTGCCCAGGCATCTTTATAATCAATCAATCCCCAATCTTGTACAGTAACTTTCTTGTTCTTCATCTTATCCCTTTACGTAGCCTATCATATAATCTTCGTACTGCAAATATCCTACTGTATAGTCGTTTTTGACACTGTCTTTAGTTAAAATGGCATTGATCTGACCGGTGTCTGTAAACGTAAACGGCTCTAATAAAATATCATCCATAAATGATACCTCTTTTTGCCCGTAACACTTATATACAGCTTCTTTAGCACACCAACAGGCATATAGTTGTTGTATGCGGTTGTCCTGCTCGATAAAGTCCAGTTCTTTAGGCAATAAAAACCGGGGGGCAATACGTTCAACCTTTTCTTTTACCTGTTCAATATCAATACCAACGGGGCTTTTTTTGCTGATCATTACTGCCGCGTAATTAAACGAGTGGCTTAGCGAAATATGGTAGGGTAGTGTTACCAGGTAAGGCTTACCATGTTCATCAACCCGGCAATCAATGTATTCTTCTGTGCGTAACATTTTACGTAACAGAACACGCGTACCCAACCAGTGCAGGTGGCGTTTACCATTACTTATTTTTTCAACAAAAGCTTTCTCGTCATCATTTAGCTGTAGTTGTTTGTACAGGTCCTCTGCCTGTTCCTCAATTTTCCAGAGTGCAAACTCTGTATCCTCATCAACCCGTTGCCTGTAAGCTATAGCCATAAAAGTAAAATTGCAAAAAGCAGCGCAAACTTAGAGCAAATAATTCTAATTTTAGCCAAAATACATCTGCTTAGTTTTATGATACTGTCTGATAAACGCATTCTCGAAGAGATCGATAAGGGTCACATAATAATTGAACCATTTAAACGAGAATGTTTAGGCACAAACTCGTACGATGTACATCTGGGTAAATACCTGGCTACGTATAAGAACCGTGTGCTTGACGCTAAGATCCATAATGAGATTGATAATTTTGAGATACCTAAAGATGGCTTTATCCTGCAACCTAATACTCTCTATTTAGGTGTAACGGTCGAGTATACAGAAACCCATCAGCACGTACCTTTTTTAGAAGGTAAATCAAGCACCGGCAGACTGGGTATTGATATACACGCCACAGCAGGCAAAGGCGATGTTGGCTTTTGTAATACCTGGACCCTGGAAATATCATGCGCGCAACCTGTTAAGATTTATGCCGGTATGCCTATAGGCCAATTAATCTATTTTGCAGTTGAAGGCGATATTGAAACCTTATACAACACTAAAGACAACGCCAAGTATAATAACAAAACCACGCGCCCGGTTGAAAGCATGATGTGGAAGAACAAGTTTTAGGCTGATATTGTAGTTATACTTTAATAACAATTTTTAGTTAATTTTGTAAGCATACATGTCGACTACAGAAACACAGGAACAAACCTTTACGCTTGAGGAGTTATTGGCGGGATTTAAAGAGATGCATCGTTTAATTTTATGGAACGATGACCATAACACCTTTGATCATGTTATTAATTGTATGATCAAATACCTTGATTATACAGAACCGCAGGCCGAGCGTATTGCCTGGAAAGTACATAACGAAGGTAAATGCGCTGTATTAGAAGGTTCTTTTACCGAAGTAGAAGTTTATCGAAAAATATTACAACAAGAAGGATTAACCGTTAGCGTGGATTGATCTTTGAAGATTGGTTAATAAAGATTGAAGATTAGGCTTGTTCTATTAAATATAAATGCCCTTGCATCAATTGCAAGGGCTTTCTTTTGATTAGCAGCTTAGCAGATACCAATCTTTAATCTTCAATCACTAATCTTCTACACCAAATAATTCCAACCATGTATATCAGGGCCGTTACCGTAGCGGATGGCATCAAGCGTAGCTAATATTTTTTTAGAGAACTCTCTCTTAGCCGGATCTATCAGCGTGTACTCTTCGCCGTTATGGCTGATAGAGCCAACCGGTGCTATGGTAGCAGCAGTGCCGGCACCAAAGGCATCAGTCAATTTGCCATTTTTAGCGCCTTCAATAATTTCAGCTACGGAAACGTTACGCTCTTCGACAGGGAACCCTTCATCTTTTGCCAGGGTAATTACCGTATCGCGGGTTACGCCATCTAATATGGTATCCTGGGTTAGTGGGGTTATCAGTTTGCCGTCTAATACAAACATTGCGTTAGCAGCGCCCATTTCTTCAATATATTTATGCTCTTTGGCATCTGTCCAGATCAGCTGGTCAAAACCTTCTTCAGTAGCTTTTTTGGCCGGATACATTGATCCGCCATAGTTGCCTGATGATTTGGCAAAACCCATACCACCTGCTGCAGAGCGGGTATAATAAGTCTCTATCTTCACCCTTAAAGGTTTAGAAAAATAGGGGCCAACCGGGCAGGTCAATACCATGTATTTATAAGTTTTTGATGGCGCTACACCTAAATATTGGTCGGTAGCGAACATGAACGGTCTTATGTATAAAGAATGTCCAGGTTCTGTAGGGATCCAGTCGCGGTCAATATCTACAATAGCGGCAAGGCTTTGCAGAAATACATCCTCAGGAATAGTCGGCATACACAAACGCTCGGCCGATTTGTTAAAACGTTGTGCGTTCTTGTCCGGGCGAAATATAGATACTTGTCCATCTGCATGTTTGTAAGCTTTTATGCCCTCAAAAAAAGATTGGCCGTAGTGCAATGATGAAATACCGGGGCTGACCGTAATTTCTCCGTAAGGAACAATTTCAAAATTTTTCCATTCGCCGTCAGCATAGTCTGCTACCAGCATGTGGTCAGAAAAAGTGCGTCCAAAAACCAGATTACTAAAATCTGTTTCTGCTAAACGCGATTTGGTGGTTTTGGTGATCTTGATGTCCAGCGTCTCGGTCATTTCTTTGCGTATTAAAAATATAATTCAGGAAGTGCAATTTACCTAATTTACAGCATGTTTAGCAAAGGAAATTTAAAATTTATTATGCACGCAGAATATTATTTTGCTTAAATAAAAACATCGGTATGAAACTATTGACGTTGTTGCTTTATCGAATTTATATTCTGAATATACTTTATTAGAGCAAGCTTATTTTCTTCTTAATATCAGCCGTATAATTGCTTTTTGGGAACCTGTCATTAAATACTTTGGCTAATGCTTCTGCCGAAGCCTTATCTTTATTATAATAGGCCAGCATAATATGCTGATAGGTTATTTGCTCTGTCACAGCATCGGGTAAGTATTTTATAGCCAGGGCAAACCTTGTCATGGGAGACAAAGGTTGGGATTGTTTGTTTAAATTAGTTTTAGTATGAATATAGCCCAGGTAATTATTAGCAAATTTATAATACTTTGGCCCTGCAGGTAATGCTTCCGGCTTTACGCTTGCTTTATTGAATACGTCAATTATTAAGGCATCAACAGTTTTTCTATACTGACTGCTAACTTCTATTAACTCATATAAATTATTATAGGCTGCAGATTTTAGTTCGGCAGTTATTAACTTTTTATTTCTTGGTGTGATAGCAGCGTTGTTGATCAGTGCTATCTTTTTATCGCGTACAGCAAAATACGGTTTAACCATTTTTGCTTGCATATCTGCAAGGCTTAGGGCGATATACGTATCGCTGTTTTGCAAAAAGAAAGGGTACTCTTCTATGTTTAAAGTTTGCAATAGATTGTTCTCGATTAGGGATGTGCCTTTCAATATTTTAAATTTACCATCGGCTTCATTCAATTCAATGGTTAAATCTTTGCCCGGGCTAAGCAGTAACACGTGAAACGTTTGACGAAACATAAGGTCGGCAAATTTTTGTTCCTTAATTGGTAAGGTGGTTGAAAATGATCCATCTTTGGCTACGTGTATTTTTACAGAGTTGGCATCGCTATAACCATAAACTACGGGGATATTAACTTTCAAATCTTCATGACCGGTATAGTTTTTGATTTTGCCGCTGATCTTAAACTGCGCAAAGACTGATGTGCTGCAAAAAATAAACAGCAGGATGAGGTATTTTTTCATGGAGGGTTTAAAGGATAAGGGTTTATTAAATATTAGCCTAAAATAGCTAATAGCTCATTCAGTTCATCAACCTTCTCGGCCGATCCTAAATGCTCATATGAACTGATGAGGTTACGCAATACGCGTTTAATGATATCGGTGTTTGAGCAGGGTTCGTAAAATTGCTTGTCGAAGGTCAGGTTAAGTTGTTTTAAGAACATATCAACGTCCCTGCGGCCAAAAATAAAGCCTTTATTAAACGCGTTGATGTAAAATAGGATGCCGCTTTCAAACTCGTCTTCCTGGGTTTCGTCAACATAAGCCAGAATAAAATGTTGTGGCAGGTTTACACCGTGTACCGGTATATCCAGTTTTTGCGCTATTACCGAGTAAATAATGGCCAGTAAGATCTGGTTGCCTTTTTTGCTTTCCATTACCTGGTTAAGATAACTGTTTTGCGGGTCCTGGTGATTAGTAGTATTGCCGCTAAACCCATGCATATGGTAAAAAACATGGTTAATCAACTTTACCTGTTCAACCGGGCTGGCATCGTTAATCATTTGGATCCAGATATCACGCTTAATAGCTTCAATCTGGTTAATGATCTTCTGTTCGTCCAGATCAGGGTACTGGTAACGATTAATAGTGAGTATGCCCTGCAACAGATCAAAAGCTCCACTTTGGTGCCATAATTTCAGGTCGTTTTTTACAATACCGAATTGTATTTCATGTACCAGGTTGGCAATGCGTTCTTGCTGTATAGCATCAAAAGCTTGTTCAAAGGCCGATTCCAGGTGTTCTATAGCCTCTGTCCCGTACGATATTAATTTATCATGTACATGGCTGTATATCTCCGGATCGGGGTCGTCCAGGAGGCGTATTAATGAGTTTACTTCTGTTAGATTTATCATTACGTACTGCTAAAATACAAACCTTTGTATAATTTTACAACCATGTTTGATATAAGGTTAGCTAAAGATTACCTGATGTACCGGCTAAAGGCCAAAACCAGGCATGGCTTACACTCCCCATTTGTATACAGGCTGGTTGATAAAGTTATCTACGATTTTGATGCCAAAAAAGTATATCCCGAGGTCGAAAAAAATCGTAAAAGATTAAATGCAGCTGAACGTAATGCTGCTATATCACCGAAAATAGCACAACTTGTTTACCGACTGGTAGCCGATTGGCATCCCGGGAATATTGTTGAGATGGGTACGAGAGTAGGCAATATCACCATCTATCTGCAAAAGGCCGCGCCTGATACAAAAGTTTACAGCGTTAAGAACAAGGCGCAATTTCTTAGTGTCGCTGAAAATTTAGATCAACTTGATTGTGTTTTTATAAAAGAAGGCCAGTCTATCCTTGAGGACTTTGAATCATGCCTGCCCAAAGTGCATAATGGCACCCTTTTGATAGTTGATGGAATTTACCGCAGCGAAGACATGAAAGAAGCCTGGACACAGATAAAAGCACATCCGCAGGTAACAATTACTGTCGACCTGTTTTGGATAGGATTGGTATATTTTAGAAAAGGGCAGGTTAAGGAGGATTTCATGATTAAGATTTGATGTGCAGATATGCAAATGTGCGGATGTGCAGAAATCTGGTAATTATCTAATCATTTGCACATCTGCATATCCACGCATTTGCACATCAAATTTGCATATCCACGCATTTGCACATCAAATTTGCATATCCACTCATCTGCACATCAAAACGCTTGCCCCAGCCCAATATAAAAGCCGCTTTCGCGCTGTTCGCCGGTTGGTCTTTGGCCAACGCCGTAGTCGGCGCGTATGCTCAGGCCTTTTTCAATGTCGAAGAAATAACGCAGGCCACCACCATAATTGGGTTTTAGCTGTGCCGCGCTAAAAGCCGAATGGAACACTTCGCCTGCACCTACAAACCCCACTACACCAAAACGTTCATCGATGCGGTATCTAAATTCGGCCTGGCCGGCAATGAAATTGCGGTCGCGGTAGCGGCCACCATAGTATCCCCGCATCATTTCATCGCTACCCAACTGCGGTAACAAATAAAAAGGCGACCGGCTACCGGTTAAGCTTTGTTCCTGTATATCAAGACCCAAAACCAGTTTCTTACTTATGGCTATAAATTGCGTGTACTCCACGTTTAAAAATCCTCCACTATAACTATTATTGCCAAATACGCCCTGCATTATATTATAATAAGCATTAAGCATCATGCCTTTTGTGGTATAGGTGTTGTTGTTGCGGCTGTCATAAATAAAGCTTGGCCCTACATATAAAAATGAACCTCCGGAGCGATCCTGTACCAATGGGTCAGTATTGAATATTCCGTTAGGGTTGCTGTCGTTAAAGTCATATTTATATCCACCACCTACAAGGCCAACGTAGATGTTTTTAGCTATTAGTTTTTGCGCCTCCAGCATCAGGCGATATCTTTTTTGACCAACATTATCGCCATCAGCTTTACGGGTGTTATTGCCTATGCCATAAAAGCTGAACGGAAAGTCAATCCTGCCGATACTTGCCGTATAATGATATTTATTTTGAGATGACCAATAGCTACTGCTTAAACTTAGCCTGTTTTGTCCTTTAGTAGTAAGGGTTGCGTAAGCATAGATATTAGATACGCGAGTATCCGGGTGAAGGGTATCTGCATAAAAGGAATACAATCCCGCGCCGCCAATTTCTAAGCCTGTTTCCGGTGCCGATGATAATACCGGCAACACGACAAAACTGGCGCGTTTGGTGGTGTCTTTCTCAAAATACATCTTCCGGATAAAATGGGGGATAATATTTTGACCCCATGCAGATCTAAAACTCCCCGCGATAGTGATTAGGAGAAATGATAATAAAAGTTTTTTCATAGTAGATAACGGGCCGAAGATAAACCTAAAGGCTGAGTATTGGAAATCGGCGGTTACTCATTCGGACTGCTGTTCGCTGGTTAAAAATATTTCACACCGGCATGAGGGCTTTTGCGGGTAGTAAAATCAGGCGTTTTTCGGGTATTAATGGTTATACCGGTAGTAATTTTTGTCGTTTTTCGGGTATCAGGCGTTTAGCCGGTAGTAATTTTTACCATTTATCGGGTATATAGGTTTATGCCGGTAGTAATGTTTTTTATTAAACTATTGATAAATAGTATTTTACGATAATTCAAAGAACTTTTGTGTTGTTTGGGCGATTTTAAAAAGTTATTTTTTGTTTGCTATCGCGAAGCGGGATATAGGAGTCGGGTTGATGTAATATACGAAAAATTTGGTGGATTGATGGTGGCGGTGATTGCAGGGTGAGTCACCGCTGTTTTACACCCCATTTTAAAATTTAAAACTCTGTTTACATCAAAATACCTACTTTTGCGCAATATTTTATAAGGTATAAAGATGAGCACAACCAAAGGACCCGTATCTCAGTTTATTGAAAAAAATTATCTGCATTTTAATGCTGCCGCTTTAATGGATGCCGCAAAAGGCTATGAAACCCATTTGCTGGAAGGCGGAAAAATGATGGTAACATTGGCAGGCGCTATGAGCACTGCCGAACTGGGTATTTCGCTGGCCGAGATGATCCGCCAGGGTAAAATTGACATTATTTCATGTACAGGCGCTAACCTGGAAGAAGATATTATGAACCTGGTAGCGCACTCGCACTATAAACGGGTACCTAACTACCGCGATCTTAGCCCGCAGGATGAATGGGATCTTTTAGAGAACCACTACAACCGCGTAACCGATACTTGTATCCCTGAAGAAGAAGCCTTCCGCCGGTTACAAAAACATATCCATAAAATATGGAAAGATGCTGATAATAATGGCGAGCGCTATTTCCCGCACGAGTTCATGTACAAAATGTTGTTAAGCGGCGATCTGGAGCAATACTATGAGATCGACCCCAAAAACTCATGGATGCTGGCCGCTGCCGAAAAGAACCTGCCGATTGTAGTACCGGGATGGGAAGATTCAACCATGGGTAACATTTTTGCATCGTATGTGATAAAAGGTGAAATTAAAGCTACCACCATGAAAAGTGGCATCGAATACATGGCCTGGCTTGCAGACTGGTACCCAAAAAATTCAGGTGGTAAAGGTGTAGGCTTTTTCCAGATCGGTGGCGGTATAGCCGGCGATTTCCCAATATGTGTTGTGCCGATGCTTTACCAGGATATGGAAATGCAGGATATCCCGTTCTGGAGCTATTTCTGCCAGATCTCTGATTCAACAACTTCGTACGGTTCATACTCGGGCGCGGTACCTAACGAAAAGATAACCTGGGGTAAATTAGACGTTAATACGCCAAAATTTATTGTCGAGAGTGATGCCACCATTGTAGTACCGTTGATATTTGCCTGGCTTTTAGGGCAATAAAGCTTTTGCAACAAGCAATATATTTCATGTAAATTGAAAATAAATTCTATGTAATTTGAAGATTGAACTTATGTAGATTGAAAATTACTTAGCTTTCTTATTCAACAACCATATATGGGTCGTACTTTGGTGATGTTCAATAATGTCCTCTTTAGATCTGCCCCGGTATCGCTACTATGTGGACACATCTTTGAATTAAAAGCCCATAGGCCAATGTCATTAAGTTAAGCGATTTAACAAAGGAAAATGTCATTTCGACTGAGGAACGAGGGAGAAATCTATACAAGATAGGTTCGGCGACATATCCGTGTATAGATCTCTCACTATGTTAGATGACAAAACTCTTAACTTAACGTGAGTTCGATATAAGGATTCGACATGACAGTATGCCCCATCGGGGCTACCTATTTGTAGCAAGTAGTATAAAAAAGATTAGTTTGCCCCGTCATGGGGCTACCCAAATACGCACATGGGTAGCCCCATGACGGGGCATAATGTAATATTAAAATTTTTCTACAAATAGGTAGCCCCGATGGGGCATGTTTTTCTTATATCGAACTCACGTTAATTTAATGACATTATCGCTGCGCGGAAAGTAAAAAAAGTTGAAAGCGATTGCTGACCTTTTGCACCTAACGATGCGATTTTTGAAAGATGTGTCTGCGTAGTCCTAAAAAAGTTTACACTTGGTGTTGTCCGGATTTTAGTTTACCAACTATTTGTTAGATTTGATAAATTGTTGAACGTCATTAAAACATTTTAACAATATTTGGCTGGTTATCAACCTTATAAAACAACTGAGTTTTTTCGGCAAAAAAGTGATTTCCATCATTATTTAGAATAATTATAAATTAGTTATTACTGTCATTTATTTGTCAGCGAT
>JAZKCG010000006.1:0-8487 GCA_040388175.1 Bacteroidota bacterium | reverse complement strand
GCTTTTACTCTAAACAAAATAATACCATAACTAACAACTTGAGTTAATTAATAATATTAACAGAAATATATTTGACACTCTACATATGCCACAAGCTTTTTTTAAAGCTATTACTCTTGCCCCGATAGTTTTATTTGTCTATCACCGCCCTGAACATACTAAGCAGGTTTTGAATGCACTCGCCCTTAATCCGCTGGCAGATCAGTCTATTCTGTATATTTATGCCGACGGGCCCAAAAAGGATTCAAGTGCCGATGCATTGGCCAATATAGCAAAAACAAGGTCAGTGATCAGGCAAGAGCAATGGTGTAAAGAGGTGTTCATTATTGAAGCTGACACCAACCTGGGTTTGGCAAATTCTGTAATTAAGGGCGTTACCGAAGTGGTGAATAAACACGGAAAAGTTATTGTATTAGAAGATGACCTGCTAACTTCAAAACACTTTCTGCAATATATGAATGATGCGTTGAATGTTTATGAAACCGAACAACAGGTTTTAAGTATTGGCGCTTTAAATTTCTTTGCGACTGATAAACAGGTACCGGATACTTTTTTCATCCCCATCCCTGATTGTTGGGGATGGGCCACCTGGAAAGACCGCTGGCAGCTTTTTGAGCCTAATCCGCAATTACTGTTAAACAAGTTAAGAGAAAAAGGATTAATTGAAAAATTCAATCTATACGGGGCTTATAATTTTGAAAGTATGCTCATAGATCAAATTAAAGGCAATGTAAGTTCCTGGGCCATCAGGTGGCAGGCAGTTGCCTATCTTGAAAATAAACTCTCATTATATCCGCGCAACTCGGTAACAAAAAACATTGGCTTTGGTGCCGATGCAACGCATGGAGGTACTGACAATTATTCAAAAAAAATAAAATTTGCAGTAAAAAAAATCAAGATCGAAAAGCAGTCTGTGACAGAAAACCCGACTATTATTAACAAAATGATTGTCGGTTATGCTATGGTTAATCAACCATCGGGAATAGCAAGAACCAAATTGGCAATTCGGAGCGTTTCAAAAGGTTTAGCCCCTGCTTTCTTAAGTAAACTTTATAGGAAACTCCATCCCCACCCTCAAAATAAGTCTATGTGGCAAGGAAATTACACCAGTTGGGATGAAGCAAGAAAACTATGCTCAGGTTATGAAGATCCAGTAATCTTAAACAAAACAAAGGAGGCAATACTAAAAGTAAAAAATGGAGAAGCCGCTGCCGAACGGGATTCGGTTTTATTTGAACACCCGTTATATAATGAGGCCATAACTTCACATCTTTTAAAATTTGCACATGAGAATAATGATCGGTTAAATGTTGTTGATTTTGGAGGTTCGTTGGGCTCAACCTATTTTCAAAATAAAGATCTGATACCCGACAATATTAACTTTTCATGGAATGTTGTAGAGCAGCAACACTATGTTGAAACCGGTAATAAAGAAATAGCCGACGATAAACTCCATTTTTTTTATTCGATTAATGAGGCTGTTAATCGTAATACTGCCAATGTCCTGATACTATCAAGCGTGTTGCAATATCTTGAGAAGCCATATGCGTTTTTAGATGAGATAATAGCTTATAACTTTAAATATATTATTATTGATAGAACATCTTTTACAAATGAACCTACAGACAGGCTCACTATACAAAATGTACCTGTAGATATATATGAAGCCTCCTATCCTGCCTGGTTTTTCAATAATGAGTATTTCAAAACCAATTTAACCAGACACTATACTATTTTGCATGAATTTAAAAGTGACGTCATAGATAATTTGGTTTTAGATGATGGTACCAATGTTTACTGGTTGGGATATATTTTAGAGAGGAAACAGCATGACTAAATTACCTTATTTAAATCTTGGCTGCGGATCGCATTTTAACGCTCAATGGGTCAATGTTGATTTTTCAAAAAACGGTGAGGGGGTTATAGCACATAATCTTCTTAAAGGCATCCCCTTTGCAGACAATACTTTTGAAGTTGTATATCACTCGCACGTTTTAGAGCACTTCTCTAAAGATGATGGTGTTTTATTTATTAAAGAATGTTATCGTGTATTGAAGCCCGGTGGTATCCTAAGAATAGCTGTACCAGACCTGGAACAAATTGTCAACAATTATGCCCGCCTTTTAATGTTAGGTAAAAAAGAACCCGATAATGGAAAAATACGTGCAGATTATGAATGGATGATGATTGAAATGTATGACCAAACAGTAAGGAATAATGGAGGGGGAGAAATGCTTAAATATCTTGCAGAAAAAAAATTAGTAAATGAAGATTTTGTTATAAAACGTATTGGCTACGAAGGCGAAATGTTAAGAAAAAACATACTAAACGCTGTACCGCAAAAAAAACAATTGTTCAGCAGAAAAATTTATCATTTTGCCAGGCGCTTGTTATCACTCCGTAATTATAGACAATGGCTGTTAAAACTGCTCTTTTCAAAAGAATATAAACTCTTGGAATTAGCTTGGTTTAGGCAATCGGGCGAAATCCACCAGTGGATGTATGATATTTATTCAATAAGACACCTGTTGGATACTATCGGCTTTAAGCATATTGCTCAGAAAGATTTTAATGAAAGTGATATTAGTAACTGGTCGTCATTTAAATTAGATCAAGTGGATAATAAAATAAGAAAACCTGATTCACTTTTCGTTGAGGCTGTGAAATAAAATGTCATTAAACTTCGCCACCCTTTTCAATGTAAAATACCTGGCTAAAGGATTGGCTCTATACAACTCTTTGCTAAAAAACTGCCCGCAGTTCCATTTATATATTGTTGCCTTTGACGATGTTACCTACCAGGTATTATCGCAACAACACTTAGCGCACACTACAATAATTACGCTCAATAATTTTGAGAACGACGAGCTTTTAGCGGTGAAAGCAAGCCGTACAATGGCAGAATATTGTTGGACATGTACCCCGTTCACCGTAAAATATTGTATTGAAAAATTTGGCTTAGACCATTGCACCTATATAGATGCCGACATCTATTTTTATGATGACCCCACCCCGTTAATAACCTGTATGGACGACAATTCGGTGTTGATCACGCCGCATAATTATTATCATCGGTATGATCAAAGCGCTATATCGGGTATTTATTGTGTTCAGTTTACCACATTTAAAAATACCTTGGCTGGTTTAGCTGTATTAAACTGGTGGGCCGATGCTTGTCTAAAATGGTGTTACGCCAGATACGAAGATGGCAAAATGGGTGACCAAAAATACCTGGATTCATGGCCCTATATGTTCGACGGCGTACAAACTTGCAAAGAACCCGGTGCCGGTCTGGCCCCATGGAACGCTATCGGTTTTAATGTTGATATAAATGCAGATAAGATAATGGTAGAGAACACAAATTTATATTTCTACCACTTTCATGCTTTGAATTGCCTGTCAAACAAAAAGTGGCATACAGGCGGTTACCAGATCCCCGAAAATGTAGTGGCAAATATTTACAAGCCTTATATTAATGAGTTAATGGCTATCGACAGATCCATTAAAGCACAATTTAGTGAGTTAGATACCCTTAACACTATCGACCGTAAGGATTTTGATATGCTGACCTCCAAATATAAGCTGGGTATCTATTTAATAGATATCAAAAAGTCATTCAGACAATTCTTTGCAGATTTGTTTTTCGTTAACAGAAGAAAACACTACAAAAACAATTTTATTACGGTAAATGAAGATTGAGTTATCTTACATTATAGCTACTTACAATAGGCTGGCGTTTTTGAAAATAACTTTAGAAAAACTACTGGCCAAATTGCAACCCGGTGAAGAAATAGTTATTGTAGACGGTAACAGTACAGATGGTACAAAAGAATACCTGCAGCAACTTTTTGAGCAAAGAAAAATCCACCAATTTCTATCAGAACCCGACAAGAACCAAGCCCATGCCTGGAACAAAGCCATGTTAATGGCAAAAGGTATCCTGATTAAAAAGATCATTGATGATGATGTTTTTGATTATCAGTCTATCAGAAAATGTAAAGACCATATGCTGCAACACCCATTGGTAGATGTTGTATTATCCAATGATCTTTCCAGCTTGTTCAATGACCATAAAATTATACATCCGGATACCCGCATACCTGAATTTGAAAAATGGTGCAAAGGTCTTCTGCCCTCTTTTTCTTTCGGCGATGTACATATGCTGATACGCAGAAGCTCATTATCTTATATAGGCTTATACAATACCGCGTACGTAATGATGGATTGGGAATACGCTTTGCGCATAAGCTATTTAAAGGCAAACATTGTTTATTATACCGGCTATAACGCGTTAAGTGTCGCGCATCCGCAAACGGTAACATCATCAGCAAATAAACAGCTCATTAATTTACAAGGCAAAAGAGGTGCTATATTTTATGAATATGATGGCGACAACAGCGATATGAGTTATTGGTCGCGGCTAAAAATATTTATAGGTAAGATCATTTATAGATCCAAAAGTTCAACCAGTTTAGTTAATCCAAACCTAACAGGTATTAATAATATTTATGAGCATTATTACAAGGCTATAGCCGAGATTAATAAGAATGAACATTTTAAATTCTTAAACAGCCGTTGAAAAGGATCTCTTCTTTAGATGGTTTCAGGGCGTTGGCCATAATCATGGTTGTTTTAACTCATGCGCGGTTGTCTACAGGATTTCCTGTTCAATTTAGAGATGCAATGGTACACGGTGCTGTAGGCGTAAATGTTTTTTTTGTAATAAGTGGTTTTTTAATAACAACCTTACTTTTAAATGAGCAGATAGATAAAGGTAAGATCAATGTAAAACATTTTTTCATCAAAAGAGCGTTCAGGATTTTACCTGTTGCTTTATTATACCTGGTTTTTGTTTTTTTATGGCGCACTCGTGAAAATATCGGTTTAAAAGATATGGACATCATTCGCGGCTTAACTTTTACGATAAACTTTTCGCCTGGCCGTGGCTCATGGTTTATTGGTCATTACTGGACCCTATCTATTGAAGAACAGTTTTATATTTTCTGGCCGGCTATCATGATCATCTTCAGAAAAAATTTAAAAATGATGTTAATACTTTTAATTGCCTACTCATGCATTATAAAAGCTTTAGTCCACCATTATCCAATACTGGATGAAATCACATTATCTTCATTCTTTTCTTACTCTGATTCTATTTTCATCGGTGCATTGGGTGGAATTTTTTATATTGAAAATCCGGGTTTATGCCAACATAAAATATTAAAAAACTATTGGATGCAATTGGGTGCGATAAGTTTTTTTGTGCTCTTTGTATTATTAAAAGATGCAGGAGCGGCATCCTATATCTGTGTACCATTTGCCAATGTCATCATAGCAGGTGCTACTATTTTTCTGATTTTGGCTTATATTAATCCTTCTGCGACAATTATTTTCAAATTACTGAATAGCAGAATTTTGACACATTTGGGCATATTATCTTACAGTATTTATATCTGGCAGCAATTTTTTATTTTCGGTGCGAGGGCTACATGGTGGCGGACATTTCCTAATAACATTTTGGTCATCTATTTAGTAGCATTGGGTTCTTATTATTTATGGGAAAAGCCATTCCTAAAACTAAGGCAGCTATTCATTGGAAAAACGTAAAATAAAAATCAAATTTCAAAATGGGCTCAGCTTTAAAGGCTTTAAAGAAGAGGTCTTTGACGTAAACGGCGTATCCGCACTGTTTGACTTTGAAGAAACGACCGATGCCGACTTTATTGTTTTTGGGCCTTATGGTAATGATATTCCGCCCACAGGCAATTATATAAGAGTGGGATATTTTTGCGAAAAGATAGATCCCGATCTAACTATTTGCGAATGGGCATTTGGCATACCACACGAAGAAAAAATAATTAACCCACGCTATAAAAGGATACAATGGCATGGCACAGACCCTAAATCGCTAATAAAACCTGATAATTATAATACCACCGAAACAGCTAATACTAAAACCCGGTTTTGCAATTTTCTATATACCCATAGGGTTAACTACCGCGAACGCTTTTTCAAACAATTATCTGCCTATAAAACTATTGATGCTCCCGGCAGATCAATGAATAATATGCAAAGCATTGACGAACTTTTTAAAGGCAATATGTGGGAAAGAAAAAGGCAGTTTCTGCTCAACTACAAGTTTACCATAGCTTTCGAAAACTATATATATCCCGGCTACCAGACAGAAAAATTGTATGATGCTATGCTAACCAACAGCATCCCCATATATTTTGGCGACCCACTTATTAGTAGCATATTCAATAAAGCAAGTTTTATTAATGCCGCCGACTATATGGAGGTAAAAAATAAGCAGCTCATCATGTGGCTTGAAAAAAAAGGACAGTTGGATTTTGTTGATATCAGGCCTATGTTTTTTAAGGCACAGCAACATCGCATCAAAAGAAAATTTAAAACGTTGTGCCGCGATCTGAAAATGCGCTTACTTTTTAATAGTGTTGATTTTAGCAAGCTAATAGATAGAATAATCGAATTAGATCAGGATAAAGAAAAATATATGGCAATGTTAGCACAGCCATGGTTCATTGATAATACGCCTCCTGCCAATTCCTTGTCGCGTGATCGTTGGGTGGAGATATTTACTTCGGCAAAATGAATATGAGCATTGATGAAATAAAGGTATCTATCATAATCCCGGCATATAATTCAGAACAATACATTGCAGAAACCATTAAATCAGCAATGGCTCAAACATGGCGTAATAAAGAGATTATTATTGTTGATGACGGTTCGACTGATAATACCTTGCAAATAGCCAAAAGCTTTGAAAGTTTGGGTGTAAAGATCATCCATCAGCCCAACAAAGGTGCTGCTGCTGCCCGCAATATAGGTTTGGCCACGGCTACAGGCACCTATATTCAGTTTTTAGATGCCGACGATCTGTTGAGCTCGGACAAAATAGAAAGCCAGCTAAACTGTCTTAATGGATCATTTACTCATTTGGCCATTTGTAAATCGGTACATTTTGCAGACGGAGAAGATCATTTAGCAGAACAACCCGTAAATAATTGGTTTAATACTGATACGGATAACCCGGTTGATTTTTTAACAAAGTTATACGCAGGCAACGAAATAATGATAGGCTATGGCGGAATGATACCAATGCATTCCTGGCTTACTCCAAGAAGCTTAATTGACAATGCCGGACCCTGGAATGAAGAATTAAGTGTAAATGATGATGGCGAGTTTTTTTGTCGTGTAATTTTAGCTTCAGAGGGAATCAGGTTTGATAAGTATGGAGTTTGTTATTATCGAAAGTTTTCTAAAAGGGTGTCCTTATCCGCACAAAAAAACCACAAGGCAGTACAAAGTGCTGTTACAACTACAGATCTGATATACAGATATCTAAAAGCCGCATCAGCAAATAACATTATCGACAAAATATTTGCACGGCACTATTGGTGGATCGGCGTATTAGCTTATCCTCAATACAAAGACCTGTCTGCACGTTGTATTAAAACAGCAACAGCCTTAGGTTACACCGGCGAAAAGTACGTTGGAGGCCCAATAGGACATACGTTGACAAATTTACTGGGATGGAAAGCTGTAAGGTATTTTGTTTATGTCCGAAGTCTGCTAAAAACAAAATGAGTTTATTAACCCAAATAAAAACATTCATCAAACAGTTCCCTTTTATTTATCCTAAAAGCATTATTGCCTCGTGTAAAGAATGGATAGATAAAGAAAATGCCAAAGATGGTGTCTATACGGGCATACGCAAGCACAGCTATAATCTAATAGAATATTCAGAAAATCATACTCATCAACTGCCGGCACTATTTGCTGATAATGATGCCGATAAATTTAGCGCCAACGTGTTTTATCAAACAGCACCCTCTTATTTGTTTTATTTGAAGGATTGCTACATTTATAAACAAAAAGGTCTGGTTTTAACTAATAGAAATGCCCTGTTCCAGGAGTTTACGCATCATTTTAATATTGAGCCCTTAAAACGCTTTATCTTAAAAAATCCTTTTTATACATTTTCTACACAGGTAAAGAATATTGCCAGTGTTGGTGCTATGTTGGTATCGCCACAAGGCCATAATTATTATCACTGGCTGTTTGATGTATTGCCACGCATTAAACTCTACACCGGCGTATTAGATCACATTTCGCATTTCTGCATATCAGCGGCGGTTCCGCTAAAATTTCTGGACGTATTGCCCGAGTTTGGTATTCCGCAGAACAAAATATTGCTGGTTAATGATACCGATAAACTGCATTTCGACAACCTATACGTGGCCTCATTACCCGGCAGCGAAGGGCGATCACCTAAATGGGCAATAGATTATGTCCGCAAAGTATTGTTAAGTAAGATAAGCCAACAGCCAACCCGGAGGATATATTTTATAAGAGGCGATCAGGGTGATCGGAAAATATTAAACGAAACATCCATAGTAAACCTGCTTGAAAAAAATGGGTTTGAGACCATTGATCCCGATAAGCTAACCGTTGCAGCGCAAATCG
>JAZKCG010000005.1:0-88920 GCA_040388175.1 Bacteroidota bacterium | reverse complement strand
AGTGACCCTCTGCTTGTAAGGCAGATGCTCTGAACCAGCTGAGCTAAACTCCCTTTGTTTTGGGACTGCAAATATAGACGTATCATTCAATTCTTCAAAATAAAAATGAAATAATATCATAAAGCGCTGTTTATAAGGATCAAGGGGGGGCTTCTTAGTTGCTTTTTTAAAGCGCGCCATACTCAAATCTCTCTATTTTTGAGGTTGATATTTGTTTAAAGCCTAAAACACATCGTTATGCATGGCTATCATAGGGTAAGCTTATAGTAAATGTAGTGCCTTTTTGGGGTTCACTTTCAATGAGCAACTTTCCCCCTTGTTTTTCGAGTATTTCTTTGGCCATAATAAGCCCTACGCCAAAGCCGTCTAATGCTCGATTAATAATCTGGCTTCCACCCCTGTTGGTTAAGATGCTGTCAATTTGTTTAGCCGACATACCCGGTCCGGTGTCCCGTATCACCAAATCTGAAGATCTTTCCTTTTTTTCGAACGAGATAAAAATCGAGCCGTTTTTGGGGGTATACTTGATGGCATTGTCAATAATATTGCGCGATATCACATCTAAAATAAAAGGGTCATAATTAATCACCGGGTCATCCTGCAATTCAAAAATCAGGGCGACTTCCTGTTGTTTAAGCCGTTCATTATATATCTTCCTGTATTTTGACAGAAACTTTTTAAGGGCGATCTGCTCATATTGCTCTTTAAAAATATCCATCTCTCTGCTGGTACGTAATAATATGGACCCAATCATATTTAACACATGTTCGGCCTGTACGTCCAACTTTGTCAAAATACTTTTTATCTCCTGCTCAGAGAAATTCATTTCATCGTAGCTATTTATAATTTGCCTGATGTTACTTAAAGGCCCCCGTACATCATGTGCTATAATGGACATTAATGTGTTTTTTTGTTGCAGGGCCTCTACTAATGCGTCATTACTTTTGCGGACATCGTTCACATCTAAAAAGGTGATCACACTAATGTCGCCGAATGTATTATCGTGTACATCAAACCATTTATAGGTGCCATCCGCACAATATACTCTTGCCATTAAATGTTTGTGAGGGTCGCTGTTTCTTTCTGCCTTTTCCGAACATTCTTTCCAGCCTTTCTTTACCTCATTCCTGTAAGCTTCATCGGGATAGGCTTTATTAAACCATCCCTCTACATCCGGTATTTCTTCTGTTGTATAGCCAATTTGCATTGAGAATGCTTTGTTGAAATATCTATGTTCCCAGCTTCGGTTAGCGCATATAACAGGTGTAATTACAAGATCAATGGTGTCATAAAACTCGCTCGTTTTAATTAGTTTATCCATGGGGGTATATTGTGCAATATTGTAATAGTATATGTTGTTTGTTTTGGTTCACCCCTTGATCAAAGAATAAGGATAATGAAAAATAGTATTAATAATTTATTGATTCAGGACCTAATCTAACATACAAAAAAGAAGTAAACAAAAACGATAACTTTCAGCAATAAAGGTTGATAAAAACAACAGTTTCTTAACTTGACACAGGCAAAACATTCATATAACGAAATGGAGGGAGTGTTCCTAAAATCTCTTGCCTAACCTTTTTGTGAAAGCTGAAAATAAATCTATAATTTAATACAATGAAAAAGGCGGTGGTTGGTGTTTTCTTATCCTTAGCATATTGCGCTATGGTAACGGCACAGGGGTTTCACCCTGTTGCCTTTAAACTAATAGTGGTTGACAGTACGGTTCAGTTCAATTCGCACAAACCAAAGGTATTGGGCCGCTTCTCTGCCGATCCTTATAACGACCTGGGTAGTTTGGACAATGAGGGATTCAAGCTTTATCGTTATACCGAGGGGTGGAAACCCTATATCATTTTCAACCCCGGCAACCCGCAGGGTTTTGAGGACGCGCAGGTGGCCGATATTAATGGCGATGGCTATAATGATATTGTAATGGGTGGCTGGAGCAACAAAACCCTATGGGCAGAGAATCCTGCCGGGATAGGCGAAGGCCCCTACACTACACCATGGAAAATCCATATTATCGACAATTCGCGATTCTCGCATGAGGTATGCGTTGCCGATCTGAATAATGATGGTAGGCCTGATGTAATAACCACCAGCGGCATCTACCTGCAAGGCGCAGCGCCATCGCAATGGACCTTTGTTGACATCGGCCGCAACGGGCAGGGAACATTCGCCGCTAATATGCTGAATAAAAAGGATGGTTATAGTGATGTAATTGCTTTATATAAAGATGAGCAAAAGAACCAAATCGCCTGGTTTGAAAACCCGGGGCATAACTGTGGCGATCTACAAAAGGGCAAGTGGGTACCACATGTTATCGATACCAATCCGGGTGGCAACAAATGCAATTTTGAGATGTCCACAATGGCCTTTACCGCAGGTGATATTAATGGTGATGGCCGCACAGACCTGGTTTGTGCCAGCCAGGGAGAAGGGCCGGGCAATGGCGATGACAACTGGCAAATTGGCGACGGATTGGTTTGGTATGAAGCCCCCAAAGATCCGCGGAGCGGAAATTGGATCAAACATATTATTGATCCTGCTATCGGGTGGGTACACGCCTCGTCTATCCAACTGGCCGACTTTAATGGCGACGGCTACCTTGATGTTAACTACGCGCAGCAGGATCAAAGTAAGGACCGTAAAGATGGCAGCATAGCCAAACAGCAGCTGGGCATCTATTACAACCTAAACGGCAAAGGCACCGCCTGGCGACAACAGGTATTAAGCCAATACCCTGATAAGGGCGCAGGTGGATTCAACTCGAAAGTTGGACGGATAGGCCCTGATAAGCGTCCTGCTATTATAACTTCCCTCCATGGCTATTTTCATGACGCCAACCCGCTTATATTATGGCGGCCTGAATAGTTACTGTTTTACCAGGCGCATCGCTTGTCCGCCACCGGCAGCTATCGGTATATTGATCACATCAGTATTACTAATATTCTGAATGGCTTTATTGAGATGATTTGGGTTTGTAGCAACATCATTAGCGTCCTGGTATAGTTCGGCGCTATAGGTCCCGGCAGGTAAAAAGCTCATGGGGATCTTTAGTGTACGTGCCTGGCTATTATTGATGGTGCCCACATACCAATCATCACCGTGCCTGCGGGCAATGGTTAAGAATTGTCCCGGTTCGCCGTTTAGCACTTTGGTCTCGTCCCATACGGTGGGTACATGCTGTAAAAAGTCGAAGCCCGGCTGCCCTTCGTATGCTTCGGGATAATCGGCCACCATGTGCAGGTAGCTTTCCATCACCACATACATAGCCAGCATATGGGTTCGTGTCCCAATCATCATCGGCCTTATAAAGTGTGTTTTAAACTCGGCAGGGGGCACAGCTCTAAAGCCGCCTAAATGATAATCTGTTGGGCCTGCTAATAAGCGAGTATAGGCTATGTCCAGGTCGTGTTCTGGCGTAAGGCCTTTGGCCAGCCATTTATTATTCTCATAGTTATAGCTTCCCTCGCGGGTGAATTCATTCGGATAGGTTCTACTCAACCCCGTTGGTTTATACGCCCCGTGAAACTGGATGAACAGATGATGGTTAGCCGCTTTTTGCAATATCTCTTCCTGTATCTTTACCATAAGCTGGTCGTCGCGATCCAAAAAATCGACCATCATGCCTTTGATGCCCCATTTTTCAAATTGGGTAAAGGCTTCTTCCAATTGCGGGTACAAGGCATGCCAGTTTACCCAAACGTGGATGGCCACTCCTTTGCTTTTAGCATAATCGCAAACCCGCTGCATATCTAAAGAGCCCACGGGCTTGGTCAGGTCTGAATAGGTACCCGGTGTACCATAGCCCGGCCAGTTGTTGCTGTACCAGGCAAAGCCGCCATAACCGATGACCGAATGGTACTCGATATGGTTACGGGCACAAAAATCGATATAGTACTTATTAAACTCGAAGTTTACTCCCGGCATAAAAGAGGTGTCGGGCATCACGTCGCCGTTCCACCAGTGGAACGATGTTTTACCCGGTTTGATCCATGAAACATCCTTAATTTTTGACGGCTCGTTCAGGCTGGTGATGATGTTCGATTCGATCAGCGCGCCCACCCTGTCGCTGATCATCATTACCCGCCACGGCGTATGGTGCGGGATAATGGCTTTCACCTTGATCTCCTGCTGACCGGGTAAGGGTGATAATTTACTGACCAACCCATCGCCATGTTTGCCCAGGTACATCCCGGCATAATCGCGCAGGCTGGCCTCTGTAATGGCCATGTACACTTTGTTAGGGAACTCGAATAACGCGGGCATATCAACCAGCGCGTCGGATTTTAACTCGCTTAGCGGCATCTTCTGGTACAGCCCTTCGTGGCTGCTGGTATAGTTTTTAAATGACAGGATACGCAGTTGTGGGTCGCCGGCAATATTGAACTCGCTGTTCTCGTCGGTTAGCGTATAGGCGCTCCAGTTTTGTTGCTGCGGAAACTCGTAGCGAAAAGCTAATCCATCATTAAACACCCGGACCACGATGTTAATAGTCCTTTTAGTAGCGCGGTCCTCTATAAAGGGGATCGTGGCCTCGTTGTAGTTACTGCTTACGTGTTTGGTCTTACCTACCACCAGGTCATACTGCTCAATGCCTTTTTTATAGACTGGCTTGAGCATCTTCAGATCGGCAATAAAGTTACCGCTGTCTTTAAAAGATAGCCCCAGGCCAGAGTTATTAATGACCGGCTTATCTTTATAGTTTACCTGGTAAACGAGCTTTTCTTTGGTGCTCGTTAGCACGAACCGAATATTGCCATCCGGCGATGTCAACTTAACACTCTTTTGCGCCATTGCCGGCATCGTCATCAATAACAACGCGCATCCAAACAGGGTTTTGATCAGCTTCATCAGGAAAATATAATTGGTGGTTCGGGCTAAGGTATCAACAAATTTTAATGCGGCAAAATTGTATATACAAGTTGTGGTTGTTGTTTCACGGCGAATGTGAAACACGTGAAACAGTAATTTAACCTAACGTGCTGACAATAAGATTTTTGCCCAAATGCAGTGAAACAGAATGAAACACCCTTAAATTAACAAACAACTGATTATCAGCGTTATTTTAAATTAAACAAAATTGATGAAACAATCATACGGAACAAGAATTTGCATCGCAGGTCTGGCGAGAGACCCTACTGGGGACGGGAAAAAATACATATCTTTAAACTGTATATGGGTTTATATAAATACTTAGCAATAGCGTTCCTTTTAGCGATCGGACAGGTCGCGTTGGCTCAAAGACCTCTGTATGTTTATAAAAACCCCACGGATAGCACAGATAACTTTTATACAAAACGCATACCCACAGTCCCGATAAAAGGTGTACTTGTTTTAACCTTAAGATCACTTTCTAATAGTTCTAAAGACTATGCGTTACGAAACGGAATATTGCTTTTGAGCGTAATACCAGTAAAAGCGGATAATGCCCTGCTTTACATGACGGACGATCTGGTGCTAACCCGTATCGATGAAATGATAACTGAGGTAATTCACACTTACCATATTCCTGTTAACAAGGTTATTATCGGAGGCATGTCAGTAGCAGGAACAGCTTCTATTCGATATGCAGAATACTGTTCGGAAGGGCATTCTAAGGGTAAAATACAGCCTGTCGGAGCTTTTGGTGTCGACCCTCCTTTAGATTATGAACGTTTTTATAAAGCTTCATATAATGCAGTGAAGCGAAACTTCAACACAGACGCAGTTGATGAAGGTAAAGCCATAGTAAAGTTGTTCAACCAAAAGTTTGGTGGAAGCCCCAATGACTATCTTAAGGCTTATCAAGTTGCTTCTCCATTCTGTTACAGTGCAATCAACGGCGGAAACGCCCGGCTTTTAGACAAAACGGCTATCCGCTTGTACACTGAACCGGATATAAACTGGTGGATCGAGAATAGGAGACGTGATTATTACGACTTCAATTCTATTGATGAAGCTGCCCTCATTAATCAATTAAAGCTTGACGGTAACACCCGCGCCGAATTAATTACAACAATTAATAAAGGCTATCAAGAAGATGGATCAAGACACCCGCATTCCTGGTCTATAATAGATGAAAAAGATATGCTGGATTGGTGTTTGTTATTGTTTCGACGCTAACATGCATGGCGGGGTTCTCTGCCGAGCGGCTCTGCGGGTACGGAAAGATCAAAATAAAGGTGTCCTCTCTAACATAGTGAGAGATCTATACATTGCTAAGTAAACGCCTGTCAGTGTATAGATCCCTCCCGTTGGTCGGGATGACAAAACGCTTAACTTAATGAGATTATTCTGCGAGGACAGAAGACTGTCTTTATAACTTTAGATGAGCCAATAGCACATTTGGCTTAAACGCCCCTTTTTTTGTCGCGGATCGCCCTCACCGCGATGAACAAAGTGTTTTATTTTTGATCTTTACACAACCGGACCAAGTAAATACAGTAACAAAAACAGAACTATATGAGAAAGATAATTTCATTTATGCACATATCGCTTGACGGATTTGTAGCAGGACCGAACGGAGAAATGAACTGGATTAAAGTTGATGAAGAAATTTTTGACCATGTTGGTAAGCGGATAAGCGAAAGCGATACTGCATTATACGGCAGGGTGACTTATGAGATGATGCAAAGTTATTGGCCTACCGCAGGGGACGAGCCGGACGCGTCTAAGCATGACGTTGAACATTCAAAATGGTATAAAAACGCTAACAAAATTGTGTTATCAAAAACATTGAAAGAAGAGGGTTTGACCAACACACAAATTATTAGCGACAACCTTGCGGACAGCATCAATGAAATAAAACAACAGAAGGGCCCGGACATCTTGCTTTTTGGCAGCCCGACAGCAACGCATTCGCTTATTCAACTTAACTTAATTGACGGCTACTGGCTATTTGTTAATCCAATTATTCTTGGTCAAGGCATTTCGTTGTTTACAGATATCCAAGACAAAATCAAGCTAAAATTATTATCTGCTAAACAATTTACTTCAGGGGTAACCGCATTGGATTTCATCGTGGACAAACAATAACGTTGCATCGCAGGGTCCTCTGGCGAGAGACCCTGCGGGGACGGAAATGGAAATTATCACATTTAATTATAAAGCGATGGCAAAAAACAAATTATTGAGAATGGACAATGTCGGCATCGTTGTGGAATCCCTCGATGACGCTATATCTTTTTTCACGGAGATTGGTTTGAAGCTCGAAGGGCGGGGTAAAGTCGAAGGAGAATGGGCGGGTCGCGTTACAGGGCTGGAGTCTCAGAATGTAGAGATCGCTATGATGGTTACCCCCGATGGCCATAGCCGGTTGGAACTTTCACGATTTCTTACTCCGGCTACGATCTCAGATCACCGGACCGCCCCTGTGAACTCTTTGGGGTATTTGCGCGCTATGTTCACAGTTGAAGATATTGACGAATTGGTAGCCAGGCTTATCAAGCATGGCGCTCAACTGGTTGGCGAAGTAGTTCAGTATGAGAACTCGTATCGGCTCTGTTATATTCGCGGAACCGAAGGGTTGCTAATCGGTTTAGCGGAAGAAATTGGTAATAAATAAGTGGCGAGTGCATAATTGATTCTTCGCGCCACCGCAGGGTCTCTCGGCAGAGGACCCTGCGGTGCACAATCTACTTCCTTACCTCCATTAACCGCACCGGCCCTAACAACCCCGACGGATACAGCGGTGTATCCTTATTAAACTTATGCATATTGGTTTTGGTGAATCGTTTGTCCTCCGGCAATGGCTCATCGCCGATCAGTCGGTTTGGCCATAGGTTCACTACCGTTATTTCCAATTTGTTTTGGCCTGCATGAACCGCGCGGCTGATATCTATTTGCGCGGGTTTGGTCCAAACTACGCCCAGGTCAATACCATTAACTTTCACCACGGCCTCTTCATGCACTTCGCCCAGGTCGAGCAGTAGTTTTTTGCTGATGGATGCTTTATCCACAGTAAAGGTTTTATGGTAGATAGCCGTGCCCGAATAATGCTTGATGTTATAGTCATCGAACTTGGTCCAGTCCATCAAAGAATCAATAGTGATCTTTGCCGGTCCACCCCATTTCGGGTCGAAGTGCAGATTCCAGCTTCCGGTTAGTGTGGTTTTGGTGATGAGGGAGGGAGAATTAGACCGTGTTGTTCCTTTTGCTGTCGGGCTTATTGGTTTACGGAAAACAACAAATACAGAACCCCTCGGCTCAAATTCCAGCGGAATAGTCGTGCGGCCATTGCTTTGTGTAAAAGCGGTAAGTGTTCTTGTTTCTCCGGTTACAGGGTTCCATAGTTCCGGTTGTTTCCCGCTTACACGAAAGGTGCAGTTGAGGTTTTCTTTTGCGTCCCAACGGCTGGCTACAAAGTAAATGTCGGTGCTACCCGCACGGCGGTGGATCCAATCGATATCGCCCGCAGCGCTTAAACCTGTATATTTCAAATCGGGCGCAACATTTAACTGCTTCAAAACCTCGGCCGGTGTTTTATCGGCAATAACGTGGCGCGTTGCCGTTGCCGACCATAATTTAGCTATTAACCCTTTTGCATTTTCCCGCTCAGCAGCATTTGTTGCCAGCCCTGCTATACCATCCGGCCGCGGACCAACAACCACCACACCTGCATTAACCAATGCGGCAATTTTTTGCAATGCCGCATAAGCTATCGCAGGCTGATTGGGTAGTACCAGTATTTTATAACTCATCCCATCAGGCAATACAATACGCCCGTTTTTTACGCTAACGCGATTGAGTAATACGTCCAGATTGCAATTGTCATGATCATAGCCCGGGGCAGGCAGTGCCGGGTCTGACTTCATTTGTTCGCCATGTCCTATCCCATCGCCGGTATAATAAAGCGCGTCGGCTACAAACAATCCTTGTTGCAGCATGTACGAGCAGCGGGCTATATAGGCATTAAACGCCGGGGTTTGTTCCCACCAGGTAACGTTGCGGCTGTAATGCGTACCCGCAAAGTATACATAGTTTGGCTTGTCATTCACGGTTAACGACTGGCTGAAATTATGGAACACATTTAAATTCATCCCATCACAAAAAGCCTGGTCGGCAACATTCTTCAGGTCAAAAAAACTTTCCTCCCAATGCGGGCCAACCGAAGTAAAAGCCTCGCAAGCAGTAACCAGTTTGCCGTTAACATGATTGGCTGTAGCCGTGTTACGCAGTAAAAAACGGCTTTGGGGAGAAGGGCGGTGTACAGACGGCACCCAAAACTCGCCCATGGCCACATCCACGCTTTTCGAATTCAATATATTATCCAGCTGCGAGGTATTTGGCCCGGCCGCTTCCGAGTAACAAAGCAAACCGTTTTTATTGGCCAGTTCGCGCAAATGCCCGTAATGATTGGTGGCTATCAGGTCCGCAATAGTTCGGTAATAATCCCGGCGGACACCATCTGCATTGGTGGCATTACCTAAATTCAACCCTGCAATAGCAGGCAACCAGGCTATCAGGTCATATTGATGCTGTTGTTTAAATTGAGCGGCAAAGAGTTTGGTCCAGGTCGTCTCGCCCCCTTCCCAGCTATCATCTTCAACGCCGGTCAAGCCTTTGCGTTCTTCCAATGTCATTTCTTTAAGCATTTTGCCTACACCTACGTTCCAGGTTGTGTCGAGCGCCGCGCTGCTCATCCCATCCGTGTGGTAGCCCCAAACATCACGCCTGCCTGTTGGCTGGTAAGCAAACCGCATAATCTTCCATTTACCCGCAGGCGCATTCCAATGCAAATTACCGGCCTGGTCCATTTGATCAGAAATATTGATCACATTAGCAATCGATGCCGCACCATCCGGCACAGCCAATACCGCTATCTCATGCCTTATAAACTCCTTCTTGCCTTTTGCCGGCATCTGCGATAGTTTTCTTTTATAGTCGGCATCAGCGGCCTGAGGCGATAGATGCGTGGCCGATACGTTTTGCGATGGCTCGGGCAATTGTTCATTTACTGTTTGTCCGCCTTGTATATCTTTTTCAGACCAAACCAACTCCTGCTGCCCATATTCAGGCGCAATCGGTCCGGATATTCCCGCCAGGCCTACGGTTAAGACCAACTTTATCCCAATGCGTCCCGCCTCTTTGGCCGCGAACCTAAACAATTCGCGCGTACGTTTATCCCAGGGTTTTAAGGGCGCGCCGGGCAGCTTCGTCATGTATGCGCCCTTAAAATCCTGTGTTGGGGTAGATATGTAGTTCTTACCTTTCAAGACCATGGTACGGTAGGTAGAACTTAATTCAGACCCCGTACCACTTTCGTATAAAATAGCCCCTTCAATGCCTTTTTTATGCATTTCTTCCAGGTCGACGGTGATAGCTTTTTCGTCGGCGTTTACGGTTAGCCACATCCAGAACACCCACGGTCGCGCGCTATGCGGCGGCGTTACAAAGTTGCTTTGCATGGCCGGATCGGCAATATTTGATGTGGTGTTGAACGCACGTTTGGTTTGTGCAAACCCGGGCGCAGCAAATAGAATTGCCAATAGGGCTAAAAGGGCCTTTTTTGTTCTCATTGTTTATTTTTTAGCGGATTCTACCAGGAAGACAGACTTGACAGCCTCCAATTTTAGTTCAACCTGCGTGTAAAAAGTATTATTGATCTTTTTAAAGGAGACATATTTTATGGTTGATGTGTTGCCGGTATTTGGGTCCCATATCTCTAAGTTCAGCTTGCCTTTTAAACTGATAAAAGTATCTACAGGTTTTGTGGTTGAGTTGGCGATGTAGTATATGTTCCGGCCATCTTTAATTTTATGTAAATAAGACAATTTACCCGTTTCGCTATTGGCTGCAGATGTGTTTTCTAAGATCACATCGGGCGTGGGTGCAACCTCGTTTAAGGCTGTAGCTAAACTAACAGAATCGGCTATCGGCAAAAATATAGCGGAGCCGCCTTTAATGTTCTTGTTG
This sequence comes from Bacteroidota bacterium, assembly GCA_040388175.1. Taxonomy (GTDB): domain Bacteria; phylum Bacteroidota; class Bacteroidia; order Sphingobacteriales; family Sphingobacteriaceae; genus Mucilaginibacter. The sequence goes on along the minus strand of JAZKCG010000005.1, from coordinate 78,018 downwards.
GTGATGGTATTTGCCGGCATTTGTTCGCCATCAACCTTAAATAATTGTTTTACGATGGTTTGTACCCCCGCATCCTTACCAAACTCTGCCGATTTGGATGGCAACTGGCGCGTGGCTATAATTTTACCGCCCTGCTCATAAAACTGTTGCAGTTTTTTTAATGCCGGGTAGGATATGACCTTACCCGCAGGCATAATAATAACTTTATAGCTTTGCTTATTCACCGGGTTATTCAACCCTATCTCTTTATTGCTAACGCGATATTTATTACCAGTAAACAACTCCGGATGGATAAAAGTAAAGTCGCGATGGATGTTGTTGGTTAGCAAGTCGCTTATAACTAAATAATCTGTACCCTTGGGAGCAAATTGCCCGTAAACATGGCCTTTCGCTTCAAAATGATAATAGCCTTCTAAGGATGCTATTGGATATAGCACCCCGATATCTGCTACCGTCTTTCCACCGGTAAGCATCATTGACGTCCGCGCGGCAAAATCATTGAACTGTTTTAAACCCGGCGCTATCTTTTCGCTATACGGCGAGATCAATGGCGGTATGCGCACCGATTGTGGTTTGGGGTCATACCACATACCATGTGGTATTAACTGGTTAATACCCCGCACAAAAATCTCCATAGCGGCCTGGTACATGGTGTTAATAGTAAACTTATCCTCTAAAAAAGCCCCGAATATCTCGGCGGCTACTTTAGGTTTATCATAAACCGTAGCTGCCGAACTTACCAGCTTATACCCCTCGCGGCCATGCCCGTGATAAAAGATAGCATCCATGGTGGGGATATCCGGATGGCGGTAAAATTTAAAAATATCGAAATTCATGTCCACCGGCTGAACCTCATAGTTGCCGGGTGGATGGCCGGAGCTTTTTAAGTGATGGCCATTATCCCAATCAGTAACTACTTTAGGGAAGCCTTCGGCCAACAATTCAGCCCGGGTATCAAAGAACGCCACACGGGCAGCATCTGTTTCCGGGCCAATATCCTCCCATAGTGCAGGATAATATAACGCTGGATCTTTGCCGAAGCGCTGTTTGAACTTTTCATTAAAGGCGTTTGTCCAGCCACGCTCTGCGCTGTAATAGCCTACGTCGTCAAAAAATGTCTGGTGTATGGTAGTACCAAAATATGGCGCGAAACGCTTATAATATTCGTCATAAGTAAGGCTGATGAATTGCTTTACCGCGTTGGGGTCCATATAGTCAACCAATGCTTCACCGTTGGGTTGGCAGGTAAATACCTGTATCCTCCATTGCCCGGCAGGCGCTTGCCATGAAAACCGGCCAGCTTTTGCAAATGGGGTGAGGGCTGTTCTTTGTGATGTTGTTTGATTAGTTCCCACGATCGCCATCAATACCCCTTTTGGTAACAAGATGCTAACCTGTTGTTGTCCGGTAATCAACGTATCTGTTTTAACCAGTACCTTACGGGTAGCTTCTGGATAAAGCTCTTTAAGTTTCCCGCCTGCTGTCCCGCTGGGAAAATCCACATCGTCATAAAAAATTACCTGGCCGTTATTCGCTTTGGTCGCTTTTAAGATATCCGCGTAGCGGGCAAAATAAGCATCGCTTAAATAAGTGGGGCTCATTCCCGGCGATGGTAAGCCTGTCGGATGTTGTTTGCCGGCAGTAACCGGTAATATGGTAACACCGCCGAAACCCATTTTTATGGCGTCGGCAACTTGTTTGTTGAGTTCTATTGTAGTTAGCATTCCGTTTAAATGCCAGAACGGTACCGGCCTGTATTGCGATGGTGGGTGTTTAAAATCGTCCTTTAGTACCGGGCGCTGTGCATACAGTTCAAGCCTTGGCAATAATAAAAGCACCGGTAGCAAAACACCGTATTTTAGGTTAACCATTGGTTTATTTAATTGGTTTATCAAGGAGAACCCAAACTTATATTAAAAATCTTTTAAATCATACGGTTAGGAACTGTCATTTCATGCGGGATTTTAAATATGTTTGTTGCGGCAAAATTGTCGGCGCATTGTAACAAGTTTCACGATTTGTAAAGAATCGGCGACATAGCAAGCTAACTCTCAAAGAAAACCTGTTTTTATTGCTATCTTACTAACCAACTGTTATGCGTAAACGTATTTTACTTACAGGCTTACTAACAGCCTCTGTACTTTTTAATGTTTCGGCTCAAACTAATATTAAGCCGGACGACAGTCGTTTTACCAAAGTTGTACTGGCCCAGCGAATTGAAGAGCCCATGCAATTTCAAATCCTTAAGGATGGGAAGGTATTGTATGCTGAACGAAAAGGCAAACTTAAAATGTACGATCCTGCCACACAAAAGATCTCTGTTATTCACGAGTTTGCGGTAAGCACCAAATATGTAAGCCAAACCGGCGAGGTAAGTGAGGCCGAAGACGGTTTACAGGGCGCTATTTTAGATCCTGATTTTTATAAGAACCACTGGATCTATGTTTATTATTCGCCGGCCGGTAATGAATCAAAAAACACTTTAGAACGATATACCTGGGATGGCAAAGGGCCGCTTAACGAGGCCTCACGCAAAAAGGTTATGGATGTTGTGGTACAGCGTTTTGAATGCTGCCACGTTGGCGGGGGTATGGTGTTTGACAAGGACAAGAATTTATACCTGAGCACCGGCGATAACACTTTTTCGCGCGCGTCTGATGGGTTTTCACCGTTGGATGAGCGCCCGGGCATGTTTACCCAGGATTCGCAAAAAGGCTCATCGAACACTAATGACCTGCGCGGTAAGATCCTGCGGATCCATCCGGAAGCCAACGGAACTTACACCATACCAAAAGGAAACCTTTTTGCGCCGGGTACGCCAAAAACACGGCCAGAAATTTATACCATGGGCAACCGTAACCCGTGGCGTTTAACCATTGATAGCAAAACCGGCTGGTTATATTGGGGCGAGGTTGGCCCGGATGGCAGTACGGATGACTTCGAGCATCGCGGGCCGCAATCGTACGACGAGTTTAACCAGGCTAAAAAGCCGGGTAACTACGGCTGGCCTTATTTTGTAGGCAATAACTTCGCTTACCACCATTATAACTTTGCTACTAAAGAATCAGGGCCATTGTTTGATTCGGAACACCCGGTTAATACATCGCCCAATAATACCGGTTTAAAAGACCTGCCGCCAACTACACCGGCATTTATATGGTATTCAAAACAGCAAAGCACCAAATTCCCGTTGCTGGAGAGTGGTGGCAACAGTGCTGTAGGCGGCCCTATATTCCACGCTTCTGATTTTACGAATGCACCTCGTTCTTTCCCCTCTTATTATGAAGGCAAATGGTTCATTACAGATTGGGTACGCGGCTGGATAAATGTAGTTAGTATTGACGACGCCGGTAATTATGTTGGGATGGAACGTTTTCTGCCCAACTTTAAACTTCATGGCCCTATTGATATGAAGTTTGGCCCTAACGGCGATCTGTATGTATTAGAGTATGGCAACGGCTATTTTAAAGACAACCCCGAGGCAGAACTGATCCGCATTGAATATAATGGCGGTAACCGCAAGCCGGAAGTACAGGCTGCAGTTGATAAAACAGCCGGTGCGGTACCCTTAAAAGTTAACCTTTCGCCAGCCGGTACCAAGGATGCCGATGAAGGCGATAAACTAAGCTATGCCTGGAAGATAACCCGCAATGGCGCACCTTTTAAAACTATCGCGCAAGCAAATCCAAGCGTTACTTTTACTACTCCGGGTGTCTATAAAGCATTGCTTACTGTTACTGATCTTAAAGGTGCAAAAAACAGTAAATCTGTAGAGATAAAAGCTGGCAACCAGCCGCCTGTTGTAAATATTAATATCACTAAAGGCAACTCGACCTATTTTGTTAAGGGTCAAAGTATCAATTACAATGTTAGCGTGGTTGATAAAGAAGATGGTAGCCTGGCTAATAAACGGATCGCCCCGTCAAGGGTATCGGTTAGTGCCAATTATTTATCAGAGGGGTATAATATGACGGCGATTGCCGCCAAACAAGGCAGTGTTGATGCAGGTGCACAATATGCCGGTGCTATGGCATTAATTGCCAAAAGCGATTGCAAATCATGCCACTCCATTACCGAAAAAGTTTTAGGCCCCGCGTTTACTCAAGTAGGCATAAAATATAAAGGTGATCCGGGTGCGACTGATCGATTGGCTCAAAAGATCATAACCGGTGGACAAGGTGTTTGGGGCGATGCCCAGATGCCTGCGCACCCGACCCTTGCTGATGGTGATGCCAAAGCTATTGTAAAATACATTTTGAGCCTGGCGTATCCGCATGTGGCTAAATCTTTGCCGGTTGCTGGTACTTATACAACTTCTGTTCCGCAAGGCGAAAATCAGGACGGTAGTTTTATATTACGTGCCGCTTATACAGATAGGGGTAATAAAAATATTGGTCCGCAAACCGGCGAACAGGTATTGGTTTTACGCGCACCAATATTGCCGGTATCCAAAGCCGTTGAAGCTCATGACATAGTCTTTAATAGAGATAGCACCGTAGCAACAGTTAAGGCAGACGGTGCCTGGTTAAAGTTCAATAAAGTTGATCTTACCGGCTTTATTCAGGTTGAGTTGGTAGCATCGGCAGGTAAAAACGCCGAAACAGCAAAAGGAAACGTGGAGATCCATACCGGCTCTTTACAAGGCAAACCATTGGCTAAATTTTCTTATTCCGGTGGGTTAAAGCAAAACATCAGGATAAGCTTACCAAACACGGGCGTGAATGATCTGTACTTTGTGTTTAGCGGAACGCCACTCAATCTACGCAGTATTAAATTTAATAACAGTGAATAAATATATTAATCAATAAATTTTTGAAATCATGAACAAACGCAGGGACTTCTTAAAAAATATGGGTGCATTGGCCGTTGGATCGGTTCTGTTATCCTCTTATAAATTTGCTCCGAAAAAGGTTGGAAACGCAGGTGTGCAGTTGTACACATTCCGCGATGAAATGTTGAAAGATCCGCAGGGAACATTAAAAGTTATCGCAGATCTGGGGATCAAACAAATTGAATCGGCAGCAAGCAGTAAGGGCTTATTCTACGGCCTAACACCTACCGAGATGAAGAAGACCTGTAAAGACCTGGGCTTAACCTTACGCAGTGGCCATTGCGGAATTGATAGTAACTGGCAAAAAACAATTGACCAGGCTGCAGAGTCAGGACAAGAATACCTGGTTTGTTCAACCATACCATTCTCTGGTAATACCGTAGAGAATTATCAAAAAGTAGCCGAACGCTTTAATAAAGCCGGCGAAGAGTGCCAAAAGGCAGGGATTAAATTTGGCTACCATAACCACGATTACGAATTTAAAACAGACCAGGGGTTAGTGCTTTATGACGTTTTACTGGTAAATACAGACCCCGAATTGGTACATATGGAAATGGATTTGGGTTGGGTGGTTGCTTCGGGCAAGGATCCATTGGCCTATTTTAAACAATATCCCGGCCGTTTCCCGCTTTGGCACTTAAAAGACATGAAAGGTAAAAGCAGTGTTGAGTTTGGTAAAGGCAGCTTAGATATTAAAGGGTTACTTAAACAAAGCAAAGAGGCGGGTATGAAGTATTTCTTTATAGAACAGGAAGAATATCCGGCAGGCTCGCCAACAGCAAGCATGAAGCTTAATATGGAATACCTTTCAACGGTAGACGCTTAATTTAGTATTACATAGCCACACTATGCCCGGGGCGTGGATCCTCGGGCAATATTTCCATCTGTGGGAATTCAATATATTCAGCATACCACTGTATCGCTCCTACCACATCAAGCGCGTCTTCGGCATTAATATTTATAGTTTCAAAAGCATATAGCTTGTTATTGGCATACCCAAAAAGTTGTATCTCATTGGCATTAGGTACAAATCTATCCTCGCTCAGGCAATACACCCTGATTTTCAGATCTGTATCTCTTGAGTGAATTATGTCTCTGCAAGGGTCTTTAGGATCGGTAGCTAACAGATATACATTGTATTCCATATTTTAATTAACAACATTAGGTGTCGATAGTTTCAGCTTTTATTTATTGGGCAATAATTATTATGGCATGTTTTTTTCTCTCTAATAAAGGTCCTCTCGCCCTATACAGCAAACCATAAAACGGTTAACGGACTTAAAAAGACACCCTAAACACATCTTTTTATTTAAAAGGTCATTGTTTTAACGAACAGTTTCCGTGTATTAATTTGCCCGAATTGGGCATGTTTTTCTACCCGTGCGCATTAATTTACCCAGCCGTTCGTTTTAACCAATACTTAATTGTCAGATTTTCAGCATGTAACATTTTTGTTACAATTGGCATTGCTTTTGCCTATAGTATTATAACCCTCCCAAAAGGGTTGTTTTTCATAGGTAGATGTAGGGCCGAAATGCTGCGAGAGTTATTCGGCCCTTTTTTAAAACTTATGATACAAAAAGATAAAATTGCCCCTAATTGACCCAGTACAAATATCAGAACAGGCCGCGCCATAAACGCGGCCTTGTTTACTTAATTATTTTACATAAGTTAAGCTGCGGGTACATAACCGACTTTCTTTTCTCTGCAGGTATCTTTAAAAAGTCTTTGTAACATTCGCTTACATAGTCTATCAGGCTAAAGTTACTGCTTGAAAAGGTTTTACTATCAGGCCTGTATTTAATAACGAAGTTATCCATTTCCTGCCCGCTAATGGGGATGTAGTTTTTTAGCATGGTTTTATTGAACGCGCTGGTTATTTCACGTTCTTTTTGTCCGTTAACTTCTAATTCGGCCAGCTTGGCTATTTTTTTGGCCTCTTTATGCGAATCTGAGATCTTGAACAACAATCCACCACCAGGTTTATATAATACTGTATGACTTCCCAATGGGCCCGTTGCAGGTTCATATTTAAAGGCTGAAGCGTTTACTTCGTTACCGGTTATCTTAACCTCTTTAAGCGCGTTTTGTCGTAGTTCAAGTTGAACGGTTAAATATTTAAGGCTTGTTAAATACAGCGTATCGGGAATGTAGTTAAGACCAGAGAAGCATAATATATCGCCCCTGTTTGCCCTGATGGTAAAGCTGCCATGCGGGTCTGTATTAACAGTATTGTGTTGGGTTACGTTTTCTACTTTAATACCCGACAATTGTATATCCGTACGGATCTCCATTACCAAACCTTTTAGCGTGCTTTGCGCGTGCGCTGTCATCACCATAAAGAGGCAAAACAGAAAGGCAGTTATCAATTTCATTTGTACGGCAATACGTTTATTTTGCGCTGGTTTATCAATTGCATTGCTTTTTCTAACAATTCGTCACGGCCTTCCTTAACGCCTTGTATAGTTGGGTACATTACATAATCAATTTTTACACCCTTGCCTTGCGCATTGGTACCATCCGGGTAGTAAACGCCCAAGCCGGTAAAATAGGTATAAAACCAAGGCATTGACAGGTTTGATACATTGCCGTCTGCTCCTGCTGTAGTACCACCTATTACTATAACATTCAGCGCTTTTTGAAGTGCCATGGTAACAAACTCGGCGTTACTTTGGGTTTTGGCATTTACTATTACCACAACTTTGCCTTTATAATACTTTTTACTACCACTTCCAACTTTACCGCCGGGCGAAGATATAAACATGCCCGGGTGGTTAATAAGCGCGTGTGTAAATTTTACAAACTGCGTTGAGCCGGGGGCAATAAAATTGCCAAGATTCTTTATCATATCAGCCGATGGATAACAACGCAGATCGACAATAATTCCTTTAGTGTTGGCAAATTGTTTTTTTAAGCCTTCTTGATCAGAGTCTTTAAATCTCCCCGGAAACACATAGCCAATTTGTTTATTGATAAGGTAGTAACCCGGCTTAGAAATTCCACCGCCGCCCCAATCTTCTTTATAAAAATCAAAGGTGTATAAACCAATGGCCTGTTGTAATACTTTTACCGGCTTACCGTTTCTTATTAGCTTAATATTAAACATAGGGTCTTTACTGCTTAATAAGTAAGCGCCCGGCATATCACGCAAAGCGGCATCTTTGTTTGATGCTGATGAATAGGGCAAATATTGCTGTACCAATTTCTCTACTGATACCCCATTAATATCAGTTATAATATCGCCCGGTTTAAAATTAGCTTTAACATTTAACGTGTCTTTATAATAGCCGTTAACCACCAATTTATCTCCAATAAAGTCTGCCTTAAACGGCAAACGAAACTTGCCGCGATCATCCCCGAATATGGTATTACTTATAAAGGCATGAGTATCATGTGTGGCCGATACCAAACGGGCCATTGTTTTAACATATTCGATCTTTGTATTTGCATTAATAAATTGCGGGATATATTCTGCCAGTTTATTATTCCACCCCCCGGGTATAATATTACGGTTGGGCGAGAAATATTGGATTACATTCCAATACCTAAACAAACCCAGCAAACGGTAACCGGCATCGGGCGAATTGATTTCTTCGTATGATTTCTCATGCCTTAAAACAGGATTAATGCCTGATGTACCCCCTATTTCAATATAATAGCTTTCGGTAATATTGCTATTATCCAATATGTATTTTAATTTGGTCGTTAATGATGGGGTGAATACTTTATTAGTAAATAAACTACCATAATCAGGCATGATAGCAATATTCTTTACTTTATTAGCGGGTTTACAATCTGCACAGGATACCGGCTTGGCCAAGCCATCCACCCATTTTTCAAGAACAAGAGATAGCTGTTGATCTGTGCTGCATTTCAAAACCTTTGGCATAACTCTAAAAAGCTCAGCATCCCAATTATAATCTCCTTTGGCAATAGCCGGGTGGTGATACTTTAAAAAGCCCCATAATTGACCCAATAAAGCCAAATGATTAATATTCTGAGTTGTAGGTGCTATGGTGTTGATCTCTGATGATTTTGAAAAAGCGGTGTCATTTAATGCGGCATATTTTTCAGTAACACTTAACGGCGCTTTATCTATCGGCACTTCATCTAAATAAAGGCGTACACTATCCAACCACATTTTACCATCTCCCTTTAATAACGCGCCGGCATGTATACTTACCGCCTCTCCTTCGTCGTACGGCACCTTCAACATATACTCTTTCCAGGCTGTTGTGCCTTTTATTCCTTCCCTTTCCATAGTTTCAAAACCCAGCATATGTTTATCCTGGCCATCAATACGAATCCATAAACCCGCCCACCCATTGTTAATATCCTTTGTTTTTATTGTACCTACAAAAATTAACATCTTACCGTGTAATCGTGTGTTTATAGGGAAATCAATAGCACCATAGCTGTCCTTGCTTTTTCCGCGAGTGAGGGATATGGAGTATTTTCCCTGGCGCTTTTCTACACTATCCAATTTTACTTCGTAGGTGTTTTGGCCCCCAAAGGTTAAATCCCATCCCTTTGGCATGTGCTTGCTGTCAAGCACCTCCATATTCCCATTAAACTTAACCTGCGCCTTTAAGGTAAGGCCGGAAAGAAAAAGTATTAAAACGAAGGCAGATCGCATGGCTTACAGTTTAGTGTAAGCTAATGTAACGCAAATTAGAATGGCGATGTGGTATTTAACACATTTTAACGCGCCAAAAACTAAGCCACGGGTACGGCCGGCGATTCTGCCATTTTTTGTAAATGTTTGGCTTTTAGCTTTTCCTGGTGTAAATGGCGCCAGTGTAACAACCCTATCAATAATGCCGCGATACCCTCTATCAATAAAGTGTTGGTCGTCCCGATCCATTTGGATAATGCGCCCACTAACAAGCCGCCGATGGGTTGCATCCCAAAAAAGGCCATCGCATAAAAACTGATCACCCGGCCACGCATTTTTGGGTCGACTGTGGTTTGGATCAATGTATTGCTTACTGTGATCTGCGACATCATACCAAAACCGGCAATGGCAACAAATAATAAGGCTAAATGGTAACTATGTTCGTGCGAAAACAGCACCAACCCTGCGCCAAATATTAGGGTATTGATAAACAAGATCTTTTTAAGATCGGCTCCCGGTTTTTGTGATGCCAAAAATATCGCGCCCGAAAAAGCACCCAAACCAATAAAGCTGTCGATGATACCAAAAGTGGTCGCCGTCCCTTTAAATACGTCCCTTGCATAGTATGGGATCAGTGTACTAAACGGCAATACCAGCAAACTTATCAGGGCCAGCATAACCAGTACAAACAGAATGGATGGGGTGCGTTTAATATAGGAGAAGCCTTCACGCAACTCACCAAAGCCATTTTTGGGGTGAGGTTTAGTTACATATTTAGGTAAACGCATCATGAGCAATGACCCTATTACTGCTATAAAACTTACCGCGTTACCTACAAAACAAGCGCCGTCGCCTAAACCTTCTAAAACTAAACCTGCAATGGCCGGGCCTATTAAACGAGACAGGTTAACCATAGACGAATTTAATGCCAGCGCGTTAGGCAGATCGCTTTTGGTTTTTACCATTTCATAAACCAATGATTGTCGTGCCGGTACATCGAACGCGTTGATAATACCCAGCATTACACTCAGTGCCAGTATTTCCCAGACCTGGTAATGATTAAACAAGATCAGCACCGCTAATAATATGGCCTGTATCATGGAGGCCACCTGTGTAGCCAGTAATACTTTATAGCGGTCATACCGGTCTGACACCACACCACCGATCAGCGAAAACAAAAACGATGGAAATTGACTGGCAAACAAGGTTAAGCCTAACATAAAGGTTGAGTGTGTTAAAGTATATACCACCCAGCTTACTGCCGTCTTCTGCATCCAGGTACCAATTAATGATACCGATTGCCCCATAAAATACAACCTGTAGTTGCGGCTCCTGAATGCCCTAAAAGTATTACCCATGTATACGCTCTCCCCCTTTCCTCAAAAAATTATTACTCCTATTCAAACTCTACTATTTTGGTCAATGTGCCGATGGCGCGCTTCAACAACTCGCGATCCTCGTCGTTACAGGTTTCTGCTATTGCTTTGGCCAGCCATTGGTCGCGCTCATTACGTACCTGTAATAAGGTTTTTTCACCTTCGGCAGATAGGCTGATGTTTACCTTGCGTTTATCTGTTTCTGAGGCCGTACGGATAATATACCCCAACTCTGATAAATGCCGCAAGATCTCGGACATAGATTGATTAGTGATCTTTTCTGTTGCTGCAAGTTCGCTTGGTAACATTGCTTTGTGCTGCTGTAGCAACGACAGCGTTGAGCGCTCTGTCATTGACAACTGCTGCCCGGTAGACGATTCCTTACGCAGCTTCTTGATCAAGCGCCCTACAACGGTACGCAGATCTGATACAAACTCCAAATTACTTTCCATATCATTAGATAAACTAATAAGTTTACCTTACAAATATAGAGCAATGCTTTGGTGGTTTTATCATATAGGTGTAATTTGAAGCCGCGTGAGTTTTTTGTTACCCAAAATCAAACATTTACGCCCCGTAAGCAAACACAAGTTCACCATATACACATCCTGGTGACGCTATATGCATCAAAAACACCCACTTTTCTACATTTTATACATCATTAATGTCGCCGCAAAAGACAGTTAAAAAATTTAACCTAAAATGTGGTGACAGCGTAGCGCCACCATTTGACCGGCAAATGGTGCGTAACTTGCGTAAAACCATCACTATCTGGTTATCGGCTTAAATTTTTTCATCTCGACGAAAGGAGAGATCTATACACGAGTAGGTCGCCGAACTTTTCCGTGTATAGATTTCTCCCTCGTACCTCGGTCGGGAAATGACAAGATCTTTTTATTTACGGACCTGCTTTTTGCCGATCACACCGCCCGGCCTTTTCTTAACCGGCGATATTGATTTTACCACCGTTGTTCCACGTGGCACATTGGTGAGGTCTTTGGCCTTGTTAATAGAGAATTGGTAGGCATCAGCAATGAGTTCTTTGATATATTCGGCAGGAAAGTCTTCTTTGCTATCCACTTTGATATAGCGGTATTGGTTGCCGTTTCCTAACAACATCTTCTTCGGGTCGGCAATGTGAGCACCCCAGTAAAACCCAAAGTGAACATATTTATCATTAGGTACAGCAATGGAGCAAAAGGTATCGCCTAAGGTGTGGGATGGCGACCAGCCGAACGCCACGGCATTATAGTTATCATAGATCAGCTCATTGCTTTCGGGGTACAGGTCCCAAACAAAATCGCGCAGCCATAAAGTAAGTTCCTGTATATGTGACGAGAACGGGCGCAGGAATAAAAGGAGATCGGCGTTGTCTGCTTTTGCCATTCGATTATTCTATAATGTGCATTTTTATTTTCCAGTCATCTTCAAAAAACTCAGCATGCTCAATCTTTCCAGGGTGTATATTATCCGCCGGCGTATTTAAATCAACAATGGCCCAATCAGGCAGCATTGGGATTTGTTTAGAGTTATTTAAATAAGAGTCTTCTCTAAAAGTGAAGCCGCTGTTTAATACAATATAATGTTTTTGGTTTAGGGGGTTAGGATAGATCATAATTAAGCCATGGTCTTTCGCGTTAATTTTGGCTCTCTTATTAAAAATCATTACTGTATCATTAAATTTAATAGGTAAATCATTATTTATCCTGGCTATAAAGCTATTGCTTTGTGCATCTCCAAAAAGGATCAGGTTAGATGAAAGGTCGGCATCGGTGATCTCATTATCCATCTTAACTATCGGGTCGCCACGAAACTGCGCCCGCCATTGATCAATAAAGCGATTCATTTCTGATTTCGACCATTTATCAAACAACGCGTTCTTACTCGTGCCAGATGGTTTTACCACAATAAATGCCGACATAAACGCATCATCAATTGGCCCTTGCAAATTATGCTTTTTAACAATCCCGTATACCGATGGTTGATCGTCCGGGCCAGCAAGCCATTTACCCACAAGCGACCTGTACGTGTCGTAATGAAATCTCAACGTATCATTGGGTGATGAAATTTTAAGGTTAAAAATTTTCTTGTCAATGGACACAACAAGCTTCGTTCCTTTTTTAAACTTATTAGGCATTTTACCTAATATCAAACTAAATGCAGCAACATTTTCATTATTGGTATTAAGCAATATGCTGTCACCTTTAATAAAGGCATCTATTTTGGTTTTGTCCCAATGATAAATCAACCGATCTATCTGTAGCCAGTACATACTGTTATATTTCAGCGTGTAGGTAGTAAAATGTAATTCCGCAGGTGGTGGGTTTTTGCCTTTGGCCTGGTCTATGGCTAATAGGCTGTCCACCGTTTTGGCGGCGGCTTTGGTGTAGCCGTGGCCCATATTGATGCCCCAAATCCGGTTTAGTTTTAACCCTTCCTTTTTCATGGCCACTTCCATTACATCGGCGGCTTGTTGTTGGGGGTCCTTATCGCCATTGTAGGCATATAGCGGCAGGTTAGATAGGTTGCTGGCATAGTCGGTGCAATCATATAAATGCCAAAGCTTACGCTCATACCAGGTGGGATGCAGTTCTTCATGTCCGTATTTGCTCATAAAATCTACCGTTTCAGAAAACCCCGCGCCGGGGTTGGCCGCCAGCCACCAATCGGGATGATGTACCGCGAAATGCCAGGCCGCAGCACCACCCATCGAGAACCCGCGATCAAACAGGCCATCATCATTGATCTTATATTTCTTTTTGGCATCGGCCAGGGCTTCTTCCACATCCACCTCGCCGGCCATTTTAAAAGCGTTACAATATCGCCCGTAGGGATAAAGCATAATGGTATTCTTCATTGCGGGCATGGAGCCGGTAAAGCCTTTGCCGCCGGCAATAAAACTGATCTCGCCCAATGTTTCGCCACGCCCATGAAACCATAGCGACAGATCAAAAGCCGGTCCGCTTGCCGAATAATTACCCGGCACCGTAACCCCATAAGGCTGTACCGAACTATCAATTTTTGACAAATAACCCCGCACAACCTCGCCTTTCTGGCTTGCCCAGGGTGCTTGTTTATTAGCCAACGCTTTCGCTCTTTCCAATCCTTCCTGCAACAGCTTTTTACCCGAAGCGATATCTTTAGTAGAGAAAAACTCCTGGTATCGCAATGCATAATCAACCGCTTTGTAGTAGATCTGCACATCGGGCAAAAGGCTGTTTATAAATGGGTCTTTCCGTTGTTTTAAACCATCAATGGCTTTTCCTAAAGCCAATAAGTTAACCCCCAACTCGTCTCTGTCATTATCACTTACCCGTACACCTTCCGGCGGGATTCTTTTTATGGCCTGGCTTGCCTGTTGCTGAGCCAATGCGACTGTACCCGACAGGACAAAAACAAGCAAAATGTTTAAAAAGCGGTTCATTTTCATGGGTTTATATTATAAATGTAAACAACTTGAAACACTTTACTATTTATTGCCCCCCGTTTTCTTATATTGGTTTTTATATTTAACTTTTACAACAAATAATTTACCGGGGTTTTTACAGTTTAAAGAGATATTACCGGTACCTTTATTAGCAAAAATGCAATCTGCAGAAAACTATACTGTCCTGATCGAGAAGATCAATACTTTCATCCGGAAGTATTACCTGAACAGCCTTTTAAGGGGGCTGATCTTTCTTGGTGCGGGCTTGTTTTCTGCTTATGTGGTCATTACGCTATCAGAGTATTTCGGCAACTTCAATTCGTTTTTCAGAGGAGTGCTTTTTTACGGATTTATCTTGCTTAACCTGGGGTTGATAGGCTGGCTGGTAGTACCACCATTAATGCATTGGCTAAAGTTAGGGCAAACATTAACCCATGACGAAGCCGCCGAAATTATAGGTAAACACTTTGCCGATGTTAATGACAAGCTACTAAATACTCTACAGCTTAAGAAACTGGCCGCCGAAGATGAGCCCCACCGCGCGTTGATAGAAGCCAGCATCGACCAAAAAATTCAGAATTTAAAGCCGGTACGCTTTCCATCGGCCATTAACATAAAAGACAACACCCGGTACTTAAAGTGGATCTTAACACCGGTCGCGGTGATCATTATTATTGGCCTGGCTGCGCCGTCTATCTTAACCGAAAGTACCAAAAGGATCGTTCGGCATAACGAATACTTCGCGCCGGTAGCGCCGTTTCAGTTTGTGGTGTTAAATAATAAGCTTTCAGCCGTTCAAGGCGAGGATCTGAAACTGGACCTTAAACTACAAGGCAACCAGCTTCCGGCAGATGTTTATGTGGAAACCGCCAACAATACCTTTAAACTGGATAAGGAAAATATAAGTAAGTTCCATTACCTGTTCACTAACCTGCAGCAAAACACCACATTTAGGTTGGTGGGCAATGGTTTTACTTCGCAACCTTATGAGATCAAGGTGAATCTTCGCCCGTCGTTATTACATTTTGATGTTGAGTTAAAATATCCGGCATACCTGCATAAAAAATCTGAAACCCTGGCAAATGCCGGCGATCTGACCATACCGGCAGGCACAACTGTAAAATGGTTGTTTCACACGCAAAATGCTACGGCCTTGTCTTTTCAAATGAACGGACAGCAGTATAATTTAAACCCGGCCACAAATGATGTGTTTGAGCATACCGAGCGCATTAACAAACCATCTATCTATAAATTAAATCCGCAAAACGCGGTAGTTACGCAAAGCGATTCGGCCTCCTACCGCATCACTACCATTGCCGACGAGCCGCCGACCATTGCTGTTGATGAAAAGCCCGACTCTGTTAGTCACCAGGCATTCTATTTTAACGGGAAGATCCAGGATGATCATGGTTTCTCATCGCTCACCTTTCATTACAGGATAGGCGCACCCGGTGATAAAGGAAGCGAACGCGAATCGGTAAAAGCGGTTAAGGCCGATCTTAACCAATCGCTGTCAGATTTCTTTTATTTCTGGAACCTGAAGGAATTGGGCATAAAACCCGGCGACCAGGTAACTTATTTTTTCGAGGTTTCCGATAATGACGATGTGAACGGCCCTAAAAAGGCCCGCAGCGCAGAACGGACCTTGCATGTGCCTGATGCTAACGAACTGCGCGAAGAATTAAACGCCGGCACTACAGGGGTAAAACAAAAAATGCAATCGGCCATTAAGCTGGCCGACCAGATAGAACGCGATTCGAAGAAATTGGACCAGTTACTGCTCAACAAAAACACCCTCTCTTTTGATGAAAAGAAGCAGGTAGAAGATCTGCTGCAAAAAAGAAAAGACCTGGACGACCTGGTAAAGCAAATACAAGGCGACAATAAAAAGAACCTATACAATCGCCGCGAGAACGAGCAGCAAACTAAAGAACTCCTTGACGAGCAGAAGCAAATTGAAAACCTGTTGAACAATGTGCTTGATCCCAAAACCAAAGAGTTACTGCAAAAACTACAGCAGTTAATGCAGGAGGGTCAAAAAAACGACACGCGTCAGGAGCTCTCTAAAGTACAAACCGACAACAAATCGTTAAAAAAAGAGCTCGACCGGATGTTGGAGCTTTACAAAAAGCTGGAGTTTGATCAGAAGTTGAATCAAAGCATTAACCAATTGAAAAAGCTGGCCGACAAACAGCAAAAGTTAGCCGAGGACACCAAACAGGCCAATGATCCGCAAAAACCAAATGATCAGCAACAAAACAATGCGGATAATAAACAGCCAGATCAGCAACAAAAAAGTAACGCTTATAATAAACAAGCCGACAAACAACAAAAGCCCGGCGAAGAAAATACAGACCGGTTAAAACAACAGCAAGAAAATTTAAACAAAGAGTTTGAAAACATAAAAAAGGACCTGAAAGAGCTGGATAACGCCGAAAACAAGCAGGATTTTAAAGCCCCGCAAAAAGAGGAGAAGAACATTGACCAACAAATGCAGGAAAGCTCTGACCAGTTAGCTAAGAACAACAAGCAAAAGGCATCGCAGTCGCAGCAAGAGGCATCCAAACAGATGCAGCAAATGGCGCAAAAAATGCAGCAGGAGCAGCAAGAGCAAGAATCTGAGCAGACCGAAGTAGATGCCAAACAATTGCGTGAACTATTAAAAAGCCTGGTAAACAGTTCTTTTAACCAGGAAAAAGTTATGGAATCGCTGAGAAACATGGGGCCAACAGACCCTAATTATGTAACACAGGCGCAAACACAAAAAAACATAAAAGATAACCTGAAGACTGCCGAGGATAGCTTATTTTCGCTGAGTAAAAGAGTGCCCCAAATACAATCGACCGTAAACCGCGAAATAACTGCTATCAACACACAGATCGATAACTCGCTGGAGAATTTGGGCGAACGCCGCACAGCCGAAGCAAACCGCAACCAGCAGTATGCCATGACCTCGATGAACAACCTGGCTTTGATGCTGAGTGATGCTTTGGCGCAGATGCAGTCAAAAATGAGTTCGAAAAGCGGTAAAGGTAAATCTAAGCAAATGTCGGTATCGCAATTGAGGCAAATGCAGGAAAAATTGTCCCAAAACATGCAAAAAATGCGCGACCAGATGAAACAGCAAGGTGGCGCATCGAAGGGACAAAGCCAACGCGGACAAGAAAGCGAACAGTTGGCAAAAATGGCCCGCGAGCAGCAAATGATACGCCAGGCATTGCAGCAATTAGACAATGATGAAAGCAAAAATGGCGGCGCCGGCGTGAAGGATGCTGATAAAATATCGCAACAAATGGAACAAACTGAGAAAGATATCGTAAACAGGAAAATAACGGACGACGCGATAAACCGGCAAAAGGAAATTCACACCCGTTTATTAGAGGCCGAAAAAGCAGAACAGGAAAGAGAACAGGATAAACAAAGGGAAAGCAATGTGGGCAAAGATATGCCACCAGGATATATTAAGGCATTACAAGACTATCAACAAATAAAAGGAAAACAAACAGAACAGATCAAAACAGTTCCCCCGGCGCTTAATTTATTTTATAAGCAAAAAATTAAGAGCTATTTTGATCAGCTTAATGGTAAATAATATGACCCAAATACCTATTCAAGAAACAGATTTATATACGTTACAACTTCCGTCGACGAGGGAAAGCATATCCTCTTTGGAGCTTTTGATAGAGGAGATTGCAGACAAATATCATGTTACCGATGATGTTTTTGCCAACATGATGACTTGCTTGAACGAGGCCGCTACAAACGCTATTATACATGGCAACAAACTTGACCCAGCTAAAACGGTTATTGTAAATGTTGAGGTTACCGCACACCGCGCAACCTGGACCATTACAGACGAAGGCGATGGTTTTGACTATAACCACCTGCCAGACCCAACAGCCGACGAGAACCTGGAAAAACTAAGCGGCCGCGGCGTTTTTATTATCAAGCATCTTGCAGACCAATGCGTGTTTAACGACAAGGGTAACGAGGTTGAACTTCTATTTAAATTATAATGCCCGCTATTCATTTTTTTGAGGAAGATATTGCCTATAAGCTTAAAAACAAACTAAAAGTAAGACAGTGGATAACTGATACAATTGTAGCCGAAGGGTTTAAATTGCAGGAGTTAACCTATGTTTTTTGTTCTGATACATATTTGTTACAAATAAATAAGCAGTATCTTGACCATGATACTTATACCGATATTGTAACCTTCGATAATTCTGAATATGAAGGCGAAATAACCGGAGATATCTTCATTTCTATACCCCGCATACAAGAAAACGCCATCATTTTTAAGGTTTCTGAAACAGACGAACTACACCGCGTAATTATACACGGAGCACTGCACCTGTTGGGCTATACAGACAAAACCCCGGCCGACCAGGAAAAAATGACAGAAAAAGAAGACTACTATTTGGCTAAACGCCTATTTATTAGCTAATTTTACTGTACCAACAGCACTAAAACAATAACCCAATTTAAAATATCATGAAAATATTAGCTCTTTTTTTCGCATTGCTATTTGTTAGCGCGCCAACGGCATCGGTTTATACATTTAAACTGAAAACCATTGATGGCAAAAAATTTTCGCTTAAAAAGTATAAAGGGAAAAAAGTGCTTATTGTTAACACGGCTTCTAAATGTGGTTACACTAAACAATATGCTGATCTTGAAAAATTGTCAGAATTGTACAAAGACAAGTTAGTTGTGGTTGGTTTTCCAGCCAACAACTTCGGTGGTCAAGAGCCGGGTACTAATCAAGACATTAAAACTTTTTGCCATGACAACTTCTCTGTAACCTTCCCAATGAGTGGTAAAGTGAGCGTCAAGGGTTTCGATATCTCGCCGTTGTTTCAATATTTAACGACAGCTCCAAATCCGGATTTCACAGGAGAAGTTAAATGGAATTTTGAGAAATTTCTAATTGACGAGAATGGGAATCTGATCCATCGTTATCGTTCTGCAACTACTCCTTTAGACCCAGCTATAACGAACAACTTATAACAAAAGGCTCCTGCGGGAGCTTTTATTATTTATAATATTGCCGTATATTTAAACGGGGCATTTTTATGGTACTCTTTATTGTGCCTGTTTTAAAACAATGTTGTTCAAAAACTAATAAATATTATGAATGTTTTTAGATACATAGCGCTTATACTTTGTTTTATATCAATAGAGAGCCTCGCTCAGGAAAATGTCCAAAAAAGCCCGCAAGATGCATTAGATTTTATTTCTAAAATCGCTAAGGATTTTAAAAATGAAACGCCTGATGGACATAGATCCATAGCTCAAATAAATATTGCAGACGGCAAAATGTATATTTATACATCCATGATCTCCACCAAATTTATTGGAATTGCGCCATATGTTTGTAATTTATACATTATCAATCTTTCTAAAGTAAGAATTGTTGGGAATGATCTATTTGCAGATAATAAACAGGATATTAGCACATATGGGTTTTTATATGATGATCCCTTAAATGAAAAACTACTTAAGCTGAAAACCCTTGAAAAGCAAAATAAATACTTTATAAAACACGCTCTAAAAGGTTTAACACCCGTTGGTAAGTTTAGTATTATTTACAGTTACTTTTTAATCGATGACCCAAGATTTATTGCAAATAATTATGAAAAAAGGATTTTAAACGCGTTTGATTATATCATTAAGTACTATGGCGGAGGAAATATTATTACGGATACTAACTCAAAGTTTTAAGAAAAACTTCTGTGAGCCCTTCTAATGCAAATTTTTCCTAATTACCCTTCGCCTTTTTAGCATCTTCCTGTACCTTCTTTATAGAATCCTGTTTGGCTTTTGCCGCTTTCTTCTTTTTGTTAAAGAACCCTTTTAACAGGAAATTATGCTGGGCTGCTTCCAGGTCATCGTTAAGCGTAGCCGATGTTTTATGCACGTTTGTTATTGTTTTCTTTGCCTGGGTTACGGTGCTTTCCATTTCGCGGGCCATTTTATCGTTGTTTAATAATCGGCCCAGGCTACCTTTGCCATTGTTCACTTTAGCCACTACCTGAGATAGATTATCGATCAATGAACCGGCATTATCAGCCATTTTGGTGAATTTGCCTATTATCTTGTCCACATCTATTGGGTTTACAGCCCCTATGCGATCTCCGTCATTGACCATGTTGGTGGTGTTTGCGCCGCCCGGCATTAAAACAATCAGCTTATCGCCCATTAAACCATCACTGCCAATACTCATGCGCGCATCTTTTTTGATGAACTTTTTTACGTCGCTTTTTATGGTAAGTGCAACTTTAACTGTAGTATCATTAATAATGTCAATATCATCAACAACACCAACGTTTATACCGGCAAAACGCACGTTATTACCAACCTGCAGGCCGTTTACGTTGTTGAACATACCATTAAGCTTAATAGTCGAACTAAACAGGCTTTTCTGATTACCGATAAAAAATATCCCGGCAACCAATACCAATAGCCCGATGAATACGAAAAGGCCGATCTTTATTTTTTGTGATGGTGTTGTTTTCATGATATGTCTTTAAAAAATGCTTGTACTATCTTGTCTTTTGACTTTTGAAGGCCGTCAAATGTGCCTTCGGCTATATATTCGCCATCATTCATAATTACCACACGGTCGGCGGTTATGCGTGCGCATTCCATGTCGTGGGTTATGATGATAGCAGTAGTTTTATATTTCTTTTGCATGTTCAGGATCAGTTCACTGATCTCACGCGAGGTTATCGGATCCAAACCGGTAGTGGGCTCATCATACAACATGATCTCTGGTTTGATGATCAGCGTGCGTGCCAGGCCAGCTCTTTTACGCATCCCGCCAGACAGGTCAGATGGCATTTTATCGGCTGCGTCGGCTAAGCCAACACCATCCAGCACATCTTCTACCCGTTTGTCTATTTCTGATTTGTCAGTTAATTTAAGCACGCGGGTTAGCGGAAACTCCAGGTTCTCTCTTACCGTCATCGAATCATACAAGGCACCGCTTTGAAACAGGAAACCTATCTTCATGCGCAGTTCCTTTAATTCTTTGTCGCCCAATTCGGAAACCTCTTCTCCAAATACTTTTAGTGACCCTTTATCGGGGATCAGCATACCGACGATACATTGTATCGTGACTGATTTCCCCTGGCCGGAACGGCCCAGTACCACCACGTTCTCACCCCGATGTACCTGTAGGTTGATGTCCTTTAAAATGTTTTTGCTTCCGAATGACTTTTTGAGATGTTTAATGTCGATTACCACTTCTGGCTTGCCATGCGGTTTCTTCGTTTTATGTTCGGCTACCTGTTCTTTCTGTTCCATAGCCTATTTATAGAATAATATACTGGTTATTTGTACAGCAATGGCATCAATAACAAAGATCCATAACGATGCGGTTACCACTGCAGAGTTTGCAGCAAGCCCCACACTCTCCGTCCCCTTGCTGCTATGAAAGCCTTTGTAACAGCCCACAAAGCCTATGGCCAGGCCAAAAAATATCGTTTTTATAACGGCGGGCAGATAGTCGGTATAATCCAAAGAAGCGATAACTTTGGTAGCATATAATGAAATGCTGATATGGTCGCGCAGGTTAAGCGCCAGGAAGCCACCAAACAACCCTATAACATCGCCAATTACAGAAAGCAGAGGCACCATTAGGGTAGTGGCCAAAATGCGCGTAACAACGAGGTATTGCAGAGGGTTGGCGCCGGATACATCCATTGCGTCCAATTGTTCGGTCACCTTCATGCTGCCTAATTCGGCACCAATGCTGGAGGCTATCTTTCCGGCGCAGATTATAGCTATGATAACCGGGCCTATTTCGCGAACGAAAGAAACCGTAAGCGTTTTGGGCAGCATACTTTGTGCGCCAAATTCTACAAGGGTGGGCCTTAATTGTAAGATCAAGACCACGCCCATGATAAAGGAGGTGATACCAACCAGTGTCATTGACCGGTATCCTATTTCATAACACTGGCGCACAAACTCAGACCATTCAAATCCACCCACAAAAATATTGCGGACAAAACGGATAAAAAAGGTCACCTGCTCGCCAATGTCTTCCAGCCATTTTTTCCAGCCGGGTATAGTTATTTCTTGTGCCATAGGTAATGTTATTAATGCAGTAACAACAAAGTTTTGCTTAATTGTTTTTACATTCAATGATCCTGCCCCCTATAGCAAGCTGTTTTATTATAGCATCGGCACTTCTATGATGAGGATCCTGGTATTTACCTGGGTATCAATGATCAGTGAATTAGTATCAACAACACCCAATGCGTCTTTTTTGTTTAAAAGCTGCTCATTTATTTTCACAGAACCCTCTAAAACAAATACATATGCGCCGTTTCCGGCGGTTTTAATATCGTAGTTGATCCTTTTACCGCCTTCAAATTCGCCCATTGAAAATGTAGCGTCCTGGTTTATCCATAAGGCATCCTCATTTTTATCCCCGGTTACCAGGGTGGTAAATTCGTTTAATTTAAACGCGTCTTTAAAATCCCTTTGGTCATACCTTGGTTCAATGTTCCTGAATTTTGGAAACAGCCAGATCTGCAAGGTATTTGCCGCTTCTGTTTTAGAGTGATTATATTCTGAATGCTCAACCCCGGTACCCGCGCTCATTACCTGCACCTCGCCCGAGTGTATCACACCAATATTCCCCATGCTGTCCTTATGCTCTAACGCACCATGTAATGGGATCGTAATAATTTCCATGTTATCATGCGGATGCGTACCAAAGCCCATCCCGCCGGCTATAATATCATCATTCAAGACCCTTAAAGCCCCGAAATGAACTTTATCCGGATGATAATACCCCGCGAAACTAAAGGAGAAATTGGCCTTTAACCATCCGTGATCGCTTGTGCCCCGCTCATTGGCAGGATAAAATGTACTTTTCATATTGTTAAGTTTATGTGTTTAAACACACAATGTTTATTCCAATAATTTATATTGCGTACTTTTGCGGAAATTTTCTTGTTGATTATGACAAAGAAAGCAATAATTGTGGGTGCTACCGGACTAATTGGCAGTAGGTTGTTAAAGATCTTACTGGCTAACCACACTTATGGCGAAGTATTGGTTATTGGCCGAAAAAAGATCAGGACAAAGGATACTAAACTCACCCAATTGGTAGTTGAGTTTGAACACCTGGATCATTACGCGGCATCCATAACCGGCGATGTGCTTTTTTGCTGTATCGGCACTACACGGCACCAAACGCCGGACAAGGCCGCGTACCGGAAAATAGATCACGATTACCCACTTGCATTGGCAGGGATAGCTGTACGCAACGGTATCGAACAATACCATTTGGTTTCGGCAATAGGTGCTAATGCAAATTCGTCAAGCTTCTATCCGAGGATAAAAGGCGAAACAGAAAACGACATAAAAAACACAGGCCTTAAAAGCCTGCACATATACCAGCCGTCCGTATTAATAGGGCGGCGCAAAAAAACAAGGCTATTAGAAAGCCTGGCTGTTGCTGTAATGGTAGTCGTCGGTCCGCTTTTAATAGGCTCATTAAGGAAATACAGAGCAATAAAGGCAACTACGGTAGCTGCTGCTATGTTTAAATTATCATTAAAGTACAAGCCGGGTGTATTTACTTATACATCTGACATTATAAAACAAAACGCGTGAGCACTTATATTTCAGTAGAAAATCTTGGCCATTCTTTTCATGACAACTGGCTGTTTAAAAACATTACCCTTGGTATAAACCGCGGGCGCCGTGTTGCATTAGTGGGTATTAATGGTGCGGGTAAATCGACCTTGTTAAAATTACTGGCGGGCCAGTTCTTGCCTACAGAAGGCAAAGTAGTACAAACTAAAGATCTTAGAATGGGCTACCTGGAACAGGACCCCGGCTTTAAGGATGCCGTTACCATCAGCGATTATATCTTCCATGCTGATAATGTGCAACAGCAGGCCATACGTAAATACGAGGAGCTATTAGAGAACGACCCCGATAACGCCAAAGCGCTTGATGCCGTAATGGAAGAATTAAGCGAGGTTGATGCCTGGGAATATGAATATAAGATCAAGACCATTTTAGGGCGATTAGATATCCATCATCTTAACCAGAGCATCACTACCTTATCTGGTGGGCAAAAGAAAAGGCTGGCCTTGGCTAAGCTTTTAATTGAGGATCCCGATCTATACATATTAGATGAGCCTACCAACCATTTGGATATAGATACGATAGAGTGGCTTGAAAAACTATTGACCGATGGCTCAAAAACCATCCTGATGGTTACACACGACAGGTATTTCCTGGACAATGTTTGTAATGAGATCTTAGAGATAGACCGCGGGAAGATCATCCCTTACGTTGGTAATTACGGTTATTATTTAGAGCGTAAAGCCGAGCGTGATGCATCAGACGAAGCTTCATTCCAGAAAAACTCGAACCTTTTACGTAAGGAGCTGGAATGGATGCGCCGTCAGCCTAAAGCCCGTGGCACCAAATCAAAAGCACGCATAGACGCTTTTTACGATCTGGAAGAAAAGACCCAAAACCGCGGACCTAAACAAACTGTCGAATTAAGTGTAAAGACCGCGCGCCAGGGCAACAAGATCATGGAGTTGCATAATATCAGCAAAGCCTTTAATGGCAATACTTATGTTGACCGCTTTAATTATGTGTTTAAAAAAGGCGACAGGATTGGATTGGCCGGCAAGAACGGTGCAGGCAAATCAACCTTGTTAAACATGATCACCGGGAATTTAAACCCGGACAGCGGGCATATAGAAACCGGGGAAACAACCGTATTGGGATACTTCCACCAGGCTGGTATAACTTTTAAGGAGGATGAACGGGTAATTGATATCGTAAAGAACGTAGCCGAGTTTATTACCATGGCCGATGGTAAAATGATCTCAGCATCTGCCTTGCTTACCTTGTTCTTGTTCCCCCCTGCTAAGCAATATGGGTTTATATCCAAATTGAGCGGTGGCGAGAAAAAGCGCCTGCAGCTGATGAGCATCCTGATGAAGAACCCAAACTTCCTGATCCTGGATGAGCCTACCAACGACCTGGATATTGACACACTGAACGTATTGGAGGAGTTTTTAACCAACTATGGCGGTGTGTTAATGATCGTATCGCACGATAGGTATTTATTGGATAAGTTAACCGAGCAGCTGTTTATTGTTGAAGGAAAAGGCCATGTGCGCATCTATAATGGCAACTATTCGTCATACCGCTTAGAGCAGGAAGACCAAAAGCAACAGGACCGTGCAGACAAGGCGGCGGGTATTACTCCGGCTGTTGCAGCATCGGCACCAAAGAATAAACTGAGCTTTAAAGAGCAGAAAGAAATGGAAACTTTAGAAAAAGATATAGCCGCTTTAGAGATAGAAATAAAAGGGTTAAATGACAAATTAAACTCAGGCATTGACAATAGCGCCATTGTAGATACAGCCAAAAAGATAGGTGACTTAACCAATACGCTGGATGAAAAAAGCCTGCGCTGGTTAGCATTGTCTGAACTAAAAGAAGCTTAATATGAAAACATCAGACGTTATTGCATCATTGGGCGTTATTATATTATTGATAGCGTTTTTGCTAAATTTATACAAGAAATTAGAGGCAAATAGCCGCGCCTATTGCTTTATGAACTTTGCAGGAGCGGCCCTTTGCGGCTTCTCTTCATACCTGATCAGCTTCTATCCTTTTGTGGTATTAGAGAGTATCTGGGCAGGATTTGCACTGGTATCGTTCTTTAAAGTTCCACGTGGAGCTTCAAAATAGCGCAAAAAAACCACAGATGTTTCACGTGGAACACCTGTAAAACACAGAAAAACACCACGCGTTACCGCCTATTGCCGGAAATCGCAGGACAAACAAAAAACAAGCCGTGTTCCACGTGGAACACGGTCTTAGAAATAAAAAAGAGAGCACGTTCCACGTGGAACACGGAGGTTAAAATGTTTAGGAAATACGATGTAATTGTAGTGGGCGCCGGCCATGCCGGATGTGAGGCAGCAGCAGCCGCAGCTAACCTTGGCTCGTCTGTTTTGCTCATCACCATGAACATGGGCACTATTGCACAGATGAGCTGCAACCCCGCTATGGGCGGCGTTGCCAAGGGGCAGATCGTACGTGAGATAGATGCCATGGGTGGATATTCTGGTATCGTCACTGATAAAACATCCATACAATTCAGGATGCTTAACCTGTCTAAGGGTCCTGCTATGTGGAGCCCGAGGGCACAAAGCGACCGGATGCGCTTTGCCGAAGAATGGCGCCTGGCTTTAGAAAGAACACCTAATGTAGACTTCTGGCAGGACACTGTAAACGCGTTATTAATAACCAACAATACCATTAAAGGGGTACGCACCTCATTAGGAATAGAGATAGAAGCTGATGCCGTGGTACTAACCAATGGCACCTTTATGAATGGCGTGATCCACATTGGCGAGAAAAAATTTGGCGGTGGCCGCGCTGCAGAGAAAGCCACTACAGGCATTACCGAACAATTGGTGACATTGGGTTTTGAGTCGGGCAGAATGAAAACCGGTACTCCTCCACGGATTGATGGCCGCAGCCTAAATTATGCGGTAATGGAAGAGCAATGGGGCGACGAAGGCGAACGCGGCCGTTTCTCTTACACCGATGTAGAGCAAATACAGGAACAGCGCTGTTGCTGGATAACTTATACCAACACCAAAGTACACGAAACACTTAAAGAAGGCTTTGAAAGATCGCCAATGTTTACAGGGCGGATTAAAGGCCTGGGGCCACGCTATTGTCCATCTATTGAAGATAAGATAAACCGTTTTGCAGAGCGCGAACGCCACCAGATATTTGTAGAACCGGAAGGATTAAATACCGTAGAGATCTATGTAAATGGTTTCTCTACTTCGTTGCCCGAGGATGTACAATACAAAGCCCTGACCCAAATACCGGGTTTTGAGAACGCCAAAATGTTCCGCCCGGGCTATGCTATAGAATACGATTACTTCCCGCCTACCCAATTGGGTTTGACTTTAGAAACTAAATTGGTGAGCAACCTATATTTCGCCGGCCAGATAAACGGAACTACCGGATATGAAGAAGCGGCATCGCAAGGCTTTATAGCGGGTATTAACGCGCACCAGAAACTGAAGGATAAACATGAGCTGATCATGAAACGGTCAGAATCATACATCGGTGTATTGATAGATGACCTGGTGACTAAAGGCACAGAAGAGCCTTACCGTATGTTTACCTCGAGAGCAGAGCATCGTTTACTATTGCGCCAGGATAATGCAGATATCCGCCTAAGCCCTATTGGCCATGAGTTAGGATTGATCAGCGACGAGCGTTTAGAGAAGGTGAAACATAAAGTAAAAAACTCTGACGACATTGTAGCTTATACCCGTACGCGGTCTATCGACCAGGCAAGCGTTAATACATTACTGGAAGAGTTGAATACCTCTGCCGTTTCGCAAACCACTAAACTCTTTAATTTATTGAGCCGACCACAGGTGTCTATCAATGATTTGAAATCCGTCGATCCTACCCTTGCTGCTTACTTAGCAAACTTTGATAAAGAAACAATTGAGCAGGCTGAAATAAAAATCAAATATGAGAGTTATTTTGAAAAGGAAATGGACATTGTTGAACGGATGAAAAAAATGGAAGACAAAGAGATCAACCCGGATTTTAATTATCAGCAAATGCAATCGCTGTCAAAAGAGGCCCGCGAAAAATTGATGAAGATTAAACCACGGACTTTAGGCCAGGCATCTCGCATTTCGGGAGTGTCGCCGTCTGATATATCCGTTTTAATGGTTCACATGTCGCGATAGTCTATAAATTACTGTAAATCAACTAATTATAAAATATTAATTTTAAGCCATTATTTTTAAATCGGAATGGTAATCTTCATAAAAACAAAAAAATCGTTTATTTCGCTTAAAAATGATGTTAAATAAAAAAGGCTGGTTTTTCTCTCCATTTTTTCTGTGTTTAGCCCTCTTGTTTTTTGTTTTGGGCTGTGCCGTACAACAAAAACCGCAAGGCGGGCCAAAAGATGTTACTCCTCCAAAATTATTGAAGGCTACCCCGCTCAACAAAACCAGGAATTTCAACGCCAAAGAAATCCGTTTAGAATTTGACGAATATTTTAAACTGAACAATCCATTCCAGGAAATCACTATGTTTCCGGTACCGGACAAAGCACCGCTGTACAAAGGGAACAAAACCCTGGTGGTCCAATTAAAAGATACGCTCCAAAAAAACACAACTTACGTTATCAATTTTGGTAAAGCCATTGCCGATGTTAATGAAAATAATACAGTCAAAAACTTCACCTACGTTTTTTCTACCGGCCCGCATATCGACTCATTGAGCATTGCCGGTACGGTAGTCAATAATGAAACCGGGCTGAAAGAAAAAGACGCTACGGTTATGGTGTTTACGCCAAAGCAAGATTCTGTATTGTTTGGCAAAAAGAAACCCAGTATTTATGCTACTACAGATTCGTCCGGTAATTTTACCATCAGCAATTTAAAAGAAGGTCCCTATAAGATCTATGCTTTACGCGAACCAAGTGGCGGCGACAAAATTTACAACAACGATAACGAGCTGATATCTTTTTCAAGTAAACCTATTAATTTAACACACGATACCTCAACCGTAAATTTAAAACTGTTTAAACAAGCCCCAACTAAGCTCCGTTTTGTTACGCGAACGTTTACAACTGACGGCGCCATGCTTTTTGTTTTGAATAAACGATTAGAAAAACCATCGTTGCATATCATTTATCCGCAGGGGTTAGACCAACAAAAAATTACCACCTTTAGCCGGACAGGCGATACAGCTTTTGTCTATTCAAAAAACATGGATTTTGACTCTATTCGTTTTGCCTTTTATGACAATAATAAACCTATCGATACCACCTACCTACGCAAAGGCCGTAAAGAATCTTATAGCCGCAGTGTAGTAATAAGGTATGGTCTTGATTTCGGCAGCGGCCTTAAACCGGGTACAGACTTAAATATTTATACCAGCTTACCCATACAGACAGTAGACCAGTCGTTAATTACTTTAAAAGAAGATTCGGCCGAGGTAAAGTATACTTTGGTAAGGGATACCGGTAATATGAAAAACTTTACCATAAAATATCATTGGAAACCAAAGTCCAGCTATGCCATCACCATTGATGAGGCGGCGTTTATAGATATATGGGGTACCAAGAATAAGCGACAGGTAAAAAAGTTCACCATTAATAAATTGGAAAACTATAGTAACCTTACCTTGAATGTAAATGTCCCCGACACTTCAAAGAGTTATGTGGTTGAATTGTTAGATGCGCAGAAAAATCCCATGCGCAGTGATGTGATCCGCAAAAAAACAACTCTAACCTATAAAAATTATTCCGTGGGCAAGTTTACCGTAAGGGTTATTTATGACGATAATAAAAACGGGAAATGGGATTCGGGCAGTATAAAAGACAACCGACAACCTGAAAACATCTGGGTGTACGATAAGGTCTTTACCTTGCGGCCAAACTGGGATTCGGAAGAAGCGGTAGAAGTACCCCCGGAAGCCCTTAATCCTTAAACCAGCCCGAGTACATTACGTAGTTATCAGGCAGTTTATCTAATAACGCGCACTGCTCGTCGGTAAGCGGTTTGATCTTTTTGGCGGGGGTACCGGCATACAGAAAGCCAGACTCGCAGCGGGTGTTCTCTAATACAACAGAACCCGCCCCTATGATCACGTATTCTTCTACCACGGCATTATCCATTACAATAGCGCCCATGCCTACCAGGCTATGGTCTTGCAGTGTACAGCCATGTATCAGCGCGTTATGGCCAATAGATACATAATTACCAATATCAGTTGCAGCACCATTATAGGTACAATGAATAACCGCGCCATCCTGTATGTTTGAGTTATTGCCGATCTTAATATAGTTAACATCGCCCCTGATAACGGCATTAAACCATACTGAGCAATTATCGCCCATAACAACGTCGCCTACTATGGTAGCGTTTGGGGCTATGAAACAATCGTTACCCCATGATGGGGATTTATCTTTTACGGGTAATATCAAAGGCATATTCTCTTTTTATGTCATTGCGAGGAACGAAGCAATCGCAAGTATGCGATACGGATAATAGTTCGCGATTGCCACGCTTCGCTCGCAATGACAAGATTAATTATAATTTTTTACATAAGCGTTTCATAAGCGGAAATAGCTCAGTTGGTAGAGCATCCGTTTCCCAAACTGAAAACTGCGAGTTGATATACTATTTGTTATATTTGATTAACCAATCATATATCTTATGAAAAACCTTACCCTATTACTACTTCTTACTTTGCCTACTTATGGTAGCGGCTTTGCGCAACAAGGTAAAACAACTAAAGATACATCAGGGTATGCAAAGCTACCCGTATACCCGCTAAAAAATATTACCCAACCACCGGTATATAACAATGCTGTAAAGAAACCGGCATATGCCCGTAGGCTGAATAAAGATACATCGGGTTTTGAAAGATTTCCTCTTTATTTAATAAAACTGGATGGAAACCCTTCTTACTATTACCATGCAATGCCACAACTTGGCCTTATTGATCAGAAAAATATAAAGGCAATGGAAATTTTAAAAGGCAATGAAGCCGATAAACAATTTCCTGAAAGTGGAAAAAATGGAGTGATCATCATTACGCTTAACAAGGATGTTAAACTATTACGAGTTGATGAACTTCTTAATGAATATCATATCAAAAAGAAATATCAAATGCTGCCCATTTATTTGGATAGCAATTTGATAAACCACTCGCCCGACATGGTATTTACTGCTGATAAGATCAAAAATATAAGTGTTGCAAAAGAAAAAGGAACTGATATTAAATATATTAGCATACTTACTGACAATAATTCTTTAAGAAATATAAGGGGTTTGCAAGCTCCTGACAATGAAATGCATATTCGTGGTAATTCAACAAAAGAATCCAGGTAGTAATTTAATAAGCGGAAATAGCTCAGTTGGTAGAGCATCAGTTTCCCAAACTGAAGGCCGCGGGTTCGAATCCCGTTTTCCGCTCAAAACTTTAATATGAAAAACAGCTTATTCGCACTTTGCCTCCTGTTTATAACCAGCTATAGCAAAGCGCAATATTTGGATGAAATATCTAAAAAACCACATCCGGCTACAAACATAAAAAAAGACATTTCGCTCATTCAAAACATTCTGGAAAAAGAACACCCTAACCTTTACCTATACATCACTAAAAAAGAGCTTAATTATAAATTTGACAGTTTAAGGAACACTATAACTACGCCATTAACCAGCACAGAGCTATATGTTAAATTATTAAGCGTTCTAAGCTATGTGGGCGACGGGCATCTAACTGTAAATATTGATTATACTAAGTTTACACACGCAGATATAACATTTTTAAAAACACCGCTGTGGATGCCGCCTATATATAAATTTGGTTACCGGGTAATTGGAAACCGGGTATTTATTATTAAAAACTCTTACAGCGACTCAACTGTAGTACAAGGCACTGAAATATTGAGTATCAACAATGTACCTGTTAAAAAGTTAATAGATACCTTAAGCCATTACATTACTTCTGACGGATACAACACTACATTTAAACAGTACCTGTTGAATGCGGGCTTGTTTGCAGAACGTTTTAGATTCCTATACAAGGATGTAAGATCACTTAATTTAAAGCTTAAGTATCATGATAACCTATCTGCAATAAAGATCGATACCTTTAAGATGCCCGGTTATGATAGCATTGGTGGTATAACGCCGCCCAACCATGAGTATAAAATATTAACAGCCGATAGCAACATTGCCTACCTGAAAATAAGAACATTTTTAAACCCAGATGATTATGTAGGCTATCATCCGGCTTTTGCTGATATACAAAAACGAAAAATAAAAACACTCATACTTGACCTGCGGGGTAATGGCGGAGGCTTAACCGGATGGGCATCAAGTGTTTTTAGTCATTTTATAGATACACCCACCTATTTCTATAGATTACCTCCAGAAGTAGCAGACCAAAAACTACTTTATGGTAACCAAAAGATCAAAGACTGGTTAAAAATGGTAGCCCAGAAAAAATGGCAATATCCAATTGTAACACCCCATACCAATATTTTTAAAGGTAAAATATATGTGCTAATAAACGGCGGCAGCTTCTCTGCCACAAGCCTATTGGCGGCCAATATGCGTACACTTAAAAATATAACTTTTGTTGGTGAAGAAACCGGCGGCAGCAAAAATGTTTGGACCGCAGGCATTATGAAAACAATCATTTTACCCGAAAGCAAGCTATCACTTACCTATGGTTATGTACCCGCTTTTTTTGGAGACATTACCGATATTAACGGCCGAGGCATAATGCCTGATGTACCTATTACCTATACTATAGAAGATATACTGGCTAATAAAGACCTTGAAATGGATTGGGTGTTGAAGGATATTGCAAAAAACAACTCTGGCAAATGACAAAACTTACGAAGTTTTAAAAACTTCGTAAGTTTGATGTAGATTCTTAAAATACCGTATCCTCCAAAACCTCCTGATGCTGAGGATAATCAGTCGTATAATGCAGCCCCCGACTTTCTTTACGCATCATGGCAGATTTTACTACGATGTAGGATACCTGTATCAAATTGCGCAGCTCGCAAAGTTTAACGGATAGCTTGGTTTGTTTGTAGAAAGATTCTGTTTCTTCATACAATAAACCTAAGCGGCGCATAGCTCTTTCTAACCTAAAATCAGAACGGACGATACCCACGTAGTCATTCATCAACTTCTGCATTTCACGGATGTTGTGCGTTACCAGGATATCTTCGTTTGATAATTTTACGCCGTGCTCATCCCAATCGGGTATATTTTGAGGTATGGTGATATTATTAAACTGTTCGATAGCGTTTTTGTAGATCCTATGCGCAAACACCAACGCTTCCAATAACGAATTGGAAGCTAAACGATTAGCCCCATGTAAACCGGTTGACGAACATTCGCCGCAGGCATATAAACGATGGATAGATGATTGACCAAAATGATCAACCAATACCCCGCCACACATGTAATGACAGGCTGGTGAAACCGGGATCATATCCTTAGTCATATCAATTCCTATCTCTAAACACTTGGCATAGATATTTGGGAAATGAGCCAAAATATCTTTTTTACTGCGATGGCGGATATCCAAATAAACATAATCCTCGCCTGATTTTTTAATCTCAGCATCAATAGCACGGGCAACAATATCACGCGGGGCTAATGACCTGCGCTCGTCATACTCTTGCATAAATTCTTCGCCGTTTGTACGTTTTAGTATCCCACCAAAACCACGTACAGCTTCTGATATTAAAAATGAAGGATAATCGCCCGGATTATATAAAGCAGTTGGATGAAACTGGATGAACTCCATATTTCTAACTTTGCCTTTAGCACGGTAAACCATAGCCACGCCATCGCCGGTAGCAATTGTTGGATTGGTAGTTACCGAATAAATATGCCCGGCACCACCCGATGCCATAACGGTAACTTTAGATATGAACTTCTCTACCTCGTTAGTTACTGTATTTAAAGCATAGATTCCGTAACAGGTAATATCGTCAGATGATTTATCAACAAACTCGCCCAAATGGTGCTGCGTGATAAGATCGACAGCAAAATAATGGGTAAGTATTTCAATATTTGGGTTTTTGTGGATCTGCTCTAATAAAGAACGTTCAATTTCAAACCCGGTGATATCCTTATAATGTAGTACACGAAACTCTGAATGTCCACCCTCTTTTGCCAGGTCATAATAACCTTCGTTGGTCTTGTCAAAACTGGTTCCGTAATCAATAATTTCATTAATCCGGTCCGGACCTTCCTTTACCACAATTTCCACAACTTCTTTATCACAGAGGCCATCACCGGCAATTAGGGTATCATTAATGTGTTTTTCGAAAGAATCTTCCTTTTTATCCACAACCACCGCGACACCACCCTGGGCATATTTGGTATTCGACTCGTCTTCGTTTGATTTTGTAACGATCAGTACCTTACCATGCTTTGCTGCTTTTAGCGCAAAACTTAATCCGGCTATACCCGAACCTACAACCAGGAAATCCACAGATTTGGACATACAATATGTGTTAGATGTGTAAAATTATAAACTATGTTAATAATAGGGTTCAAAGATGTTAATTTTGTGTAAGCAAAAACTTAATAAGTATTTAAATAGTGGATAACCTTGCTTTTTGCTGATAATGATAGGAATTTTTAAGCAACTTTTGCATCGATTTAACAACGAAACTAACATTTTAAACACTACCAAAATATTAACATATAAGTTTTAAAAATAAAAGTTGATTAACAGATAGACTTAAAAATCAATCAACTATTAAAAACAAAATAAGAATAAGCTGTTAATAAGTAGTTAAAAAAAACATTTACGCTTAATTTTACAGGAACTTTTAAACATAACTAACACACCAATAACAATAGTTTCTTTTTATATAAATAAAACACTTGTTATTAATTGAATTGTTGAAATGGATATCTTCGAAGAAATAAAACTGAAAGGCTACGCCGAGGAATATATAGACCCAACGCTTGACCTTTTTGCTGAAATAGAAAAACTTAAAAAAGAAAAAAATGCGGTTATACTTGCTCACTACTATCAGGACGCTGATATACAAGACATTGCAGATTATATTGGAGATAGCTTGGGATTATCACAAGAAGCCGCAAAAACTGATGCCGATATTATTGTTTTCGCCGGGGTACACTTCATGGCAGAAACAGCCAAGATCTTATCACCAACAAAAAAGGTACTTTTACCAGATTCAAAGGCCGGGTGTTCATTAGCAGATAGCTGCCCGCCGCATTTGTTTAAAAAGTTCAAGGAAAATTATCCTGATCACCTGGTAATTACTTATGTAAATTGTACGGCCGAGTTAAAAGCCATGAGCGATATTGTTTGTACCTCAAGCAACGCCATACAGATTGTGCAAAGCTTACCTGCCGACCAAAAGATCATATTCGGCCCTGATAAAAATTTAGGTGCTTATGTTGCTAAAAAAACGGGCCGCGACCTGGTGTTATGGAACGGTGCATGTATGGTACATGAGATCTTCTCACGTGAAAAGATCACCAAGCTAAAGGAAAGATATCCCAAAGCAAAATTACTGGCACATCCTGAATGTGAAGATGTGATACTGCAAATGGCCGATTACATAGGATCGACCACCGGCATATTAAAATATGCTACTAATCATCCCGATAAAGAGTTTATTGTGGCTACAGAGCCTGGTATTATACACCAGATGCAGAAAGATAACCCTGATAAGGTGTTTATACCTGCTCCGCCGAACAATAATTGCGCGTGTAATGATTGCCCTCACATGAAAAGAAATACGCTGGAGAAGCTTTATTTATGCCTTAAAAACGAACGACCAGAAATTGATGTTCCGGCAGATATTATTAAAAAAGCGGTAGTACCAATTGAAAGAATGCTGGAGATATCAGCAAGACTGGGATTGTAAGCCCTCTCCGCCCCCTGAAGGGGGAACTTAAAGTAACTTAATAGTTAAAATGATGCTTATCAACTCCCCCTTCAGGGGGTTGGAGGGCTACTCATCATTAGTAGAAAAATAAATAGCTTTAATTTTATCTCCGTTTAGTATAAAAGCTATACCGCAATCGCATTTTTTAATGACGAGACTGAGGTTAGTTGGATTATTAAGCTGACTGTTCTTCAAAGAAAGCGGGAAAAGTTTTTTTAATGGGGCAGCACTACCACCTACAGCATAAGGCCCATTTAACTTATTATTAATTTTAATTGATAACGCCCAGCCCGGTTTGGTTATTTTAAAACCGGTTAAACCGCCTTCTGTATTGAGTTCGCCTTGGGGATAAGTATAAGTTATGGCTGATACATTAGGATGATCTGATCTTTCTCTCCTAATTTTAAGCGGCTTACCTAAAAAGTCGGTAATACTTTTTTCGTTGATATCTGTAAACTTTATAGAGCGTTTATGCCAGGTGAGATATACCTTGTCTCGGTCTATATCATCATATTGCTTATGTGCCTGCGAATAAGAAGGATTAATGAATAGCAATAAAAAAAATGCTAATAACAACTGCTTAACTTTCATAACCAATAAAAATAAAAAAGGACCGGTCTAAATTTAACTTAAACCGGTCCTTTAAAAAGAATATTTTATAGTTTATTGACCTGCGTCTTTCTTCACCTCAATAGCATCTTGTACAGTTTGCGGCAGGGTTGATAATAAGTTATAACCGGTAGCGGTCTCAATATCACGTACGGTAACTATATAATTTTTCCAATCAGTACCTATGCTATTGATGTTTGGTGTATTAACCGCTATTACACGAGTTGATGAAGTTATACGGCTGATATCGCCATTACCGACAGGTAATATAACAGCTATTTTCCAAACATTACTTGGCACGTTTACATGGCCGTTGGCTATGGTATTAACTGTAGTGCTGTTTAATGAGCCTACACCGCCCGTGCCATAACTGCCCATTATAATATAAACTTCGTTACCTGATTGTACTTGTAGGCGTAAATAATTTTCAAGATTTGCCCAGGTTTGCTGGTTATTTTGAGGAGCCTGGGGGATCATATTAGTCATAAGGAATGTAGAAGAATTTGCATCAACAGAACTTGTCCTGTCGGCCGACGGACAATTATGACCCCTATCAAAACCAGACCCGCTATAGCTATTGCTTTGTACAGCATACCAACCGGCATCTAAACCTGTAAAACCTGCAAAATTATCTAAACGTGCAGTTGCATTGGTAGTATTACTGGCATCTAAATGCCAGCTCACCCAGTTAGGTTCGCCCTTTACGCTGTTGTATGATTCTACATAATAACCCTGGTCAATTAAATAATTAGTGTTTAAAGTGGTTATGTTTTGTGCGCCTGATGGATTACCTAACAACAGATTACTATTATCGCCGATTTGCGGTGGAGCATCACTTCCAACGGTAACACCTCTTGGCGTTGTTACCGAAGTTGTTTTAGTAGTATCAGGCCCTTGTGTATCAGGTATACCAATAGTAATACCCGCGTCGCCGGTACCTTTAAAGGTGATATCGTCAATATTTATACGTATGGTAGCGCTGGTCTTTTTGATCTCGAACCTAACTTTACCAGTAACACTAACCTTAAATGAATCGGTAACTAACGTAGTACTGGTTTCATTAATGTCAGTACCAACCTGTGTATAGGTAGCACCACCATCGGTCGACATTAATAATTGCCAGCTACTGTTAGCATCATTGCCATATTTGGCGTGTTTAATGCTGATCTGTTTTAAGCCATTGATATCAAAGTTCATATGTAGGTCGCCGGTCCTTAACCTTACCGATTTTAAACCATCTTTTGGATCAGATGCGGTATTACCTATTAAGGCATCATTAAAATTCCATGACCCTGTTATTAAAGTAATATCAGCAGCGGCATAAGCTGTTTTAGTGCCTGCCTCAAAATCTTCTGTTATACTGTAAGAGGTTGGTGTGGTTGTACCTGTACTTCCGGTAGAGCCTGTGCTGCCTGTACTTCCTGTTGAACCGGGATTTGTGGTGTTTGGATCTTCATTTTTCTTACAACCTACAATTGTTAAGAGCAAAGCAAACGCCGAATAGATGAGTAATTTTCTGTTTTTCATGTATATATTTTTTCAGGGGTAAATATCTGTATCAACTGTTAATTCTGTATTAATTTTTTAAACCATTGTTAAAATTAATTAAATTGTTACATACCTAATGCTCGTAATTCATATATAAGTCGATTTAAAAGGTATTTACGCCAAATTGATGATAGCTTTCGTATTTTTGCATTTCTAAAAATACCGCGCGCAAATGGCAATGTTTGATAATAAAGAGAAAACCAATATAGAAGCTTTAGGCGAATTCGGCCTGATCCATCACCTTACAAAAAATATAGAACTGGTACAAAAAAGCACCATAAAAGGTGTGGGCGATGACGCCGCTGTGCTTGATTTTGAAGGTAAAAGGGTGCTGGTATCAACCGATATGTTATTGGAAGGGATCCATTTTGATTTGGCTTATACTCCGTTAAAACACCTGGGCTATAAAGCGGTACAGGTTAATATAAGTGATATTTACGCTATGAACGGTACGGCTACACAGGTAACTGTTGCTATCGGAATGTCAAGCAAGTTCCCGATTGAAGCTGTTGAGGAGATTTACGAAGGGATTTATATTGCCTGCGAAAAATACGGCGTGGATTTGGTTGGCGGGGATACCTCGGCGTCAAAACAAGGATTGGTATTGAGTGTAACTTCTATCGGTTATGCTAATGCCGAAGATGTGGTTTACCGTAATGGTGCCGAGGAAGGCGATCTGATCTGTGTGTCCGGCGATCTGGGTGGCGCTTATGTTGGCCTGCAATTGTTAGAACGTGAAAAACTGATCTATTTAGAAAACCCTAATATTCAACCAGATCTGGAGGGGAAGGATTATATCGTAGAGCGCCAGTTAAAACCGGAGGCTCGTCGTGATATTATCGACCTGTTAAAAGAGATTGATGTTAAGCCTACTTCGATGATCGATGTATCGGACGGTTTAGCATCAGAGATCATGCACATTTGCAAGCAAAGCCAGAAGGGTTGCAGTATTTACGAAGAAAAGATCCCGCTTGACCCGATGACCTTTGAAACAGCACGCGAGTTTAATTTGGACCCAACAGTTTGCGCTTTAAGCGGCGGCGAAGATTACGAATTGCTGTTCACCGTTAA
This sequence comes from Bacteroidota bacterium, assembly GCA_040388175.1. GTDB lineage: Bacteria > Bacteroidota > Bacteroidia > Sphingobacteriales > Sphingobacteriaceae > Mucilaginibacter. The sequence continues at coordinate 39,024 of JAZKCG010000005.1, read as the reverse complement.
ACAAGCCGATTACGAAAAGATCAAATTTAAAATGGATATTACCATTATCGGCCATATAACAGAATCGGCATCGGGATGTAATTTGATAACAAAATCAGGAATGGTGCACCCGTTAAAAGCACAGGGCTGGAACGCGTTCCCGAAAGAGGAGGAGTAATATTTCGGCTATTAGGGTAGCCTCTACGAGGCAAAATAATCCCTTCTGTTTTTTTCTACAAAGGGGGTTGACCCTATGGGTCATTTACAGTAAAAAAATAAAACGTTCATATTCTGATATTATTTAAAAGGCAGTAATTGTCGATGAAAAGTACAAGAAGTTAGTATATATAACTCGCAGGTTAGCCCAAATATACTTTTTTATACAAGGCTGTAGATCCTATGGTTATTTACGAAAAAAAATAAGAAGATAGTATAACCCGCAGAGGTTGGATAGTACAGACCATAAAGAGGGCTTTTTAAGAGCATAATTGCTATTTCATTTACGCTTTAGGCATTATTATCTAAAAGTGATAACATTTAACCCGTAGGGTTAACCCCCTTTGTAGAAAAAATAATAAATAATATTTTTTGCCTCGTAGAGGCTACCCTTCCACCGTTTTATTATTTTCGTATAAACGAAACCAATGGCAAACACCTATACGCAATTATATATCCATTTTGTATTTGCTGTGAAATACAGACAAGCAATAATAGATGAAGAATGGGAAGAACGGCTTCAAAAATATATAACCGGAATTGTACAAAAGAACGGACATAAATTATTAGCTATTAATAATATGACGGATCATGCACACATTTTTGTTGGGCTCAACCCGAAACAATCTATTTCTGAACTAATGCGATTAGTGAAAGGCGACAGTTCAGAATTTATAAATAAAGAAGGGTTTACCAAACGAAAATTTCAATGGCAAGAGGGCTATGGTGCTTTTAGCAATAGTCGTTCACAAATTGATGGCGTGGTTAAATATATTTTAAATCAAAAAGAGCACCATTCTAAAAAGACATTTAGGGATGAGTATTTGGATATGTTAAAAGATTATGCCATTGAATACGATGAACAATATATATTTCATGATCTGTTAGACGATTAGGGTAGCCTCTACGAGGCAAAATAATCCCTTCTGTTTTTTCTACAAAGGGGTTGACCCTATGGGGCATTAATAGAAAAAAGGAGATTTTTTAAAATAAAAGACTAATCCTTCAAAGACTCTTTCACAAAATCACGACAATATTCTTTTATCATATATTGAACAGCGAAAAATTGTTCCATTATTTGTGCATCTGTTCCGGTAGCTTTGGCCGGGTCCGGGAAATTATAATGGAACTTTTGGGCTTTTGTTGGGAAATACGGGCAGCTTTCTTTGGCATTATCGCATACCGTTATCACAAAATCAAAGTCTATATCCAGGTATTCGTTAATGTTGTTAGAGGTATGATGGCTGATATCTATGCCGTCCATTTTCATAACCTCGATAGCTTTTGGGTTTACGCCGTGGGTTTCAATGCCCGCGCTATAAACTTGCGCTTTATCGCCTGCGAAATAACGTAAGTAGCCTTCGGCTATCTGGCTGCGGCAGCTATTGCCGGTGCAGAGTACTAATATTTTTTTCATTGTATTTTAAACGAATAACCAGATAATATTGATCAAACAAAATTTGGCATCCCAGCCAAAAACGAGTTGCAAAGCTACCAGCGAAGTAGTTATAACAACCGGCTTTTTGTATTTAATTAGTTTTTGTAACATTAACAACAGCCTGAACCGGGTGAACAACAAGACACAACGGTTTCTGCTGTGCCACAACTCTCCCCTCTGTCGTTAGCTTTACATTGGGTAAGGTCAGGCAAAAGGTTTACAATAAGGTTTTCGCCATCGATAATCAGTTCATCCGGATGCATTTGTCGTGTATCAAAGCGGGTATTACCAAATTCTATTTTTATAGTAGCGGCAGGATTTAACGGCAGGCTTTTCTCAACCAGTTCAATGATCTTTAAGGCTTTATTAACCGCCATTGCTGTTTTATTTGCTGATGCCGAAGGCTCCCATAATTGTATGATCACTTCCGTCCATGCATTCATTTTGCCTCCGCAATCAACCGATACGATAGGAGCCTGTTTGATTTCGGTAATATGATAAGATGCGTCAACCCATGCATTTTCCGCATATTGAAACTGCAGGAGAAGCTCGGGATGTTGTTGTAGTTTTTGTTTGAATGTTTGCCAGTTCATAGTCTCTTTTTAATTGTAATATTGCGATGGATAAGATTAAATTTTTTTAACAGCAGTTTGCCGGACTCTTATAAGAATCCAGAAAAACACTTAAATGCGCCCGCAATAGTTTCCAGGCCGTTGGATCAATGCAGTAGCAGATCTTTACCCCTTCAATTGTGCCCTGTATAATGCCTGCGTTTTTCAACTCTTTTAAGTGTTGCGATATCGTGGCCTGGGCCAAACCTAATTCATCAACCAGGTCTCCGCAAATACAGGCATTGGCCGCTATTATCTGTTGCAAAATAGCTATACGAGCCGGGTGCGCAATGGCTTTAAGCATGGTGGCCAATTCGTTTTGCTCGGTGGAAAATATTTCGGTTTTTGTTGCACCCATAATTATATATCGCAATATTACGATTAATATTAAACAAATCAAAAACTTTTAGAATAAGCGTTTTTTAATTATCATTATAAAAAATACCTAAAACCATTCTAATGAGAAAATTAGCTATAATACTACCTTTATTTTTAGCAACAGTAGCAGTAAAAGCACAACAATCAATTGTTTTTAAAGTAAAATATTTGCCAAACCATGTTTACAAAATGAACATGAAAATGGACATGAGTATGCAAATGGTGATGCCAACGGATGGGACGACCTTGTCGAAAAAAGCGGCACCCCCTAAGGCTTATCAACAAACAGCAACCAATATCATGCAAACAATGATAAGTACAGGCGCGCCAAAAGCCGATCATACTTTTCCTATTAAAATGCAAATTACCGCGATCAACGCAAAAGCTAAAATGAATGGTAAAGAGATAGATCTTCCAACCCAAAAGAACCCGATAGTAGGACAAGTGATCACCGGCCAATGTGATGCCGATGGAAAATTACATATTGATCAGCCTAAAACAATGGATTCTAAAACCGCGATAAAAACAGGAATAAGGGACATGATCAATAAAATGCAGGGAAAAATAAAATTCCCGGGAAAGCCATTATCTGTAGGCGAATCTTTTACCCAGGATACACCCATAAATATGCCGGCAGCTGGTATGAATATGGATATAAATGCTAAAACCACGTATAAACTAACCGCGATAAAAGGTAACCTTGCTTATTTTGATACTAAAACTTCTATGACCCTTGATGCCAATAAAAAAGGAACCGCAATGACCGGTGGTGGCAGCGGTACCGGCAAAATGGTATATAATATCGCCGAAAACAACTTCAATACCATGAACAATACGATGGACATGAAATATAGCATGAATATGGCCGGAAAACCTATGTCTATAAAAATGAAGATGGTATCGGCGGTGAAGAATGATATAACTAAATAATATACTGCGGGAACAAAAAGGGTAATTAGTAAGGCATAAAAAAGTCCGGTTGGAAAACAACCGGACTTCTTTATGATCTGATGATAGCAACGTGGGCCAATTACCTTGGCATTCTTTTCATCATACTTGCCATAGCGGCCGGATTGCTCATTTGTTTCATCACCTTACGCATATCCTCAAATTGCTTGATTAAACGGTTCACTTCGGCAATATCGGTACCTGATCCCCTGGCTATGCGGGTACGGCGGCTTGGGTTAATGCTGTCGGGGTTTTCTTTTTCGCCCGGGGTCATGGATTGAATGATGGCTTCTATGTTCTTGAAGGCGTCGTCCTGTATATCCACATCCTTCATCATTTTACCTACGCCCGGTATCATGCCCATCAGGTCTTTCATGTTACCCATTTTTTTGATCTGCTGTATCTGGCTGTAAAAATCGTTAAAGTCGAATTTATTCTTGCGGATCTTCTTTTGCAGTTCGGCAGCTTCTTTCTCGTCAAACTGCATTTGCGCACGTTCAACCAACGAAACCACGTCGCCCATGCCCAGGATACGCGAAGCCATACGATCAGGGTGGAAAACATCAATGGCCTCCATCTTCTCGCCGGTACCAATAAATTTGATCGGCTTGTTTACTACCGATTTGATTGATAATGCTGCACCACCACGGGTATCGCCATCCAGTTTGGTTAACACCACACCGGTAAAGTCCAACCGGTCATTAAATACTTTGGCGGTATTTACAGCATCCTGGCCGGTCATCGAGTCGACCACAAATAAGATCTCGTGCGGGTTTACAGCAGCTTTTACCTGCTCTATCTCCACCATCATAGCCTCATCAATAGCTAAACGGCCGGCGGTATCAATAATGATAACGTTATGTCCGTTCTGCTTAGCAAAGGCTATCCCTTCTTTGGCTATCGCGATAGGATCTTTCGATTCGCGGTTAACATAAACCGGTACGCCTATCTGCTCGCCCAAAACCATCAACTGGTCAATAGCTGCCGGGCGATAAATATCATCGGCAACCAATAACGGTTTTTTATTTTTTTGCGTTTTTAAGAAATTAGCCAGTTTACCTGTAAAAGTGGTTTTACCCGCACCGTTAAGGCCTGCAATTAATATAATGGTTGGGTTGGTGTTAAGGTCAAGTTCGGCAGTGGTGCCGCCCATCAATGCCGCCAGCTCATCATTCATGAGTTTGGTTAGCAACTGCCCCGGCGAAACGGCTGTTAATACGTTGGCGCCGATAGCTTTTTGCCTTACATCATCAGTAAAGGCTTTGGCTGTTTTATAGTTAACGTCGGCATCCAGAAGGGCTTTTCTAATTTCCTTCATGGTTTCGGCCACGTTTATTTCTGTAATAGTTCCCTGACCCTTAAGGACCTTAAACGCCCTGTCGAGTTTATCCGAAAGATTTTCAAACATTATCTTTTATACTCAAATTTTTAGAAATACAAAGGTATGATTTTACGGCAATTATACCCCAATAGCAAAGTTGCTTATCAGAAAATTTAAAATAGAAGATAATGCCGCTGTAATTAGCCGTTAGTACGGGAAGCGATATAGTATACCCAAACCAATACCCTCTGTACCTTGTGGTTTTGAATTAGCGCTCTTATCATAGGTAAATGTACCGTTGATATTAACGCTGATCAATCGGTTTACCCGGGCACCTAAGGTAGCATCTACCCGGTGTGTAATATAAGAGATGTGTTTTTCATAAGGGATAAACAACGCGTAACGTACATTAAGGGGCATATTTTTAGCAATATCCTTAACAAAGGTGGCAACGACCTGGAAAGCCAGGTCATTTTTAACTTTTTTGCCGACAGGCACGCCGTAGTATGATGTTTGCTTAGTAGCATATAGCGAGGTATCTGTAACAAAAGTTTGTCGCGCCGTACCTGTACCTAAACGTAAATCGAAATATTTAGAGGGCTTATACTCGAAACCGACCGATTCTGTTAAATAACCGGGAGCCATAAAATTAGAGATCAGTACAGAAGGCCCATTGTTATTATAAATGTATCCCTTATCAAATTGCGACTCGAACGTTACCGACCCGAAGAAGAACCAGCTTTTAGATAATCGAGTGGCAAACTTATTATCAAAAAATAAACGGTCGTTTGTTTTGCGCGAGGCTTGGCCTTTATTTTTGGTTATGCCGTAATTAAACAGCAATTCGCCAACATAATCAAAAGGGGCCTTGCTGTACTCTGTTTTATAATCGAACAAAGTAAAAAAGGCTATACCGTTGGTACCCCCGGAGCTATAATGGTTACTAAAAGCCGCCTGGTTAGCGTTTGCCTGTAATGTTATCCATTTACGCCAATGGTTTACCTCGTAGTCAAGCATTAGCGGCACGGGCATATAATCTTGTTTAATGCCTAATACCCGGGTACGTACAGGTATAGAGTTTTTAGGCGGATCTATGTGGTATTTATTAAGCAGAATGGTGTCAACTCTAACAGTATCCTTTCTTGTAGGAGCTGTGTTTTGAGCAGATGCCGATAAGGCGCTCATTAACAATACTAAAAGTATATACCTTGGTTTGTTTCTTAACATAGATAGACAAAGAAAAGAATTTTTCTTTTCAATTCAGATTAATTCGGGCGCCGAAGGTTTAATCGCGGTAAATTTTTTTATTTCTTAGCCGGGTATAACGGCAATTGAACGTGCGCCCCGGGGTTGCGTAAATATCTCCTTAAGTTTGTTTTTATAGAGGTTATAAACTCATATTCGCTTACGTTGGCTAGGAAATAGTACCCGGGCCTGTATTGGGTCATAAAATCTGTTAATTCCTGGCCTTTTAAACCCGTTATACGGCCTACCATGGTCCTGTTAAAGCGATAGTCTACAACATCTCGTCTAAAGTCGTTCTCTATGGTTTCACGTAAATGAGCGGCATTGCGTCCTCGCCTGCTTAAAGAATTATAGATAGCGTCTATCCCCAAACCAACACCCGCGCCCGGCGTAAGGGTTAAAAAATCTTTGCCGGCTATAGAGCCGTAGATCATACTATAGTCGCGTTTTTTTTGAGCCATTCGCTTTTGCGGATCCATCAGCGTGTCAAAAATATTAACCTGTTTAAGCTGTATGGATATTCGTCTTAAGTAAATAGCCAATGGGATATAGCTTTGTAATTTTACGGTATCGGCAAAATGCTCGGCTTGTTTAAAAACCAGTTTGTCGCCCGGGGTGGCGTCAATAGTAAATACACCGTTTATATTATTGTAAACAGAAGCGCCGGTAGTAAGGTTTTGTATGTTAACTCTTGATAGCCTGTCTTTACTGTCTGTATCAAAAATGATCCCAGAAACAGATGTTTCCTGGGCAAACGTTTTTGCACATAAAAGACAGAAGAATATAACAAATACCGATCTCATGAACCGCTAAAACTAATTGATTGCTTGCGTTGTGGCGTGAAATTTAACAATAATTAACAACGGTTATTTGGCAATGATCAGCTTTTGGCCAATTTTAACGTTATTATCGGCCATATTATTTAATGCCTTCAGTTCATCAACAGTTAAGCCAAAACGTTTAGAAACGTTGTATAGTGTGTCGCCGGTTTTTATGATGTATAGCTTTTCGGCCGGTGTGGTTTGTACCACCGAGTCTTTTATGGACTTGCCTATGTTTTGATTGATCTGACTTAATACCCTGTCTTCACGCTTAATTTTTTGCGCTTCATTTTCCGGGCGGTCATATTGATCTAGGTAGTACTTTTCTATAACACCTATCAGCAGGTCGGGGTATTTCGGATTGGTAGCATAACCAGCCTGCTTTAGTCCATTGGCCCAGCCTTTATAATCATTCTTATCCAACTCGAACAAAGGGGCATAGCGTTTTCTTTTTAAAAACTCAGAATGGTCGCGGTACGAATCTTCGGGCTTATCATAAACCCTGAAACAATCGTTCACCAGGTCATCATCTTTATAATAAGACCGGCCTTTCCAATCGCTGGTGCATTTTATACCGAAATGGTTATTGGCGATCTTGGCCAGGTCGCCATTGCCATTGCCCGACTCGAACAGCCCCTGCGCCAGGGTTATACTGGCCGGTATGCCGTATAAATTCATTTCCTGTATGGCAATGGTTTTAAAGCGCTCAATGTAGGTAGCTACTGTAAAGGGCACATAGGCCGCAATGGCATCCTTTCGTTCTCTCTGAATAGTGGTGTTGTTTTTTTGCGCCACGCTGTTTGGAACAAGCGGAGGCCCGGATGGGCCGGCAAGCCTTTTATGAAGCGAACAGGAACTTAGCGCCATAACGGCGATAAATAAACAGCATATAGTACGCTTTAAACCCAAAGCGTTAAACCCGGCATAGACCATGCTGCCAAAATAAGCTTTATTACTTTAAAAGATAGGGGTCCTGCGTATTTTGTGCAGTTTGCGCTGGCTCTGCCGGTGTTTTATCCAGATCATTCAATTGATACTTGCGGATAATAGCTAAGACCTGCGATCCCCATTTCCTGCTGCTTGCATAACCACTGCGCTGAATACTTTTTATCCATTTTTCATAATCATACAGCGTAAGGTTGTCTGATATGCGGCCCAATTCCTGGCGATGGGTAATGATGCGGGCAAAATCATCGAATGATTCCAGGATAGAATCGTACCTTTTATAAGCCGATCTTACTTTCTTTTGGTGCTTATAATAGACAGCGCCGCCGCCGCCTTTTACCCCAAACTGGTTATTTAAATTTTGAGCGATAGCGCTGTTTCCATTGCCTGATTCATGCATTGCTATGCCTAAAATTATACTGGCGGGGATACCCGTTTCATGCATAATGCTTATGGCATTGTCTTTGAACTGTTCGATATACGATTGTGAAGTGTTCTTTTGGGCAAACGCGGCAAATGATGAAATAAGCAGCGTAGTAATCAGTAAGGTTTTCTTCATAATTATTTTTTTCTGATGAGCAGTATTCCGTCGCGCACAGGTAAAATGAGTTTTTCAACCCTGGTGTCAACAGCGATACTGTCATTTAGTTTGCGGAAGCTTTCGGTGTCGGCATCTTTTTCGGTGCCGTAAACCTTCCCTTTCCATAAAACATTATCAATTATTATTAATCCTCCGGATCTGACCTTCTCTAAGATCAACTCAAAGTAAAGTAAATTATTCTTTTTATCCGCATCAATAAACACCAGATCAAACACTTCTGTGCTTAAATCAGCTATTATCTGCTCTGCAGGGCCAAAATGAGGCTCTATCTTTTTCTTAACATTTGTTAGCGAAAAGTGTGAATTGAGCATTTCCTCCAATTCGCGGTTAACTTCAATGGTGTGTATAATGCCGTCTTCAGTAAGGCCTTCGGCTAAACAAATGGTGGCATAACCGGTAAATGTGCCTATCTCCAAAATGCGTTTGGGCTGCATCATTTTACTCAGCATACTAAGCACCCGCCCCTGGTAATGGCCCGACAACATATTGGGTTTCAATACCTTTAAATAGGTCTCCCTATTTATAAATTGCAAGGCCTCCGGCTCGGGTTCGCAATGGTCATCAAGGTACGACTGTAAGTCGGCTGGCAAAATTTCCATGGCACAAAGGTAAGCATTTTGAAATTAAGGTGTTTTTAAGGCGCTTTTTCCTAACTTAGGAACACATAATTCATCATGAAAAAACAGCTTTTTACCCTATTTTTCTTATCCTTTTTTACCATCGCTATAAAAGCCCAAACCGTTAAAGTGGCCGGCGATATAACAACACCTTTAACGCTTGACGCGGGCACTCTGCACCAGTTTACGCAAACTACCGTAGTTCGCAAGGATAAAGCTGGTAAAGTGGACCATACTTACACCGGCGTTACGCTATCTGATATTCTGAAAAAAGCGGGAGCGACCATGGAAGATGCCCTAAAAGGGAAAAACCTGACCAAATATTTATTGGTTGAGGCCAGTGATAACTACCAGGTGGTATTCGCGTTAGCCGAGCTGAATAAAAACTATACCGATCGGCTGATCATACTTGCCGATACCGTAGACGGGAAACCATTACCCGCAGGCGAAGGTCCGTTTAGAATTATAGTGCAGGATGAGAAAAAACCGGCCAGGTGTGTGCGACAGGTTGTTAGTTTAAAAGTTGTGTCTGCAAAATAGTCTGAACCATGATTTGTAGGATTTTGGGATTGCCTTGATTCAAGATAAGCATAAAGATTTTTTGATTAAATGAAACATAAAGAGCTAACAGAAAAAATTATTGGATGTGCAATGAGGGTGCACGCTGCTATGGGCAATGGCTTTCAGGAAGTGATTTATCAACGATGCCTGGCAATAGAAATGCACAAACAAGGATTAAATTTTGCCCGCGAATTAGAAATGACCGTTTTTTATGACGGATTAAACGTTGGCACCAGACGTGTTGATTTCTTTGTGGAAGATGTTATAATGGTTGAATTAAAGGCAATAATTAATTTAGAAGATGTTCATTTAGCCCAAGCAATGAATTATGTTGAAGCTTATAAAATGGAAATAGGTCTACTTATAAATTTTGGAGCCCGAAGTCTTCAATTTAAACGCGTCCACAACAATAAAACGTTATAAAGGAATCATTTCAAGGTAATCCCAAAATCCTACAAATCATGGTTCAGACGCTCCATCCAGCTCTGCAATAAGATCACAGCCGAAATATTATCCACCAACTCCTTATTTTGACGGGCTTTTTTACCCATACCGCTTTGCGCAATGGTTGCCGATGCCATTTTTGAGGTAAAGCGTTCGTCCATCATTTCAACAGGGATATCAGGAAATGTTTTCTTTAGTAACCCCACAAATCCTTTAACGTGTGGCGCAGATTGCGAGGGCGTATTATCCATTTGTTTGGGTTCGCCAACAATAAAGCGCTCAACCTGTTCCGTTTGAAGGTAGGTCTTTAAAAAATCTACAATTTTAATGGGATGTATGGTATCCAACCCAGTGGCAATGATCTGCAAAGGGTCCGTCACGGCTATGCCTATGCGCTTGGTACCGTAATCGAAAGCCATGATGCGGGGCATAGTGAGTTGTGAATAGTTATATGCAAATGTATTTTTTAATAATCAAAGTTGATTGTTTGTAAAATAAAATATCCGAAACAAAAAACTCACCACTCACTATTCACCACTCACTACAAATTATTACCTTGCACCAATGCAGTTTAAACAAATAGTAGGGCAGGCCGCCATCAAGCAACGCTTAATTAACTCGGCGAAAGAGAACCGGGTTAGTCATGCGCAGCTGTTTTTGGGGCCTGAGGGGTCGGGTAGTTTGGCTTTGGCTGTAGCTTATGCGCAATACTTATCCTGTTTGGAAAAACAGGAAGACGACTCGTGCGGTGAATGTTCGTCATGCCGCAAGTATCAAAAATTAACACATCCCGACCTGCATTTTACCTACCCGACATTTGGCACGCCGAAGGAAACCTCTATCGATTTTATTGATAGCTGGCGTACCGCTTTTTTAGAGAACCCTTACCTTAACCTGGATATCTGGCGCGGTTATTTAGACGCCGGTAACAAACAGGCAAACATCAATATTCTGGATTGCCACCAGATCATAAAAAAATTGAGCTTTAAGCCGTTCGAGTCGGATTACAAGGTGTTAATACTTTGGCTACCCGAATTTTTAGATAAACAAGGCAATGCCCTGCTTAAGATCATCGAAGAGCCACAACCTAATACCTTATTTCTGTTGGTGGCTCAAAACCAGGATCAGATACTGAATACCATCTTGTCGCGTACACAGCTGATCAAAGTCCCGGCGCTGGGTTATGAGGATATTAAAGCCGAGTTGATCGCTCATCACCATCAAATGGAACACACAGCGGCAGAGATGGCCTACTTAAGCAACGGCAATTTAACCGACGCGCTGCTAATGTTGCAGCAGGATAATAAAAGCTACCATACGCTTTTTGTGCAATGGTTGCGCCTTTGTTTTGCCAATAAGGGCATAGAGATGGTATCGTTTGTTGACCAGTTATCAAAAATGGGGCGAGAGAACCAGAAGAACTTTTTACGGTACGGTATTAGCTTTATCAGGGAGTGCTGTTTGCTGATAGCCGGCGCCGGCGAACTGGTACATTTATCGGCAAGCGAGCTGGAAACAGCGCAAAAACTTTCAGCAATAATGAATATTTCTATGAATCAGGCCATAATTGCCGAGCTGGAAAAAGCACATTATCACGTAGAAAGAAATGCAAACCCTAAAATTTTATTTTTAGATGTATCTTTACAAATTATGAGTTTTTTAAAACTTAAGTCAAGCCCGCAAGGGAATCAATATATATCGAATTAATTATGGGATGTGGAAGTTGCTCAACCGGGGGCGGATGCTCACCGGCAGGCTGTAAAAGTAATGGCTCGTGCCTTACCAACGGCTGCAGCAAATTGGATGTTTACGACTGGTTGTCGCATATGGATATGCCGGTCAATTATAAACCTTTTCCAATTGTTGAGATAAAATTTAAAGGCTCGCGCAAAGAGTTCTTCATAAATACAGATAATGTTTACCTGGAAAATGGCGACCTGGTGGTTGTTGAAGCTGCTACCGGTGGTTACGACATTGGCCACGTATCCATAACCGGCGAGCTGGTGCGCATGCAAATGACCAAACGCCGGGTTAAAGAAGAAGATGTTTTAAAGAAGATCTATCGCCGCGCTGCACCTGCCGATGTGGATAAATGGAAAGCGGCCAAAGATATGGAATGGGAAACCATGCATAGCGCACGCAAGCTGGCCTTGAGCCTTAACCTGTCCATGAAGCTAAGCGATGTGGATTACCAGGCCGATAAAAGCAAGGCGACCTTCTATTACACAGCCGAAGGCCGTGTGGATTTCAGGGAGCTGATCAAGAAAATGGCCGAGACTTTCCGTATCCGGATAGAGATGCGCCAGATAGGTATGCGCCAGGAAGCAAGCCGCTTAGGTGGTATCGGCTCGTGCGGCCGTGAATTATGCTGCTCTACCTGGTTAACTGACTTTAAAACGGTCTCTACATCCGCTGCGCGGTATCAAAACTTGTCATTAAACACCTTAAAGCTGGCCGGTCAATGCGGTAAGTTAAAGTGCTGTTTAAACTATGAGTTGGATACATATATGGATGCCTTAAAACATATCCCTGATAATGTAAACTACCTCAAAACCCTGAAAGGCGACGCGCGTTTGCAAAAAACGGATATCTTTAAAAAGCAAATGTGGTTTAGTTACCCGCGCGAAGAGAATTGGATAGCCGTGCCTTTGGCCCGTGTTAAAGAGATCCAGCAAATGAACAAGGACGGCGTACTGCCTGATGACCTGCTGGTATTTGTTGAGGTTGAAAAAGAACCAATTAAAGCTTTGGATTATGAAAACGTGGTTGGACAAGATAGCCTTACCCGCCTGGACGAACGCAATCGTAATAACAACAAAAAGAAGAGCAAGAACCGTAACAAAAACAAACCGAACCCGAATAACCAGAACGGACAACCCAACAGCAACCAGCCCAAACCAGCGAATGTTGCGGCACAGCCAAACTCGGGTGGGCAGCCCAAGCAACAACAGGGACCACGGCCAGAAGCAGGCAACAATAACCCTAACCGAAACAAGAACCGCAATAACCGGAACAGGCAAAATCGCCCTGACGGAAATAAGGGCGGAGGTAGCGACAATACACCAGCATCATAAGTAAATGACCCGTGCTTTAAAATATATATTGCCCGTCACGATAGCTTTTGTCGCGCTGTCGTGGTCGGGTTGTACAGATCCAAAAGCGGTGCTCGATCAAAATATCGAGATCAGCAACCATAACTGGCCCTATACCAACCGGGTAAAATTTATAGTAAAGATTGACGACGAGCGCATCGCTTATAACCTATTGTTGAACCTGCGGATCACGGGCGATTATAAATATTCGAACATGTTTGTGCTTATACGCCAAACCAGTCCTGATAAAAAAGCATCTGCTACGCGTTTCGAGGTAAAACTGGCCAACCCGGATGGCGAATGGTTGGGCCAGGGTTCAGGGAACTTATATACGTATCAGATTCCATTTCGCACCAATTATACATTCCCGGCAAAAGGCAGCTATACTATTGAGATAGAACAAAACATGCGCGATAACCCATTGCGCGAAGTGAGCGATATCGGCCTGCGGGTTGAAAAAGCACAATAGATGTGCAGGTGCGTGAATATGCAAATGTGCAGATGATTTCATTAGCATATACGCGCTGATATTTTTTTATCTGCACATCCGCATATCTGCACATTCACACATTTTTTCCTACCTTCGTTTTGCTAATATTTTTATCAAAATGACTGTAGCTGTTTTAATCGCTTCCCTTATAATCCTGTTAATTGCTGTATTTCTTTTTTTGAAGAAACCCGGTGCTGCTGATGGCATTTCTGCAGATGAATTTGCCCGTTTAAAGAACGATAACACCGCGTTAAGTATTTCTTTGGCCAAAGCCGAAGAGCGCGCGTTGGGCCTTGGTTTAGAGCGCGATAAGGCCGATAAACAATTACAGGATGAACGCGAACGCTATGATAATGCCATTACTTCCTTAAACCAGGAATTGCTGATCGAAAAAAACCGCATGGCTAAAGCCGAAGAATCATTCAAGGCACAACGCGAGCGTTTAGGCGATCAGGAAAAAAGCATCCAGGATATCCAGCAAAAATTTCAGAAAGAGTTTGAGAATGTTGCCGAGAAACTGCTGAAAGAAAAATCGAAAGAGTTTGTTGATGTTAATCGTACCAATTTAGATACCATCCTTAATCCGCTTAAAGAAAATCTGAAAGCTTTTGAAGATAAGGTTGATAAGGTATACAACATGGAAGCCGCTGAGCGCAATACCATGAAAGGTGTTATTACTCAATTAATGGAGCTGAACAAACAGATCAGCGACGAGGCCCAAAACCTGACCAAAGCCTTAAAAGGCGATAATAAAAAACAAGGTAACTGGGGCGAGGTAATCTTAGAAAAAGTATTGGAGCGCTCGGGGCTGGTTAAAGATCAGGAGTATCGCCTGCAGGCCAGCATAACCGGTTTGGATGGCGTAAGAATGCAGCCTGATGCTATTATTGACCTTCCCGATGACAAACATCTCATCATCGACTCTAAAGTGTCGCTGATCGCTTATGAGCGTTTGGTTAACTGCGAAACAGAGGATGAACGTAAATTATTCTCCAAAGCACACGTCGAATCTATTCGCAGCCATGTTCAAGGGCTGTCATCTAAAAACTATCACGATCTGTACCAGATCAATTCGCCCGATTTTGTGCTGTTGTTTATCCCGATAGAATCTTCTTTCAGCTTCGCGGTACAGATAGATGCCGAATTATTTAGCGACGCCTGGGATAAACGGGTGGTGATAGTTAGTCCGTCAACCTTGTTAGCTACACTGCGCACCATTGCCAGCATATGGAAACAGGAGCGCCAAAACCGCAACGTATTAGAGATAGCCCGCTTAAGCGGTGCCATGTACGACAAGTTTGTAGGCTTTGTGAACGATATGGAAAGCATCGGCAAAAACATTAAACAAAGCCAGTCTGCTTATGATAGCGCCATTAATAAACTAACAGAAGGCAATGGTAACCTCACCAAAACTGCCGAGAAAATTAAAGGTCTGGGCGCTAAAGCTAATAAGCAGTTAGACCAGAAATATATTGAGATTGGTGATGATGAGATTGTAGAATAAGAGAGCTGGTTAATCCAGCGCCTTTTTTTGTTCAACAAATTAGCTTATTATTACATTAGATAATACAGCTATGAATAAACTCCGAATATTTTTTGCTGCAGGATTTACTGTTTTAGGGCTATCTGTAAAAGCCCAGATACCCGGCGCGGTAATTGATGTGCAGCACTATGGGTTTAATATCCGCCTTAGCGATAGTACCGACGTTATAAAAGGCAAAGCCGATATTACCGTATTATTTTTAAAGAAAGCTACCGCATTCAAGATAAATCTGGTCAAAAAAAAAGCCGACGGTAAAGGGATGCTGGTTAGCCGCGTGCTGACAAACGGAAAAGAGATCCAGTTTAAGCAGGACAGCAACGGGGTAAACATCTATACCAAAGCGGCACAAAACCAGTTGCAGCGCTACTCGATATTTTATGAAGGCGTACCCGCTGATGGATTGATCATATCGACCAATAAATTTGGACATCGTACATTTTTTGGGGATAACTGGCCCAACCGGGCACATAACTGGATCCCCTGTGTAGATGATCCGGCCGACAAAGCCACGCTCGACTTTATAGTGACCGCACCCGACCATTATATGGTGGTGGCAAACGGCTTAAAAATTAATGAAATGGCGCACCCCGGCCAGTTAAAGACAACACATTGGGCCGAAACCGCACAGCTACCCACCAAAGTTATGGTAATTGGCGTTGCTGATTTTGCCATGGATCACCCTAAAGATGTTAATAATATCCCTGTTTATAGCTATGTATTCCCCGAAAATGCTAAGGCGGGGTTTAGAGGTTATGCCGTAGCGCCAGAGATATTGCAGTTTTATATCACCAATATTGGTCCGTATGCTTATAAAAAGCTGGCCAATGTGCAGTCTAAGACCATATTTGGCGGCATGGAAAATGCCAGCGCAATATTTTATTTCGAAAATTCTGTAGGCGATAAGGGCATTGAAGAACTAATGGCACATGAGATAGCCCACCAATGGTTTGGCGATGCCGTGAGCGAGAAGGATTTCCATCACCTATGGTTAAGCGAGGGCTTTGCAACGTATCTGACCAACTATTACCTCGAAAGGAAATATGGAGTTGATACGTTAAAGAAACGGTTAATAGCCCAGCGTATAAAAGTGCTCCAATTTGAAAAGATAAGAATGACCCCGGTTGTTGATTCGGCAGTGAAAAGTAATTTTATGCCCCTGCTTAACCCCAATAGTTATGAAAAGGGCGGCTGGGTATTGCACATGCTTCGCCGTAAAATTGGCGACGGCGCTTTCTGGAAAGGAATTAACACCTATTATCTGAAATACCAGGGTGGCAATACCAATACCACTGATTTCCGCGAAGTAATGGAGCAGATTAGCGGGCAAAAGCTGGATACGTTCTTTAAACAATGGTTAAACAGGCCCGGACATCCTGAAGTGGCCGTGAAATGGAAGTATGATGATAAAACACATGTGGTGGATATTCAGGTCGATCAAACACAAAAGAACTTATACACGTTTTCGTTAGAGATTGCTATTGATGGCCAATTGCAATCTATTAACATGACAGGGCAGTCTGCATCAGTACATATAGCAGCCGGAAAAAAGGTACCGGTAATAATTGTTGATCCTAACACGAATTTGTTGGCCAGCTTTACAGTTACCGGGGAGTAAAAGACCCAAGAAAAACTTTATGAAAAAATACATACTTGGTTTATTGCTATTAATCTTTCAAATAAGTGCTTTCGCACAGTTTACAGTTAGCCAGGATAAGCACTATATATTAAAAGATGGGAAGCCGTTTTTTTGGATGGGCGATACCGCCTGGGAGCTTTTCCATCGCTTAACAATAGAAGATGCCCATCTTTATTTGAAACACCGCAGCGAGCAGGGGTTTACCGTGATCCAGGCCGTAGCGCTGGCAGAATTTGACGGACTGAACAAAGCCAATGCTTATGGCGACATCCCATTGATGAATAATGACCCCACAACGCCTAATGAGAAATACTTTAAACATGTTGACCGTATTATAGATATAGCGGCCTCTTACAATTTAACTATTGCCTTATTGCCAACCTGGGGCGATAAGATAAACAAAAGCTCATGGGGCGTAGGGCCTGAAATATTTACTGTTAAAAATGCCGCGGCATATGCAGAATGGCTGGCTAAACGGTATAAAGGCAAGAAAAATATTATCTGGATTTTAGGCGGTGACAGAAACCCACGCGACGAAAAAGACATAGCCATTTGGCGGGCAATGGGTTTGGCCATTAAAAAAATTACCGACAACAAAGCGTTGATTACCTACCACTGTCAGCCTAACGAGTTAGGGTCGGCAGAATGGTTCAGAAACGAAAGCTGGTTTGATTTCAACATGTTTCAAAACGGCCATTGCCGCGACGTAACCAATTATAACAAAGTTTATAACGCCTATAATGCCCTCCCACTTAAACCCGTAATAGACGGCGAGCCGCTTTATGAAGATCACCCCATCTGTTTTAATGTTGCCGACCTGGGCACCTCAAGCGCTTATGATGTACGGCATTATGCGTATACCGACCTGTTTTCGGGCGCGTTTGGCCATACGTATGGCTGTCATGATGTATGGCAGATGTACTCGGCTAAATATGAACCTATAAATGGACCGCACTATTTTTGGGATAAAGCATTAGATCTTCCCGGAGCAAAGCAAATGCAATTTGTAAGGCGATTGATGGAATCGCACCCGTTACTTGACCGAGTTCCGGATCAAAGTATTATCATAGAAAACGATCTCCCGCCGATGTCGCGCATACAGGCGACGAGGGGTAAGGATTATGCGTTTATTTATTCATCAGAAGGAAAACCTTTTACCGTGGTTATGGGTAAAATATCCGGCGAGAAAGTAAAAGCGACCTGGTTTGACCCAAGAAGCGGTAAATCAACCCCGGCTGGCGAAGCAGACAACAAAGGTACCAAAAAGTACTTCCCGCCATCATCGGGTTATGGGAATGATTGGGTTTTAGTGATAGATGATGCTTCGAAAACGTATAATTTATAGCATGAAACGCGCCATAATTATAACATTTTTATTAGGAACAGCAGGATTATGCAAATCGGTAAGCGCCCAAATTATTCTTACAAAACAATATGCTACCCAGCATAACTTGCCGTTTGCAAAAGATCTTCCCCCTGACACGGTTTATTATTATCTTGATACAGCCGCTGTTCCAAAACACGATACTAAAATAAAAATGCTGACCGAATCTGACGGGAAAAAGTATGCGATTTATTGCCAGTGTATGCGGGATTATGATAAAAACATCTATCTGTTTAATCCGCTCGAAAAACGAGTTCTTATAGACGGCAAAAAGTTCAGGGCGTTAAAAACGTGGACGTTGACTAACTTTGTAAGCTTCATGCAGGATCAAGGTGCAGGACAGTTTGGCAAAAACTATAAAGTGTATTTTATTGAGCCGTTAAACGGAAAATATCTTGTTAACCAAGTGTATAATGCAAGCGGAGATATTACAATTATTGATTGATAAGCAAATTTTCGACACACAAAATAAAATCAATATCTTTCGCCATTAAACTTTTATCATAGTGTTAGTTAAAACTTTCGGCAGCGCCGTATATGGCATAGAGGCAATAAATATAACCATCGAGGTAAATATTAGCGGCGGTAGCAAACCATTTTATTTAATTGTAGGCCTACCTGATAATGCCGTGCGCGAATCAATGCAGCGTGTAGAGGCCGCCTTGCAAACCAACGGATTACGTATGCCGCGGCAAAAAATCATTGTCAATATGGCACCTGCGGATATCCGCAAAGAAGGGTCGGCCTATGATCTGCCTATCGCTATCGGCATACTTGCCAGTTCGGGACAGGTTTCAAGTGAAAATTTAGAGAAATACATCATTATGGGCGAACTGTCGCTTGATGGTGGCCTGCAACCCATAAAAGGAGCGCTATCCATGGCCATACAGGCACGCAAAGACGGCTTTAAAGGATTTATCCTACCCAAACAAAACGCCCGCGAGGCAGCCATTGTAAACGACCTTGAAGTTTACGGCGTAGAAAATATTAAAGAGGTAGCAGGGTTCTTTAACGGCGATATGGAATTACACCGAGAGGAAGTAAATACCCGCGAAGAGTTTTATAACAGCCTTTGTAATTATGATAGCGACTTTAGCGAAGTAAAGGGCCAGGAAAATATAAAACGCGCATTAGAGATAGCCGCCGCAGGCGGGCATAATGTGATCTTGATTGGTCCGCCGGGTGCGGGTAAGACCATGCTGGCCCGAAGGTTACCCTCTATCCTGCCGCCTTTGAGTTTGTATGAATCGTTAGAGACCACCAAGATCCATTCGGTTGCTGGCAAACTTTCGGCAGCCGACGCGTTGGTTACTATTCGCCCGTTCAGGTCGCCACACCATACTATTTCTGATGTGGCTTTAGTTGGGGGAGGTGGCAACCCGCAGCCCGGCGAGATCTCGCTGGCACATAATGGTGTTTTGTTCCTGGACGAATTGCCTGAGTTTAAACGCAGCGCGTTGGAAGTAATGCGCCAACCGCTGGAGGAGCGTCGGGTAACCATATCGCGCGCTAAGTTTACGGTTGACTATCCCAGCAGCTTTATGCTGGTGGCCAGTATGAACCCCTGCCCCTGCGGTTATTACAACCATCCCGAAAAAGAATGCATCTGCCCGCCCGGGATGGTGCAGAAATACCTGAGCAAGATCTCCGGCCCGCTATTGGACCGTATAGATCTGCACGTAGAAGTAACCCCGGTAAACTTTAGCGAACTGGCATCAGACCGGTTGGCCGAAAAAAGCGAACGTATCCGCGAACGAGTAATAAAAGCAAGAGAAGTACAACTAACGCGATTTGGTGCCAAGCCTGATTTGCATGCCAATGCCCAAATGAGCCCAAAAATGGTGCGTGACCTTTGTAAAATAACCGAAGCCGGCCAAAACCTGCTAAAAAAGGCGATGGAAAAATTGGGACTATCCGCCCGTGCTTATGATCGGATCCTAAAAGTATCACGCACCATAGCCGACCTTGATGGCAGTGAAGATATCAAGATAGAACACCTTGCAGAAGCCATACAGTTTAGGAGTTTGGATAGAGAGGGCTGGGCAGGATAAAATAATAAAGATGTCATCTTCGGCATGATGGTTCGTAGTATAAACTACGGGCAGCGATGGAAGTTGGCAAGTGGACAAACTCTTAAAGGTTATGAAGTTCGGCGACGATATCACTGCCTCTTTGCTTTTGCCCGCAACAATAGAAGAAGTCCACTAAACTAATTTGTTTGAAAATAATTACATGGAATTGCCAAATGGCTTTCAGGAAAAAAGGACATTTAATTCAAAATGAAGAACCTGATATTTTAATCGTCCCTGAATGTGAGCACCCGGATAAGTTATTAAACCTTGCCTTGAATGCTACAAGCACGTTATGGTACGGAACGAATAAGAATAAGGGACTTGCTGTGTTTTCGTTTGGTCGCTATGTTCTTAAAGAGATGAATGACCACAACGTAGAACTTAAATTATTTTGCCCAATTCATGTCACGGGTGGTGAATGCGATTTTAAACTATTTGCCGTATGGGCAAATAATCCTCAAGATTGGGAGTATCAATATATAGGGCAAGTTTGGAAAGCAATTCACTATTATGAAAACATATTAAGTACGGAACAAATTATAATTGCTGGCGATTTTAACAGCAATATCATATGGGACAAATTGCATCGTAAAGCATCTCATACGATGGTCATTGACATGTTGGAAAGTTTGGGGATTTTCAGCACTTACCACATGCACAATAATGAGGCGCAGGGTAAGGAATTACATTCAACATTCCATCTGTATCGGCATGAGAATAAGCCATACCACATAGATTATTGTTTTGCATCACAATTCTTTATAGAAAGACTAATCGATGTAGAAGTGGGGCAATTTCGCAACTGGACACTCTACAGCGACCACAAGCCGCTAATTGTAACATTTGATTTTTGATAACCGGGATGCCGTAATGGGGATAAAGAAAGCATTCTTTTGCTTCGTCGACTATTGTTTTTGTTGGGCTGCTAACAATGGCAATATTCGAAATCTGGCCATCTTGCTCAACCACAAACCTTAACAAGAGATACGCTGCCGAGCTTCGGCGTAGCACAAAAATTATAAAGAGATGAAGCGGTGGCTTTAAGGTTTTGTAAAAGTTCAGTTGTACGATGCTTTCGTACAACTGAAACTTGAAGCAGCGGTTTAAAGTAATATTATAAAGAAAAATTTATAGGCACAGCATACCAAACCCTAACGGTATGGCCATTCTGATAGCCGGGGTTCCATACAGGCGATAAAGAAAGCACCCTTGTCGCTTCATCTGCCATTGCTTTTGTCGGGCTGCTTACAATTGTAATATTAGATAAGCGGCCATCCTGTTCTACCACAAACTTTACGATAACTTTTCCTTTAACCTTGTTTTTGGCATCTTCGGCGGGGTAACGGATGTTTTTTCCAAGAAACAGGCCAAATGCCTCTAATCCACCCGGAAATTGCGGCTGCATATCTACTCTTGAATAGATCTGACTATTGTGCGTAGTATCATTTAAACGCAGCCGGGTTAAAACCGGTTTATCATTGCCTTTTACCCCAAAGGAAAAAAGGATCATAACACAACTTATCAGCAAACCGGTTCCGGTTATTCCTGGTTTATTTGTATTTAAACAAGACTGTAGTTTGTTTTTTCGATTCATAATTTGTTAAACAGGGTTATAATTAGGTCGGTTAAAAGTAATAAATTAATGGGTATTCGGGATAAGAAAAGTTAACAGCGATAAGGCATATCCACCCGGAAATTATTTTATTATCCTGCTCTGCTAACTTAAAAATAACACCTGCGTGTAGGGTCGTCAAATGATGAGCGCGAGCTTTTGCTGTTCTTTAAAAGGATCCCTAACGACAACTCATGCGAGCCATAGCCCAACGCCCCTATTTTATTCAACGAATAATCGTAAGCATAGCCAATGCGAAGATTTTCTGTAGCGAAGAACTCCACAATAGCCACCATAGCGCTTGAATTCGTCTGGCTTTTCGGGAGATTGGGTTTATTATAAAGCGGTATAGAGGTTCGGTAGGTTCCGCCCAGCCATAGTTTGTCGTTCAATAACACAAAGGTGTTGATGTCCATACTGGTTGGCGCAGTTGGGGTATCCTTGATCAGGATAGACGGTTTCAGCTTTGTTTGCGAGTTAAGATCAAAGAGCGCGCCGAAAGTAAGATACTCGTGCGGCTTGGGCACCGGTACCCCTAATGCGCCCGCGGTTTTAGTGGACCCCATATATTGCGGGATAATATTATCGACAGAAGCCCCCACAAAATAGCTATCGTTGGTATATAAGAACCCCACCCTTGCATCGGGCGACAGGAAACTATGATAGCCCACCGGGATATAATTATCGCCGGCCTGCACCGGGTTTAATTTATTGCCGTCAATGCCGGCTTGTAGTACACCAATACCCAGGCCAAATGCTAATCTTGAGTTTTCGTTGTCGCCAATTTGTACCCGGTACGCGTAGTTGGTATATATGGCTAAGTTGTTTTGCGCACCAATACGATCTTGTTGTAAAAGCAGCCCTAATCCTACTTTGTCGTCAGCCACCGCACCATCCGCGGCAAGCGATACCGTTTGTGGCGATCCCGGTAACCCTGTCCATTGCGATCGGAAAAAGCTGTTTACGTAAAAATCGCTCTTATAACCCGCGTATGCCGGGTTGATATACAAACCATTAAAAACATACTGGCTAAACTGCGCGTCCTGCTGGGCGCTTGCTTTAACAACCGTTAGCGTAAAAAGAAAAACAAATAACAGCTTCTTCATCATATCCTTGTTCTTAACAGGGTTACATAACCTTTATAAGTATCCCAAACCCCCGCTTTATTCTTTGCTTTAAGTACATAAAAATAGGTGCCCTCAACCATGTCCTGCCCGTCCCAATCGTTCTTATAATTTGTTTTTTGATAGATGGTGTTTCCCCACCGGTTTATAATGGACAATTCGGTGTCTGAGTAGGTCTCTAACCCAGGTATTACAAAGGTGTCGTTAATGCCATCGCCGTTAGGTGTAAACACATTTGATATCACCAGCGGGTAAACCTGCTGAACAGCCGCGTCTACATTATTTGCCATTATCGGGTCGTGCTCTTTTCCGGCGATGTTAACGACGCTTTGTACCAGGCCGGGGTTCAAAACCTTAACATTTACAACCAGATTTACCGGGTCGTTTTCATTTAACCGGTCAATGCTCCAGGTTAGCCTGCGCGTTATAGGGTCATAAATTGTTCCTTTGGTATCGGTTGTTGGCACATAGATCAGGTTATCCGGTATGGTATAGCTTATTTTTATCCGTGTGCCCGTAATAGGGCTATTATTATTAGCTGTTAGTAAATAAGTAAAGCTATCGCCCGGCGAAGCTTTTGTATTTGACGATTTAATAGATACCGTTAAATCAACAGCGGTATCGGGCTTTATTACTATCGGCGGGTTCGCGATAATCCGCACCTCGTCAGACACGAGGGAAGGGCAACCTTCGGCATTATAGGCTATCACGGTATATATTCCCACATCCTTAGCTATATAATCTTTTTGCACAGCACCATCTATTTTTATCCCATTTTTAAACCATTGGTAAGCCGCCGCGTGGTCAGAACCGCCGTGTAAAACAATAGAAGCCCCTTCATTGATGTTAAAAGTGAGATACCCGCCCGTATTTACCGGAGATTGCGAATAAGCTGCACTTTTAACGATCAATAATGCACAGATAACTATTATTTTATACAGATGCTTCATTGAAGGCGCCGCACGCGGCTGCTATTAAATGGTTGACATTAGTTTGCTGTTATTAGTGGTTTTGTTGGCAATGGTGTAATCGTAATATCCTTAGTATTGGTAGCCGAACAGGTTGAGTTAAGTGCATAAGTTACATTTACACCAAATGTGATGGTTGACGGGGTAACTTCGCCGGTTACATCATAAGTGCTTGCTGTTGCTCCTGCTATTGGTGTGCCGTTTTTGGTCCACTGGTAATTAATGGTATAACCCGTTGCTGGTGTAACGTTGGCGGTTAGCAGAGTGGCGTTAGTGGCTACGGCGCACATTGAGCTGGTTGGCGTAGTTATGTTTACGCTAAGTGGCGGCAACACAAACATTTTAAACACGTCTGATATGGGCGAAGTACAACCATTTGCATTTTCGGTAATAACCTGGTAGTTATAATAACCGGGTGCGCCCGATGTTTCAGTATAAGTACGACCGGTTTGAGCGGTTACCTCTTGTTTGTTACCGCTGGGGTCAATTTTATACCAATGATATTTGGTAAAGTCAACACCGCCGGCATCTTGCGGGCCGGACATGGAAATGGTTGAGCCGGCACATAATACTTTGGCAACATCAGACGCGGCCGTTGGCGGCGGTGTGGTGGCATCGCTTGGCCCGGTAGTAACCTGTGCAAAGGTTACAGATGCGGTCATCGCAAGAAGCAGGATAAGCGTAAGGGTTAGGAAACGTTTTTTCATGATTTTATTGTTTATGGTGCAGTTAATGAGTTATTTACAATGACGAAATGCCCGGTTTTACCGGGTTTGGACTAATAGTAACCGTTGTTTGTACCGGCAACGACGTACAGCCGGTAAGTTTATCTTGTTCTGTTATAGTATAAGTGCCGCTTTGGCTTACGGGTGGTGTTACTGTATTGCCACCACTGTCTTTAAAAAAATAATTGTATGTGTTGGTGTCATATCCAACAATAGTTTGGGTAAGGTCATATGATCCGCAGGCGGCGTTAGGGCCGGTTAATGCCAATACGGGTATAGGATTGAGCACCACGTGTATGTTTTTGCGGTAAACCGGGGCAAATACAATATCATCAACCGCGAAATCATTCCCGTTTGTAGCGATGTTTTGATTAACCAGCGCTATTGGAAAAGTGCCGCTGTTGCTGCCCGAGTTCCAGGTGGTAGTATAATATTGCCATACGCCATCAACCGATGGGGCGATTATTGTAGTACCAAGGGGGCTGCCATTTATTGAAAATTGCAACTGTGCCGGGTTTTGAGGGTTTACAGATGCTACCCAGGTAGAAAAAACATAGTCTGTATTTGGTGTAACAGTAATGTTTTGTGTCCATACAGTAGTATTGGCTACCGATGCCCCATTTACAACAAGCATATTACCGGATCCGTTGGTATGATCAACCATTGAGGTAAAATTAGTATGTACATTGTGTGGGTTGGTTGTTATGGTATAGGTTCCTTCAATGCTTAATATGCCGCAACAACAGCTACCGCAGGGGCTGCTGTTATTCTTTATGTAAGTATATGAGCTGGTAAATCCGCGGTTGGCTGCAGTGTTTGGGTTGTTAGCCGAAAATTCGCCGTTAGTAACCGTATTTGTGCCGGTAACTTGCCACCAGTAGTCGCCGCTGCTGTTAACATTTAGTGAGGTACCTGTAGAGCCATCGTTCCATGTCGGGTTGGCGTATCCCGGTACTGTGGTTGTGTTTAGCGTAGTGGTTGTGCCGCAAACATTTACGGTATCTGTACTTGGTGTCGTTATGAGCGAAATAATGGTGTTTTTACTGCGAAAAGAGATCCCAACCGCCCCTAGTAAGAGAAAGCAGCATAGTATTTTAATTTTTCGGGATAAGATTAGCGAACACATAACCAACCCGGTATTAATTAACGGGCAACCTGTTTTACGAAAACAGAGCTATAAGTGTTACAATAGTTAATAAAGAAGGCCCAATAATTGCGTAATATTTAATAAAAAACGAGTCGCTATAGTGTATCAGGCACACTTATTTAGAAAAAATCAATCAATTTTATTTACCCGTCATGAATATAATTCATTGATTATAAAATAGTTGTATTCTGTTTTCGCAATCCACAGACATTATTAATAATTGTTGATAACTCAATCAAACATGATTAAACAAAAAGCAGTATTAGATTATGAATCGGCAAGAATATTAACCCGAGGTTAATTGTGTGTTTGTATAGTGTTAATATTGTTGTGTTGCGAAAGATTGATTTTGATAATAAAAACAAATATTTTTATGGCTTATGCCCACAACGCAATATTTAAAAAAGATAAGGCCGGTACAACTCATCGCGGTTATTTTCTTTACAGTATCGGGTGGCCCGTATGGATTAGAACCATTGCTTGATTATGCCGGACAGCATGGCGCGTTAATGATACTATTGGTTACACCGATATTATGGGATGTGCCGGCAATTTTTACGGTATTAGAGTTAAACAGCATGATGCCGGTTACCGGCGGTTATTACAAATGGGTTAAATATGCCTTAGGCGCCCGTTGGGGCTTTTATGAGGGCTGGTGGACATGGCTCTATACATTTGTTGACCTGGCAATATATCCGGTTTTATTTGTTCAGTATGCGTCCTTCTTTTTCCCCGGTCTTGAGGTATATAAAGTGCCGGTTTGCTTAACGGTGATATGGGCATCAGCAGGGCTAAATATATTGGGCATTGTGCCTGTGGGTAGGGCGTCGCTTATTTTAGGGGCCATCGTGTTAACTCCGTTTATTGTGCTTTTCGGGTTGGCGTTTTACCACCATACCGGCGGTTTGGTTATACCGTCACCGTCTTTAAAAGGGATCGCTTTCCCATCATTAGGCATGGCGCTGTACACGGTAATGTGGAATAGCCTGGGATGGGATAATACCACCACTTATGCCGAAGAGGTTGAAAAACCGGTTAGGTCATACCTGGTATCGATGTTGGTTGCCTTTGCAATGGTAATTGTTGTTTATTTCCTGGTGATATGGGTGGCGCAGCTATCGGGCATAAACGCTGCAGTTTTAACAGACAAAGGATTCCCGGCATTGGGCACATTAATTGGCGGCCATTGGTTAGGCGCGTTGTTGGCATTAGGCGGTATGGCCAGCACATTGGGGATCTATGCAGCAGTATTGTTATCGGTATCGCGTGTGCCGCAGGTAATGTCAGAAGATAGCCTTTTACCAGCGCGGATCAATAAGTTGCATTCGCGTTTCCAGACGCCTTATGTGTCTATCATTATTTGTTCTGTTATTGTTAGCCTGATGATATTATGGACCTTTGCCGATCTGCTGATCATTGATGTTACGGTGTATGGCGCGGGGCTTTCGTTAGAATATATCGCGCTGATCAAACTTCGCCGAAGTGAACCGGATACCCCACGCCCATTTAAGATCCCGTTAAACATTACCGGGCTTTGCCTGATGCTGCTATTGCCGGTATCTGTTTATTTTATAGCGTTAGGTGGCGCGTTCTCCTCATCAGAAGAAACCATTAAACCCGCTGTGTTTGCTATTTGCGCATTGTTAAGTGCCGAGGTATTTTGGCGGTTATTGGTATGGCGCAAATCGCCGGTATAACTGCCATGTCCTGAAAAGAAGTCAGCAATTAAAAGAAAAAAAGGCGGCGCAATTCTTTAAAGTTAAAAAATATTCGCTATAGAATAAAGGATGCTTGTATGGAAAAAATACAGCCATTGGCATTGACTTTGTGGTAGGATTAAAAATATCACAACATAAATATGAAAGTAGTTAAAAACAGTATGGTAACCTTTGCCCTTGCGTTAAGCATTTTGGGTACGGGATGTAATTCATGGAACAAAACGCAAAAAGGAGCAGCCATTGGCGCAGGCGGCGGCGCTGTAATAGGCGGCATAATTGGCCGTATAGCAGGTAATACAGCAGTAGGCGCTATTGTTGGTGGTGCAGTTGGTGGTACAGCGGGTGCAGTTATTGGCCATAAAATGGATAAGCAAGCTGCAGAAATTAAACAAACTGTACCTGGAGCAACCGTAGTAAGGGAAGGTGAAGGCATTGTAGTAAAATTTGATTCGGGGATATTGTTTGACGTGGATAAAGCTAATCTGAAAGCAGCAGCACAATCAAATCTGCACAACTTGTCAGCATCATTACAAAAAAATCCGCAGACCAACATTACCATTATTGGACATACAGATAATACCGGTTCTGCAGACCATAACATGGATCTTTCTGTAAGAAGGGCAGAGACGGTACGCTCATTAATAGTGGGAGATGGTATCAACGGCGGTCGTTTAACCACTGTTGGTAAAGGCATGACAGAACCCATTGGTGATAACGCTACCGCTGCCGGCCGTACACAAAACCGTAGGGTTGAGATAACCATTGTGGCTAACGACCAAATGAAAAAACAAGCCGCGCAAGGCAATTAACACCGGCTATTCATATAGTATTTTACAAAAACTCGGGCAATAACTGCCCGGGTTTTGTTTTTCTAAATGTTTAACACTAAATTTGTTACATGCTAAAAAGATTAACATCGCTTTTTTTAACGAAGGTATATATCATTACCGCGTTAGGCTTCGCGCTTAATCTTCATTATTGTGGCAGTGTTTTAGCGGAAGTTAAAATTGATGCGCCTGTAAAAAGCTGTACATTGCCCGCTGCAAAGAAAATGAAATGCTGCAGCGACAAAAAGATTGACGTAAAGATCAATGACGCTCATGATACGCAGTCGCCATCAATTATTGCCAAGCTGTTTGGGTTTGAGTTAACAAAGATCCCTTTTGGCGATTATATTTTATCGGCCCAGCAAGCGCTGTTAGAAAAACTATCTGATCCGGCACCTCCAGCTCCACCCCCATCCGGCAAAACGGCCCAGTTTATTAAAAACTGTAGTCTTCGTATTTGATCTTAATTAATCGTTTCGCGCCGTGGTAAAAATTACCGCGTGTTTATTTTTTTACGATTAATTTTTATTCAAAATGAAAACATTAAAAATATTTATAGCCCTTTTAGCTTTTACAGCTACTGCGGCCAATGCCCAATTTATAAAAGCCGAACTACAAGTTAACGGCCTTACCTGCTCGCTTTGCTCAAAAGCAACAGAAAAATCATTAAGAACACTTGACTTTATAGGCGATATTAAAGTAGACCTTAACCGCAACATCTTTTTGCTATCCTTTAAAAAGGATGCGCCGGTAAACCTTGACCAGATAAGCAAGACGGTAGAAAACGCGGGCTTTTTTGTAAACAACCTTAAAGCCACTTTTAACTTTGATAATGTAAAGGTGCTTAATAACTATTTTAGCTATACCGGCAGCACCTATCATTTAATAAATGCGGGAAATAAGGCATTAAGCGGCCCAATAGCGTTTACTATAGTCGATAAAGGTTTTGCGCCGGCATCTGTTTATAAAAAATACAACAGTGTAACCAGCGATAATAAATCTGCCAAGGTTTATAAGGTAATTATATAACGCCCCATATCATGAAGCAGTTATTAATTACCATTTGCGTAATGGCTTTTGCGTGCCCGGTATTTTCGCAGGAATTATATATTAATACCGAGCCGGCCAGTAATATGGCCACGCGTTCGCTTGGTGTAAGGATGGAGAACCAGGGCTACTTTAGCCCTGGTTACAAGAACCGAAGCACCTTAGAAATGATGTATGGAGCCAGCCGGAATATAATGGTTCACGGCAGCTTGTACAGGTCTGATTACTATCAAAACAACCAACATTTTGAAGGCGGGAGTGTATATTTAAAATACAGGTTCCTGTCGATTGATTCTGTTCAAAAACACTTCCGCGGGGCCTTTTTTGTAAAGGCGGCCAGTATTAACAATCCGCTGCTTAACCAGGAGATATCTTTAGAGGGCGAAAACACCGGTGTACAGGGTGGTGCTGTATTTACCAAACTGATGCATAAGCTGGCCATTTCCGGCTCGGCAAGTTATTTGCACGCCTTTGATAATAGGGGTGGATATAAATTCCCAACAGCAAACTCAAACAGTGCTATTGGTTATAGTTTATCCGCAGGTTATTTATTGCTGCCCAGGGTGTATCAAAATTATAACCAGGTAAACCTTAACCTTTATGCAGAGGTATTGGGTAAAACCAATCCCGGATACGGGCAAAGTTATTTGGATGCCGCGCCCGGTTTGCAGTTGATATTTAATAGCTTGATAAGGGTTGATTTCTCTTATCATGCGCCATTATATAACAATATGGTGCGCACAAGTAACAACACTTATTTAGTGAGGGTTGAGTACAATTTCTTTAACATATTTTAATCATCATCAATGAAAATATTTAATATAATTATTGCAATAATGCTATTCGGGGCGGTATCGTCGTCAGCTCAAATGAAAATGAGCAGCGACACCACCAAAAAGCCTAAGCACCATACCCACATGATGAATGGTAAGGAAATGGACGACATGGACATGATGGATATGAGCGAGCCTATGAAAATGACCAGCCAATATTCATTGGATCTGCCTATGAACCGTGACGGATCAGGCACATCATGGATGCCTGACGAATCGCCGCTGTATGCCTATATGATCCACGGTAAAAAATGGATGACCATGATACATGGCAGTTTTTTCGCACGCTATAACAACCAGGATATTTTTAAATCTGGCAGCCGCGGCGGGCAAAAATTTGATGCACCTAACATGATAATGGGCATGACGCAAACCAAAGTGGGCAGCAACGGCTTGTTCGCTATCAACGGCATGTTTTCTCTTGATCCGTTGTTGGTTGGCCCCGGGGGCTATCCGTTATTGTATCAAACCGGCGAATCATACCTGGGTAACAAGGTGGTAGATCGCCAACACCCGCATGATCTGTTTGCGGCATTGAGCGTTGCCTATACCCAGCGCGTCGCTAAAAATACCGACCTGTCTATCTCATTCGGCTATCCCGGCGAACCGGCATTAGGGCCACCGGTATTTATGCATCGCCTATCGGCCATGAACGACCCGGGCGCACCGCTTGGTCATCATTACCAGGATGCTACCCACATTACTTTTGGTGTTGCAACAATGGGGTTCAGGTACAAAGATGTTAAACTGGAAGGTTCTGCATTTACCGGCCGCGAACCGGACGAGTTCAGGTATAACTTTGATAAAATGAAGTTCGATTCGTATTCATTCAGGTTATCCTATAACCCGTCAAAACAATGGGCACTGCAGGTATCAGACGGCATGATCCACAGCCCGGAAGAAGCAGAACCGGCACAAAACGTTAATCGTTTTACCGTATCGGCCATTCATACCAAAATGCTGGGCGAGGATAGCTACGTTTCCACCACGCTGGTATATGGCCAAAATCATTATTCGGATAATGGCAAAACGCAACCATCGGTATTGTTAGAGAATAGCCTGCAATTTAGCCGTGCCGCCATTTATGGCCGCTATGAGTTTGTACAAAAAGATGCCGAAGAACTGGATATGCATGCAGGCTTTCCAACCAATCCAAATTTTAATATCAATGCCCTAACGCTGGGGACTAACTATATTTTAACAACGGTTAAAAACACTAACCTTACTGCCGGTGTACAGGGAACGTTAAATGTAAGCCCATCGGCACTAAAAAGTATATATGGTTCGGCACCCGTTGGTTTCCAGGTTTACCTGCGCATAACCCCGGCTATGTTAAAGATGGGGCATAAAATGATGAATATGTAAAGCTTCTTTAATAAAATAAGGCGGCGCATTATAGCAAAGGAAACATTTTACCATTCGTAACGTTTTGTATCCATACAATTTAGTTTAGTTTTGGATAAAAAATCTTTGATGCGTCGCCTTAAACCTAAATATATCCGCATTGCGGGCATTGTTGCTGCTACTTTATTTATAGTCCTGCTTATTGGCGGATATATAGCCTACTCTAAACGCGAAGAGATTTTACAGCACGAAATAGCAAAAGCTAAATTAAAAGCTAAAAAAGAATATAATTTAAATCTGCAAATTGGCTCGGCGCATTTTACCGGCTTAACTACAGTTACCTGTACAGATATTATCATTGTACCAGAAAATCGCGATAGCCTGCTAAATATTAAACACTTTGATGTCAGCATCAAACTATTTCCCCTCCTTTTCGGTAATATCAAACTGGCTAATGTCGACCTGCTTAACGGACACTTGAATATAACAGATATTAAAGGCGTTAAGAATTTCGATTTCCTATTTAAAAAGAAAAGAGACTCCACCCAAACAACCAATAAATCTGATCTGAGCGAACTGGCCAACAATCTGGTAAAGCAGGTACTGTATAAGATCCCCGATAATTTGGTGGTTAATAATTTCCTGGTATCCTTTACTAATGACAGTACCCAATTAAAAGTACTTACGCAAACTGCCAAAATTGACGATGGCGACCTGACATCGACCATAAAAATAAATGATACGGTAGCTACCTGGCATTTTGCCGGCACCATGCACCCAAGCGATAAACAAATAGATATTAAATTATATGCCGATCATGGCAAAGTAGAGATCCCATTTATTGGAAAACGATTTAATGCGAAGATCAACTTTGATAACCTGACCATCAAACTAAATGACGTTAAACACAGCAGCGGCGAAACCCGTATTGAAACCTATTGCAGCGCCCATAATTTGCTAATTAACCAGCCTGGCCTGGCGGCTAATAATATTGTAATACAGGATGGGTCGATAGCAGCTAATGTGTTAGTGGGTGCTAATTATGTGTCGTTAGATAGCTCGTCGGTTATTCATTTAAAAAAGATCAGCGCGCACCCGTTTGTAAAATATACGCTGAGCCCGGTAAAAACCTATGAACTTAAATTAAGTACGGGCTGGCAAAACGCGCAGGATATTTTTGATTCGTTCCCTACCGGGATGTTCGAGTCGTTAGAAGGCATTAAGTTAGCCGGGAAGTTAAACTACTCGCTTAACTTTTTCCTGAACAAAGAAAAGCCCGATAGTTTAAAGGCTGATTCGCGCATGGATAAAGATGCTAATTTCCGCATTGTAAGCTATGGTAAAACCGACCTGGGCAAATTGAACAAGACCTTTGTGTACACCCCGTACGAAAAGGACAAACCTATGCCATCGCATATCATTGGTCCTGAAAACCCGGGTTATACGCCATTAGAGCAGATGTCGCCATATTTGCGTAATGCGGTAATGACTGCCGAAGACCCTACATTTTATAAAAACCACGGCTTTGTTGAAAAAGCTATCCGCCAATCTATCATTACCGATATCAAAACCCATAAGTTTAAACGCGGCGGCAGTACCATATCTATGCAGTTGGTAAAAAACTCGTTTCTAACCCGTAAAAAAACACTAAGCCGGAAGATAGAAGAGATACTGATTGTCTGGATGATAGAAAACAACAGCATCATGACCAAGGACCGGATACTGGAGGTTTACTTTAATATTATTGAATGGGGCCCGGGTATTTACGGGATAAGCGAAGCTGCGCATTATTATTTTGG
The DNA here is from genome assembly GCA_040388175.1 of Bacteroidota bacterium. Lineage (GTDB taxonomy): Bacteria > Bacteroidota > Bacteroidia > Sphingobacteriales > Sphingobacteriaceae > Mucilaginibacter. The sequence continues at coordinate 5,538 of JAZKCG010000005.1, read as the reverse complement.
CAAAGCCCCGTCTGAGTTGACATTGGGCGAAAGTATTTTTTTAGCCAACATTGTACCACGCCCCAAGGCCGGCTTGTATGCCTTTTTACCCGATGGAACGCTGCGCCCGGGCTTAGAGCGCTATTTCAGATCGTTAGGGCGGATGATGCTGGGCCGCAGGGATACGTTGGCCGACAGTAGTTCGTACGGGTTTTATTCGGTGCGATTGAAGGAAAGCCTGCGCCGTAGAATTGCGCCGGTAGATTCGGCTTCGGCAAATAAGATCCTGAATGCCCCGGTTGACGATGACCAGGATTCGGCCTTACCGGTCATTACAGAACCGACTTTGGCAAGTAAACCCAATTTCTTTCAGCGTTTATTTGGTAAAAAAGATACCGTTGCAGCAAAGACAGAGAAAAAATTAAAAGAAGAAGAACAGCAGCGCATAGACGCGATAGACCCTACCGGCAAGACCAATAAACAGATCAGGCAGGAAAAGCGGGCCATAAAACAAGAAGAAAAACAAAAGCGTCAAGCATTGAAAGACAAAGGGTTGCTATAATTACCTGGCCATGACCCAAATGTGTGTTTAAACATTTAATTTTGTGTTGAAATTAAATTTTAAAACGATGTCACTTTTAGATAAATTAAACTGGCGCTATGCCACAAAGAAATTCGATGCGGCTAAAAAAATAAGTCCCGATCAATTAAGCACCTTGTTAGATGCCGTACAACTGTCGCCATCATCGGCAGGCTTACAACCCTATCGTATTTTGGTTGTTGAGAACCCTGAAATAAAAGAAAAACTTCGCGAAGCGGCAAACGGACAGCAGCAGTTAACAACAGCATCGCACGTTATTGTTTTCGCAGCCGAAGCCAATGTGGACAGCATCTATGTAAAAAATTACATAGACCGTATTGCTGAGGTGCGTAGTGTCGACCGCGTTAATTTGGAAGCCTTCGAGACCAATATCAACAATAATGTTAACCGCATGACAGAAGATGTTAAAATTACCTGGGGGCACAAACAAGCCTATATTGCGCTTGGTGTTTTAGTAAGCGCCGCTGCCGATCTGGGTATTGATACCTGCCCTATGGAAGGTTTTAACGCCGCAAGCTTCGACGAGATCTTAGGATTAAAAGCATTGGGCCTTACAGCATCAGTAATTGCACCCATAGGCTACCGCGCCGAAGAGGATGCACTTGGCAAAGCCGCTAAAGTACGCAGGCCTAAAGAAGAGTTGTTCATACATATATAAATAAATCTCTCCCCACCCAAGTCATTGCGAGGAGGTACGAGTGTGGCAATCGCACGGAAGCTAAGCATACGGCTTGCATAGTTCGCGATAGCCACGCTACGCTCGCAATGACAAGTTTTTTCTAAGGAGTTGTCTTACCAGGCGTAGCTGCTATTTTCACTAATGCACCGCCGATATTACCATCTGCCCCAGTTCCTTGTAGGTTTATAGTGTACTTGCTGTTGATATCTGAAGTATAAAAAGAAACCTTTGCCCTGCCGTTTTGATCTGTGTAAATATTAGGCTCCCAATATAAAGTAGAGCGGTAATCAGGCTCGATCAATTTGGGTGCTACATTGTACTTAGGGCTATAAAATTGTTGCGGGTATGTAGTAGGTAGAGGGCGATAACTTGCTGTTGTTGAGTTATGGTCTCTAAACCAACCATTTCCGTTTTTTGTTGTTATCACTATTTTTGCAAAAGGTTCTCTTTGCATGCCGTAAATAATATTTTTACCGCTTTCATCAGGAACACCCCTATTGGTATATTTTCTACTGTATATCACTTCTATACCCGTAAATAATACTACCGGATATTCACTCATCGCGTCAATAACACCCTGGACAGTTACATCTGTATTAAAATAATCAAGTTGTACGGGCCAACCATCAATTGTCAGATCTGTAAAAGGATTAATTGCAAGATTATTAAGTTTTAATACGGGAAAAATAGCCATATGACCTCTAAAATTACCTATTACACCCCCAAGTACTCTCAATCCGGGAAGTTTTTGTTTAAGAAATTCATAAAGATTCATAGTTTTTGATTCTTTCAGGTCCTTTTCGTCAAATGAAAGATCTGAACTACCTGGCCCGTAAGGATTTCTTGAATCCGGGATGATTTTTCTTTCTTTGATTTTCACCTCTTTCAGTACATTACCGGTTAATGTCAGGTTATCTTCATTGGCTTTTGCTGTTATCCTTTTTACATAGTTAAGCTGAGTACTGTCGGTATTAATATACCAGGGCATAACCGGATCGCTTAACGTTTCAGGTACTACGGGCGCTCTAAAATGGTCAATATTGATATACCCTAATCGCAATTGTTTGCCCCTCGCGTTATTGACTTGTACGAATAATGAACCACTATCAATTGGGGGAGGATTTTTTAAAATGTATCTGCCGTTAATATCAGTGGTGGTAGTGGTGAAAAAAGTAGGTTTTTGCGATGATATGAATACAGAAGCGTTAGCAATGGGTTTATTAGAGAAATTAGTCACCCTGCCTGTTATTTTAAACTCTTTCTCCATCTCAAACTTCACCGGTTTAGCAGGTGCGAACACATCCTTCCAATCATAACCCGTCCACCCCTGGGTTAGCAGCAGGTTATCCAAAGCTTGCCAGGCTTGTTTATCTTTCCGATTGATATAATAGCCCGGAGACTCGATATGCCCCTTTAGTTCAGAGTTGAGCAGCAGGCTTGCAGCGATGCCGTTATTATTCAAGCTATCGGGTTTTACCTGCGAATCATCGGTTACGGCTAAAGAGAAATTCCCCTGCACAGGGCTGCCGCTTTTATCTTTTACCTCGATACTTAGGCTTACACTGTCTCGTTTTTGGTAAGTTGGTTTATTAGGTTTGATGCTGATCGATAGCTGGTCATGGTTATCAATAAACACCGCACGCTCATTCAATGGCCTTTTACCTTTAAATAGCGTGAACCTTGCGATACCTGACGGAAATAGTTTTTTGGCGATGTTGATGGATGGTTTATTTAGATCGATTAATTGAGAATAATGCAGCACCCCTCTTGAAGTACCCACCAAATAACAGGCACTATCAGCAGCCAAACTATTCAACCCGTATAAATTCACTACTAACTCCTCACCATTCTCTTTATTGTCGATATGCAGAACGGTTCCCACCGAATTAACCACCGGCAGCGGATAAACTTTAACAGCCCCTTTAGGTTGTTCTATCTTTGCCGTATAAACCTCATTAGCTTTGGGAACAAACTCTAATGACCCCATACCGTTATGAATGGCAGCGAAAGAGACGACCATATTGCCCTTACTATCCAAAACACTACCTGCAACAGGTGTTCCCTTACCATCCTCAGCCAAAGCTTTAAACCCAACCACCGCCGAAAGTCCCGCTACCAAATTACCACCTTCTGGCAGGAACTGCAGGTCGATGTTCTGGTTACGGCGGATGATGAGGGGTACTTGTACCACTTTTCCTCTGTCGGCAGATTCCAAACTCATGATCTGTGCCCGGATATTTCGGCCATCTTTCTTTTCCTTTAATCGTTCGGTAAACTTTAAGCTGCCGTCTATACCGGTCATCAGGGTCTGCTCGGCAATAAAGTACCGCCCTTCATAGAGTTTGACCTTCACTTTTCGCAAAGCGACGGGCGAGTAGAGATTATCAGCCCGGTTAATTTTAATATCCACCTGTAGCTGGTCCTTATCTTCCACCCGGTTAATAACCGATGATGATTTTACCAGCCAGGCTTCGGTAGTAGGTACACCTAAGTAAAACCTTTGGCTGAATACATAATCCTCCCCAAAATTCTGCATCCAGTTGGTATAGGCACGAAGCGTATAGCCCCCTTCATGAAAAATGGTCTTTGGCAAAGGGATCTGTGCCCAGCCCATGCCATCCTTGATAGGGATACTGATCCTACGCACCATTTCTGTACTATCATTATCCAATTCGACATATAGCAAACCGCTTAAATGCGAAGGGGTTAAATTGACCCTGTCCAGCAGATAGCTTTTAAACCAGAGCGTATCGCCGATATTATAATAAGGCTTATCGGTATGCAGGTAAACCTTCTCTACAGGTAACCTCCTGTTCAAACTATCCAGCGGAACAGAGATCAATGACAAATTCTTATCCAAAGCAGGTAAACCTGCAAACGTCCCGGCAGCGCTTCCGCCACTACCGGCACCACTACCACCAACCGCGGTATTCATCCTATCCCCATCAACTGTATACCTAAACACCTGTCGGCCCAATTGTCCATCAGCATTAATACCTTCTACCACCACGCGGTAAGTTCCCGGGCCATCGGCGTTAAAGAAGTTAAAGGAGGTCTTACCGGTCTCATCGGTTTTCAGGTAGGGGTTCCAGTAAATGGTGGTGCGCAGGTCTGGTTGGGCATTGGCATTACCCGGCCTGTCATAACGTGGCGAGTAAAACTCGCGCACCCTGTTAAATCCTTTAGGATTGATGTTGACCGTAGCGGGGTTGTATGCTTTTCTTACATAATCCCGTTTGGTGTAGATCAAAATGGCTGGCCCACCAAATGCAGCCATTAGCGGTGTACTTGTTCTTATAACGTCTATTTTAGCTATACCCTCTGGATCTATTAAAGTATTATTATCAAACAGATCGCCTATTTCTTGTGCATTTAATATTCGGCCATCAAGTATAACTTTCATCGGTAAGTAATGAGGGGGAGGGGCAGGGTATGAAACAAGCGCAAACGGGTAGTTCATAACTAATCCAGTTGGTTTAAATTGAACAAATGTTAATTGACCTTGTAGGCAATTTCCCAACATTGCACAGTTTTCAATATTTGACAGAACTATAGTTTGGTCAGCGTGTCCATCGGGTATCCTGTACATCCCCTGGTCCTTATAAGGCGACACGACAGGTTTTTTTGCCCTGATCCTTACCTCTCGTAACCGGTGCATTTTATCCAGCTGGCCCAATTTTTCATAGATGTCGTCTTCGTTTTTCACCGTAGCCATATAAGCTTGGAGCGTACCATAAACGTTGGTGCTTACGTCGGGCAGGTTTGGATTTTTGGTCATCTTTTGTTTAGGAATGCTATCCAGGATCACTTTTACCTTATCACTTTTGCCGTTTCTGGCCTGTATGGTAAACTTAATACTGTCAGTCATAAAGATGCCATCAAATATAAATTTGCCAAAAAAATCGGTAGTGGTAACTTTACTTACACCCGCTTTTAAGGCCAACATCATTACGGTAGCATTGGTTAATGGCCTGTTACTTAGGTTGGTTACGGTTCCCGAAATAGCCACACCCAGTCCCTGCGCCGGGAACTGTGGTTTATGGTTGGGATCGGTAATGTTATTCAGCTCCTTCCATGTAAACCTGCGGTAGCCCTGCGTCAGCATCAAATTATCCAGGGCTTTGTCTGTTTCGGTGGTCGGCTTCACAAAGTAATAGTTGGGTTTTTCAATATACCCTTTCAAATCGGAGATGAGCAGTAGGTTAGAAAAGATAGTGCTTTCGTTGTTCTCATCCACCGGTACCTTGCTTTCATCAATCACCGCAACGGAGAAATTACC
>JAZKCG010000004.1:0-191453 GCA_040388175.1 Bacteroidota bacterium | reverse complement strand
TTTACAGTCTCACGACTGTGTTTTTAATCTTTAGTTGCGCAACGGTCACCTTGCGGAAGAGAGGGTGGTCGAGCGAAGCAAAGACCGGGTGAGTCAACAGCGAAGTAGTTAGCATTTACCTGTTGGTGATTACTCACCCCGACTACGCTACGCTGGTCGGCCCTCTCTCCGCTTTGCGCAAAGAGGGCTGTGAAAAAGATTTATATTTTAATGCGTTCGCCCTCTGGCGCGAGTATAAGCAGTGGGCTGCGAAATGGATCTACTCGTGCCTTTTTAAGCAAAAATGCCACCGATTTTTCGTATATTTGTTAGGATAGTAAGGCCTCTTCAAAAAGGCATAAAAAGGCATAAAGAAAAAAATTGCTAATGACGATTTATGTACCTTTAAATAGGTGTTTTTCATCAACTATTTGTAATTAAGCGAATTAGCTCAAAAAGTTACTACCGGTATAACCCCTAATACCCGAAAAATAGCTCTTTTTACTACCGGTATTAACAGCAATGCCCGAAAAAGCCCTCAAATTACTACCGGCAAAACGCATAATGCCCGAAAAATGGTAAATTTTACTACTGGCTAAGGCCAATATCCCGGTGTGAATTTAAAGTTTGCCTAACCAGAAATAGCCAGGATGCATCGCCTCCTCAAACAGATCAAGGCCGATGTTTTTATGCAAACGATTGCAATGTAACATATTCAAAACATTGATCTAAAACCTGAAATTTATCTTCAATATTGCCGCAGTAACCAATGCGCTAATTACTTTTAAATTACCCTGATATGAAACTATTTTACTTACGTATGCTTGCTGTTATGGTCTTAATAATCAATGCGGGCCTTAGCTATGCACAGACAGGTGGTATTACCTCCGGAGCTATTTATTCTTTAAAGTCAAAATCGAACGGCAAGCTGCTGGACATCAGCAACGCGTCTGTAGATAATGGTGCACTGGCCGATAGCTGGACAGATACCAAATCGGACGCCGAAAGGTGGATAGTTAAGCTGATCAGCAAAAACACCTATACGTTAACCAATGTGGGCAGCGGTAAGTTACTGCACATTGCAGCTGCACCTGCAGATTCGGTAAAAGTAGATCAGAACGACGATACCAATAGCAATGATGTAAAATGGATAATAACCAAAGCCGGTAGCGGCACTTATCTTTTACAGTCGGCTGCCGACCCTAAATTCGCGCTTAATTTAAATGCCGCGGGTAAGGCCGATGGTACTAAGATCAACTTAGCCGCAGCAGCAAAAACCGATGTACAGAAATGGATCTTCACCAAAGAGACGGCACAAGAGACTGCCCCATCTTTGGCAACCACTAAAAAAGCCTTTGAAGACTGGTATAACGGGTTTAAAATAGAAGATCATAAAGGCTTTTGGGATCAGGCAGAAATGATGGAAACCGTTCTGGACGCTTACGAAGTAACCAAAGATCCCAAATACAAAACAAAGTTTGATGTGTTGTATACCAACTTCATTAAAAATCATAAAGAAGACTGGATGTACAATAAATACAATGACGATATTACCTGGGCGGTTCTGTTTTGCGTACGTGGGTACCTGCTTACCGGCAACAAAGCATATTTAGAGAAAGGTAAAGACCAGTTTGATAAAATGTATGCCCGCGCGTTTACCAATAGCTATGGCGGCGGGTTGATCTGGTTTGAAACAAAGACCTCAAAAAATGCCTGTATTGAAGGCCCTGCTGCTGTAGCTGCTTGTTACCTGGCACAAGCAACCGGCGACAAAACCTATTATGATAAGGCAGTAGCATTATATAGCTGGTCGAAGATCTATCTGTTTAACCCGGCCACGGGTAAGGTGAAAGACAATGTAGATATCAACAAAAGAACAGGACTGCTAAGAACCAGTAACATCAGCTTCACCTATAACCAGGGAACTTTCCTGGGTGCCGCAACCATGTTGTATAACTATACCAAAGAGGCCACCTACTTGGTAGAAGCAGAAAAACTGGCTCAATTTACACGTGATACCATTTATAGAGGCAAGGTCATGAATAACGAAGACAGCGGCGGCGACCTGCCCGGCTTTAAAGGTATTTTTGCCCGCTATGCCCGTAAATACACAATAGAGACCGGCAAGATCGACCTGGTAGACTGGTTGTACCTGAACGCCAAAGTAGCATATAACAATCGTAATACTTATGGTATTATCCAAACCAAATGGGCAACCCGTACACCAGAAGAAGCGCCTAAACTAAAGAAAGGTTTTGGTCCGTCAACAGCGGTATCATTACTGATCAATTCGTATACGTTGAAGAAATAGAAAACGATATCAGTAAAAAAGCCGCTTTGACCCAAATCAAAGTGGCTTTTTTATAAAATATTTGCAGTTACTCAATTAAGACTTGGTCTTGCTTTTTTCTATCACCTCAATATAATAGTTTTCGTAGATCGGCAATATCCTGGCCAGGTCAAACTCTTTGGCGCGGGCAAGTGCATTTTCTTTGAAGGTAGCCAGCCGGGTCTCATCTTCTAAAATATAGATGGCTTTATCGGCCATGCCTTGTATATCGCCTATGTCTTTCAGGAAACCGGTAACACCATCAATATTCAGTTCGGGCAATCCACCCGCGTTCGAACTGATAACAGGTACTTTACAAGCCATTGCTTCTAAGGCTGCCAAACCAAAACTTTCTGACTGTGATGGCATTAAAAACAGGTCTGATACGGATAATATCTCTTCGATAGCATCCTGCTTACCTAAGAAGCGCGTATCATCGCCTACGCCCAGGTCGCGGCATAGTTGCTCGCAATCGCTGCGCTCGCCGCCATCGCCCACCATTAAAAGTTTCGACGGGATCTTCTCGCGGATCTTGGCAAAGATCTTTACCACATCCTCGGTACGTTTTACTTTACGGAAGTTGGAGGTGTGGATCAGTATTTTCTCGCCGTCGGGTGCTATGGCCTTTTTAAAATGGTCTTTGGCTTGTAAACTAAAGCGTTTCAGGTCTATAAAGTTGGGGATAACGCGAATGTCGTTCTCAATGTCAAAAAACTCGAAAGTGTCTTTTTTCAGATTTTCTGATACGGCGGTAACCCCGTCAGATTTATTAATGGAAAAAGTTACCACAGGTTTGTAGGTTCTGTCTTTACCTACCAGCGTAATATCCGTGCCGTGCAGCGTTGTTACTACCGGGATATAAATGCCATAGGTCAACAAGATCTGCTTGGCCATAAACGCCGCCGAAGCATGTGGAATAGCGTAGTGTACGTGCAAGATATCCAGTTTTTCAAAACGTACCACATCAACCAAACGACTGGCCAGTGCCAACTCATAAGGAGGATAATCAAACAACGGATATTTGGATACAGAAACCTCGTGATAAAACAGGTTCTCAGAAAAGAAATCTAACCGGGCTGGCTGGTTATAGGTGATAAAGTGTACCTGGTGGCCGTTATCGGCAAGTGCCTTGCCTAATTCTGTGGCCACCACACCACTACCGCCGAAAGTTGGGTAACAAACTATTCCGATTTTCATTAACGTAGGTTTCTGTTGTTGTGATAATTAATTGTGCAAGTTTAACAGCAAAATATGGATTTAGTGTTTGCAATTTGTAATATTAATGCGATGGGGAGTTTGGATATCGGATTTCGGATGTTCGATTTCGGATTTTACTTCATGTCATCGAGCGATAGCGAGAGATCTGTACATATACATGATAAATTACCTAAATTTAAATCCGAAATAAACAGCTTATGGAAACGCCAGCAAATTTAAATATAAGAGCTATACAACACATAGGTATCCCGATAACTAATGTGGTTGCATCAGCTGCATTTTATGGTAAACTGGGGTTTAGCAAAGCGATGGAAAAGCCATTTCTGCACAATGGGGAGCAAGGTGTCTGCGTAATGATGAAGCGTGGCGATATCATCATGGAACTGTATCAAATGCCGGCAAGTGTGTTGCCTGAAATAGCCTCAAGAAAAGATGGCCATGTAGACCATGTCGCTTTTGATGTTGCCGATATCGATGCGACTTACGCTACGCTACAACAAGCCGGGTTTAACATTTTAGAACCTGAACCGGTATTCTTGCAATTCTGGGAGAACGGCTGCAAGTACTTTAACATTACAGGGCCTGACGGCGAACGATTGGAGTTTAACCAAGTGTTGTAAGCTCCTTCTAAATCTCCCCGGTAGGGTGACTTCTAATAGTCTTTTAAAGCCCTCCCTTCCGGGGAGGGTTGGGAGGGGCTTATAGTCCTTTTGCTATCGCCTTATAAACCACATCCTGTATCCTCGGCCTTATGTTAAGGCTGCCTAATTTGCTGCCCGGTTTTGGGAAGGTGCGGTTGGACAGGAAGATATAGATCAGGTTATATTTAGGATCAACCCAAACACAGGTGCCCGTAAAACCGGTATGCCCATAAGCGTCGGGCGATGCCAGTTCTGAAGGGTAATGCCTTTCAGAGATCGGGTCCCACCTGTCAAAACCCAAACCACGACGGCTTATAGCTGATTGCTTACTGGTAAACAAGTCTACTGTTTCGGGTTTGATGTAGAGGTCACCACCATAGGAGCCTCTGTTCAACAGCATTTGGTACAGAATGGCAATATCATTGGCGCTGGCAAACAGACCGGCGTGCCCGGCCACACCACCCATTAATGCGGCGGTAGGGTCGTTTACATAACCTATCAATACAGATTTTCTAAATTCCTCTTCATCTTCTGACGGAACGATCTGGTTGGGCGAGAACCTGTAGAGCGGTAAATAACCCGCGGTTTGCATGCTTAACCGGTTATAAAATTGCTGTTGCACATAAACGTTAAGCGGTGTTGCCGACAGACTCTCTACAATCTGTTGCATAAAAAGCATGCTTACATCGCTATAAACATATTGCCCGCGTGTTCTTAACGGCGAATTGATCATGGCCGGTAACATGATGTCCTTGTAATAGTCTTTCCTTAAATAGTAGCCGTTGTTTACTTTGATTGGATAGGCGGTGGATGAATCTGCACTATGGTCAGTAGGTTTTATCTTGTCAAAAGTAGGGATATCGGGGATCAGGCCAGCCTGGTGCGTCAATAACTCGCGCACCTGGATATTGCTTTTATTGGTGTTGCGGGTTAGCGGCAGGTAATAACCCATGGTCGAATCTACATTTAGTTTACCCTGGTCTTTCAACTGCATGGCAGTAATAGTAGTTGCCGATATTTTGGTCATGGATGCCACATCAAAAATGTCGGTGATCTTATCAGGCATATCAGCATCGTAAGTATGATAACCGTAAGCCTTATTAAATATCACCTTACCATCTTTAGCCACCAGCACCACACATCCCGGTGTAGCGTGTTCGTTCATGGCCTCGCGGGCTATTTTATCGATATCTGTTAAGTTGGAGGCATTAATGCCGACAGCCTCAGGCACGCTATATTCCAACCGGGTCTTTTCGGTTAAAAACCCCATGCCAAAACGGTAACGTTGGGTAATGGTACCTGTTAGTTTTTGGGTGATGGCTGTCCCGCCAAAAATTGCCTGCGCACTAAAATAAGCGGCAATAACTGATCCTCTTTCGGCATAAAGTATAGGCGCCGTAACTTCATTCAATTTGTCTAAAGCGGACCCTTTGCCGAAATAAGCCACTATTACATTTTTTATATGTTGGTTATCGGTAATAAATTTGATCAACTCCGGCTTATCCAGATCGGCTTCATTTAATTGTACAATAAGCGTATTATAGGGCTTAAGATCCGTTGTAAGGTGGACAAAGTTTTGTTTGCCTAAATACCCGGCTACACTAAACGACTGTACCTTCGCATACTTATTCAGCAAGCTGTCAAACGCAGTCGCGAAAGTGTTTGATAAATGGATACTGGCAATTTTAAGGTTCCCGATGTTTCTTAACGGGATAAGGTAATTGTCGTTATTTAATAAAACGGTTGAGCTTTCAACCAGTTTTTCCTCTTTTAAATATGCCAGACCGGGTGTTTGGGCACATGCAGAATTAAATAAGATAAATGCCAGTAAAATTGATAGAAAGCAATTAGGCTTATTTTCGTTCATACACTTTTTCTCCATTTATGTAGGTCTTTAATATTTTTGTTTTGGGTAATGCGTCGGCATCAACTTTCATGATGTCCTGGTCGGTTATTACAAAGTCGGCATATTTGCCAACTTCAATACTGCCTTTTTCTTTTTCTTCAAAGTTAGCTTTTGCGGCCCAAATGGTCATGCCTTTTAATGCATTGGCACGGCTTAGTGCATTTTCTATCTGGAAGCCATTTTCGGGGAAGCCTTTCAGGTCCTTACGTACTACAGCAGCATAAAATGTGTAAATAGGGCTAATATTCTCGACTGGAAAATCAGTACCCAACGGCATCCAGCCGTTTTGTGCTAACAATTGTTTATAGGCATAGGCCGACTTTAATCTTTCGCTGCCCAAACGTTGCCCGGCCCAATACATATCAGATGTAGCGTGAGTGGGTTGTACCGACGGGATGATATTGTACTTGCCAAACATATCTATATCAGCAGACGATACTATCTGCGCGTGCTCAATACGCCATCTGCGGTCGTTTTTGCCTTTTAGCGCCGCCGCGTAAATTTTCAGCATCACCCGGTTAGCCGAGTCGCCAATGGCATGGGTACACATCTGGAAGCCCTTATCGGCTATCATTTTGGCAACTTCTTCAAAATGCTTCTGGCTGCTCAATAAAAAGCCATTCCAATTTTTTTGATCAGCATAGGGCTTTAACAAACAAGCGCCCCTTGACCCCAGCGCACCATCAGCATAAACCTTGAACGCGCGTACATCTAAGCCGGGGGTCTTAAATACGCCGCGTTTAAAAAGGTAATCGTAGTTTTCCTGCCTGTCGGCCAGCATTACATATAGACGCATTTTAAGGGCCCCTTTATGTTGCAGTTCGGCAATGGTGTTTACCATGGTGTAGGGTAAGCCGCAATCATCAACTGTAGTTAAGCCAACGGCAACGCAATTGGCCTGCGCGCTTAGCAGCGCGTTTTGGGTGAGGGTTTCGCTGGGATCGGGTATTTTACGGGTAACAATGCCTACCGCGTTATCTATCAGGACACCGGTCAATTTGCCGTTTATAGTCTCGATTTGACCTCCCGCCACTTTTTGGCCGGCTTTAATACCGGCAACATTCAGCGCGGCTTGGTTGGCAATTACCGCATGGCCATCAACCCGGTGTAATATTACCGGCCTTACCGGGAATAGTTCGTCCAGTTTAGCTTTATCCGGGAATTTCTTTCCTGCCCATAAGTTCTGGTCCCACCCATTGCCAATTATCCACCCGTCAGGGTTTCGATCGGCATAGGCTTGTACGCTATCAATCACTTCGGTCCAGGTTTTCATGCCTTTTAGGTTAACCTGTTGCAGGCCCAGTCCATATTCATAAAAATGGGCGTGGGCGTCAATAAAGCCGGGGTATATCGTCTTGCCTTTTGCATCAACAACTTCGCGGGCAAGGTATTTTTCTTGTAAAGTATTGGAGTCGCCCACAGCTATGATCTTTCCACCGTCAACCACGAACGCGTTAGCCGTAGTAAAGGCGCTATCAACCGTATAAACAACGGCATTTTTAACTAACAGATCGGCATTATAGTCTTTTTGTTTACATGCTACCGTAAAGAGCAGCAGGATGGGCCATATTTTCTTCATATATCTATTGGGGGCGGTGTAAATATATTACACTTAAAAGTATATACAACTATCAGCCGATAAAGTTGAGAATAATTAATAGATCAAGAAGTATTGTTTCGTAATAGTTACTTTTTGACAGGTATGGTATAATAAACATTGTTTTAATAATAGGCATAATTGTATTTTTGAAAAAATAGATGTAATCAAAAACAATGAAGAAGCTTTTCCTTTTAGATGGTATGGCCCTGATATACCGGGCGCATTTTGCTTTAAGTAAAACACCCCGCTTTACTTCGGGTGGTTTTAATACATCGGCAGTGATGGGTTTTACCAATACCTTGTTGGATGTATTGAAAAAGGAAAAGCCAACCCACATGGCGGTTGTTTTTGACACTGCCGCACCTACCGAACGCCATACAGACTTCGCTGCTTACAAAGCGCACCGCGAGTCGATGCCTGAGGACCTTTCGGCAGCGCTACCCTATATTTTTAAGCTGATATTAGGGTTTAATATCCCGGTCATTACCGCTGATGGTTATGAGGCCGATGACATCATAGGCACCCTCGCCAAAAAAGCCGAACTAAAAGGCTATCAAGTGTATTGCATGACGCCTGATAAGGATTTCGCGCAGCTGGTGTCTGATAATATCTTCATTTACAAACCTGCCCGTATGGGTAATGAGATGGAAATATTGGGCGTACCCGAAGTATTGACCAAATGGGAAATTGAACGCCCTGAACAGGTAATAGACATTTTGGGCTTATGGGGCGATGCGGTTGACGGGATACCCGGCATACCGGGCGTTGGTGAAAAAACAGCCAAAGCTTTAATCAAACAATATGGTTCGATGGAAGGCATTTTTGCTAATAGCCATGAATTAAAGGGGAAACTAAAAGAAAATGTTGAGGCGAGTGTGGAGATTGGTTTACTATCTAAAAAATTGGCTACCATCAACCTCAACTCGCCGGTCGAGTTGGATGAGGCAGAATTGGAAATGTGCGACCCGAGCAAAGAATTGTTAGAACCTTTATTTGCCGAACTGGAATTCAGAACCCTGGGCCGTCGTGTTTTTGGAGATGACTTTAGCATCACCGAAATAAAAGCTACATCGGCAGGTACACAGATAGATCTATTTGGTGCACCGGTTGCCGAGGGCCGGACAGCCATGGCTGTTGATATCCAGGATATCAAAGAGCCTGAATTTGCAGCAGCAGCAAAAAATATAAATAATGTTCCGCATCAGTATTTCCTGGCGGATACGAAAGAAAAACGTGCCGAACTTATCGCCACGCTAAAAAAACAAAAGAGCTTTTGCTTTGATACCGAAACAACCGGTACAGATGCTAATAACTGCGAGCTGGTAGGTTTATCATTCGCTATCAAAGCCAACGAAGGCTGGTACGTGCCGGTTCCTGTTGATCAGAAAGAAACACAGGCCATTGTTGATGAGTTTAAAGATGTAATGGAAGATGCCCAAATTGGTAAGATAGGGCAGAACATTAAGTTTGATATCCTGATGCTGAAATGGTATGGCATACAAATACAGGGCGACCTGTTTGATACCATGATGGCGCATTATATCATCGACCCGGATACCCGTCATGGTATGGATGTGCTGAGCGAAAACTATTTGGGTTATAAACCGGTGTCCATAACCGAACTGATAGGGTCTAAAGGCAAAAATCAGGGTAGTATGCGTGATGTGGAGATAGAGAAGATCAAAGAATACGCGACAGAGGATGCTGATATTACTCTGCAGCTAAAAGAAGTTTTTGAACCCAAGATAAAAAGTGTTGGTGCTGACGACCTGCTGCATAAAATTGAGAACCCGCTGATCTATGTATTGGCCGATATTGAGCATGAGGGCGTAAAGATAGACCATGATACGTTAAAGGAATTCTCGAAAGAATTGGAGTCCGACGTTGCCAAACTGGAAAAAACAGTTTATGAAAAAGCGGGCGTGCGCTTTAACATCGCGTCGCCAAAACAATTGGGCGAGGTGCTTTTTGAAAAACTCATGTTGGACCCTAAAGCCAAAAAAACCAAGACCGGGCAATACCAAACAGGCGAGGATGTGTTGATGGGGCTGGCCAACAAAAGCGATATTGTGCGCGATATTTTAGATTACCGCCAGTTGCAAAAATTAAAATCGACCTACGTTGACGCGTTGCCGACCATGGTGAACGAAAAAACCGGCCGGGTGCATACCAGCTATAACCAAGCCGTGGCGGCTACCGGGCGTTTAAGCTCGACCAACCCTAACCTGCAAAATATACCTATCCGTACAGAGCGTGGCCGCGAAGTGCGTAAGGCATTTATTCCACGCGATAAAGACCACGTTATTGTGTCCGCGGATTATTCGCAGATAGAACTGCGCATCATTGCCGAAATAAGCAAGGATGCCAACATGATGGATGCTTTTGTAAAAGGCATAGATATCCACACGGCCACTGCGGCTAACGTGTATGGCGTAGCGGTCGGGGATGTTGATAGCACTCAACGCCGTAATGCCAAAGCGGTAAACTTTGGTATTATTTATGGGCAGTCGGCTTTTGGTTTGTCGCAGAATTTGGGCATCCCACGTAAAGAGGCAGCAGAGATTATCGAGAACTATTTCGCACAGTTCCCGGGTATCAAACAATACATGAGCGATACCATGAATTTTGCCCGCGAGAACGGATACGTAACTACGTTGATGGGTCGCAGGCGTTATCTACGTGATATCAACTCGGCTAACCAGACCGTACGCGGCTTTGCCGAGCGAAATGCTATTAACGCGCCTATACAAGGCTCGGCTGCCGATATGATCAAGATCGCCATGATCAATATTCATCGGGAACTGAAAGAACAAAAACTGGATACCCGCATGACCATGCAGGTGCATGATGAGTTGGTGTTTGATGTGCCAACTTATGAAATAGAAATTGTGAAGCCTATTATTATGCACAATATGAAGACCGCCATTAAAACAACGGTGCCGATTGTGGTAGAGATAGGTACCGGGGCTAATTGGTTAGAGGCGCATTAACATTCTGCAATAAGAACATGGCATTATCACCGCTTTATTTATATTTGGGATCACTTTAACCGTCTGCATTAAACATTTCAACAACAAAAAATGAAAAAAGTAATTCTTGTTACAGGAGCTTCATCAGGTATAGGGTTGGCAAGCGCCACCGCCTTGCACGAAGCCGGGCATACCGTTTATGGTACTACGCGTAACCTGGCAAAAAAAGTAAACGCCCCGTTTAACCTGATAGAACTTGACGTAACTGACGATGCATCTGCAAAAGCTGCTGTCGCTAAAATTATAAAAGCCGAAGGCAGGATTGATGTATTGGTAAACAATGCCGGTAACGGTATTGCAGGCCCGGCTTACGCTATGCCTGTTGATAAAGCCAAACAACAATTTGAGGTTAACTTTTTTGGTGTGGTGCGTATGTGTAGCGCCGTTATTCCGGAGATGTTGAAAAACGATAGCGGTTTAGTAGTAAACATAAGCTCATTGGCTGGTCTATTTGGATTGCCTTATCAAAGCATGTACGTGGCATCAAAATACGCGGTTGAAGGTTATACCGAAAGCCTGCGTATGGAACTGCGTAAGACCGGCATTAAAATAACCACTATTAACCCCGGCGATTTTAAGACCGAGTTTACCGGAAGCCGTGAAAAGATACCATTTGCGATAGATCATGCTATCTTAAAATCAAACTACGATGTCGCTGTTGCCAGCATTGAAAAAGATGAGAATGCGGGCGCGGACCCGATAGCTATCGGTAAGCAACTGGTTAAGATAGTGGGTAAATCAAGTCCTGCACACCAGTACCTGGTTGGTGCATTGGGCCAGACTATAGCGGTTACTTTAAAGAAAACCTTGCCGGGTGGTTTGTTTGAAGGATTGATGGCTGATCATTACGGGATAAAATAATTAACAATACAAAATACATGTCATTGCGAGCGTAGCAATCGCACACTTACATAGTTCGCGATTGCTTCGTCGTACCTCCTCGCAATGACATACCTTTTTTAAATTACAAGTGGGAAAAGATAAACTAAGACGTTTTGCCGAAATAGAAACATTCGATAACGTTTTACAATTAGATGCGGGAAAGCCTTACAAAGGCGAGTGGAGCAAAAGCTTTTTTAAGAACGATAACCCGGTAGTGCTGGAGCTGGCCTGCGGTAAGGGCGAGTACACGGTAAACCTGGCGGTGCTATTTCCTGATAAGAATTTTATCGGGATCGATTATAAGGGCAACCGTATATGGCGCGGAGCCAAGACTGCTATTGAAGATGGCGTAAAGAATGTAGCCTTCATCAGAATGCAGATAGAAACATTGACCGAATTCTTCGCCCCGGGCGAGGTGGATGAGATCTGGATAACGTTCCCCGATCCGCAACCGCAATTAAGTCGCGAAAAGAAACGCCTTACCTCACCACGGTTTTTGAATATGTATATAGAAGTGTTAAAACCGGGCGGCTGTGTTAACCTTAAAACAGATAACGATGGTTTTTACACCTACACAGCCGAAAAGATAAAAGAGCTTAATTTAAAAGAACACATTAATACAGCAGATCTGTATCACTCAGAATATGCTGATGAAGTGCTATCGATCAAAACTTACTACGAAAAGAAATATTTAAAGGATAACAAGAATATTAATTACCTTAAATTCTCATTTCAATAAAGCCTGTCATGCCCGACTATAATTTCTACGATAACGTTTATGATGTCGCACGGCAGATTCCTGCCGGTAGGGTAACATCATACGGCGCCATAGCCAGTTATTTAGGAACTAAAGGATCATCAAGGATGGTAGGTTATGCCATGCAGGCCTGTGGATCGGCACAGCCACCGGTTCCTGCTCATAGGGTAGTAAACAGGCAGGGTTTGCTGACTGCCAAATTCCATTTTGGCGGCGATACCATGCAACGCCTACTGGAAGCCGAAGGCGTAAAAGTAAAAGACGACCAGGTGCAGGATTTCAAAACTGTTTTCTGGGACCCCGCTGTAGAATTAGCGTTGTAAGTCTTAATCTAATTAATCGGCCTTAATACCCTGTTCCACCTTACTTTGTTAAAGATGTTTTGGGTAGAGTCCGTGCTGAAAAAAGTAAGTACGGCTTTACCGATAATATGATCTTCGGGCACATATCCCCAAAATCTGGAGTCCAAAGAATCATGGCGGTTGTCGCCCATCATCCAGTAATAATCCATTTTAAAAGTATAGCTGTCGGCCTTCTTGCCGTTGATAAGGATATCCTTGCCGTTTACCGTCACTTTATTGTTTTCATACACTTCTATCGCCCTGCGATATAAAGTAAGCGTAGAATCATTTAAGGGTGTTGTCCAGCCCTTTTTAGGTAGCCTGATAGGTCCAAAATTATCCAGGTTCCATTTAAACTTTTCATTATGCGGGAAGATTTCTGCATCATAAGTACCAGCAGGGGCAATAATGGGGGTAACGCTTTTAACGTTCGAGAATGTTTTAAGCGTCGCCGCCGCTTCTGCCGACATTACCATTTCAAAAGTATTGGGCGGAATGTGGTTTTGAATAGTAACACGCAGATCATTCAAAGCATCCTGATTGATATCTAATCCGTTGGTTATAACATCATAAGATGTTTGCTGTTTTGGTGCGTTAGGTGCAGGCTTACCGTTGATATAAACCTGGCTGTTAACAATGCTCAATACATCGCCGGGGATGGCTTGGCAGCGTTTAATTAAGCAGGTGCGCTGGTCTACAGGGATATTATATTCTGGTCCGGCCTCATCAGGTTTATTAAATACCACGATGTCGCGGTTCTTTATACTTGAAAATCCCGGCAGACGGAAATAAGGCAGTTGCAGGGCATCCCAATAGGTTTTAACGCCATACATAGTTGGTTCAGTAAACGGAACAGACAAAGGTGTGTTCGGCATACGCGGGCCGTAGCTTATTTTACTTACAAACAGGTAATCGCCGGTAAGTTGGGTGCCTTCCATAGATCCGGAAGGAATAGCGTATGCAGAGAAGAATAACCCACGCACAATGGTCGAAACTACTACCGCGAAAACAATAGCGTCAACCCACTCACGGGTTTTAGACTTTGCTGGTTTTTCTGTTGATGAAGTTTTTTTAAAATTCAGCTTCCAATTCATGAACTTAAGTTTTGTTAACAAAACTTAGATAACGGAAAGGATAAAATGTTACAGGTAAATGTTATTCTTCCGTAGGTGGAGGTGTGGGTTTGGTAATGCCCGCCTTAAATCTTGGAGTGAAACCTATTTTGGGCTTATCCTCAGCAGCAGTTTCCTCTTTCTTTTCTTCGGATGGCGCTTCATTAGGTTTAGTAACACCGGCTTTAAATCTGGGTGTAAACCCAATTTTAGGTTTCTCTTCAACAGGCGCTTCTTCCTTTTTTTCTTCGGATACAGTCTCAGTAGGTTTAGTAATTCCGGCTTTAAACCTTGGTGTAAAGCCAACCTTTGGTTTATCCCGAGCCGGAGTTTCTTCTTTTGGTTCTTCGGTAGTAGGCTCAACAGGTTTGGTTACCCCAGCTTTAAATCTTGGCGTAAACCCAACTTTAGGTTGCTCAGGGTTTGCTGTTTCTTCTTTCTTTTCCGCCGGAGCGTCTTCCGCAGATCTTGGAGTGGTGGCTGCTTTAAACCTTGGCGTAAAACCAACCTTTGGACTTGGTGTGGCTAATTCGTTCAGCTCTTCGGTAACGGTTTGTTCGGCCAGCTGATTTTCAATATGTGGCTTTTCGGTCTTAACCTCGGGGGCTAAAACATATTGAAGGCGTAGCTTATTGAACCAATATTTTTTGGTATGGTCGAAACTTTTTTCGCCCATTTGCTCGTAGTGGTTTTTAAATTCAGAGAACAGCGCCGGCTCGCCTTGCTGTAAGCCGGCCAGGTCAATCCTCTTCTTTTTAAAAAACTCTTCGAAAGTCATGTGTATAATTTGAAAATTTGAAGATGTGTTAATTTGAAAATTATCCTTTCATTTTCAAATTCTCAAACTAACACATTTTCAAATCTATTCCGCCATATTATGGTAAACCGCTTGTACATCATCGTCTTCTTCCAGGCGATCTATCAGCTTTAATACATCAACAGCCTGCTCTTCCGTCACATCTTTAAATGATTGCCCAACGCGCTCCAGCTTTGCCGACCGCACCTCAATACCCATTTCTTCCAAAGCCTTTTGCATTTTACCAAAATCTTCGAAAGCGGTGTGTAGTACTGCAATGTCGTTTCCTTCTTCGTCAGCCTCAACAAAGATATCCTCTAAACCGGCATCTATCAGCTCAAATTCCAGTTCTTCCAGGTCGCGGTCTCCCGGGAAAAACGTGAAGACCGCCTTTCTTGTAAAAATAAAATCAAGCGATCCTGTTTTACCCAACGCGCCATTGTATTTGGTAAAGTAGCTGCGTACATTGGCTACAGTACGGTTAATATTGTCGGTGGCGGTTTCAACCAGTACAGCAACGCCGTGGGCGGCATAACCTTCGTAAACCAGTTCTTCGTAATCTTTTTCGTCGCGGCTGGTGGCGCGTTTAATAGCTGCCTCTACACGGTCTTTAGGCATATTTACCGCTTTCGAGTTTTGTACAGCTGTACGTAAACGCGAGTTGGTATTAATATCGCCACCGCCGGCTTTTACAGCCATTACTATCTCTTTACCCAAACGGGTAAACTGTACGGCCATCTTGGCCCAACGTTTAAATTTTCTTTCTTTACGGAATTCGAATGCTCTTCCCATAGTTTATTTTAGTCAATAGTCCATGGTCGATAGCTCATGGAATGTAGGGCCAAAGATAATAGGTTTCTTTTACTTTTTTAGGTTCTCTAACATATCAGCCGTCATGCTGGCCAGGTCGTATTTTTGTTTCCAGCCCCAATCATTTTGCGCGTAAGTGTCGTCAACGCTTTTGGGCCAGCTATCAGCAATGGCCTGACGTGGGTCGTGCGCACTGTAGCTTAACTCGAAATCTGGCAGGTGTTTTTTAATTTCTGCGGATAGCTGTTCGGGTGTAAAACTGATGCCGCCCAGGTTGTATGACGACCGGATACTCAGTTTATAAGCAGGAGCTTCCATCAATTCCATAGTAGCGCGAATGGCATCTTCCATATACATCATTGGTAAAGCGGTATCGGCCGAAAGAAAGCTTTCATACTTGCCGTTAGCCAAAGCCTCATGGAAAATATTTACCGCGTAATCTGTAGTGCCGCCGCCCGGTTCAGACCGCCAGCCGATCAGGCCGGGATAACGGATACTGCGGACATCCAGCCCATATTTTACATAATAATACTCGCACCAGCGCTCACCTGCCAGTTTGCTGAAACCATAAACCGAGTTAGGGTCCATAATGCAAAACTGCGGCGTGTTTTCTTTTGGCGAATGGGGCCCAAAAACAGCGATAGAACTTGGCCAGAAAACCTTAGCCACTTTAAACTCCAATGCCAGGTCAAGCACATGGATCAACCCGTTCATGTTCAGGTCCCAGGCCAGTTTGGGTTTTTGTTCGCCTACGGCGGATAGGATGGCAGCCAGTAAATAGATCTGTGTAGGTTGATGTTTTTCAAACAACTGGTGCAGGTTGTCTTTATCCATCACGTTAGCCAGCTCGAATGGCCCGGCGCTGGTTAGCGGGTTATCAGTAGTACGAATATCAGATGCAATTACCTGGTCGTCACCATATTTGGCGCGCAGGCTCATTACCAATTCTGTGCCTATCTGGCCGTTAGAGCCAAGCACTATTATTTTTTCGGTCATAAAGAGTATCAGTTGCAGCAAAGGTAAAAAAATGGGCGAAATGATTAGCGCAGATTTCACACAGGTATCTTAATTATTGTCGGTAGTAAAAACAGGCGTTTTTCAAGTATCAGGCGTTATGCTGGTAGTAATTTTGATCGTTTATCGGGTATCAGGCGTTTTGCCGGTAATAATTTTTGCTGTTTTTCGGGTATAGGGGTTTATGCCGGTAGTAGGTTTTTTTAATTAAATTGCTGAAAATTAATTAGTTAAATAAAGTCAAAGAACAGAAAGGTGGATCAGCAGACAGGCTGATCCTGATTTTTTATTAAGGGATAGTTTGGGTGGTTATAAATTAGGATTATACAATATACGAAAAATAGATGAGATCAATGGTGGCGCAAATTTAAAATCAAGGCGCAATTACTCACTCTACTTTGCTTCGCTCGTCTGCCCTCTCTTCGCTGCGCGTAAAGAGGGCTAAAGCATCACACTAAAAAAGTAAAAACCCTCTTTACACCAAAGGCGAAGAGAGAGTGGTCCAGCGTAGCGCAGACCGGGTGAGTCCAAGCCAGTGCATTTTTACTACCATTTACACAAATAATACATAGTCAATTAAAAAAATCCCGATATTTGCTCGCTTATAAATAATTATTAATTAACAATTTAACACAATGAAAATCGCAGTTGTAGGCGCCACAGGATTAGTTGGCACTAAAATGTTGCAGGTTCTTGAAGAACGCAACTTCCCCATTACAGAACTATTATTAGTCGCATCAGAGAAAAGTGTTGGTAAAGAAATCACTTTCAAGGGTAAGGCTATAAAGGTTATTTCTGTTGAGGATGCGATAAAACAGAAGGCTGACATTGCTTTATTTTCGGCAGGTGGAAGCACATCATTGGCACAGGCTCCGCTTTTCGCGGCAGCTGGCACTACGGTAATTGATAATTCATCGGCCTGGCGCATGGACCCAACCAAAAAACTGGTTGTGCCCGAAGTTAATGCCGATGTTTTAACCCCCGAAGATAAAATCATAGCCAACCCAAATTGCTCGACCATACAAATGGTAGTGGCCTTAAAACCATTGCATGACAGGTATAAAATTAAACGTGTGGTTGTTTCAACCTATCAATCAGTAACAGGTACCGGCGTTAAGGCGGTAGACCAGTTAATGAACGAGCGCGCGGGCATTGACGGCCCAATGGCATATCCATATAAAATTGACTTGAACGTTTTACCTCATATTGATGTATTTACCGAAAACGGCTACACCAAAGAGGAAATGAAAATGGTTAAAGAAACCAACAAGATCATGGGCGACGACAGCATCCGTGTTACGGCTACTACTGTACGTATCCCGGTTATGGGTGGTCACTCAGAGTCTGTAAATATTGAGTTTGCAAATGATTTTGACCTGGCCGAAGTAAAAGAACTGTTAAGCAAAGCGCCGGGAATTGTAGTTACTGACGATGTTGCTAACTTAAAATACCCAATGCCGTTAGACGCGCACGATAAAGACGATGTATTTGTAGGCCGTATCCGCCGCGATGAAAGCCAGGACAATACTTTAAACTGCTGGATAGTGAGCGACAACCTGCGTAAAGGCGCTGCAACCAACGCGGTACAAATTGCCGAGTATTTGGTAGCAAAGCATTTGGTAGGTGAAAGCGTAGTGGCGTAAGCCCCCTCTAAATCTCCCCCGGTAGGGGAGACATTAATTTTGATATTTATATTTAAAAGGGATAGCCGTTTGGTTATCCCTTTTTTGTTAGTCGATGTAGAAAATGATAATTATTTAGTAAATTTGACTATGAACGAAATATTCTTTTTAGTTGAGGATGCATTGGAAGGCGGGTATACCGCAAGGGCTATGGGTGAAAGCATATTTACAGAAGGTGATACTTTGGATGAATTAAAAAGTAACATCCGGGAAGCCGTTCAAACTCATTTTGATGAACCCAATGTGCCTAAAGTGATACGGTTGCACTTTGTGAAAGAGGAAATAATTACTGTATAGCTTCAAATTATACAATGTCGCCTAAAACTCCACGTAATGTTTCCGGCAATGACTTGATTAAACTTTTATCTAAATATGGATATGAAGTAACAAGACAGAAAGGCAGCCATATCCGCATGTCAAAAACAGTTGCCGAAGGAACTCTTCATATTACTATCCCCAATCACGATCCATTAAAATTAGGAATGCTAAGCGCCATCTTGAGTGATGTAGCAGATCAATTGAAGATTAACAAAGAAGAGTTAATTAATAAGCTGTAAGAAGCGGCTCTCCTTCAATAAAAATTTTCTGTTTGAGTAAATTTAAATAGCGGCAGCATTATCTTTGGGTATGCTTGACCAGGAAGATATTCAATATTATATTTCTCTTTTAAAGGGAGTAAATGTTGTTGATATCTACCGGCTTTTTAAAACGGCAAAAACCAAAAAACTTCGTGCCGGCGAGGTTTATATTTATGAGGGATCTATGTCTACAAAAATGGGCCGCATAAAAAGTGGCCTTATAAGAGGATATCAGCTTAAAGTTAATGGTGATGAAATAACCATTACATTGAGTTGGGAAAACCAGTTCGTGGGCTCGTACGATAGCATTGCATGGCAAAGACCTTCGCGTTTTATTTTTCAGGCTATGGAAGATACCACGCTTATGGAAATAGATTACGGTATAATGCAGGAATTTGCAGACCGTAATTCGGCGATAGGTGCTCACCGCTCTAACATCCAACTACGGATGCTGGAGAAGGCGATAGACAGGATAGAATCATTTGTGCTGCTCTCGCCTACAGAAAGATATCTTAAACTGGTACAGGACAAAGCGGATATAGTTAACCGTGTACCTGATAAACACCTGGCCACCTATTTAGGTATCACGCCGGTTTCGCTTAGCCGCATTCGTAAAAGGATAGCATTGGGCCAGCTGCAATAATTAGCTTTTGTTAATTTTTATGGAAGGCTAATACCTTAGATTTGGGCATACAATAAACCGCAAATCACCATGAATGCAAAGTATAATTTCCCTTATGGATTGACCAGGCTACAGAGTTTGGCAAGTTCCTATAAAATACTACAAGACCCAATTGCATTACTTACAGTCCGGATGAAGAGATTCGGCGGTACTTATTCTGCCGTGATACCGGGAAAAGGTAGGGTGATAATTACGCAGGATGCTAATTTTATAAATTACGTATTCAGAGAGAACCATACTAACTACCATAAGGCTGATCTGGTTACTAAAGAAGTTGTAAAGCAAATTGGAAGTAACCTGCTTTTTACAAATGGTGAGGATTGGCGCAAACAAAGGCGGATGATACAGCCCGCTTTTCACCACACCAGCATACAACAGCTTTTCCAAACGGTTATTAATACAGTTGATACATTTATTGCGGACTTTCCTGAAGGAGAGAAGATAGACGTTTTCCCCCTTATGCGCCGACTTTCGTTTTCGGTTTTGATCAATTCGTTGTTTGACATCGATATTCCGCGCCCAATGACGGAAGAGTTAAGCGAAGCTTTTGTTGGTTTGCAAGAGTTTATGCTAAGGGACGTTTTTCAGCCATTTAGAAGGATTATATATCCATTTACAGGTGAAGAGAGAAAGATTGCCGCACGATGGGAAAACGTAAGAAATATGCTGAGAGGTATTATAGCGCAAAGACGTGCCAGCAAAGAATCGCATCATGATTTGCTGAATATGCTGTTAGGCTCAAGATACGAAGATACAGGGGAGGCAATGGATGATGAGTTGCTGATAAGCGAGTTGCTGGTGCTCCTTTTCGCGGGACACGAAACAACCGGCAGCACATTGTCATGGCTCTTATACCTTATAGCTTCGGATGAAACCGTTTTAGAGAAATTAAAAAGCAGAATAGCTGATATTGACATAATGGATAGCCCGCGTGATAACTATATAAATGCTGTTATTAATGAGAGCATGCGCCTGTATCCGTCTGTGTGGGTAAGCGAGCGGCGGACAGTAAATGATGATGAGTTTGGCGGCTTTTCGTATCCTGCAGGTACCAGCATTTTAACTTATTTGTATGGTATGCACCGGCACTCCGAATATTGGGAAGATGCTGAAAAGTTTAACCCGCAACGTTTTTTAACGGCGGATGGAACGGTTAATAGGAATATAAAAAATTACTTTCCGTTTGGTGCGGGCCCACGAATGTGTGTAGGTAACAACTTTGCCATGGCAGAAATATCATGCGTACTCTACACCATATTTAAAAAATTTGATATTAAAACTACATCATCAGCCCCCGTTCCCTGGCCGTTACTTACTATGCGGCCGCGCGAGGTTATCCTTAATATAAAAGATACAATTAGGTAAGATGGTCTGATAATATGTAAGATTTAGAGCGAAGTGAGAAATGACAAAGACGCTTTCTTACCTTTGCTCAATGCCTTCAAAAAAAGCCGTTATTATTGGTGCCGGTATAGCCGGTATAGCAAGCGCTATACGTTTGGCTGTTAAAGGTTATAGGGTTAAGGTTTTTGAGGCCAATGCCACACCCGGTGGTAAGCTGGCCGAGATAAAGAACGGCGGTTTCCGTTTTGATGCCGGGCCGAGTTTGCTGACCATGCCCCAATATATTGACGAGTTGTTTAAGCTGGCAGGTAAAGAACCTTCCGGCTATTTTCAATATCAACAATTGGATGTCGTCTGTAAATATTTTTATGCGGATGGCACCGAGCTAACCGCCTGGGCTGATAGGGATCGGTTTGAAAAGGAAGTAGCCAACGTAATTGGCGAGCCTGTTGCTTCGCTGCAAAAACAGCGGAAAAACAGTCGCACCATCTATCAATTAACTAACCCCATTTTTTTAGAACGCGCCTTTAACGGGCTGAAAAGTTTGTTTAATAAAGATGCCATCAGGGCGTTAATTAACTTACCCAAGCTGGATACCAGCCGCACTATGCACCGGGCTAACCAAAGCTTTTTCAAGGATGAACGGATGGTGCAGTTTTATGATCGCTATGCTACTTACAATGGGTCGAACCCCTACACAGCACCAGCGACTCTAAATGTTATTCCGCATTTGGAGCAGGAGTTGGGCGCTTATTTCCCGACAGAGGGAATGTATAGCATAACCACGAGTTTAGTAAAACTGGCAGAAGATTTGGGTGTTCAATTCCACTATAATTCGCCGGTTGAGGGGATTGTTTTAAAAGGTAAGGCCGCTACGGGTATAAAAGTTAAAGGCGAGGTTGTTAATGCTGATGTAGTGGTAAGCAACATGGATATCTGGTTTACGTACAACAAGCTATTAAAAGATCATCCAAAGCTACATCCTGAAAAGGTATTGCAGCAAGAGCGCAGTAGTTCTGCATTGGTGTTTTATTGGGGGATAAATAAACAGTTTGACAACATTGACCTGCACAATATCTTTTTCAGTGCCGATTATAAAGCGGAGTTCGACCACGTCTGGAAAGAAAAAACAATTTACCACGACCCAACGGTCTACCTTAACATCAGCTCGAAATATAAGACTGACGATGCGCCCACAGGTTGCGAGAATTGGTTCGTGATGATCAATGTCCCAGCCAATACGGGGCAGGATTGGGACGCATTGATCACTGAAGCCCGCAGGCAGATCCTGGCCAAATTAGCTAACCAACTGGGCGAAGATATTGAAAAACTGATCGTCTGTGAAAGTGTACTTGACCCACGGAGTATTGAAACTAAAACCTCGTCTTATCAAGGCTCTATTTATGGCACAAGTTCAAACAGTAAATATGCTGCCTTTATGCGCCACGCAAACCGATCTGCACAAATAGAGGGTCTGTATTTCTGTGGCGGTAGCGTACATCCCGGTGGGGGTATACCCTTGTGTTTGTTGTCGGCTAAGATAGTGGCAGAATTGTGTGCAGCGCCCTCATCCTAAATGTTAAAAAGTTAAATCAGTAGGAATTTATTTGACGGGCTACTAACTTAGCATAAACCAAATCGCTAAACTATGAAAGTACTTGTTTTAACTTTTGGAATGCTTGTTAGTATAATAACTGTAAAGGCGCAACAAAATAGCTTGCCCGACTTAAACAAAGTAAAACCGGATACCAGCTACCGCACCACTTATAGAGCAGATTTTGGTTGGCCCACTATTAATGTTAATATACCCGTATCCAATTTGGGTAAAGGTGTTGTTGCAACTAAAATAACAGACCATATGCCCGTTGCCAAATTATCCAATACAGACCCGGGCATGCCGATAGTAAAAACGGATAAGACAGGTTATACTACACCGGTTGCAGGTATGTCTTTACCACCGGTATATAATATGCAGAAACAAAATGTAGTAGTTGTTACCCGGCCTTAAATATTTATAGCCGCTTTTACCAGGTAAGGCAAGATCTCTTTTTGAAAGGATACGAAGTTCTTACGTACGTCAGAATCAGATACGGAAGTAAACGCGAAACTAAACACAATGCTTTTACTGCATTTGATCAGGAAGCGCATCCGTTGCGGATAATTGTCGGTTTTGCGGATAGCGGTGATGCGGCTGAAAGAGGCTAACAACATTTCTTCCAGCTCATTGCTCAGGTTCTTTAGAAAATCTTGTGAGTTGGTGCTTTCGCGGATGAAATCCCAACCGATAAATTCGTTACAAACCGTATAACTTAGGCGGCAGGTTTTCATGATCAGGTTAGCCAGGTGCCCTTCTTCGTCCATTTCGGGTGCGTTGGTCTTGATCAGGTCGTCGACACTTACGCGTATATAGTCCATCAGCAGGGTGTTCAGGACATGCTCCTTGCTGTCAAAATACTTGTAAATTGTTGCTTTAGCGATCTTGGCCCGCTTGGCAATTTCGTTCACACTGGTTTTGTGGTACCCGAATTTGCGAAACAGCTCCTGCGCTGCACGTTTAATGCTATCTTTTATTTTATCGGGCTCCATGTATCAGTTAGACACAAATATCTCAAAATTACTGGTATTTACCGCATATGCCTTTAATGATTTGATAGCAGGGGCTTTAACAGGCGTGCCATCTTCTAACAACCACTTAGAACCACTGCATGGATCGGTAACGGTAAGGCTTGGATTATCCAGCGTTACGGCGCATTTATTTTGCGGCAAATAAGCGCTGCACCTATCGTAAGCGGCATAACTGCCGTTCGATTGACGATACAGGATCAATCCCGCTACGCCATAGCCATTTACAAGCACCGCGCCACCTGTATTGCGTAACGCGTTCAGCCGAGGATCGCTTAATGACATCTGGAAATTAACGGAAACATTAGGGACATAATCGCTTTGTTTGCCGCAGGCAAAACAGCTTAATATCAGTACAACTATTACCCCTAATTTTTTGACCATATTAAATTATTTCTGTTTGGAACTGTTTTAGGAACCGCTCATCGTTCTCACTAAATAAGCGCAGATCGCGGATAACATATTTAAGGTTGGCAATACGCTCCATCCCCATACCGAATGCAAAACCGGTATATACTTTACTGTCTATACCGCAATTCTCTAAAACGTTAGGGTCAACCATGCCGCAGCCTAATATCTCTACCCAGCCGCTGTATTTACACATATTACAGCCGGCACCTTTACAGATGGTGCAGGATACATCCATCTCGGCAGAGGGCTCTGTAAACGGAAAATAAGATGGGCGGAAACGCACCTGTGTACCTTCGCCATATAGTTCCTGTACAAAGTGATACAGCGTTTGTTTCAAATCGGCAAATGATACGTTCTCGTCGATATACAAACCCTCAACCTGGTGGAAGAAGCAGTGCGCACGGGCAGAAATAGCCTCGTTACGGTAAACACGGCCAGGCATAATAGCGCGGAACGGCGGTTTGCCATTTTCCATCATACGTACCTGCACAGACGAGGTGTGGGTACGCAAAGCGATATCATCTTTACCTGCATTTTTCTTGATAAAGAAGGTATCCTGCATATCACGCGCGGGATGCTCTTCGGGGAAGTTTAATGCAGAGAAGTTATGCCAATCATCCTCTATCTCTGGTCCCTCGGCTACATTAAAGCCAAGGCGTTTAAATATGTCGATGATCTCATTGCGCACTAACGATAACGGATGGCGTGAACCAACCTGGAAATTATCACCTGGCAGGGTTAAATCGATTTCGGATTTCGGATTTTCGATTTCGGATTTAAAAGATTCCTGTAACTCCTGGTGTTTAGCCTCTGCCAGTTGTTTAAATTGGTTCAATACCTTGCCAAAGGTGCGTTTCTCTTCAGGGCCAACGGTTTTAAATTCTTCGAAAAGATCTTTTATTAATCCCTTGGTACCTAAAAATTTTATACGGAACGTTTCCAGCTCATCCGCGTTAGCAGGCGAAAAGGCATTGATCTCGGCAGTGTATTGATCTATTTTTTCTTGCATTATAGTGTTCTTAAAAATTGCTCGGCTGTTAAAACCGGGATAGTAGATTCTTTATAGTCTTTTATGTTTCGGGTAATTATAACATCTGCCCCAGCACTTTTAGCTGTGTAGTATTGGACTGCATCTTCAAAATCATTTATCCCGCTTTTTAATGCAATATCTATTATTTCCTCATCCACGTTCACTATTGACAAAATTGATCTTAGTTTCTTTAATAATGTGAATTTGTTAGTCTTATCAAACTTGTCTAAAAAATAATGAACATTTACAAATGCTACGGAAGATGTTACCGCCTTAAGCTGTCCTTTTTGAATTAAATTTATGATATTCAAAGCGGGTACAATAAACTCCGGTCGCTTTAAAGTAGCATCTAATAAGATGTCGCTGTCTAAAAAAACCTTTGTCAAAATCCGTATTTTTTTTCCAGGTGTTTATGATATTCCGCTTTATGATCAAAGTCCGGTACCGGATCACCTGAAATAGTGAATTGCTTAACTATGTCTGATAATTCATCCAAGCTCTTCATACGGAAAGGCTCTTTTTCAGTTTCAACTACGTTTTTATAAAGTATTTCTGTTACTTTCGACAAACTTGTGTTTTTTCTCTTAGCAACCTCTTTAATCTGGTCAATCAGTCCCGGTTCAATATTCAACGTTAATTTCATAGCGCTACAATTTTATACGTACAAATATAAAAAATATATACGTATTATTTTATTACTGACAGTTCCTTCCCCACTTTG
This sequence comes from Bacteroidota bacterium, assembly GCA_040388175.1. Classification (GTDB taxonomy): domain Bacteria; phylum Bacteroidota; class Bacteroidia; order Sphingobacteriales; family Sphingobacteriaceae; genus Mucilaginibacter. The sequence continues at coordinate 165,969 of JAZKCG010000004.1, read as the reverse complement.
GTAAACGCTGCAATAGCTTTATCCAAATGCGCCACATCATGCCCGGCTGATATCTGTACACGGATACGTGCTTTGCCTTGCGGTACAACCGGGTAGTAGAAGCCTATCACGTAAATGCCTTCTTCCAGCATTTTAGCGGCAAACTCCTGCGCCAGCTTGGCATCGTATAACATAACTGGCACAATAGGGTGTATACCCGGTTTGATATCAAAGCCAGCCTCGGTCATAGCTTTACGGAAGTATTGGGTATTGCTTTCCAGCTTATCACGCAGTTGTGTGGTTTCGCTCAGCATATCCAATACCGCTATAGACGCGCCGGTAATAGCCGGAGCTAAGGTGTTAGAGAATAGGTAAGGCCTTGAACGCTGGCGCAGCATATCAATGATCTCTTTACGGCCTGATGTAAACCCACCAGATGCGCCGCCTAATGCTTTACCCAATGTACCGGTAATAATATCTATCTTACCCATCACATTATGATGTTCATGTGTGCCACGGCCGGTCTTGCCCATAAAGCCTGAGCAATGGCTCTCGTCGATCATTACCAACGCATTATATTTTTCTGCCAATTCGCAGATCTTGTCTAATTGAGCAATGGTGCCATCCATAGAGAAGGCTCCATCCGTAACAATAATGCGATGACGAAGACCTGCGGTTTCCTGTAATTTGGCTTCCAGGTCGGCCATGTCATCATGTTTATAACGCTGGCGCTGGGCCTTGCATAAACGCACCCCATCAATGATAGAGGCATGGTTCAACTCGTCTGATATAATGGCATCCTGCGCATCAAACAATGGCTCAAATACCCCGCCATTAGCATCAAATGCCGCTGCGTATAGGATGGTGTCTTCGGTGCCTAAAAATTCGGCTATCTTTTGCTCCAGTTCTTTATGGATATCCTGCGTACCGCAAATAAAACGTACAGAAGACAGGCCATAGCCGTGTGTATCCATCACTTTCTTAGCAGCATCAATAACTTTAGCGTTGCCCGATAGCCCCAGGTAATTATTGGCGCAGAAGTTAATTACTTCCTGCCCGCCCTGTACCGTGATATCGGCACCCTGCGGCGAAGTTATAATGCGCTCTTTTTTATATAATCCTGCTTCTTCTATAGCAGCAAGCTCCTGTTGTAAAACCGGTTGTAGTGTGGTGTACATAGCGAAAAGTTAATTTTTGCAAAATTAAGCATAAACTATCACTTAGCTTTAAAACAGAGGGCATAAAGTGTCAGGCCATTGTTGGTTTTATGAAAAAATGTTATGCGATGGTTCATCTTTAACGGTTAATCACTAAATTTGCCCCTCATTTAACACCGTTTGCAGCGGCATCAATGATTTATGGGACAATACAATACACTACTTTACTATTGTTATTCGACAATAGCGGACGCGGAGCAATTTGCTGCCGATCATTTAAATTTTTGCAAAGAGTTGAAGCTTACCGGCCGCGTTATTGTTGCCGAAGAAGGCTTGAATGGCACCGTTTCAGGTTCGCCGGAATCATGCAAAATGTATATGGACACTTTACATGCCGATCCGCGGTTTGCCAACATCGACTTTAAAGTTGATGAGGTGGATACACCATCGTTTGTAAAAATGCACGTGCGTTATAAGGATGAGATCGTTCACTCGGGTTTGCGCGACCCTAACATTATCAATCCGCAGGAAAAAACCGGTAAACATTTAGAGCCGAAAGAATTCCTGGAGCTGAAAAACAGCGAAGATGTAGTGATACTTGATGTGCGCTCCAACTACGAACATAACCTGGGCAAGTTTAAAAACGCTATTACGCTGGATATTGAGAATTTTCGTGATTTCCCGGATAAGATCAATGAACTTGCCCAATACAAGGATAAAAAGATAGTTACGTACTGCACCGGTGGCATTAAATGCGAAAAAGCATCAGCCTTGCTGATCCATGAAGGGTTTACTGATGTTTACCAGTTGCATGGCGGTATTATTAAATACGGTAAAGAAGCCGGTGGCGAGGATTTTGAAGGAAAATGCTATGTGTTTGATAACCGTTTATCAGTAGAAGTTAATAGCGTTAACCCGGTAGTGATATCAACCTGCTATAACTGCGGTAAGACCACCGAGAAGATGATCAACTGCGCCAATCCTGAGTGCAACGAACACTTTACCCAATGCGACGAATGCGGCACCGCTATGGAGGGTTGCTGCAGCGATACTTGTAAAGAACACCCACGTAAACGGATTTATGATGGCACAGGTTACTATGTAAAAGTGCCGCAGCCGGTTAATGTGAAGGGTAAGAAAATAGAACTGGCTTAATAAACGCGATTACTCACCCCGACTACGCTTCGCTGGTCGACCCTCTCTTTCGCAAGCGATAAAGAGGGTGGTCGAGCGAAGCAACGACCGGGTGAGTTACCAACCTGTAAATTAGAATTTACCAAAAGTTATCTAACTTGCGGTTATGAATATCCCGGTGCTGGTTTTTTCCTTCCTGTTGTTATTTAATTCAGGCACAATTCTTCCTGTTTCTTATCGAACAACTCCTGTCCCTGCTACGGCACAAAAATTAATAAAGAGTTATCCCGATTTTTTAGCAGGTTTCTCTGATAACCATCTTCTCTTTAAAGACGGCAGCAAATTATTGTGGGATGATGGAGTAAAGAATAAATCCGCCAGTCAATTATTAGACAAGCCTGATCTGAAGGATATGTTTAGCCAACATTATAAACCCGGTAAATTAAGCGGTGTGCCAGATATGAATTTTGATCCCGGTAGGATAAGAAATGAGGCATTTTTCGAGAAAATGTATGGCGCTACCCAAAACGAAGTAAAGAAAAACCTCACGGAAATTACCTGGTGCCCCAAACTGATCGGTCAGAAAATTATGGTGACCAAAATAAACGGGGTAGATAAAAAACTGCTGCAAATATCGAAAGAGCTGGATGAGCATCCCGAATTAAAGAAATACCTCATTAACATAGGCGGTACTTTTAACTGGCGCAACATAAAAGGCACTAACCGGCATAGTATGCATAGTTTTGGTATGACGGTAGACATCAATACGGATTATTCGGACTACTGGCAATGGTCCTGCAAATGCACCAATGAAAACAGCGCTGTGAAATACCAAAACAGGATCCCTCAAATTATAGTTGATGTTTTTGAACGGTATGGATTTATATGGGGCGGCAAATGGTACCACTATGATACCATGCACTTTGAATACCGGCCCGAGTTGTTAAACGCTAAATAGTGTGTCTCTGAAAGTAGCGCCGGCTAAAACCGAACATAGTTTGTATCAGAATCGAACACTTGTGAAAGGATATTTGCATATAAGTTTCACATTTTCAATTAATTAGAAAATAGGCATCGATCTTGAAAGTAGTATAATCAACTTTTTATATAAGTAACCTGGCCACCTAACTGATAAAAAAATGTTAAAGAACTACTTCAAAACAGCAATCAGAAACTTATCACGACATAAAAGTAACGCAACGATCAATATTGCCGGTTTGGCGGTGGGCTTTGCTGCTTTCGTTTTAATATTTTTAGTGGTACAATATGAACAAAACTTTGACGGTTTTCATACTAAAAAAGACAGGATCTACCGGGTAGTCAGAATAGGAACAAACCCGGTTAGCCAGGGATACTTTACCGGTGTGCCAATACCAACCACTGCTGCTTTAAGAACAGAACTTGCGCAGGTAACCAATGCCGCCGCAATATCCGGTAACGGTGATGGGCAGGTGATCATTCCCGGCAAAGATGGTTCCGCATCAAAAAAAATTAAGGAAGAAGGCGGCGTGTTTTTTGCAGAGCCACAGTTTTTTGAAATGTTTGATTTTGGTTTAATTGGCGGCGATAAAAAAACGGCTTTAAGCGAACCTAATACCATATTACTAACCAAAGCTACCGCGATTAAATATTTTGGTGACTGGAAAGGAGTAATAGGCAAAACATTTAAAATGAATGGCGCTTTTGTTAAGGTTACGGGTGTGCTTGATAACCCACCTTCTAATACAGACTTCCCAATAAAGGCGGTATTATCCTATATCACACTTGTTACAGATAGGAATTATAAAAACTGGAATAGCATAAACGACGGAAATTATTGCTTTGTAGAGCTTGCCAATGGTGTTACACTAAGTCGGTTTAATCAGGCCTTTACCGCGTTCAATAACAGGCATATCAACCCTGCAAACCAGGATTATAAGCTTGCGCTTCAACCTTTAAACGAACAACATTATGATGCGCGTTATGGAAATTTTACCGGGCGTACTTTTAGTAAAGACCTCATACTGGCGCTTAATTTAATTGGCTTATTCCTACTTGTTGTGGCTTGTGTAAATTTTATTAATCTTACCGTTGCACAGGCAATAAACCGTAGCCGGGAGGTTGGTGTAAGAAAGGTATTGGGTGGAAGCAGGTTGCAACTGATGGCGCAGTTTTTAGGTGAAACAGGCATCACCAGTATTTTTGCGTTTTTGATAGCGTTGCTAATTGTTTTATTTTGCCTGCCAGCCATTAATAACCTACTGGATATCCATATTGCCGCATCAACACTATATAGCGGTAAATTGATATTATTTATGCTGTGTGCATTGATATCGGTATCGTTAATTTCAGGATTTTACCCCGCGTTGGTCCTGTCTGGGTTTAAGCCGGCCACTGTTTTAAAAGGCGATGGCATGGGTGCCGATCAAAAACAGAGTGTTTTGTTTAGAAGAGGATTAGTGGTTTTTCAGTTCGTGATCGCACAGGCGCTTATTATCGGCACCTTGGTAGTGACTTCGCAAATGGACTATTTTCAAAATGCCGACATGGGATTTAGGAAAAATGCGTTGATGTACACCAGCTTCCCAAGCGACAGTGTTGCCCGTACAAAAATTGATTACCTGCGCGATGAGCTGTCAAAAATACCGGGAGTAAAAAAGGTTGGCATGAGTATGTTCGCGTTAACCGGGGATGGCGTGTGGGCTGCTGATCTGCGTAAGGAAAGCAATAAGAGTGATAAAGCAGATATGATCGTCAGCATGAAAATTGCCGACCCGGGCTTTTTTACTGTGCATAACCTTGCCTTTGTTGCCGGTAGGCCCTATGTTCCGTCTGACACTTTGCGCGAGTTTGTGGTAAATGAAGCCGTGGTAAGGCAATTAGGTATTCGTAATCCTAATGAAGCTATTGGAAAACGCATTACCATAAACAGGCACACGCTGCCTATAGTGGGAGTAGTGAAAGATTTTCACACCAACTCACTTCGCGACCCTATTGGTCCCATCGTAATGTCAGCAGCAAACAGGGCATATCATGTGGCCAGTATGCAGATAGACCTTAGTAAAACTCAATCCATAGCAGCCGCGATGCAAAGCTTGTGGAGTAAAAATTTCCCGGAGTACATGTTTGAATATCATTTTGTAGATCAAACTATTGCCGATTACTATAAACAGGAAAATCAGCTTTCTAAGCTTTATACTATATTTTCAGGTATCGCCATTTTCATTTCATGCCTGGGGTTGTATGGTTTAATAGCTTTTATGGCTATACAACGTAAAAAAGAGATCGGCATACGTAAGGTACTGGGTGCGCCTGTAAAAGATATAGTGATACTGTTATCAAAAGAGTTCACTATTTTGGTGATCATAGCGTTTCTGATCGCGTCGCCTATTGCCTGGTATTACATGCATCAATGGCTGCAGGGATATACTTTTCATATTAATATGGGTATTTGGTTTTTTGCTGCAACTATTCTATCTTCGATAGGTATAGCCTGGTTAACAGTGGGCTATACGGCTATTAAAGCCGCGCTAGCTAATCCCGTAAAAAGTTTAAGAACCGAATAGGCAAACCAATAGCTGGATTTGCGATTTGTTTTTTCAAGAAACCGAATGAAAAGCATCCTGGTATTTTGTCTTGCGTTATTATTAAGCATAACCACTGCTCCTGATGATGTGCTGACCCGTTTTAAAACTCCCGCAGGTTTTACGCAGCAAAAAAATGATCTGGGTAGTTTTGGCCAGTGGTTACAAAAGCTGCCACTTAAACCGGTAGGAACACCAACCAAAACATATAATGGAGCTATTGCCAAAACAGATGAATACACCGCCGCTGTTGTTGATATGAGCGTGGGCACGCAGGACCTGCAGCAATGTGCCGACGCGGTTATGCGTTTGCGTGGCGAATATTTGTATCATCAAAAAAAGTATAATGATATATCGTTTAATTTTGTAAGCGGGTTTAAGTGCGATTATATGCATTACGCTAATGGCTATCGCTACAAGAATAGCCAATGGGTATTGATATCCAAAAAGGACTATAGTTACCCCACTTTTTTAAAATACATGACCCTGGTATTCTCTTATGCCGGTACGCTTTCTTTAGAAAAAGAACTAAAGCCGGTACCAAATGTCAACGAAATAAAAACCGGCGATGTCTTTATTCATGGCGGTTCGCCGGGGCATTGCTTTATAGTGATGAACGTGGTTGAAAATGCGGCTCATAAAAAGCAATTCCTGCTGGCGCAAAGTTTTATGCCTGCGCAAAATATACAGATATTGCAGGCCGGATCGCCGTGGTTTAGTTTGGATAAACCTGGTTATATTCCGTATGGCGAGTTGATTAATGCTAAATATTTAAGACGATTTGAATGAGGATTAATTTACCTGGAACTCCATCCGGATAGTGATTGAACCAGTTTTTAGCCTGCTTGAAGTATTAAATGCACCACCATAACTGTAATCTTCATTACTGTTTTTGCCGGTTATTTGAAATACACCCATGTTAGCCTTTTTTAGCTTACCTAATGAACTGCCCGAGTTTTTAGCTATAGTTTCGGCGCGTTCTTTAGCGTCAGCGCTGGCTTTACCTAACAGCTCCATTTTAACTTCATTTAGCTTGGTATTATAAAATAACGGCGAGGCCGAGTTTAATTCTATTCCATCCTCAATCAGTTCTGTCGCTTCGCGCGATATTTTGTCAACCTTATCTACATCTGTCGACTCAACTTTTACAGCCTGTACCAGGCTGTATCCTATAAAGCGTTGGCCAATATTTCGGCCATTGTCATCTAGTGTTGGTCCAAATTCTTTATTAATTGTTACTGATGAGAAAATCATCTCGGCATTATTGATTCCCTTTTTTATCAGGTAATTCCTGATCATCGTTTCATCAGCTTTTAACGCTGAGTACGCACTTTTTAAATCTGTTGATTTACGAGAATAAGTACCGTTCCAAACAATTAAATTGCTGTTAAAATCCTTTTCTGCCAGCCCTGTAACTACAATGGTTTCCATGGTTGTTGAGCGGTATTTGTAGGCATGGCCAATTATAGTAAAAGCTATAATTGCAGAAAGGCCAATAATAAAAGCAGTAACATACGGTTTCATAGAATGAAATTTTAATAAATATAGCAAATACTACAATAGGTTCACAAAATCTTCAAACTGTTGTAATTCTATACTTGTTTTAATCATACTTCCAATCTTACCATAAATATCTTTGGCTGTTTTACCAATTTCGCGTAAATATTTTATAGATGTCGCCCCTGCAGTTTTAGAGAGTTTTTGGGTGTTATCAGCCATTAGTAACGAGTGATGATAAAAAGTGATGTCTTTAAAATTGGCAAATCCTAATACATCAGCCAGGTAATGCTGTGCTATGGTGGATGGGTACAGATCTTCGCCACGTACTACCAGGTCGACGCCATAATGCAGGTCGTCAATTAAAGATGCTAACTGGTAGGCCGGATAATCATCCTTCTTTTTAACGATAAAGTCTTTCATCGTATCCGGCAAATGCGTTTGCAGAACCCCATTTGTGGTTTTAATAGTTAATGGCCTATCGTCAGTATATAATCGCCATGCGGTTTCAGACGTATCAAACGATATAGATTGGTTACGACAAGTGCCGGGATAAATATTGCCCTGTAATTGTGATCTTGAACATTGGCAGGCAAATACCTCACGTTGTTCTGCTAATTGCTGTAATGCCGCTTTATATAACTCCATTTGCTGCATTTGCGACCAGCCGTTTTTATATTCCTCTAAATTACGCGGGCCTTCATCCCAGGGGATGTTCAGGAAATTTAATGTGTCAAAAATATCCTGAACATAATCCATGTTTACACGGGCCTGGTCGAGGTCATCTATCCGGAGTAAGATTTTGGCACCGGTTTTTCTGGCCAATGCCGCTGTTAATGCAAATGACAGTGCGTTCCCCAGGTGTAAATAACCACTTGGTGTAGGTGCTATGCGTGTTTTGGTGAAACGTTGCGTTGGTGTAAACATTTGCACCAAAGTAGGTTAAATCAGGTTAAATAAAAAAGGGCCTCCATATTTTGAGGCCCTTGTAGTTTCCTATTAAATGAATGTTTTTAGTTAATACCAATAGCTTTAGCTACCTGGTTATAGTCATTCAGGTTAAGGCCTGGGTTACGAGCCATAAATGTAGTAAGCGATGTGCCCGGTATGATAATTATTTTAAAGTCAAGCGCGTTTGAAGTAAAGTTTGATTTGAAATTTAATGCTCCAACGGTATAGCTTTGAACAGATAAAGTATTTCCAGCCTCACTGTAAGGTAATGCAAACCATGAGTTTGTCCCGGTGTTTCTAAAGTAAACCAAAACCACACCCTGGTCTACAATGGTTTGGGTAATTGCCGGTACAGCCAATGTTGAAGTGCCTAATATTTGAACGCCTACATTAGTAAATACATAGCTTGATATGGCTGCGGCTGTTCCTGCTGCACCCGTTGCGCCTGTCGATCCTGTTGCACCAACGGCTCCTGTTGCGCCGGTAGCTCCAGCTACACCTGTAGCACCCGTTGCCCCGGTAGCGCCTGTTGATCCAACTGCGCCGGTAGCGCCAGTAGCACCCGTTGCGCCAGCCGTTCCGGTAGCACCCGTTGCCCCGGTAGCGCCCGCTACACCCGTTGCCCCGGTAGCACCCGCCACACCTTGTGGGCCACCTGCTCCTGCAGCCCCTGCTGCGCCAGTGGCACCAGTTGTGCCGGTATTACCATTTACGCCATTTGTACCAGCGGGCCCGGGTGTTGTAGATTTTGTACAAGCACTTAGACCAATGGTTGCCGATAATAAAAGTAATAGTGAGTATTTTATCTTCATATATTTAAGGTTAATTTTAACTGTGAATCTATTTTACGTGTAAATTATCCTTTTTGTTTCAAATAATTAGAGTTTATTAAATATATTTCTTTTAGCTACACAAAATTAATTACCGACAATTTTTAGTAATAGTTAACAATTGTTTATAAAATACCTTCACTCGGTTAAAACTTATTTTATATTGTTTCGTTAAGAATATAAATATTTAGCAATGAACAATTTACGTAACCTTCACGCCAAAGTACATAATTGGATAGATACTGTTGGTTTTAGGCTAAATGCCTCGCAAACAAACCAAAAAAATATGATTACAACCAATCACTATTTTTTTGAAACGTTTAATTTTTTTGAGCGTAATAAAAATGGGGATATAAAAAACTCAAAATTCTTATGTTTTGACACCTATGGCGAGAAAATTAACGTCCGGTCGCTTTTGGATCTGCAAACTGCTTTTTTTGAGAATATCAGCCAACTTAAATAGATTCTTTAAATCCTGCGCTTTAGCGTGAGTAATACCGGAAAATATTTTTTATTGCGCCCAATACCCAATATAAATGTACGTCCATTTGCAGATTTAAACATTTCATCAATTTGTTGTAAGGATACTTGCGTTACCGGCTTAAAATTAATATCCACTATCTCATCATCCGGCTGTAATCCGGCCGCTTCCCCTGCCGACCCCGGCTCAATCTTGTAGATCAGAATGTGTTGCTGGCCGTCGTCTGTATCGGAATAATAGACCAGCCCACTCATATCATGCTCATCACGCTTTCTGTACGAAGGACCCGGTTTTAAATACATCACACTATCCGGATAGTCAAATATCACATCAAATTTTTTTACGAGGCCAATGCCTATATTTCCGTCACGGGGTGTACTTAATGCCCGTGTATCATCATCCGGAAAAGCAGCAATAACATCCTTTACCTTATATTTCCCAATAACAACTTCATTAATACGGCTTAAAGTGCCACTTATCAGGCCGTTTATGCCCATACCCAAATTGGCGGTTACATGATCTTTTTGCAGAATGGCTTTATTTTTTAAATTCTCCATGGAGATAAAATGCCCGGCTCCCAGGTCAACTATCAACTTGCTTTGTTTTTCGCTGCCGTTTGCAAAGACAACATTGCCGGTAATGTAGGGCTTTCTATCCTCGATGTGCAGAGGTATTTTATCGGCCTTTTTATAAAATCGCATGTTTTTTGGTAATGCAACCCGTATAGTACTATCGGCAAAGTTTATTTTTACAGCAAGGCGGCTAAAAAACTCATAACCTATTAAGCCATGTATGGGTATACCGGCATAGTTTGAAAGCCCAAAAGCATCTTTCTTAAATATGGCTGCACTAACATTATTACTTATTAATCCCGGGATATCAACTTTTAAAGTAGAGGTTATAAAAGCTTCAAAAGGGTCGCCGTTGCCAAAGCCATTAATCGTTATACTACGTTTACTAATGTTAGTAATAGAGTCGACCAATGACGGTTCTGTTATCAGCATATAGCCGACTCCCGTATCTAATACAAAATTATAAGGGCCTTTATTATTGATATTTAACTTAATAATAATAAGATTACGTACGCATTGGAATGGAATGGCCTTAGTGCGGCCTCCGTCAAGCGTAAAGTATTGAGCCCTGGCCGAAAAACAAAGGCTGCATAGAGTAACAACTATCCCCCCAATACAACAACGTTTTATGTGATTTATAACCTGGAACAAAATACTTTTATAATTGGATACTAAAATTAAGCAAATATTACATGGTTAAGTGTAATAATGGTCCGTTAGCTCCTAATTAAGTCTTTTCAGGCTTTTCCAATTTGCCTTTTAATTCGGGGTTTTGCGGTGGCAGCGTCTTTACCTCATGCTCAACTTCGGTCTGAACAACTGATACTGCATAATCTGCGGGTGCTATCTTGCAGCCAATAGCTTCGGCATAAACCTGAGTGAATTCTGCGCCTATGTATAAGATAGCAGCGGTATAATAGATCCAAAGTAATAACAAAATTATGGAGCCCGCGGCACCGTAAGCAGAGCTTTGCGCGGTATATTGTAAATACAAGCCAATTATATATTGCCCCAGCATAAATAGCAGGGCGGTGAAAATAGCACCAGACCGCACATCTTTCCATCGGATCTTAACATCTGGCAACACTTTAAATATAATGCCGAAAAGGGTTGCTATTACAATAAGCGTTATACCCAGGTTAATCCCTTTTATTAGCAGGTTGGTTACATAAGGCAAAAAATGGAGTAACTTTTTGCTTAAAGCATCCATTAAAAAATTAATGATCAATGATACCAGTAGCATAAAACCAAGGCTCACAATTAGCGAAAACGATAAGAATCGGTTTTGAAGTAATTTAAGCCAGCCTTTTTTGGGCTTTGCTTTTACCCGCCATATCATATTTAACGAGTCTTGTATTTCTACAAATATGCTGCTTGCACCAATTAATAAGGTTACTATACCAAATATAACTGTTATACCTGTTTTGCCCGAAAACTGGAGCGCTTTTAATGTGTCTTGTATTTGCAACGCGGCCTGGGTGCCTACGTATTGCGCTATTTGCGGGTATAGTTTATTAGCAGCCGCGTCATTACCCCAAAACAAGCCTGCTAATGATATAACCAGTATTAAAAGCGGTGCTAATGAAAAAATGGTATAATAAGCTAATGATGCACTTAGTTTTAACCCATTATCATTAATAAAGCCACTAAAGGTAGCAACTAAAATTTTCCAGATCTTTTTAAGGTAAGCTTTGCTAAAAACACTCATTTTGTAATGTCTTAAATGTGCTTTTTAGCACACTGTTTTAATGCTAAGCAATTTTAATGCCTTAATGTTGTGATACAATTAATAGGTCAAGGTCTTTACAAGGTAATGAAAAACGTTCGGCCAGGTGTTTATTGGTTAAATGTCCCTGGTAAATATATACCGCTTCACGTACGCCTGATTTTTGCCAGATAACATTTTTAACCCCTCCCTGCTCGCCTATTTCCAATAATATCGGTGCGAAGATATTGGTAAGCGCATAGGTAGCGGTACGTGCCACGCGCGAGGCAATGTTAGGTACGCAATAATGGATCACATCGTACTTTCTAAAAACAGGGTGCGTGTGGTTAGTAATCTCTGAGGTTTCAAAACAGCCGCCCTGGTCAATGCTTACATCAATAATGACCGAGTTGGGTTTCATTTTACTTACCGTGGTTTCGCTGACAATACAGGGGCTTCGGCCATCTTCGGCGCGCATGGCGCCTATGGCTACGTCGCAGGTGGTAATGGCTTTTTCTAATACGATGGGTTGTACTACCGATGTAAATACCCGTGCGCCAATGTTGTTCTGCAGGCGACGCAGCTTATAAATAGATGGGTCGAATACTTTTACTTCGGCTCCTAATGATATGGCTGTACGCGCGGCATATTCGCCCACGGTACCTGCGCCCAGTATTACAATTTCTGTAGGGGGTACGCCTGTTATACCGCCCAGCATTAAACCTTTACCGTCAAAAACGTTGCTCAGGTATTCGGCGGCGATTAATATGGAGGTAGCGCCTACTATTTCGCTCATGGCGCGTACTACGCTTAATGAATTACCTTCATCACGCAGATGTTCAAAACACAGGGCGGTAATTTGCTTCTTTAAAAGCGCATGCAGGCACTCGGGTTTTAAGGTTGACACCTGTAAGGCTGATATTAATATTTGCCCTGGCTTCATCATGCCGATCTCTTCTAAAGTAGGCGGAGCTATTTTAATGATGATATCAGCCTCATAAACTTTTTTAGTGTCGAAAACAATTTGCGCGCCTTGCTCTGAATAATCTTTATCTAAAAATTTAGCGGCTTTACCGGCATTACTTTCCAGCATTACTTCATGGCCGTTATTGACCAGCAGGGCTACAGAAAGCGGGGTAAGCGGAATGCGGTTTTCCTGGAAGGAAACCTCCTTGGGGATACCTATATAAAGTTTGTTTTTTTTGTTCTTAACGGCAAGCATCGACTCCTGGGGTTGCAACATCGCTTGTTTGGCAATGTCAGAAAACCCGCTGTATTTCCCTGAACTCATAAGCTGTTTTTATGGACTATGAAGATAAGAAAAATACATTAAATTATGTCAACAGATATTTCCCTGCTGTTGTCGGGCAATGCTTTTACCTTTACGGCAACATAATGCAATGGCAACATATCAGGGATCTTATCGGGCCATTCAATAAAACAATAATTGCCCGAGTAAAAGTATTCTTCGGCACCCATATCCAACGCCTCGGTTTGGTTTTTTAGGCGATAAAAATCGAAGTGATAAATCTTAGCGTTTGCGCCCTGGTACTCATTTACAATAGCGAACGTCGGGCTGGTAACAGCCTCTTTTACGCCCAGTTGTTCGCAAAGCGATTTGATGAAGGTAGTTTTGCCGGCACCCATATCGCCTTGAAATAAAAATATTTTGTTATTGCCGGTGTGGGCCAAAAGCTGGGTTGCAAGTTCAGGCAGGTCGGCTAAAGAAGAAGCGGTCAGTATCACGGATAATTGTTGGTTGTTTATTACAAAGTTACAAAGCAATTCATAATAATCCGTATTGTTGGTGCTAAGCCAGTAAAAACAAAATGCCCTGCATCCGCAGGGCATTTTTAAGTGAAATTATGGTTTCTTTAATGTGTCTTTTTTAACTGTGGTGTCTCTTAGTTTTTTCTTCCACATTTTTTTCTTTTTTGTGGTGTCTGTTTTCGTCGTGTCAATCTTTTGAACCGGTGCGGCATAAACAGTACTTGCCGTTATCGCTGCTAAAGCGATCATGCTTATTAACTTTTTCATCGTTTTCAAATTTTAGTTTTTCATGTATTGTACTAAAATAAACGGCGTAAAGGTTAAAATGTTTTATCAATGGTTAAATAATTGTTCCGTTAGGTATAACTGCTCGTTTTTTGATTACTACAATACCATCCTGTACGGTATGGGTTGGGTAGTCGCCATTAGGCAACAGTTCGCCACAGTTTATAGTAACATCATTACCTATATGTGTGTTTTTATCAATAATGGCATTTTTTATCTGGCACCTGTCGCCAATGCCCATTATCGGATGATCATTTTCCTGGCATTCTTTTATCTGCTCTAATGTTTGATAGTTGTCGCTACCCATTATATAACAATTCTCGATAGTGGTGTCAAAGCCTATCCGGGTACGTATGCCTACTACAGAACGGATAACATGGCTGGCGTTAATGATACAACCATCGGCAACTATTGCTTTCTCCATATGGGTGCCTGATACCTTTGATGGGGGTAACATACGTGCCCTGGTGAAGATATAGTTCTTATCAAACAGGTTAAACTGCGGGATATCATCTGTTAAACCAAGGTTAGCGTCGAAGAAAGAAGGAATGGTACCGATATCTGTCCAGTAGCCTTCGTACTGGTAGCTTAGTACTTTATGTTTGTCTATTGATTGAGGGATGATCTCTTTACCAAAATCTGTACTTTCATTACCCTGCAACAAGTCAAATAAAAGCTTGCGGTTAAATATATAGATACCCATTGATGCCAGGTAGATACGGCCCTGTGCTTCCATTTCGGGGCTAACGTCTGATACCAGCTTGTCAAAGCCTGTTTTAGGTTTTTCAACAAAGGCAGTAATGGTACTGTCTTTATCGGTCTGTAAAATACCAAACCCGGGTACATCATTAACATGAACAGGGATGCTGGCTATGGATATATCAGCTTTTTGTTCAATATGCTGAGTAAGCATTTCATCAAAATCCATCTGGTATAATTGATCGCCCGATAAGATCAAAACGTAATCAAACTCATGTACCGCCAGGTGGTGCAAACTTTGGCGCACCGCGTCAGCCGTGCCCTGGAACCAGCCGCCGCTGGTAGGGGTTTGCTCGGCAGCTAAAATATCAACAAATGCTTCGCTGAAGCTGCTAAAGTGATAGGTGTTCTTGATGTGTTTATTTAACGATGCAGAATTAAACTGCGTTAATACATAAATACGCGTAATACCAGAATGCAAGCAATTTGATATAGGGATATCAACTAAACGGTATTTTCCTGCAATGGGCACAGCCGGTTTAGAGCGTGTTGCAGTAAGGGGGTACAAGCGGCTGCCCTGGCCACCGCCAAGAACAATGCAAATTACTTTTGATGTCATATTGTTGTGGTATTTAAGCTTTTATAAAGTTCTATATATTGTTTGGTCGATACGTCCCAAGAAAAATCAAGGACCATCATGCGCTTACGTAATGTTTGCAGTTGTTTATTGTCTGCAAAAAGTACTACGGCCCGTTTAACGGCGTAGCATATATCTTCGACACTGGTATTGTTATAACGAATGCCATACCCACCGGCATCGCCAAAGTCAATTACGGTATCTTTTAATCCGCCGGTGCTTCTAACCATTGGCATGGTGCCGTAACGTAATGAATATAGCTGGTTAAGCCCGCATGGTTCAACCCGCGACGGCATCAGCAAAAAGTCTGCCCCCGCATACACCAAATGGGCCAGTTCTTCATTATAACCAATATAAACATTGCAATCTGTAGGGAACTTTTCTTTAAGCTCCTGCAGTTCCATTTCGGTTTGCGTTTCGCCGGCACCCAGTATCAGGAAATTAACTTTGCCTGTAAATTCTTCCAGGCTGGTTTCAATCGCCTCAGCTAATAGGTCGGCGCCTTTTTCATGAACTAATCGCCCTATAAAGGCTACTAAAGGTTTGGTTGGGTCCAGGTTAAAACGTGTACACAGGGCTTGTTTGTTCTTTTCTTTACCTGCGGCAGATTTGGTCGCACTAAAATTTTCAACGATCATTGGGTCGGTAGCCGGGTTCCAGATATCGGTATCAATACCATTAATAATACCCAGGCCCTTAGCTCGTTCTAAAAAGAACAAATACTCTAATCCATTAGAGTTAAGCATCAATTCTTCTAAATAGCTTGGCGATACCGTAGTATATTTGGTAGCACAACGTACCGCCGATGCCAGCGGATTAATGCCCCCGCTCCAGTCCAGTAAGCCGGTCTTGGTCAGGTCTATCTCCGGCAGGTAAGAAAGCTTATCCCAGCCAAACGCGCCATGATATTGGCCATTATGTATGGTAAACACGGTTGGTGTTTTCGCTAACCGGGTGTATAGTTTAGAGTGTTGTAATAAAAAGGGTACCAGGCCCGAGTGGTGGTCATGGCAATGTATAATATCCGGCGATTGCTGCGAGTAACTTATCCAGTCTAAAAACGATAGCTGGAAAGCGATGAACTGCTCGGTCTCGTCAGGATAGCTGTAAATGTTTTCGCGGTCTATTAAGCCGGGTATCTTTATTAAAAAAAGTTCAAACCCCAGTTTGTTGGTCTTTTCTTTCAGGACCTCAAAATAAAGCCTGCGCGTGCCTAATAAGGTAGCGCCCTGGAAAACGGTATTAAAGTCGTTTTCGCGGGTAAACTTGCGGTCGTAATAAGGCATTACAACTGCAGCGTCAAGGCCGGCCAGGTTCTGGTATTTAGGTAAGGCGCCAACAACATCAGCCAGGCCGCCAACTTTGGCAACGGGGTAACACTCGGCACTAAGATGGAAAATTCTCATGATGGTTTGTATACTGCGATTAAGGTACTAAACATTCTTTCAAATAAACAAGCATATAATTTGAAAAAACTGTTTTTTTAAGTGCAAATTCTTAACCAAAAGGTAATTTTGATTGCGATTTTGATATTTTTTGACCTTTTATAGTATTTGAAATTTTCATTTTTATAATTTTTATTTGATGAAATTGCCAATATGATTGTGATCTGTAATCGCTTAAATTAAAACGAAAGTATGATATCTGCCATAATTGGCGTGAGCAACAGGTGTTTATGTAAATTGAATCGAGGTGCCGATTAAATGCCTAATTTTATAGGCAGATATGACACAGCAAGAAACCTTGAAACGCTGTTCCTGGTGCGGAACAGACGAACTATATATGAGCTACCATGATGCCGAATGGGGCAAAACTACGCATGACGATAAAGTGCTGTTTGAATTTTTAATTTTAGAGGCCGCACAGGCAGGTTTAAGCTGGATAACCATTTTGCGCCGGCGCGAAGGTTATAAAAAAGCATTCGCCAATTTTGATGTGTATAAAGTTGCCGCTTTTGATGAGGAAGATGTAGAACGGTTGATGCAGGATACCGGCATTATCCGCAATCGCCTTAAAATATTGGCGGCTATAAAATGCGCGCAGTTATTTATTGGGGTACAAAAGGAGTTTGGATCGTTTGATAAATACCTGTACAGCTTTATGCCCGGTGGTGAGCCTGTTAATAATGAATCAGGCATAACGTCGGTTACTACACCTATATCCGACGCGATAAGCCTGGATATGAAAAAACGCGGCTTTAAATTTTTTGGTAGCGTGATCTGTTATGCCTTTATGCAGGCAACGGGTATGGTTAATGACCATGTGCCGGGGTGCAGCTTTAAATAACTCACCCCGACTTCGTTTCACTTGTCGACCCTCTCTTCGACTTTGTCGTAAAGAGGGTTAGGTTATTTAAGATTTGACAACTTTTTAAAAGTTGTCAAATCTGTTTTTCAAAAAGCAAAGCCCTCTTTACGGCTTGCCGAAGAGAGGGCAGGTCCAGCGAAGCGTAGACCGGGTGAGTTATCTTCACAACAGCTAAAAAAAAGCCAACTTATGCCGTCAAATCTTTAATTTAGCATCGAAAACGAAATTGAAGGGAAATATTATTAAATGTCAGATATAATTCAGCTTTTACCAGACTCTGTTGCTAACCAGATTGCCGCAGGCGAGGTGGTGCAGCGGCCCGCATCTGCTGTTAAAGAGCTGATAGAAAATGCTATTGATGCCGGGTCTGATAAGATACAGTTAATTGTAAAAGACGCCGGTAAATCATTGATCCAGGTTATTGATAATGGATGCGGCATGAGCGGTACAGACGCGCGTATGAGCTTTGAGCGCCATGCTACATCAAAAATAAAGAAGGCCGAGGACCTTTTTGCCATCCGTACAATGGGTTTCAGGGGCGAGGCCATGGCATCTATCGCCGCTATTGCCCAGGTAGAATTAAAAACCCGCCGTCATGAAGACGAGTTGGGTACACAAATATTTATTGAAGGGTCTGAAGTATTAAAGCAGGAAGCCTGTTCGGCTACTGCAGGCACTTCCATCTCTGTAAAGAATCTTTTTTATAATATCCCGGCACGCCGTAACTTTTTAAAGAGCAACCCGGTAGAGATGCGCCATATTATTGACGAGTTTCAGCGCGTGGCATTGGCACATCCTGAGGTGTTTTTTACGTTGCATCATGATGGGCAGGAGGTTTATCACCTGCCATCAACTACGTTAAAACAGCGTGTCATCCACCTGTTTGGTAATAACTATAACCAGCGCCTGGTGCCGGTGGAGGAAGATACCACTATTATTAACCTGCGCGGTTTTGTAGGCAAGCCCGAGTTTGCCAAACGTACCCGCGGCGAGCAATTTTTCTTCGTAAATAACCGGTTTATAAAGGACCCATATTTAAATCACGCGGTGCTGACTGCTTTTGAAGAGTTATTGCCTGATGATACCTACCCACTGTATGTGCTGTTTATAGATATCGACCCGTCAAAGATCGATATCAACGTACATCCCACAAAAACAGAGATCAAATACCAGGACGAGAAAGCTATTTACGCGATCATCCGTTCTGCGGTTAAACGTTCGTTAGGTAGATATAACATCACCCCAAGCCTTGACTTCGACCAGGAGAATAGCATAGAACACCTGATAACACCCAAACCTTTTGAAGAGATAGTAGCCCCGGTAATTGCTTTTAATCCCAATTTTAACCCATTTACGGATAAGAAGAATGATCGGGAAATACCTTTTTTAAGAGATGGCGGCAGCGGTAGAAGTAATCCTATCCCCAATAACTGGGATACCTTGTATGAGATCAGCAAAAGAGATACAACGGTACAACAGGAGATTCATACCGAAGAAACATTAGCTGTAAATGAACAGGATATAGCCAAGATAGGCGACAGGCAGGTGTTCCAGATCCATAACCGGTTTATCTTGTCGCAGATCAAATCAGGATTTATGCTGATCAGCCAGCAGGCCGCGCACGAGCGTATTTTGTATGAGCGATTTTTACAGCAACTACAAAACCATTCGGGTGTGAGCCAGCAAAGTTTATTTCCGCAGTCGCTTACACTAAACGGCAGTGATTTTGAGTTATTGAGAGAGCTTTTGCCGGATATCCGCGCGCTGGGTTTTGATATACGTGAGTTTGGTAAGAATACGGTAGTGGTAGAAGGAATACCCGCCGATCTGAATAATGTAGGCGAGCATGAACTGTTAGAGCATTTGCTGGAAGGTTTTAAAAACAACCTGTCTATCTTAAAACTGGACAAGCGCGATAACCTTGCGCGGTCTTTAGCGCGTAACGCGGCCATAAAAGCCGGTACTAAGTTATCGGCAGAAGAAATGAACTTGTTAACCGACCAGCTTTTTGCCTGCCAGATGCCCAATGTAGCGTTAAACGGTAAGCCTGTAATTAGTACTTTTACATTAAATGAATTATTAGAGCGATTTGAAAAATAATCGGTATATTATACAACTATGCAATCACCTTTCGCAAATCTGTCACCGGTTGTAAAAAACCTGCTGATCATCAATGTAATATGTTTTCTGCCTTTTTTATTGCTAAACCCTGTAATGGTAGATACGATTTATAACCTAACTTCTGCTCACTACTTCGATTCGCATTTATTTAAGCCATGGCAGCCTATTACTTATATGTTTATGCATGGTGGCTGGGCGCATATTATTTTTAATATGTTCGCCTTGTATTCGTTTGGGTCGATAGTTGAGTATCAAATGGGGTCTAAACGGTTTGTATTTTTTTACTTTATTTGCGGGCTTGGTGGTATTGCTTTGCAAATGGTGGTGCAAGCTTACGAGGTGTATGCTATAACCGGACATTTTACCCTCGCGGCATCAGAATTGCAGGAAACATACCTGCAGTATGGCGCAAAGGCGCAAAAACTTTATGACATTTATCACTCATCAATGGTTGGGGCATCAGGTGCTATATTTGGCTTATTGATCGCCTTTGGAATGATGTATCCCAATGCCGAGCTAATGATATTATTTATCCCGGTACCGGTAAAGGCAAAATATATTATCCCGGTATATGTGCTAATAGAGTTATCGATGGGTGTCGGTCAATTTGGCGGCGATAATGTCGCGCACTTTGCACACTTAGGTGGTGCTATATTAGGCTTTATGCTGGTAAAATTATGGCGCCTACAAGGTCCTGGTGATATGAGGTATTAATTGATTGTATAAATGACTTTTTGGCAAAATATATATTACAAAGTTTTTAAATCGGGCAGTAAGCTATACTTGCTCATTGGTATTAATGTAATTGTTTTTATAGCGATAAGCGCCTTTTCTATATTTGAAAAATTAGTATTTCGTACGGCTGTGGTTGATACCCTAAGCCAGGAATATTTAACCATGCCGGCATACTTGCCTAAACTGCTTACCCGTTTCTGGACCCCGCTAACGTATATGTTCATGCATGCCGATATCTGGCATATCTTATTCAATATGCTATGGTTGTATTGGATGGGGCAGATCTTCGAAGAGTTTTTGGGCGATAAGCGCATTTTAGGCCTTTACCTGTTGGGTGGTCTTGCAGGGGCAGTATTGTTTATAGCGGGGGTTAACCTGATACCGGCGTTTACGCAAACCAACGAGGTTTTGGTGGCGACCATATTAGGATCGTCGGCAAGTGTAATGGCTGTTATTGCAGGCGCGGCTACTATTGCCCCTAATTACACTATTATGCTATTTGGTGTGATACCCGTTAAATTGAAGTGGATAGCCCTGTTTTTTGTATTGATGGGATTTTGGGGTATAAAAGGAGCCAACGCGGGCGGCGAGTTAGCGCACCTTGGGGGTGCTTTATTTGGCTTTATTTATGTAAAACAATTACAGCGTGGGCGCGACATGGTAGCGGCAATTGCCGGTATCTTTAAGAAGCGGTCTAAACTGAAAGTAGCATCAACCAACCGCGGAAAAGATGCGCCGGATACACCACGGCAGGAAGAGATCGATAGGATCTTAGATAAGATATCAACCACAGGCTACGAAAACCTGAGCAAGCAGGAAAAGGAAACCTTATTTCGCGCCAGCAAAAAATGAAGTCGAAACAAAAACTACCTTTTATTGATAAAGCCTTTTTATGGATAAACGGTGTTTTATGCCTTGCTTTATTAATTAGCTACCTGGCCCCGATAACTGATCCCAAAAAGATCTGGATCATCGCGTTTTTTGGCTTGGCCTATCCGCCTTTATTATTGGCTAACCTGCTAATGATCGTTTATTGGCTGTTACGCAAAAAATGGTTGGCACTCCTATCAATTTTGGGGATACTTTGTGGGTATAGTGTGTTAAAGAATAATATAGGTATGCATCCGGGCAATAGTAACATGGCAAAGCCGATAAGCAGTAACGCCATACGGATGATGACCTACAATGTGCATGATTTTAAAAAATATGGCTCGGCTAAAGACATCTCTACCAAGCATGAGATTTTGGAAATTATCACTCATCAACAACCTGACGTTATAGGCATACAGGAGTTTTATACCCGTAAGCGCGGGCAGTATGCAATGATAGATTCTTTGAAAAAAATAGTAGGCGAAAACTTTTATGTTGAAAATTTTTCAGGCAATGACGATGATAAGGAAGGTATAGGCATTTTTTCAAAGTTTCCCATCATTGCTAAGGGACTGGTTCAGCTATCCGCGCTTACCAACGGTAACCAGTGTTTATATGTCGACCTAAAAAAAGGCGATAAAATTTTCAGGGTGTATAGCGTTCACCTGCAATCCATAAGTTTCCAGCCCGAAGATTACCGCTACCTGGATACCGTAACTCAAAAAGGTAAGGCGGATTTTGGATCGACCAAGCGCCTGGGAAGTAAACTTAAAAAAGCTTTCATGAAACGGAGCGAGCAGGTTGCGCAGATAAAAGATCATGCTAAGCAATGCCCTTACCCCTATATCATAGCCGGCGACTTTAATGATACACCATCATCATACGCGGTTAACCAGATGGCTAAAGGGCTTAAAAATGCTTTTTGCGAAAAGGGGTTCGGCCTGGGGCGTACTTATAATGGCGATTTCCCGAATTACCAAATAGATTTTATTATGGCTACCAACCAATTTAATGTAGCAAGTTATACTATCACAGAGAAAAAACTGTCAGACCATTTCCCGGTTTGTGCTGATCTGGTTTTAAAGTGAGATGGTGAATGGTTAGTAGGTGAGTTATATTTACTTTGGCGTTACCTACATTACCTCACTTATTCACCATTCACATATTTACCATTCAACCTAAAATCGTAAGTTTGTCGCCATGGAACAAAATTTATTTGTTTACAACACTTTAACACGTAAAAAAGAAGAATTTAAGCCCCTAAACGCGCCTCATGTAGGCATGTATGTTTGCGGCCCCACTGTTTATAGCGATGTGCATTTAGGCAATTGCCGAACCTATATATCTTTCGACCTGATATTCAGATACCTTACCCACATTGGCTATAAAGTACGCTATGTACGTAATATTACTGACGCGGGCCATTTAGAAGGCGACGCTGGCGATGAGGGAGAGGATAAAATCTCAAAAAAAGCAAAACTGTCGCAGTTGGAGCCTATGGAAATTGTACAGAAGTATACTGTTGGCTTTCATGATGTGCTGCAAATATTTAATACGCTGCCGCCAAGTATTGAACCTACCGCTACCGGCCATATTATTGAGCAGATAGAAATGGTAAAACTAATGCTGGAAAGAGGCTATGCCTATGAGGTTGATGGTTCTGTTTATTTTGATGTTGAAAAGTATAACAGCACCCAGGATTACGGCATACTAAACGGACGTAATTTAGAAGACCTGTTAATTAATACCCGCACTTTAGGAGGCCAGGACGATAAACGTGGCAAATTGGATTTTGCCCTGTGGATAAAAGCTAAGCCCGAGCATTTGATGAAATGGCCATCGCCATGGGGATTAGGTTTCCCGGGCTGGCATTTAGAGTGCTCTGCCATGAGTCATAAATACCTGGGCGACCAGTTTGATATTCACGGTGGTGGTATTGACCTGATGCCTACGCACCATACCAATGAAATTGCACAAAATGTGGCTTGCTGCGGTAAAAATCCGGCTACTTATTGGATCCATACCAATATGCTTACTGTGAATGGGCAAAAAATGTCAAAATCATTAGGTAACAGTTTTTTACCACATGAACTTTTTAGCGGCGACCATTCTATTTTAGATAGGGGATATAGCCCCATGACCGTACGTTTCTTTATGCTGCAGGCTCATTACCGCAGCACGCTTGATTTTGGTAACGACGCTATGGAAGCGTCAGAAAAAGGGTTTAAACGATTAATGAACGCGGTAACATTGTTAGATACGTTACAGATATCAAACAGTGCCGATGTTGAATTAGCACCGCTACAACAACGCTGTTATGCTGCCATGAACGACGATTTTAACAGTCCCGTGCTGATTGCCGAATTGTTTGAGGCCGCACGTATCATTAACTCGGTACATGATGGAAAAATGAAGCTGGATGGTACTAACATCGAAATTTTAAAAAACATCATCAACGTTTTTGTGTTTGAAGTTTTGGGATTAAAAAATGAGCAGGCTGCTAATGACGATCTGCCCAAAGTATTAAACCTGGTAGTTACCTTGCGTAACGAAGCTAAGAACAATAAAGACTATGCCACCTCTGACAAAATACGTGATGGCTTGCAAAAAATTGGGTTCCAGTTAAAAGATAGTAAAGAAGGAACCAACTGGAGTAAAATTTAATTCAGTAATTAGCGTTAATAAAAATAATAAAAAAGATACCTTGTCCGCTTAAAGGTTTCGGACATTGGTTAATCATTAAAATTGCCTTAACTCACACAGAAAGAAATGAAAAAAAATGTACTGGCTGCCATCTGCTTTGTTTGTTTTACCTCAATAGCCGCGGCACAGGCCCCTGCAAAGGTTGGAAAAGTAGTTGAAGCCGAAGATTACTTTAACAAATTAGTTGCCCGTAAAGGGATAAAAGAAGGCTTTTTAGCCGTTGCCGATCCGGAAGGTATTGTGTTCAGGCCAAAACCTGTAAAGATCACAGATTTTTATACAACAGTTGAAAAACAGCCGGGCACACTGCAATGGCAACCTAAATTTGCACGAATATCATATAACGGCGACCTGGCTTTCACAGCAGGCCCCTATGTATACCTTAACGGTAAGAACGAAGACGATAAAGTATATGGAGACTATGTTTCTATATGGCGCGCAGATGGCGATGGTAAACTGAAGTTATTGATAGACCTGGGGATACAACACCCCGAGATGGAAAAAGAAGCAACTGTTGATTTTAAAGAGCCCGATGCTTCAAAAAAACCGGTTACAAACAAAGACCCGTTTAATGGCAAGACTATTATCCTGAATACTGATAAAATGATGAACCAGGGATTAAGCATATCATCATTAGGTGCTTATAAAGAGTTTTTAAGCCCGGAAGGCCGTTATTATTTCCCCGGTTTTGACCCAATGACAGGTACTGACAGAGTATTGAAATTCTTAAATAACGAAGCAATCAGCATTAGTGCCGAAACAATTAATGGTGGCCGTTCAACCAGCAACGACCTGGCGTATACTTACGGCCGCGCCCGCATTAAAAAGGGTAATATTGTAAGTAACTACAACTATGTACGTATTTGGGAAGTTGATTCTACCCACAAATGGAATATCCTGCTGGAAGTTTTTTCGGCGATTGAGAATTAGGGGTTAGAGATTAGAGGTTAGTTGATCAGAGATCAGTAGCCTAATTGCGTTTATAAAAGAGAGGCTGTCCATTTGGACAGCCTCTCTTTTTATTTGTTGGATAGAAGAGTGAAACGACAAGACCTAATCTCTGATCTCTAATTAACCAACCCCTAACCTTAAAACAACTGCTCAATAATATCATCTGTAGACAACCCTTCGGCTTCTGCATGGTAACTGCGCACTATGCGGTGGCTTAATATGGGTTTGGCTACGGCTTGTACGTCTTCAATATCCGGCGAATATTTACCGTTAATAACTGCGTGGCATTTTGCACCCAATATTAAAAATTGTGAAGCGCGTGGGCCGGCTCCCCAGTTTAACAGGCGTTTAATGTTTGGCGCTGCAAATTCGCCGTCGGGCCGGGTTTTGGCAACCAGTTTAACAGCATATTCCAATACATTATCAGCTACCGGGATGTTTCTTACCAACTGCTGGAAATAAATAATCTGCTCGGCATTTAATATCTTTCTAACGCTTTGCTCGGTAATGCTGGTCGTGTTTTTAACAATCTGCAATTCTTCTTTAAACGATGGGTAATTTAAAGAGATCTTAAACATAAAGCGGTCAAGCTGTGCTTCCGGTAATGGGTAAGTGCCTTCCTGCTCAATAGGGTTCTGGGTAGCCAAAACGAAAAATGGTTGTGCCAGTTTATGCGTAACACCTGCCGCGGTAACAGATTTTTCCTGCATGGCTTCTAATAATGCAGCCTGCGTTTTAGGCGGTGTACGGTTTATCTCATCGGCCAGGATAATGTTGGAAAAAACAGGCCCGGGTATAAATTTAAAGTTACGGTCCTCACCCAATATTTCAGACCCGATGATGTCTGACGGCATCAGGTCGGGTGTAAATTGTATCCGGTTAAAGTCAAGATCAAGCACTTGCGATACGGTTTGTACCAGTAAGGTTTTGGCCAAACCCGGCACACCAACCAATAAACAATGCCCGTTGCTGAAAATAGATATCAGCACAAACTTTACTACTTCATCCTGCCCGACTATTACATTGCTTATTTCTGAACGGATTTGTTGATAAGCATGCTTTAAAGCATCTGCTGCCTCTACATCGGATGGGTGTTGCATAGTGGTGTTTAAGGTTTAACCTGGGCTGATGTTGGTGTTACTGTTGACCATCCTTTTAATATCGGGCAAGCTTGGTATTGTGGGTCGATCTTGATATAGGTTTCTTTTCTCTTTTTTGCAAACCACTCGCTAACCGTACGGTTAGTTTTATCTTCGGTAGCAAATGCTTTTATTTTAGGGAAATCCTGTTCTAAATTAGCTTTGTGCGCGTTGGTAACTGATTTTAACCAATATATACGGTAACTTTTTTTACCGGTTCTTGTATCTGTATACAAAATAGGCTTTGATATACCGCCAACTTTCATAGTATCAACAACCACTGCAATTTGCGGGTCTAACCTGTCAGTAGGGATGTGCGTGGTACGTGTATCACCTTCCGGATTGATGATCATGCCACCATTGTATTTTGTTTCTTTATTATCTGAATAAGCAGAAGCCGCCGCAGCGAAAAAATCGACCTTGCTGTTTTTGATCAATAAATTATATACAGTATCGGCTTTGCCTTTTGCCCTGTCTAAACTTGCCGCTGTAATAGGCGGCGTAATTAAAATATGGCGTACGTGTACTTGTTCGCCACGGCGTTCTAATACCTGCAGGAAAAAGAAACCATAATCAGGCGATTCAAAAACCGGAGAATACTCGCCAGCTTTTAACTTGAACGCCCATGCTGTAAATTCCTTAACAAAAGTATTACGATCAGCAAAGCCTACATCACCACCTAATGATGCCGATCCCGGATCTTGCGAATATGCTGTGGCTAACGTCGCGAAATCTTCGCCTTTTTTAATCCTGTCTAACAGGTCTTGTGATTTTTGACGATAAATGTCTTTCTCATCCTTATTCAATTTCGGGTCAAAAGAAATTTCTGCTACTTCAACCTCTTTATTAAAAGTTGGCAAACTGTCTTTGGGTATTTTGTTAAAATACTCTCTTACATCCTCGGGTGTAGTATTTAACTTTTCGGTGATATGTGCCTGCATTTTTTGGGCAACCATCATTTCCTTTACATCGCCGTGTATCTCTTCTTTATACTGCAATATAGAACGGCCCAAATACGATTCAACCTTGTCCGGTCCGCCGGCTTTTTGGGTCATGTAACGCATACGGCGGTCTATCTCGTTTTGTATATCGTCTTCTTTTACATCAATACTATCAATAGCCGCTTGTTGTATAAGGAGCTTTTGCGTTATTAAATTTTGAGCCATTACACATTTATCAACGTGCTGATTCTGTATAATGTATTGCGCGTTCATCATCTCAATATCAGAATTTAATATAACGCTGTTACCCACTACTGCCACAATTTTATCCAACACAATTCGCTGCGCGTTAGCAGCAGATGCCAATAAAACAATACTCAAAACTACTATCCCAAACTTTCTCATTTATGCTCTTTAAATATGCTACGGATCTGTACCCGTAAAAACGTCCGAATTTCGGTAAAATTTATTAATTATAACTGCATATCAAGGTGTTTTAATATATGCGGTTTTATAATTATGCGAATATGCCAATAAAGCTTCAAACAGTTTAACTATTTTTGGTTAAAATTTGTTAAAGTGAGAGCAGAAAACCCCACCGCGCTGCGGTTTATACTTCAAGACGATATTTACCTGTTGCAAACCGATAAAACTGCCATTCTGGATACACCAACGATAGCCGTTCCGGAAATTATACCTGCTCCTGTTGTTGAGCAGCCTGTAGCGTTAGTTGTTAAAGAAACGCCGGCCACAGTGTTTAATTATCTGGGGCAAAACAAAAAGCGCTTTTTAGTAATCACCCACTATTTAACAGAGCAACATATTGCCGACGCGCATTTAACCGCGCTGCAAAACATTCTTAAACGTAAGGAGTACGGTATTGATGATGTGGCGATCTTTAATATCGCTAAAACGGCAAACCCGGCTTATGCAGAGTTAATAGCTTATTTTAAGCCCGAAAAACTGTTGATACTGGGTAAAAATGCTATCCCTGCTAATAGCGAAGCGTTAGTGCTTAATCAGCCTAAACAACTGCAAAGCTGTGCGGTATTGTATAGTTTTAGTTTTGATGAGATGATGGACAGCACTGATCATAAAAAAGCGTTTTGGGATCAAATGAAAAACTTATAAATACATGCAACAATTAGTATTTGCAACCAATAACGCCCATAAACTGGAAGAGGTTGCCGCTATCCTGAAACAGACCGGTGCCGACCAACGACTGCAGTTACTAAGCCTTAAAGATGTTAACTGCCATGATGATATTGCCGAAACGGGCATCACCTTTGCAGAAAACGCTTCTATAAAGAGCCATTACATTTATAATAAATACGGTGTTAATTGCTTTGGCGATGACAGCGGATTAGCAATAGATGCCTTAAACGGCGACCCCGGTGTTTACTCGGCACGTTATGCAGGCCAACATGGCAATCATGCCGCTAATATGGCTAAGGTATTGCAGAATTTGGAAGAGGTTACCAATCGTAAAGCCCGTTTCAAAACAGTAATATCATTGGTTTGGGGCGGTAAAGAACATTTTTTTGAAGGCTCGGTCGAAGGAACCATACGCCATGAATTAAGCGGTACAGCAGGGTTTGGTTATGATCCTATATTTCAACCCGATGGGTATGATATCACTTTTGCAGAAATGACAATGGCCGAAAAAAATGCCATAAGTCATAGGGCTATAGCGGTAGAAAAATTGGTTGCTTTTCTTAGTAAGATATAACTTAAAACATAATGGCGTTGCTCATGGGATGGGCCTACCCCGCCGTGGTTTGTGTCCTCACAAACCACCAATTATAAGCTGTTTTAGGTGTTTGTGAAGACACAAATACCGGGGCTATCTATTATTACTTACCCGGCTTTAAAATTGTAGACCTTCTTTGTGCTGATGTGTCTTTAGTCACGCTATCCTTGCTCATTTTCTTAATAGCGGGTATATTGGGTTTGCTGCTTAG
This sequence comes from Bacteroidota bacterium, assembly GCA_040388175.1. Classification (GTDB taxonomy): domain Bacteria; phylum Bacteroidota; class Bacteroidia; order Sphingobacteriales; family Sphingobacteriaceae; genus Mucilaginibacter. The sequence continues at coordinate 136,981 of JAZKCG010000004.1, read as the reverse complement.
TGAGTCTTTACCCAATTTGATATTTACCGGCGCTTTACTTACAGAATCCTTGCCCAACTTAATAGTAGCGGGTGTATTGCTCAGGGAATCTTTGGCAGCTTTAAGATCGCCGGGTTTGGATAACGCGTTTTTGCCGTTTTTAATAGTAGGCATTCCTGCTTTAGCACCTGGTTTAGTAGTCGCCGGCTTTTTATAATAGCCTGATAAAACAGCTTCTTTTGATATTGGCCGTTCTTTTGGTTTCCAGATAAAGCCTTTTAATATTTTCTCCTCATCTTTTACCTTGTCTATGGGTAGCCCCCTGCCTTCATATTTTGAATCAAAAGAATTACTGATGATTTCGCCTTTATCAAAAGTGAAATGGGCTTTGCCACTAACCGTTCTTGACATATCGGTTACTATGTTTTTAACCGAGTCTCGCTTAAAATAAATGGTTTCGGCATTGCCTATGATATCAAATTTACTGAGCTTGCCATTTTTAAATGTGCCGTGCATCCGTTTTCCACCAGCCTGGTTAAAATGTGTCGAATCGCTTTTTTCCAGGTTTACAATAAAACCATGCGGGGCCATTTCCAGGTTATCCAGTGTTTTATGCTTCATCTGTAAATGTATGGTATCGCCGGAGAGTTGAGACCCTTGAGTCCAGATCATCGGGTTTACATACATATGTATGGTCGAGTCGACGGTGCTGTAAAACATGGAGTCGGCTTTGGCTTGCAAGTCAGACTTAAATAGTTTGCTATTATTATACCCGCTTACAATTCTTATTCTTGAAGTGTCGCTTAGCGGTTTGGGCATATGCAAGGCAAGCGAGTCGGCTTTTTGTTTATCTATTAAAGAGTCTTGCGCAGTTTTTTTAGGCACAACTATCACCTTAGCTATTTTTTTAGGCTGTACTTTAGTTACAGGCGGCTTTGGTTTGCCAAAAAGATTAGGGTCTACGGTACTGGTTGTATCAATATGGAACGGCATAGGCTCGGTAGTTAAGAATTTTGGCGATGTCTTATAAACTATCGGCGCAGCACGTTTCTTTATTTTGATAGAGGTGTCCCTGTGTGCAGCATCATATTGCTGTTGTTGTAATGTCTTGAGGTCCTTGTAAGTTAATATGCGTGTTTTCAAGGTGTCTGCTACAAAATATAGCGAGTCATACTTAATGCCGGGACGAGGTTTGAACGCTTCTTTTACCGTATCAGCATACTTATATACAATGGGGCTCATCTGTGGAATGACCCTTTGTGAAACCAGGGGCTTTCCCCCGGTTTGCGCGGCTGCCTTGGTGAGAGCATTTACAGCTCCGGCTACCGTTATGTTTTTATTCTGCTGCACAGCCTTTTTGATAGTTGGCATATGTTTGGCTATAGAATCGGTAGCGGCCTTTACTATGGTTTTATTGGCCGGTGTTAATTGTTTAGCGCTGGCAGGCAGCTTTTTAGTAACAGAGTCTGTTATACCTTGTAGGGTTAGTTTTTTATCGGTGGATAAGGACTTGGTAAGATCAGTTATTTTTTTAGTGAGCGTGTCTGTGCCTGTAACCTTTTTGTTTTTAAGCAACGTATCTATGCCTGTTTTCTTCCCTGGGTCTTTTTTAACGCCCGAGCTATCTTCGGTCACAAATATCATGTAAGCGTTGCGGGTTACTACCGCCTGTTCATCGGCTTTATAATATTCGCCCAGATCGCCTTTAATGGTTATCCGTTGTTCACTGTCATTAAAAGTAACGTGGTTGGTAGCCCGGCCATAACCTTTTTTACGATCATAAAATAAACTATCGCCTTTAAGAGTTTTAGTTTTCTGGGTATATAAATTCTTTTTACCGAAGTAGGCCTGCTCTGTAGCTGTATTATAAAAACCGTTTTCTGTATACAGGTTATCTTTATCCTTGCCGGTTATAATGGTTGGCCCATAAAAGTAAGCTATGCGCGACCCGGAGTTATAACGCATGGTATCCGTTTTTATAACGGCGCTGGGTGTGGTACAAACCACATCGTACCTAAAGTAAGCATCCTTGGTAAAAGAAAAATAATAGCCGTTCTTGCTTACCAGTACATTGTCTTTATTAACTATTTTACCACCATCGGTATAGGTGCCTATACGGGTAGCGGTGTTGTAGGTGAAGTTATCGGTAGTTAAGGTGGTGGCTTTATCAACCATTATTACATGGTTGGTTAAAATGGCTATTTTGGTATTGCCGTCGTAGTTTAACTTGTCTGAATAAATATGTACGGTATCGCCCTGGTTAATTACCACATGGCTAAAAGCATCCACCATGTTTTGGTCAGGATAAAAATAGGCGCTGTCTGATGTTAGGGTAGAGTAATCTTGTTTAAATACACCATTGTGTACTTTGAAAATTCTGCTACCGTTGGTGCCCAGCGCAGACTCCATGGTTGTAGAGCTAACCAGGTTTACTTTTGATTTGCCCTGTCCCCAAACCACTGTTGCAACCAGTAAAAACAAGAAACTTAAAACGTATTTATTCACTGCTGCAAAATTAGTTTTTTGTTGGGGTTATTAAATTAATAATTTTGATGATGATCCCGGCTAAAAAATTTACCGATTTTATTGAACAAAACGGCCTTTTTGAACCTAATGGTACTGTATTGGCTGCTGTTAGCGGCGGAATGGACTCTGTATTAATGGTTCATTTATTAAAAACAGGGGGCTATAATTTCGCTATCGCGCACTGTAATTTCCAATTACGCGGCTCTGAAGCCAATGCCGACCAGGAATTTTGCAAACAATTGGCCCTGCAAAACAAAGTGCCTTTCCATACCATAAACTTTGATACCCAACAATACGCTGCCGATAAAAAGATCTCTATCCAAATGGCAGCCCGCGATTTAAGGTATGCCTGGTTTGAGCAGATTAAACAACAAAACAACTACACCGCCATTGCACTTGCGCATCACCAAAACGATGCAATTGAAACAATATTGTTAAACCTGGTACGTGGTACAGGCATTGCAGGGCTGCATGGTATATTACCTAAAAATGGATCGCTGGTACGGCCCATGCTATTTTTGAATCGCGAAGAGATTGAACGGCTAATTAAAGCGAATGGTTTCCAATATGTAGAGGATAGTTCGAACGCGTCTGTAAAGTACGCCCGTAACAAAATAAGGCATGAGGTGATACCCAAGCTGCAGGAGCTGAACCCCAATCTTGAAAATACGTTCGAAAATAACCTGAAGCATTTCAGGGATCTGGAAACGCTTTTAGAAGTACGTCTTACTGAGTTAAAAGACGAGTTGTTTAGTTATCTGGACGATGATGTTTACCTGCAACTAAACGCCGTTAAGGCATTAAACCCACAGCGACTATTACTGTTTAAGTTATTGCAGGAGTACGGGTTTAATGAGACCGCCATTGATGACCTGATATCGGCATTAAATAAACACTCAGGCCGGGTTTTTGAGGCTGAAAGTTTTAAGCTGATCCTGGATCGTGATCAATTGATCATTACCCCGAAAAAAAACGTAGAACAAACTACTGTGAAGATCATGGCCACGGATCATACTATAAATTACGGCCATTATAAACTGACCTTGCTACATGACGATTCGCCGTTAATTATTAAGGATAACCCATTAGCGGTTTCTGTTGATGCTGATAAGCTGGTGTACCCATTAACTATGCGTGCCTGGCAGCAAAGCGATAGTTTTTACCCTTTGGGGATGAAGCTAAAGAAGAAACTGAGCGATTTTTTTATCGGCCTTAAAATACCGCTGCATGAAAAAAGCCGGGTGCCGTTATTGATAAATGGTAACGGCGAAATAATATGGGTGGGCGGTTACCGGCCAGACGAACGTTATAAAGTAACTGAAAACACTAAAAAAGTAACTATATTCGAATTGTATAAAGTATAGATTGATTTGAGCATGTGGTGATTTGAGAATTTGAAAATGATCTTCAAATTGGCACACCTTCAAATCTTCAAATTGAAAAATGAGCGAAAAAGTAGTTTTTACCGAGAAGCAATACCTGGGCAGGGAGTTTATCCCGCTGTCTATACGTTTGGTATTGGTTATATTTTGTTTTGCAGTTTACGCGTTTACTAAACCAGACGATAAAAATGGCGATCTGCTGGCCGTAGTTGGCTTTGCTATTTTGATCATATCTATCATTATGGGCTTCCTGGTACACTTCAAGACCAGGGTAGAGAATAAAAGCATTATACTAAATGGCCTATGGACAAGCCGCCTGGTAAAAATAGACCTGAACAGTATTGTTAATGCCGAAGTAGCGCCTTATAGCCGCTATTTATTTAATAACCCGGTTTACAACCTGCATAGTAAAGGTGCCATTCGCTTTTTTGCAGCGGGCAGGTATGCCATACACCTTACAGACCGTGATGGGTTGGTTTATATTGTTGGCTCACAACATCCTTATGAGTTTTTAAGGGCCATCAAGGCCGAAATGGGCGGTAAGCTGTAATAAGCGGGTTGGCAGTTAATAGTTTGCAATCTGATCTTTATCGTCATGACAATTAAAAATTTTATTAGGCAGATAATTTTTGCTCTTGCCTTTGGTATGGGTTTGATGTTTAATGCATCGGCTATTCAGAATAAGGTAGACAGCGCAACTATTGTGGTGCCGCTTGGTGGAAATGCCTGGACAAGTTCCAATGCTAAAGCCATAATTGATAACAAAGGTTTAACCAACTGGACCGATGCCAATGATGTGATCAGTATATATCTTCGTCCTGAAACTGCAGGCGATTTAAATATCGCCTTAAAGCTGCGTGTGCCTGATGGGAGCAGTAAAATAAGTATCACCGTTTTAAATAAAACATTTACACAATCGGTCTCAAATACTGAATTTGCCGTGGTTAACTTTGGCAATATAATCGTTAAAGAAGCCGGTTATATTCAATTTAAACTGCATGGTCTTACTAAAAACGGGCATGCTTTTGCTGATATAACCGACCTGATGGTAAAAGGGTCGGCATTGAAAAACGGGACTGCTTATGTTAAAGACAACCATGGTAATTTCTTTTACTGGGGGCATCGCGGGCCTTCGGTACATCTTAACTATAACATTCCCGCAGAAGCTAAAAACACTACCGAATGGTTTTATAATGAAGTTACGGTGCCGGTTGGGCAGGATATTATCGGTTCTTATTTTATGGCCGATGGGTTTACCGGCGGCTATTTCGGTATGCAGGTAAACTCGGCAGATACCCGCCATGTGCTGTTTTCGGTATGGAGCCCTTATACTACTGATGATCCTAAAACCATTCCTGAAAATTTAAAGGTGCGCTTACTAAAAAAAGGCGAAAAGGTGCATGGTGGTGAATTTGGTGGCGAAGGTTCTGGCGGGCAAAGCTATATGAACTATCCGTGGGTGGCGGGCAAGACCTATTGTTTCCTTATCCGCGCACAGGGTGATATCGCTGCGGAAACAACTATTTATACCGCTTACTTTAAACCGTTAAACGAAACCGCCTGGCAATTGGTGGCCAGTTTTAAAAGGCCGCAATCAGGCAGTTACTTAAAAGGTTTACATTCCTTCCTGGAGAATTTTGATCCTAAGAATGGCGACCAGTCACGCAAGGTGCTTTTTGGTAACCAGTGGATAGTTGATATTGAAGGCAAATGGTTTCCCATAAATGAAGCACTCTTCACCGGCGACGAAACAGCTAAGATTAATTATCGTAAAGATTATGCAGGTGGAGTGCAACATGACTCGTTCTACCTGCGTAACGGTGGTTTCTTTGATGATTTTGTGCAGCTTAAAACATCGTTTACCAAAGCAGCATCTATCCAAAAGCATCCTGTCATAGATTTTACCAAACTGCCTTAATTGCTTTCAAGTGTTACCGATTACTAACAATACAATTTATTGCCGTTGGCTTTAGCCAACGGTATACTCAAAAACAAAACAGGGCTTTAGCCAAACCCTTGTGGATTTTTGGCTAAAGCCCATTTCTTTGCACTATTAAACCGTCGGCTAAAGCCAACGGCAATGAAATTAATCTATTTCTTCAATCCTATTTCGCGTAAACGTTCATCTAAGTATTCGCCGGCAGTGATGTCGGTGTATAATTTAGGATGTTCTGCGTTTATAGTTGATGGCAGCGAGGTAAGGTCCATATTTGATACCGGGTGTAGAAAGAACGGTACCGAAAAACGCGAGAATTTCATCAACTCGCGCGGTGGGTTAACCACACGGTGGGTGGTCGATTTTAGTTTGTTGTTGGTTAAACGCTGTAACATATCGCCTACGTTAACTACCAGGTCCTCGCCATGCGCTTTTACCGGGTACCAGCTACCGGTACGGGTAAGCACTTCCAACCCATCGGCACTGGCGCCTATTAACAGAGTGATTAGGTTGATATCCTCATGCGCGCCGGCGCGTACCGCATCCGCAGGTACAGCGTCCGGGTTCTCAATAGGGAAGTAGTGCAGCGTACGTAATATAGAATTTCCATTATTTACTTTACTGTCAAAATAATGTTCGTCAAGCCCAAGATATACCGCAATGGCTTGCAGCAACTGTTTGCCAATGCTTTCCAGCTTTTGGTAAATTTCTAAAGTGGTTGGGTTAAAACGGGGCAATTCTTTTACCACCAAATTATCCGGATACTCAGCTTTAAGGGCATCATCTCCAGTAACAGTTTGGCCAATTTGCCAGAACTCTTTCAGATCGGGTGTTTTAAAGCCCTTGGCGGTTTCTTTGCCTTTGCCGGTATAACCACGCTGTCCTGCAAGTTCAGGTATCTCATAGCTTGATTTTACGCTGTCAGGTAATGCAAACAGGGCTTTCACCTGTGCATATAACTCATCAATCAATTCTTTGCTCAACCCGTGATTGGTAATGGTAACAAAGCCGGTTTCATTAAAAGCTTTGCCAATATTGTCCGAGAACTGTTTGCGCTCTGCCTCAGTACCATTTGTATAGGTATTCAAGTCAAGGCGTGGGATATTTATTTCTGTGCTCATTGTATTATGTATAATATCAAATGTAAAAATATTCAAATAAAAGGTACTTATATATGCGTGTTAAATTTTTTATATTTAACCCGCCTATGAAACGCCTTTGCATGTTATTTCTTGTACTGCTGGCAAGCAGCGTTGTTTGCTTAGGCCAGGATACCTTAAAAAGCAATTTAAATAAATATTACCCTGTTAACCAATTAAAATCTGATTTTGTTTTTTTTAGAACGGTGATGGAACAAGCGCATCCCAGCCTATATCGCTACTTCCCAAAAGATTCTATTGATCAATATTTTAATATCGCGCACAATAAATTAGATCATCCGCTAACTGAAATTGAATATTGGCAGATACTGCAAAATATTACAGCAAAAATAGGCTCGGGGCATACCAATATTAGTTTGGAAAAAGGCTTTGATTTTGATAATGGTGCCCCGCATGATATGCTGCCCTTTAACATCTACATACACAACGACAGGATATTTGTAAACGGGCTTTATCATAAAACCGATACTGCATTTAAAACGGGGGATGAGATACTGGTCATCAATAACGAATATGCCCTGTCAATTTTGCAGAAAATGCGAGGGTTGGTAACCGGCGATGGGTACTCTAACAGCTTTAAAGACTTTCAGCTGGAAGCGAAGTTTATCGGTTTATACAACTTAATGCATGGTGACCAATACCAGTTTATGATCTTTTTTAAGCGTGGCGACCGGGTGATAAAGAAATTGGTACCTGCGGTTAAACTAAGACTGGTAACAACGGGCGCAAGTATATCTTCAAAAAAGAATAATGTGTGGCGGCCACCGCTTACCTATCCTGCTGATATGCCATCAACTGCTATATTGAAAATCAACTACTTTACTTATAAAGACTATTCATCAACCCATAATGCGATCTTTAAAGAGTTAAAGAAAAACGGCATTAAAAATCTGGTTATAGATCTGCGTAACAATACCGGCGGCAGTGAAAATGTGTGTATTGACCTGATGCAGCATTTAATGGAAAAGATGTTCTATTTTCATATAGGGCAAGAGGGTGCAATTAATATCGATAGGTTTAAATATTTTGTAAAACAATCTAATAAATCACCGGGTTCGGTTAATCTTACCTTTCTACTATCTGAACATGGTTTTTTCCGAGAAAAGAATCAGGGTAATAGTTTGCAGGCGTTAGCCTGGAATAACTATAAAGGAAACGTATATCTGCTGGTAAATAAAGCCACCTACTCGGCCGCGACTTTATTTGCAGTGGCAATAAAAGCACAAAGGGATTGTACAATAATAGGCGAAGAAACAGGCGGCGGAATGGCCGGCTGCGACGGCAGCGAAATTTTAAGAATTATTTTGCCCAATACTCACCTAAATTTACATATACCAACTTTGTGGACCTACTCAGCTATCCAGGCGCCTAATTATGGTTTCGGCCTAAAACCTGACATTGATTTTTCGCCTACGCCGGATAAGCCATATAGCGAATACATGGAGCATGACCCCATAATGGATGTTGTAAAGAAAGCAATTATTACCTCGGGAAAGAAAGTTCAATAGATTCCCCTCATCTTATTTAAAACAATTACCCTACTAAACGTTTTATATTTTGTTCTGTCAGAATGTAAAGTAAGCTACAGATCGCTTTTTAAAATTGGAATCATGAAGATCTTAAATAAAATATGGAGTGTTAGCTTTTTAGCATTGCTGCTTATAGTGGCCGCTCCAAATAAAAGCAAGGCACAGTACGATAATATTACTGAGCAGGACTTTTACGACAATTTGGAACCTTACGGTACCTGGGTGTACGACCAGCAATATGGGGATGTTTGGGTGCCTGATGTGGATGGCGATTTCAGGCCGTATGCTACGGAAGGGCATTGGGTGTTGACTACCTACGGTAATACCTGGGTGTCTGATTACCCGTGGGGATGGGCGACTTTTCATTATGGCCGCTGGCGTTATGACGATTATTATGGATGGGAATGGATCCCCGGTTATGAATGGGCACCCGCATGGGTTAGCTGGCGCCACGGCGGTGGTTATTACGGATGGGCACCTTTAATGCCGGGCATAAGTATCAGCCTGTCATTCGGTAGCGGTTACCGTGTGCCTGATACTTATTGGATCTTTGCATCGCAGGCCTATATAAACAGCCCTAATGTGTACCGTTATTACGTGCCGCATACCAGGGCGGTAACCATTATACGCAATACCACTATTATTAATAACACCTACGCCAGCAATGGGCGCAGATACATAGCAGGGCCACGTGCAGCCGATATTCAACGATATACAAACCAGCGTCCGCGGGTATACAATATCAGTAATGCAAACAGGCCGGGCACTATGCGTGTGCAAAATAATACAGTTAATATGTTCAGGCCGGCTGTAACAAGAACACAGGATGCACGGCCAAACCGTGTTGTAGATGCTAACGCCTATAAGCAACAAAATCCTGCACAAGGCATTGCCCGCAGGGGGCCTGGCGGTGCAGCAGGGTTTAACCGTGAAAATGCTGCAAAATTAGCTACAGTAGCACGTAACCCCAATAATAACAATAATGTAGTGCGGGTAAATAACAGGCCGGAGGGGCAGCAGGGCGCACGTCCTGCGCAACAGGGTAACAGGCCAAATGCAGGGCAGACAAACACGCAGCCAGCGCAAGGGAAACCTAATGGTCAACCGGCTAATGGTCGTGGTCGTCCCGAAGACAGGCCAAATGTAACGCCACCTACGCTGCAACAAAAGCAACAAACGTTAAATGATCAAAAACGTACGCTGCGCGGGCAGCAGCGCCAGGAGTTTCAACAGGAAATTAAGGGCCAAAATGTACCTGCGACAAATCAGACCCCGCCGATTAATGGCCAGACACCTATTCAGCAACAACAAACGGCTATAAGGGATCAGCAACGGGTTTTACGTGACCAGCAAAGGCAACAAGCCCGTCAGCAACAACAAGATCAGGCGAAACAACAACAGGCGAAACAACAAGTTCAGCAGCAACAACGTGGTGGACAAGCCCAGGCGCAGCAGGAGGCTCAACAGCAAGCCCAGCAGGGACAAAGAGATCAGCAAAAGCAGGTTCAGCAACAAGCCCAACAGCAGCAACGCCAACAACAGCAGCAGGCTCAGCAAGGGCAAAGAGATCAGCAGCGCCAGGCTCAGCAACAGGCACAGCAGCAACAACGCCAACAACAACAGCAGGCCCAGCAAGATCAACAAAAACAAGCGCAACAGCAGGCACAGCAACAACAACGCCAGCAACAGCAGCAGGCTCAGCAAGGGCAAAGAGATCAGCAGCGCCAGGCACAGCAACAGGCGCAACAGCAACAACGCCAACAACAACAGCAAGCCCAGCAAGATCAACAAAAACAAGCCCAACAACAGGCGCAACAGCAGCAACGCCAGCAACAGCAGCAAGCTCAACAAGGACAGAGGGATCAGCAAAGGCAAGCGCAACAGCAAGCCCAGCAGCAACAAAGGCAACAGCAGCAAGCCCAACAACAGCGTCAGCAGCAACAACAGCAGCAACGCCGTCCGCCTGAGCAGGTGAAGCCGCCGCAACGCGATAATTAAGTGAAATAAAAAAACCTGCACCTGTATAAACAGGATGCAGGCTCTCACATTTAACCGATCAACAACAAACGATTAAAATTCTTTATGTTGCTTGCGCAAAAAATATTGCCTGGTAATATTTCACAGGCGTTATTCGTAAAAACGAAATAAATTTTATCTTTATAACTGTGGCTACCGGCGGTTACGCAAGGCTAAATAAAGGCTGATCCACCCCAGGACCAGCCTTTCCGTCTATAGTGAAATCTTTATTCGCCAATGAGCTTTAACTCATTAGGTAAAGGGTCAGCGCTTACAAAATAATGCACGTATGTTAGGGTTGTTGTAGCAATCAATCAAATCTAAATAAGTGTGCTTGCAAGGCTGGCCCAATAAAGACTATCAAAGAGGCTTTACTAATTGGCTGCCGTAACTGCTTTAAAAGCAACAGTAAGATTGAAGGTGTACCTGTTAGCATAAACTATATGCCACATATTAGATATGCGGTAATAGGTCAGTCAGTTATGGCTGATAATTATTTAGCTAACAAGAGTACTTTTGGTGCTACCAAAAACCATGGAAGGGAAACAGAAAATCTGCGTTTTGAAACGTATATCTGTGGTCGTTATATCCGGAGAAGAAATTAAAATACCTTATACAGGTAGTTGTGCTTTGCGGTAGTAAGTAAGCCGTATAAACCGGGTTGGTGGTTTTATGGACCTGCTGTATAGCTTCCTGGTTGCCGCCAATTAAGTTAAACTTAATGAATGGGTTAACCGGGCTGTTATCACTCCTGAAAGCTTTTGATAAAGTGGTGTGCTTAGTACTTTGATAAGAAGGATTGATCGTTTTGCCTTTGCCGATCAAAAACGAACAGCAAAGAAGCAGCAATGCAGATATTTTCAGGAAGTGTTTTACTTCAAACTTCATTAAAACGATATTCTATATTATAAAAGTAGGGAAATTATTTGTTTTTGTTAACTATGGTGTTCTTTTTTCATTCTTTATTAGCTAATTCCTCTATCTCGCCATCTTCATTTACAGCATAATTGATGCTGATGGTGGTTTGATCGGGGCGCTTATATTTTGTTGTCCTCCGTTTTGACGGGCCCATAAGCGGCAGTATCAAAAAACAAAGAAGAGCTACTATTTTAAGTATCGTTATCGCCATAATTCCTCTTTTTAAATTGGTGAAACAGTTCAGGAACAATACTTGTAAAAGGGGAATTTTAGCGGTAATCGTTAAAATTAATGCCGGCAGCCCTATCAGCTACCGGCATTACATTATTATTAAAGTTCCTCGTCGTGCTGGCTAATGTCCAAACCTGCTAATTCTTCCTCAGGTGTAACACGCAGCGGGCTTATCAGGTCTGTTATTTTTAATAGGATAAACGCGCCTATGAAAGCAAATGCCGATACAGCAACCAATGCTATCAGGTGTTTAACAAATAAACCGGTTTCGCCATAAAATAAACCTTCGGCACCTGCGCTGTTAACCGCTTTGGTTGAAAACACACCGGTCAATAACATACCTACCATACCACCTACACCATGGCAAGGGAATACGTCAAGCGTGTCATCAATATTGGTTTTGCTTCTCCAGATAACTACAAGGTTACTTACAACAGCAGCAACTATACCTATGATCAATGAGCTTGATACCGTTACAAAGCCTGCAGCCGGTGTTACAGCTACCAAACCTACAACCGCACCAATACAAGCACCTAATGCTGATGGTTTTTTACCTCTTAATATATCAAAGAAGATCCATGACATGGCCGCGGCCGCAGAAGCAGTAGTAGTAGTAGCCAAAGCGGTAGCAGCAAGTTCGCTCGAAGCTAATGCAGAGCCCGCGTTAAAACCAAACCAACCGAACCATAGTAAACCGGTTCCTAATATTACGTAGCTGATACGTGCAGGAGTATGTGATTCTGGGATCTCATTACGTTTTTTAAGATATAAAGCTGATGCTAAAGCTGCCCAACCTGCAGACATGTGTACCACCGTACCACCTGCAAAGTCAAGAACGCCCATTTTAAAGAAGAAACCATCAGGGTGCCAGGTAGCGTGAGCCAGTGGGATATAAATTACAACGATAAATAAAGTGATGAAGATCAGGTAAGAGTTGAAACGGATACGTTCTGCAAATGCACCGGTAATTAAAGCCGGTGTAATAACCGCGAATTTTAACTGGAACATAGCGAACAATATAACAGGTATAGTGCCGCCCAGCCATGCAACGCCTAAAGTGTTTTGCATCATAAAGAACGAGCCGGGGTTACCAATTATACCTAAACCGCCAACGTCTGAACCAAACGCCATGCTAAAGCCAAACACTACCCATATAATGGTGATCAGGCCCATACAAACAAAGCTTTGCAGCATGGTTGAAATAACGTTCTTCTTCTGAACCATACCGCCGTAAAAGAAGGCAAGGCCCGGGGTCATTAATAATACAAGTGCGGTCGAGATAAGCATCCAGGCTATGTCTGCTTTGTCAAGCGTTGTAGCGGCGGGTGTTGCCGCTTTGTTACCCGGGAACGCGAACGCCAGGATAACGACGATGATGAGTAGGCCAAATGGTACGAATTTTTTCATGTTGAAATAGTTAAAGTGATTAAAGATGAGTGGATGGATTTTTAGGCAAATAAAAATAAACCCGATTTTCAACAGGAGCGTAGGTCACGCCAGGAAAAAGTCCGAATAGGGTTAACAGCACGGAATGTGCAGAAACCGGTAGCAGTCCCTGTGGGGAATGAATGAGTACGTTTTTGAAAATCATAGTGGGTAATGTTAAATTAAATTGAGTTAATAATGTAAGCGCAATTATTTTTGCCTTAATTATTGAACAAAAAGTTAAAAAACTATAAAGAACGCTATGATTTGATCGATTGCTTTTGCTAAATTAATAATACATTTTGTTTTTCCTATAATAAATGATAAAAAAATCATAAAAAATCAATAAAACTTATTTTTTTAAGACGATTTGGCTTTAATTATTATAAAAAATATAAAATAAATAAGTTTTATATTTTTATTTATAATAAATTGACGGTACTTATTAAGTATTGTTGTTTTATTAATTTAAAATGAAGTAAAACATACTGTTTATGGCATTTGTTTAATTAACAGGATGTGTTAATACAAAAAAGTCCCGAATATTCGGGACTTTTAATGTGTTATATAAAGAAATAGGGCTTAATCTTCTACCATTTCGCTGTTAGGCAGGCTTTCTTCGGGTACTTCCTGTTTAAAATAGTGTTTTTGAAATATCAGTATCAGGATAACACCTACAGATATTGATGCATCGGCCAAATTAAATACCGGGCGGAAAAATATAAAGTCCTGCCCGCCCCAAACCGGCACCCATGACGGGAAATTACCAGAGATCAACGGGAAATAAAACATATCCACTACGCGGCCATGAAACAAGCCCAGCGGTTTATTATAAGCGTCATGCTGAAAAATAATACCGTAAAACGTAGAGTCGAGGATATTACCTATGGCACCTGCAAATACCAGCGCGCCGTTCATAATCAAGCCGCGATGATATTTATGTTTAATCAAATAAACAATACCGTAACCAATAGCAAAAACAGCAACAATGCGGAATAGCGTTAAGGTCAATTTACCCCAATCGCCGCCCAACTCCATACCGAAGGCCATACCGTTGTTCTCGGTATAATGCAGCATGCCCCGGTCGCCAAGAAACTTAATTTCTTCGCCCTGGTACATATGTAGCCTAACCCAGGTTTTAATGGCCTGGTCGGCAATGACTACTAATAAAGCGGTTAAAAAGGGTTTAGTATAAACTGCCTTCATTTATTGCTTTAATTTTGCTTCCATAGTAAGCGTAGTGTGCGGTACTGCACGTAAACGCTCTTTAGGTATTAATTTACCGGTTTCGCGGCAAATACCGTAAGTTTTATTTTCAATACGCACTAATGCGGCTTCTAATTGCTCAATAAATTTTTTCTGACGGGCAGCCAACTGGTTAATCTGCTCTTTCTCTAAAGTAGCCGATCCGTCTTCTAATGTTTTATAAGTACCTGCAGTATCATCAGTACCGTTAGCATTTGGCGAGCTTAAAGAAGTTGCCAAAGCATTTAATTCTTCTTTCGCGCTGCTTAATTTATCTAATAATAGATCTTTAAATTCCTTTAACTCAGAATCACTATATCTGGTCTTTTCGTTTTCTACTTTCATTATACTTTATTAATAACAATAATTAATTCGTGTTCACCAATGGTGTGCTTCTCGCCTTGAGTTAGCTGATTATCAAAGGTTATACTATCAGCTAAAATTTCGGCGCAAATATATGATAAATTCTTATTTACAGCTTCTTCAATAACATCGGGTGCGTTAACTACTGCGGTTATCCTGTCAGTAACTTCAAACCCTGCGTTTTTACGCATGTTTTGCACCCGGTTAATAAATTCGCGGGATATTCCCTCCTCTTTTAATTCGTCGGTAAGGGTAACATCTAAAGCAACGGTTAGTTTGCCTAAATTAGCTACCAGCCATCCCGGAACGTCCTCGGCAATGATTTCTACATCAGTGGTGAGTAGTGAGTGGTGAGTGGCAAGTAGTTGAATACTACCCTCATTTTCTAACTTTTCAATATCCTGTTGGCTTAAATTATTTATCTCCTCAGCCACAACTTTCATATCCTTGCCCACTTTAGCGCCTAAGGCTTTAAAGTTTGGTTTGATCTTCTTTTTGATAAAGCCGGCAGTATCCGTAATGTATTCGATGTCTTTAATATTGGTCTCAGATAGGATCAGGTTTTTAACCTGGTCAACCTGTGCTTTAAAACCTTTATCCAGTATTGGCAATAATATTTTGCTTAACGGTTGCCTAACAGGTAGCTCTGATTTTTTGCGTAATGATAGCACCAACGATGATATATCCTGCGCCATTTGCATCCGTTCTTCCAGCTTGGTGTTTACTAAAGCTTCATTATACTCAGGGAAGTACGCTAAGTGTACAGACTCGAACGTTTCTTTTTTGGTGATGCTGTTCAGATCGGTATATAAACGCTCTGCAAAGAATGGCGCTATTGGCGACATCAGCTTGGCTACCGTAGTTAAGCAGGTATATAACGTTTGATAAGCCGATAACTTATCTGTCGAATCTTCCGATTTCCAGAAACGGCGACGGCTTAAACGCACAAACCAGTTACTTAAGTTAATGTCCACAAAATCCTGGATAGCACGTGCGGCTTTGGTTGGTTCAAAATCAGCATAAAAATCATCAACCTCTTTGGTCAGGGTATTTAACAGCGATATGATCCACTGGTCAATTTCCGGGCGGTCATTAATAGCTATCTCGGCCTCGGTATAAGTGAATTTGTCGATGTTGGCATACATTACAAAGAATGTATACGTATTATATAAAGTACCGAAGAACTTGCGGCGAACCTCGTCAATACCGTCCACATTAAATTTCAGGTTGTCCCACGGCGCGGCATTGCTTATCATGTACCAGCGCGGGGCATCGGCGCCAAACTGCTCAATAGTAGCAAACGGATCGACACCATTGCCCAAACGTTTACTCATTTTGTTGCCGTTCTTATCCAGCACCAAACCGTTCGATATGACGTTTTTAAACGCTACGCCTTTATTGCCTACTTCTTTATTGATCTCTTTAATCTCGTCGCTGGCTTCGCTTAGCATTACCGCTATGGCGTGCAGGGTAAAGAACCAGCCACGGGTTTGGTCAACACCTTCGGCAATAAAATCTGCCGGGTAGGCGTTTTTAAACTCGTCTTTATTTTCGAATGGGAAATGCCATTGCGCATAAGGCATGGCACCGCTATCAAACCAAACATCTATCAAATCCAGCTCGCGGTACATGGGTTTGCCGGTTGATGACACCAAAATAACATCGTCAACATAAGGCCTGTGCATATCCTCTAACACAAAACCTTTTGGCATTAAGCCTGCGGCGATAGACTTTTCGATTTCGGTATTAAGATCAGCGATAGAGCCAATGCAAAGTTCTTCTTTGCCATCCTCATCGCGCCAAATAGGCAACGGGGTGCCCCAATAGCGTGAGCGCGACAGGTTCCAGTCTACCAAATTCTCCAGCCAGTTACCAAAACGGCCGGTACCGGTTGATTCCGGTTTCCAATTGATGGTTTTGTTCAGCTCCACCATTTTATCCTTAACGGCAGTGGTTTTGATGAACCAGCTATCCAGCGGATAGTATAGAATAGGCTCATCACTGCGCCACGAGTGCGGGTAGCTGTGTTCGTATTTCTTAACGTCGAACGCTTTGTTCTCGGTCTTTAATTTGATGGAGATGAGTACATCGGTAGGTTTAAAGCCTTCAACCGAGCGTTCTTCTGTACTGTAGTATTCTTCTTTAACGTAGAAGCCTGCAAAGTCAGTAACCTCATTTACAAAACGCCCCTGTTTATCAACCAGCGGAACGTCCTTGCCGTTCTCGTCCTTCACCATTACAGCAGGTACGCCGGCTTCTTTGGCAACCCGGAAATCGTCCGCGCCAAAGGTTGGCGCAATATGTACTATACCGGTACCGTCTTCGGTAGTAACAAAATCGCCCGCAATAACACGGAAACCATTTTTTTGTAGGTCATCGTTAGTTACATAAGGCATTAATTGCTCATAATGTAATCCAACTAATTCTGCACCTTTATAAGTTCCTTTTATAGCCCAGGGGATCAGTTTATCTCCGGCTTTATAATCGGCAAAAGAAGCATTTTCGCCTTCGGCTTTAAATAATTTACTAACCAGGTCCTTCGCTAAAATAACGGTGATAGGCTCGAAAGTATAAGGGTTAAACGTAGCGATTTTAACATAGCTGATCTTTTCGCCAACAGCCAAAGCACTGTTTGATGGTAAGGTCCACGGGGTAGTCGTCCAGGCCAGTATAAACAGGTCCGTATTAATATCGCTATATAAAAACTCCGAATCTTTATCCCTCTTAACTTTAAACTGGGCGGTAATGGTAGTATCCTTCACCATTTTGTAAGTACCCGGTTGGTTCAACTCGTGCGAGCTTAAGCCGGTACCTGATTTTGGCGAATAAGGCTGGATGGTATAGCCTTTATATAAAAATCCTTTGGCGTGTAACTGTTTCAAGATCCACCAAAGCGATTCAATGTATTTGTTCTCGTAGGTGATGTATGGGTGTTCCAGATCAACCCAGTAGCCCATCTTTTCGGTTAGGTCGTTCCAGATATCGGTATAACGCATTACCTCTTTGCGGCAGGCATCGTTATATTCTTTTACGGTGATTTTTTTGCCGATGTCTTCTTTGGTTATTCCTAAGGCTTTCTCGACAGCCAACTCTATAGGCAGGCCGTGTGTGTCCCAGCCGCCTTTACGTTTAACCTGGTATCCTTTAAGGGTTTTGTAACGGCAAAAAATATCCTTGATGGCGCGCGCCATTACATGGTGAATGCCCGGCATGCCATTGGCACTTGGCGGGCCTTCATAAAATGTATATGGGTTATCGGCAGGGCGGCTGCTGATGCTTTTTTCGAAGATGTTATTCTCTTTCCAAAACGCCAGTACGTCTTTGCCTGTCTGCGATAAATTTAACTGCTTGTATTCCTTGTACATTAACTTATTACACCTCAATTTTTAGAGGTTGCAAAAGTAGGGAATTTAGGTTGAAAAAAGCATATTTTATCCGAAGGAAAATTCGCTTTTACTTTTCTATCGCATAACCTTCTTTCCCTCGTGCAGAAGATAAGGCGGTCCAATTAAATTCCCCTCTTGAGAGGGGGCGCGTTTGGTTTGCGGTGGCAGGGGTGTGTTAATAAAGCGGACAAACACACCCCTCCGCCCCTCTCAAGAGGGGAATCGCTCTACCTATCGCTCATTTTAAACGCTACCATCTATCGCTATAATTTTTCATTAAATTTACCACTACCAAAATAAATCTGTTTATGAAAAGCCTTAAAGCAAGCTGCTATATAATTACATTGGCCCTTTCCTCGTCTTTTTACGCATCCGCGCAAAACACCACCAAATTTAAAGTGACCGACCGTTTCTTTGGTGTTCACTTTGATTTTCATGCCAACCCCGATACCAAAGGGATAGGTAAAACGCTAAAAGCAGCGGATATCGACTACATGCTGGATGAGGTAAAACCCGATTTTATACAGGTGGATACCAAAGGTCACCCGGGTATCTCCAGCTACCCCACAACGGTGGGTGTCGCTGCGCCGGATATCGTACAGGACCCGCTTAAGCTATTTCGTGAAGAGACCGCCAAAAGGGGCGTGGGCCTGTTCTCGCATTTTTCGGGTGTATTGGATGCGCAAGCCGTTAAAGATCACCCGGATTGGGCACGCATTAATGCAAACGGCCAGCCTGCTAAAGATGCGACATCCATATTCGGCAAGTATGCCGACGCTTATTTTATTCCGCAAATCAACGAACTGAGTAGCAAATACCATGTAAACGGCATTTGGGTGGATGGCGAATGCTGGGCGTTGCAACCCGATTTTTCTGCTGCCGCGATAGATGCCTACAAAAAATACAGCGGTAAACCGGATGCGCCCCGCTCCAAAAAAGATGCCGACTGGCCCAATTATGTACAGTTTACCCGCGATGCTTTTCATAGGTATTTAACCTATTACATTAACGCGGTGCATAAATTTAACCCGAGCCTGATTGTCACCAGTAATTGGTCGTTCTCGTCATTTATGCCGGGTAAAGTTGATGCACCGGTAGATTACCTGTCGGGCGATTTTACCAGCGATGCCGTGCCCGATGTAGATTTTGAAGCTCGCGCCTTAGCGCCGCAAGGCAAACCGTGGGACCTGATGGCCTGGGGTTTTATGAGCGATAAAAATGGTAAAGGGTTTTATTGGAAAAGCGCCCGGCAGTTAGAACAAAAGGCCGCGCTGGTACTGTCGCAGGGTGGCGGTTACCAGGTGTATATCCCGCAAAACAGGGATGCCTCATTGCAGTTAAAGACGGTACCTATGCTGAAAGAAGTTTCGGCATTTTGCCACGAACGTAAGGCCTACAGCTTTAATACAACGCCTATACCGCAGGTGGCCTTACTGTTATCGACTTATGGGCATAATAACGAATCGCCGGGTGTGTTCGAGAATGGACAGGGTGGCAATAACAATGTAAAAGGTACGCTGGCTATGCTGCTAAACTCGCAGTACAGTGTTGAGGTTTTGCAGGAACATCACCTGGAAAAAACATTAAATAAATACCCGTTGCTTGTCATTACCGAATGGAAGAGCCTGACACCCGAATTTATTACCCACGTTGAAAAATATATACAACAAGGCGGTAAAGTTTTAGCCATAGGCGATAGGCACTTGTTTGCAAAAATACTACCTGAAAGTGTAGTGGTTAATAAAGATAATATAGCTGGTTTGCCTGTACGAACTCAGGCTTACGGTAAGGGAATGATCGCCTGTATTGACGATAATATCTCGCTTCGGTACATAAAAACCGGCAACGATACGTTGCGCCAGGCGGTAGCGGGTATTGTGAAAAGCCTGTTCCCGGACCCTAAAATAACAGTTAGTGGGTCGGCGAAGGTCCATGTCACTATCAATAGCAAAAATAAAAGTACATTGATCCACCTGGTTAATGTGGATGACCATTTTGATACCCTGCCCGATAACCAGCTCGATTTTAAAATGCCGGCTATAACAAATCAGCTAAACATTACTGTAACTACTGCAAAACCACGCATAATAAAACTACAGCCGGGCAATATTGATGTGCCGTTTACCTATGCCAATGGCGTTGCAAAGTTTAGTGTATCGGGTGTGGATGTGTATTCGGTAGTGGAGATTAAATAGAAGTTAACAACGTTGATTGTTTTTTAATTAAAAAGTAAGCTATAGACTGTGCAAGCCCAGGTGTGTACGCGACGGAAAAGCTTTTATTTTTCTAATGTTAAAAGAATTTGGGCGGGCAACAGTGCTTTTTGTATTTATTTTGTATATTTAACTTAATTAAAGCAAAGATATGCCAGACGAGACAGTTATTCCTCCACAGCCATCGCCAAGTGAATCAGGATCTCTTCAAACAAGAGGTTTAGAGGATGGGGCAATAGTGAAAAAATAAATACATTATATTCATTGCAATTGGAGTGCAAGAGGTAATGTTTAGGCAATGATTGTATACTCGCCATCGAGTGTCATTTATTATGTTATTGTCGTCAATTCTTTTTTGATAGCTTTTTATTTCCTTAATTTTAATTGCTTTAAGTCTTTTTTCTTTTTGTCCATAGGAATAATAATACCATCTGTGAAAAATATCTTTTGGCATACTACCCAAGGTGTAGTATTTGTGTCCACGTATATTGAGTGATAATCTCAAAATAATGTATCCAAGATAGAAACACAACCCAATACATGATTTATCAAAAGGTGTAGGTTTTATAAACAGCGTATTAGATAGAATATATCCTGTTAAAGAAGTTATCCCAGCAACTAAAAAACCCAGCAATATTGTTGATCTATTTAATACTAAATCGCCAGATGATTTGCTTTCATCTAATTGCTTTTCTGCTTGCGAAAAAATAAAATCTAACTCTTCGATTGATGATTTTTCTTCATCATCATCCGTTATGGTAAATTTGTCCATACTCCAAATGTACTTAACTTTTTGGAGTAGACCCTTATGAGGGAAAGTTAATTATCGCCACCATTTAACTCCCGCTTTTTTTGTATATTGTAACATCCTGCATGTTGTTTAACGCCTACTAAAGCAAATCGAATATCTCCATTTGATTTTCGCCAAAATTCAACAAAAGTTCTTTGATTTTTATTTAAGTGTTTGATTTCCAATCGTTAATCGTAAAATATTACTACCGGTATTATCCCATATACCCGGAAAATGCCCAAAATTACTACCGGCAAAACGCCTAATGCCCGAAAAACGGTTAAAATTACTACCGGCATTACCGCTAATACCCGGAAAATGGCAATTTTTACTACCGGCAAAAGCCTTAATGCCGGTGTGATTGCAAGTCGTGGGTTTTCCCTAAATTTGAGGGATGAAAAAATTTATCCGGGGATTTGGCTATGCTTTTAACGGCTTAGGTTATGCTGCAAAAACGCAGCTTAATTTCAGGGTGCATTTGGGGGCATCTGTATTGGCTGTTTTTATGGGGTATGCTTTACATATATCGGTAAACGAGTGGCAATGGGTCATTCTCTGCATAGCCCTGGTTTTAATGGCCGAACTATTTAACACCGCCCTCGAGCTTTTAGTCGACCTGGTATCGCCGGAGTACAATAAGACTGCCGGACATGTTAAGGACGTTAGCGCGGGCGCTGTAGTGGTCGCGGCGCTGTTCGCATTGATAACCGGTGCCATTGTTTTCTTACCCAAATTGTTGTTACTGATCCATGCTGCATAAAACCCGGGGCATAGTTTTAAAAACTACCGACTATGGCGAAACCAGCGTGATCGTCCAGGTGTTTACAGAAAAGCTGGGTCTGCAATCGTACATCATTAACGGGGTTAAGAAGCCAAAGGCTAAGATCAGCCGTAATATGTTGCAGCCGTTACACTTATTGGATATGGTGGTGTACCATAAGGCTGCAGGCAATGTACAAAGAGTTGCCGAACTGAAAACCTCGCCGGTATTGCTGACTATTCCTTACGATGTGATCAAAAGTAGTATGGCGCTGTTTTTAAATGAGGTGCTGTACAAATCCATCCGCCAGCAAACTGCCGACGAGAACCTGTTTGATTTTGTATTTAGCGCGATAGAATGGCTGGATCATCAAACGGTAGGTTTGGCTAATTTTCATTTGTTGTTCCTGATCCAACTTACCCGTTACCTGGGTTTTTATCCCGACAGGTACCAGGCCAACGAAGCTGATTACTTCGATCTGAAGAACGGTGTATTTATGAAGTATAAACCCGATAGTGTATTATACCTGTCGCCACCGCATACGCAAAATTTTAGCCGCTTACTGCAATGTAACTTTGAGAACCTGGCCATGTTAAAATTGACAAATGATGAGCGTCGCTATTTAATAGCCAAAATATTGGAGTATTACGCTTTGCATATTGAAAGCTTTGGCAATATAAACTCGCACGAGATATTAGAAGAGGTATTGGGGTAGGATAGTTAGAGCAGGCTATAAAAAGCAAAAAGAGAGTGCTTGAGAAAGCGCTCTCCTTTGTATTAACTGACTCATTAACTTATCATAAAGAACAATTGGTTTAGTCCTGATAATAACAATTACCCAAATATATAGCCTATAGGTTTAGCAGACTAATTTTTTAACGTTATTTAACACATTAGTTTTGCACAATAATATAGAGTAATTAACATTTAGCTATTTAATAGCTATTTTTCTAATAATGAGTTACATAAAGCAATTCATTTAACGGATAATAGTGACATAACCACTAAGTTTCGGCATAGTATTATTTAGATAAATAATATAATAATAAGTACCTGCGGGTAAGTTTTTGCTCTTATATAAACCATCCCATGTTTTACTATATCCTTTTGATGTAAATACGACCGAGCCGTAACGGTTATAAACGTTTACCAGGGAGTTAACATAACCGTTTAAACCATTAATTTCCCAGGTGTCATTTACTCCGTCGCCATTGGGGGTAAACGCATTTGGTACTACAACAGCTAATGGTGGCAATATAGTAACAGTTATAGGTTCACTGGTTACCGGCGTTACGCATACATATGCTGTTAAAATAGTGCAGGTTATTTTATCGCCATTAACTAATGCAGCGTTTGTAAAAGTATTACTGTTTGTACCCGCGTTTTTGCCATTTACCTGCCATTGGTAAGTAATGGTAGTATCTACATTTAAGGTGCTTGCTGTAAATGTTAGAGGTGTGCCTGTATAAACATTATTAGCAGATGCACTTATAGTAACTGTTGGAGCAACCGGGGTAATTACAGTTAGTATTTGTGATGCCGGTTGGGCAGGGTTATAGAAAAAGTCGCCCGGTTGTGATGCAATAATTGTAGTAGTACCGGGGCCAATAATATGAATCATACCTGTTGATGATATAGTGGCTACAGCAAGATTGGTACTGATATAGTTGATAGGTATGGCAGGATTTGTAGAGCTTGCATTGGCCGAAAAATCTTCCTGACAAGTCTCCTTGATTGCAATAGTCGGGAAAGTGATTACCTGGTCCTGAAGCGGTCCTTCGATCTCGATATTAACAACCGCGCTACTGCTTCCGCCTGAATTATGGGCGGTAATTGTATAATCTGTAGCCGGCGAGCGAACAGTTGGTGTACCGGTAATAATACCTGTTGTAGCATCAAAAACTAAACCTGCCGGGAGGGGTTTATCAATGCTATATCCGTTAAAACTAATTTCCCGGATAACAAAATTGCCAAAGTCTATCACATAAATATTCCCGGCATTATCCAGTACAAGATCGTACGGATCCTTAAAAGTAGCAAGTGAGAAATCGCCATTGGTATAACCATAAACGCTGCCGGTTATGAGGGATAATTTCCCCGATGGATCAATCTTATAGATCTGGTAGCCATTACGATCGGCGAAAAAAATAGTACCGTCCGGTGCTACTTTTAACCCTATTGCTTGATGTCGTTGTATAGTACTTAATACCACAACAGTTGTAACTACGCCAGATGGAGTTATTTTACGAATGGAATAATTCTGACTATCTGAGACATATACATTTCCGGAAAGATCGACCGCGACAGCGGCAGGGCCGTAAAAACTGGCTGCAACGCCAACGCCATCCGCATTACCATGTGTTGTTTTACCTGCCAGTGTTGTAACCATACCACCAGGTGTTATTTTCCTGATGGCATTATTATCAGCATCGGCTACATATACATTACCGCTGGCATCGACGGCTATCCCAAGTGGATGATGAAAAGAAGCCTGAATGCCTTGTCCATCAAATAAAGTTGGTCCCCCGTCACCTGCAAAAGTGCTCACAGTACCATCGGTCGTAATTTTTCTGATGATGTTATTTCCAGCATCAGCTACATACATAATCCCATCCTTGTCTATTGCAATGCCTGATATTCCTGAAAAAGTGGCAGATGCGACATTCCCATTTGCAAGACCGGGAACACCGGATATCCCTGCAAACGTAGTTGTCACGCCGTTAGGATCAATTTTTTTAATAGTGTTTTCGCTTCCTACATATAAATTACCCGATTTATCTATGGCTATAGGACCTCCGAAACTAAAGCTTGCTACATCCTTAGGCCCATTTGTATTACCCGCAACCCCGGTTCCTGCAAATGTACTCACTCCGTAAATATCAGCAGGAACTATTCCTCCTGTATTTATTGGCCCCAATGGTGCAATAGTAGTGTTAACTGTATAAGTTTGAGGAGTAGCATAGCTGATATTGGGTGGATCAATTACCGGTTGTGTAACAACAGACGGATTTACAGTTATGTTCACTTTTGTGCTGCTACTGCCACTGCTGTTGTAGGCAGTAATAGTATAGTTGGTAGCAGCGGATTCTGCAGTTGGCGTACCGCTGATGATACCCGTATTAGCATCAAAGATCAATCCGGGCGGTAGTGGTTTATCTATAGTATAGCCCGACAGTGTTATCTTTTTTATAGAATTGTTGCCATTGTCGGCAATGTATATATTGCCAAGACCGTCAAGCGTTATACCTATCGGGCTGTTAAGCCCTGAATTGATAAGCGTTGTAACCACCCCCAAAGAGATCTTTTTTATTGAATTACCATTTTGTTCAACTACATAAAAGTTGCCTTTGTTATCTATTTTTATTTCCCGCGGGAAACTAAGGCCTGTAACAAAAGTGGTTACTTCTCCTAATCCTGTAATTTTTTTAATAGAACCACTCCCGGAATCAGCCACATACAAATTACCGGCGGCATCAAATTCAACTGCTGTAGGGGTGTTAAAGGTACCGGTACTCCCAAATGTAGTAACCACTCCTGTAGGCGATATTTTCCTTATTAAATTATTCCCCTGATCGGCTACGTATATATATCCCGATGGCCCTATTGTCAGACCCCTTGGATTGTAAAAGCTTGCCGAGGCTCCGACTCCGTCTGCTGCACCCGCCAATCCACTACCTGCCAATGTGCTTACTATCCCGGCAGGAGTTATCTTTCTTATTAAATTATTGCCCTGGTCGCTTACATAGCAATTGCCGTCAGCATCCAGTACAATACCATCGGGTTCATAAAAAGTGGCTATGTTTCCCGGCCCGTTGGTAGCACCAAGGTCGCCGGTGCCCGCAAACACAGATATAGCATGGGTTACAGGGTCGATCTTTTTTATTTGATTGTTGCTCCAGTCGGCAACATATACATATCCTGCAGCATCAATAGCAACAGATGTCGGTTGGTTAAAACCACCCGTAGCAAACGTGGTCATCGAGCCCACAGTTCCTGCCGGTACAGCACCTCCGGTATTAACCGGCGATAAAGGGGTAACAGGCGTATTTACCGTATAAACTTGTGGTGTTGTATAGGTAATATCAGGGGCTTGCCCAAAAGCAGCACAAATAACCCCGAGGAATAACCCTAATAATAATATCCTTCGGCAAAAATTGCTGATCATAAAATGTAAAAGGTAGATTTATTTAATGATGATTTAGGGGAGGGGCATCCAAATATAAATAAAACCACTTATTCTTTCAAATAAATAACAGTACAAGTATTATGCACGCATAATAAGCGCAGGTTAAATTTTCCTACATTTGTTATCTACTAATTATAAGTATGGATAGCACTGTTTATCAGCCTCAAAATAAAATACGTTTGGTTACCGCGGCATCACTGTTTGACGGGCATGATGCTACCATAAACATTATGCGACGCATACTGCAAGCCAGTGGTGCCGAGGTGATTCACCTGGGCCATAACCGCAGTGTTGACGAGGTAGTAAATTGTGCTATACAGGAGGATGTGCAGGGCATTGCGTTAACCAGTTACCAGGGCGGCCATATAGAATACTTTAAATATATGCACGACCTGCTTGCCCAGCGCGGAGCGGGGCATATCAAAATATTTGGCGGCGGTGGCGGCGTATTTCTTCCGCATGAGATAGTAGAGTTACAGGCCTATGGTATCAGTAAGATATACTCGCCTGATGATGGGCGTACCATGGGTTTACAGGGCATGATCAATGATATATTGATGCAATGTGATAAGCCTACACCGACTTTGTCCAAACAAGAGGAACGCCTGCAGAAATTAGAGAAAAACGACAGAGTGATAGCGCAGTTAATAACCGCCGCCGAAAATGGAAGCCTATTAGCCCCCTCTCCAAAGGAGAAGGCGGGCGTAGAGGTCCCCGTTATCGGTATAACCGGCACGGGTGGCTCTGGTAAATCATCATTGGTTGATGAACTGGTACGCCGGTTCTTAATGCGGACAGATAAAACGCTGGCTATAATTTCTGTCGACCCAAGCAAACGCAAAACAGGCGGAGCTTTGCTTGGTGATAGGATCCGGATGAATGCCATTAACAGTCCGCGGATTTATATGCGCTCTTTAGCGACACGGCAGGCCAACCTGGCCTTAAGTAAACATGTACAAGGCACTATTGATGTTTGTAAGGCTGCAGGGTATGATCTGATCATTGTTGAAACATCAGGCATAGGCCAAAGCGATACCATGATCACCGATTATTGCGACCTCTCACTTTACGTAATGACGCCCGAATTTGGCGCGGCAACCCAACTGGAAAAGATCGATATGCTGGACTTTGCCGATATAGTAGCGCTTAACAAATTTGATAAACGCGGCGCGTTGGATGCCTTGCGTGATGTGCGTAAACAGTATAAACGTAACCATAAACTGTTTGAAGCTAAAGATGAGGACCTGCCGGTTTACGGTACCATGGCCTCGCAGTTTAATGACCCGGGGATGAATGCGCTTTTTGCCGCGCTGGTGGAAATGATCGAAAATAAAACAAGTCTGAAATTTAGCCTTGCTGCGGCCTTGTCCTTTGGAAAGGAAGATATTGCTGACAAAAAATATATAATCCCGCCGGAGCGTATCCGTTACCTGGCTGAGATCGCCGAAAACAGTGAAGCCTATACCGACTGGGTAAATGAGCAGTGCAAGATCGCACAACAACTGTGGCAGGTAAAAGGGGTTATAAACCTCTCCCCGACCCTCTCCAAAGGAGAGGGGGAAGCCAAAGCGCAAGGCCCGTCAAATAAGAAAGTCCTCTCCTTTGGAGAGGATTTAGGTGAGGTCTTACGGGATATTGAAAAACACCTGGAACAACAACAACATCCCGATTGCAAGCGCTTGCTTAATGATTGGCCAACTGTTATAAAAAAATATAAAGCCGAAAACTTTATTTATAAGGTTAGGGACAAAGAGATCAAACAACCTTTGTTTTATACCTCGCTATCGCAATTGCAGATACCTAAGATAGCTCTGCCAAAATATGAGGCATGGGGGGATATTTTAAGGTGGCTGCTGACGGAAAATGTACCGGGCGAATTTCCTTACACTGCCGGGGTTTTCCCAATTAAACGAGAGGGTGAAGATCCAACACGAATGTTTGCCGGCGAGGGTGGCCCAGAGCGCACTAATAAGCGCTTTCATTATGTATCCTTAGGGCAACCTGCGCACCGTTTAAGTACCGCTTTTGACTCGGTTACGTTGTATGGTGAAGACCCCGATATTCGGCCCGATATCTATGGCAAGATAGGCAACTCGGGCGTTAGCATAGCTACGCTGGATGATGCTAAAAAACTATATTCAGGGTTTGACCTTTGCGATGCGTCAACATCGGTATCTATGACCATTAATGGTCCTGCACCTATGCTATTAGGCTTTTTTATGAATGCCGCTATTGATCAGCAATGCGAGAAATATATCACCCAAAATAAACTGGAGCATTTGGTTGAGGCGAAGTTTAAGGAGTTGTATGATGATAAGGACGTATCGCGACCAACATACAATGGAAATAGGTTACCTAAAGGTAATAATGGTCTCGGGCT
This sequence comes from Bacteroidota bacterium, assembly GCA_040388175.1. Taxonomy (GTDB): domain Bacteria; phylum Bacteroidota; class Bacteroidia; order Sphingobacteriales; family Sphingobacteriaceae; genus Mucilaginibacter. The sequence continues at coordinate 108,556 of JAZKCG010000004.1, read as the reverse complement.
GATATTGCTTGGCCTGACTGGTGATCAAGTCTTACCAGCCGATATATACCAAAAAATAAAGGCCCAGGCTATAGCCACTGTGCGCGGTACCGTGCAGGCAGATATCTTAAAGGAAGACCAGGCGCAAAATACCTGCATCTTCAGTACAGAGTTTGCACTGCGCATGATGGGCGATATGCAGCAATATTTTATTGATGAAAAGGTGCGCAATTTTTATTCGGTGTCTATATCTGGGTATCACATTGCAGAGGCAGGTGCTAACCCGGTAACGCAGCTGGCCTTTACTTTATCAAACGGGTTTACTTATTTGGAGTATTATTTAAGCCGGGGGATGCATATTGACGATTTCGCACCTAATTTGTCGTTCTTTTTCAGCAACGGTATCGATCCTGAATATTCGGTAATAGGTAGGGTTGCACGTCGGATTTGGGCCAAGGCCATAAAAACTAAATATAAAGGAAATGACCGATCGCAGAAGTTGAAGTACCATATCCAAACCAGCGGGCGATCATTACATGCGCAGGAGATCGACTTTAATGATATCCGTACCACGTTGCAGGCTTTGTATGCTATTTATGATAATTGTAATTCGCTGCATACCAATGCTTATGATGAGGCTATTACTACGCCTACCGAAGAGTCGGTACGTAGGGCTATGGCTATACAACTGATTATAAATAAAGAATTGGGGCTGGCCAAAAATGAGAATCCGATTCAAGGCTCATTCATCATTGAAGAACTGACCGACCTGGTAGAGCAAGCTGTATTGACTGAGTTTAAAAACATCAATGACCGTGGCGGGGTTTTAGGTGCGATGGAAACCATGTACCAGCGCGGTAAGATCCAGGAAGAATCATTATACTACGAAACCCTGAACCATAACGGCGGGTACCCGATAATAGGGGTAAATACATTCCTCAATAAAAAAGGATCGCCCACCATTACACCATCAGAAGTGATACGCGCTACCGAGGACGAAAAGCAATACCAGATAAATGCATTAGCCGCTTTTCATGAACGTAACCAGGATAAGGTACAGCAGCTATTAAAAGATTTGCAGCAAACCGCTATAAGCGGCGGCAATATATTTGAAAGTTTAATGGAAGCGTGCAAGTATTGCTCGTTAGGGCAAATATCACATGCTTTGTATGAGGTTGGGGGGCAGTATAGAAGGAATATGTAAGTTGGTGAGTAGGCAGTGGTGAATAGAGAATGAAAAACTAACAACTCACCATTCTCTATTCACCGCTCACCAAGTTATTTTTTCCTCAAAAACTCTGTGCGCAACACGATGCTCATCCCGTCAATTTTGCAATCAACTTCATCCGGATCATCAGTAAGGCGGATCTTTTTTACAGTAGTACCTTGTTTAATGGTAGTGCCGCCACCTTTTACTTTAAGGCTTTTTATTACCGTTACTGAGTCGCCGTCATGCAACTGGTTTCCGTTACAGTCTTTTACTATTAGCTCGTCCATTTTATATGGTGGTAAATTTATTTATATCGTTCAATAAAAGCTTTACAGCCCTGTTCTATCAACTTAAAGACAGGTTCAAATTGCCTGTCGTCATGATAAGGGTCTGGTACTATCTGGTCAACCAATAACAGGCTTACTTTTTTAGCATCATCGGCATTGCGAGCCATAGCCAGGATATTGTTTAGGTTGCTTCTATCCATCACCAGGATCTGGTCAAAATCATCAAAATCACTGCGCCTGAAAAGCCTGCAAATTTGCTGACTAATGTCTATGCCATGTTCGTGGGCGGTACGTACTGACCGTCTGTCGGGCCCTTCGCCCAAATGCCAGTCGCCGGTACCTGCCGAGTCGATCTCCCAGTTTAAACCTTCTTTATCGGCCAGGTGCTGCATAACGCCCTCCGCCAACGGCGAACGGCAGATATTGCCCAGGCAAACCATTAGTATTTTCATGTGGATGTGCGGATGTGCAAATATGCAGATGTGCAAATGCTTTGATGAGCTAAATTATCTGCACATCCTCGCATCTACATATCTGCACATTAATTAAATATCTGGTTCAATAATCCTGCTAACCTGATGCCGCCTTTAAGCAGTTGTTGGTTAAGGATATCCAGGTGGGTGAAATTGTATTTGTAGTTTAACGTATCGCCTGGTTTAATTTCGTTGTAAAACTGCTCTGCCAATTGGCTTGATTCAAAGATCCATTTGCTTGGTGGAGCAGCCTGCCAGTCTTTTACCTGGTCGGCAGTAGGGTGATCAATAGCTGCTACATATTCGGTATAGCTTAATTCTTGAAAATTAACCAGCTCTGTATCCCAAATAGAGTGCAGGTTAGTTGGTTTACTGAACCAGTTCACCTTAAAATCGTTACCGCCTTTGTCGCTTGCATGCGCGGTATGCATAGGCTGGTGGATATCCTCCACAATATGGATCAGCATACGCAGGTATAGTAATTTATTTTCGGCAGTGGTGCTTTTCTTTTTTAGTTCGCCTATTAAAAAGTTAAGCTTGGTGTAGGCATTTACATCAGTATCGTGCTCTAAAAACTCCACCATTTCGGGGTAGCTCATCGGCCTTTCAAAATCAACAAAATGCCAGTTATACAAGTAGCTGTAGTTAGGGTCTGATTTGATAAAATCTGCCCAGTTGCTGGCCATAGCTATAGACTCATAGCCCAATATCGCTTTAACCGCTGCGCGAGCTTTGGCCGATAAATGATCTTCGGCGATCTGGCCTGAAATACGGTGCCCATTAGTGCCCCACGCCATACTTTGTAATGGCGCATATAGAATTGCTATCGCGATAGCTGCTTTTTTAAGGAAGTTAAATTTCATATTTATAGCGGTTTTGGATCACAGGTGATCTTTTTAATTAAATGTAAGTTAACAGGAATAACGTTTGATGTACTTAAAAATTGAACCAGCGAATCAGTTTTTTTACCCACTTTAAAAAACTCCTCGTATGGCCCCGAACGGAAACAGCCAATTTGTTTTTTCAAAGTATAGTCGGCATTACAAAAGTTGCCTTTTATATGCAACGTATCATTACTTTGGTGATAGGTGCCCCGGATATATTCCATCCAACGACCGGCATTCATGCAGCTATCCATACCCGAGTTTACCTTGCTAACCGAATTAACCTCGATAAATACCGAGTCGCAGCTAAATTTAAACTTAAAAAGCGAATAACTGAGCAACTGTTTTTGCATCGGGATGCTATCCTGTGTCCATTCGCCCTGTAAATAGCTTTCGCCTTTGCCTTGCAGGCTTGGGTTGAGGGAACAGGAGGAAAGCAGAAAGGTGAAAGCTATCCCGATAGCTATCGGGAGGTAAATAGAAAAAGTTTTTTGCATTGACAATTTATAAATCTCGTCATTGCGAGGAACGAAGCAATCTCTACGCACGCTAATCAATTTACACGGTGATTGTCCTATGTAGAGATTGCTTCGTTCCTCGCAATGACGCTTTTAATTTTATTTTAGTGAACCTATCATATCCTCAGGCTTAACCCACTCATCAAACTGCTCGTTGGTTAAGTAACCTAAACCTATGGCAGCTTCGCGAAGCGATTGATTTTCTTTCAATGCTGTTTTAGCGATCTTGGCAGCAGCTTCATAACCGATATGCGGGTTCAAGGCAGTAACCAGCATCAGCGAGTTCTCTAAGTGTTTCTTAATGCCGGCATAGTTTGGCTCTATACCAACGGCGCAATGGTCATTAAACGATACGCAGGCGTCGCCAATTAAACGTGCCGATTGCAGGAAGTTAGCAGCCATTACCGGTTTAAATACATTCAGTTCATAATGTCCGTTTGATCCACCGATGGATATGGTAACATCATTACCCATAACCTGGGCAGCCACCATGGTAACGGCTTCGTTCTGTGTTGGGTTAACCTTACCTGGCATGATAGATGATCCCGGCTCATTATCCGGGATATGGATCTCGCCGATACCGGAGCGCGGGCCTGATGCCAGCATCCTGATATCATTAGCTATCTTCATTAAGGAAACCGCGATCTGCTTTAAAGCGCCATGGCTCTCTACAATTGCATCGTGGGCAGCCAATGCTTCAAATTTGTTCTCGGCGGTGATAAAAGGCAGGCCGGTAAATTGTGCGATGTATTCGGCAACTTTAACATCATAACCTTTTGGGGTGTTAATGCCGGTGCCAACCGCGGTACCACCCAAAGCTAATTCAGACAGGTGGTCTAAAGTATTACGTAAAGCTTTTAAGCCATGGTTCAGTTGCGATACATAGCCTGAAAACTCTTGCCCTAATGTTAATGGCGTAGCATCCATCAAATGGGTACGGCCAATTTTTACGACGCTTTTAAAAGCTTCAACTTTTCCCTGTAGTGTATCGCGTAATTTTTCAATACCAGGTATGGTTACATCGATCACCATTTTATAGGCGGCAATGTGCATAGCGGTAGGGTAAGTATCGTTTGATGATTGTGATTTGTTTACATCATCGTTAGGGTGGATAAAGGTCTTGCCTTCGCCCAGTTTATTGCCGGCAAGGACATGTGCGCGATTAGCGATAACCTCATTAACATTCATGTTTGATTGTGTACCTGAGCCGGTTTGCCAGATCACTAACGGAAACTCCGTAGCTAACTGCCCTGCCAGTATCTCATCACAAACAGCTGCTATCTGGTCGCGTTTATCGGCGGGTAACACACCAAGGTCGGTATTGGTAAAGGCGGCAGCTTTTTTCAGGTAAGCAAAGGCCGCAATTATTTCTTTAGGCATAGAAGCCTCTGGTCCAATTTTAAAGTTATTGCGTGAGCGTTCGGTTTGTGCTCCCCAGTATTTATCGGCGGGTACCTGTACCGCGCCCATGGTATCATGTTCGGTTCTGAAACTCATTATTATACAGTATAATTTTCAGGCGCAAAGGTAGGGGTAAAACAGGTGGTATGTAAAATAATATTTAAAAAGTTACGGAGGGGATTTTAATGGAGTAATAGCAGGATTTCTACACGAGATGAAAGGCCTATACTTTGTAGCAAGTACTTATATCTCATCACCTGTCTGCAATAATCGCCAAATGAATACCTTACAATTTCGTTTTGACAGGGGAATGTGTTAATTTTGCAGCTCAAAAAAATAAAAACGCTATGTCATCAGTAGAGACCGCTTACACCAAGTACAAAGTAAAAGACATTTCTTTAGCCGAATGGGGCCGTAAAGAAATAGGCTTAGCCGAAGCAGAAATGCCGGGCTTAATGGCCCTGCGCCACGAATTTGGCGCTGCACAACCGTTAGCCGGTGCACGCATTGCAGGCTGCCTGCACATGACCATCCAAACCGCTGTTTTAATTGAAACATTGGTTGCATTGGGTGCAGAAGTTACGTGGTCATCATGTAACATTTTTTCAACTCAGGATCATGCCGCTGCTGCTATCGCTGCTGCCGGTATCTCTGTTTATGCATGGAAAGGTTTAAATGAGCCAGATTTTGATTGGTGCATTGAACAAACTTTGTTCTTTGGCGAGGACCGCAAACCATTAAACATGATCTTAGACGATGGTGGTGATTTAACCAATATGGTATTTGATCGTTACCCTGAATTAGTATCAGGCATTAAAGGTTTATCAGAAGAAACCACAACTGGTGTACACCGCTTATATGAGCGCGTTAAAGCCGGTACATTACCTATCCCTGCTATCAACATTAACGATTCTGTTACCAAATCAAAATTTGATAACAAATATGGTTGCCGCGAATCATTAGTTGACGCGATCCGTCGCGCTACCGATGTGATGATGGCCGGTAAAGTTGGTGTTGTTTGTGGTTATGGCGATGTAGGTAAAGGATCTGCAGATTCATTACGTAACGCCGGTGTACGTGTTATTGTTACCGAGATCGACCCTATCTGTGCTTTACAGGCAGCTATGGAAGGTTTTGAGGTTAAGAAATTAAGCACTGCTATTGCAGAGGCTGATATCGTAGTGACCGCTACCGGTAACATGAACATTGTTCGCGAAGAACATTTCCGTGCATTGAAAGACAAAGCCATCGTTTGTAACATTGGTCACTTTGATAACGAGATCGATATGGCCTGGTTAAACAGCGCTTATGGCGATACCAAAATTGAAATTAAACCACAGGTTGATAAATATACCATCAATGGTAGCGACGTTATTGTTTTAGCTGAAGGCCGTTTGGTAAACTTAGGTTGTGCTACAGGCCACCCAAGCTTTGTAATGAGTAACTCATTCACCAATCAAACTTTAGCGCAATTAGAGCTTTGGACAAACGCCGGCGCTTACGAAAACCTGGTTTACACCTTACCAAAACACTTAGACGAAAAAGTTGCCCGTTTACATCTTGCTAAAATTGGTGTAGAGCTGGAAGTACTTGACCAGGATCAGGCCGAATACATCGGCGTAACTGTTGAAGGTCCGTTTAAACCGGAATACTACCGTTATTAAGCTGTAAGTTTAAAGGCGAAAGCTAAAAGATTAAAGGGCTTGATTTTAGGATCAGGCCCTTTTTTGTTTGCATTATATGTCATTGCGAGCGTAGCGTGGCAATCGCACGGAGAAAAGTGTAGATATTACTACGTGCGATTGCTTCGTCGTTCCTTCTCGCAATTGACATTTTTTTTATCTTTTATTCTAAAGTATTACCCCACCTTCACATAATTCGTCCCATAAGGATAGCGTTGCGGACGCGATAGCAGCTTGTTAGCTTCTGCGTTATCCTTAAAGCGTTCGGTCTTTGGATCCCAATATAATTTGCCGGGCACTTTCATGGAAATGTGCGCCACAAGACAGGCGCTGCAGGAGCGGTGCGCTACTTCAACCGGGCTGATGGTTGGCTTTTTACTTTCTATGCAATCCAACCAGTTGCCATGCTGTTCGTGATCGTCGGCGTAAAGATGTACTTCGTTGGGTCCTATTACTGAAGTCAATATCTTCGGGTCACTGGCCTTAAAGGCTGCGGCCTTATTAGCTACCGGGTCGGAAGCCGTAACGCCACCGCCATCCCTGGCTACAAAGATCCAGCCTTCGGTACCTTCAAATTTTATTCCGTTGGGGTTTTTGCTGTTAATGAGCATATTAATGCCGTTGGCATATTTGGCCTTTACATCAAAATCTAAATGCACATCCCATAGGCCGGTTTTCGGGAAATTGGCGTGCCCCTCTATTTCTATCGGGCCGGTATATTCCGTATTCATTCCCCAATGGGCAATGTCAATATGGTGTACACCCCAACCGGTTATCATGCCCGCGCCAAACTGTTCGCAACGTAGCCAGCCACCACGCGAACCAATGTCGGTAGTAGAATGCGCCCTATCCAACGTATAATATACATAAGGAGTAGATCCTAACAGCATGTCATAATTTAACCCTTCGGGGATGGGCATTTCGGCGGTATTGCCACCAACTATATCTGCCGGAAGGCCAACATTTACGGTATGTAGCTTGCCTATGCGGCCGTTGCGTACCAGTTCGCAGGCTTTTTTAAACTGCGGCCATGGATAGGCACCCCGTTGCTGGCTACCTAACTGAAAAGTAACCCCCGATTTGCTTACCGCGTTACTCATGGCCCTACCCTCTTCGATAGTTAACGAGGTTGGCTTTTGCAGGTAGATATGTTTGCCGGCCATAGCAGCCTCTATAGCGGGTTGGGCGTGCCAATGGTCGGGTGTGCTGATGATGACAGCGTCAATGTCTTTATTGGCCAGTAGATCATGGTAATCATCGTAGGTCTTCACATCGATATAGTTGGTCTTGCCCATCTTTTTATCATACCAACCCTCTATCATTTTTTTGCCACTCAATAAGCGCTTATGATCAACATCGGCCATGGCCATAATGCGGGCCTTGTCATATTTAAAGGTCTCGACCAGGTCATGCGTGCAGGCTATACGGCCGCAACCTATCTGCCCGATATTGATCTTGTTGCTTGGCGCATTTTTACCAAATACAGATGCCGGTACAATAGCCGGAAAACTGAAGGCCGCCGTAGTTAGCGCGGCGGTTTTAACAAAATCTCGGCGGGTGTAAGCAGTTTTTTTAGTATCCATGGCTGTTGGTTTATTTGGATGAATACCGAACAGGAGTGTCCCGGTTATCGGCATAAGCTTTTGATTGATCGAACTTTTTTGATTGGCCGGCAATAAATAATATGCCTTTTAAAAGGTGATTACTAAACTTGGGTTGTTGGTAGTATTCTTTGTCATGCCCTAATGTGGTTATCCAGATGTTGCCACCATCAAATTGTTGGTACCACTCGGCGGGGAATAGATCCGCGAATGATCCCCGGTTTTTCCTGATCTCTACCGAATCGCGTTTATCCAATGTGGTAAGGTCATGCACCATGGTAACTTTAATGCCGGGGTAAAGTTCTTTAGTAAAATAGCATTCGTCGCCCAATTCGCGCTCACTTACCAACGGCCAGCCTTGCATGGTTGGGTGCGATGGGTCTATAACTTTTACGGTAAATTTTTGGTGGTGCGCATGCCAGGCAAAAGTGCCGCCCAGCATTTGTTTGAACCAGGTCCAGTTGCGTTCTGTACCTACTGCCGAGTGGATACCCACAAAACCACCACCGGCCTCTATATATCGTCTGAAGGCTAATCTCTGCGAATCGTTATCAAATACATCATTATTGGTGCTTGCAAATATCAGCAGGGTATATTGTTGCAGGTTTTGTTCGGTATAAATAGCCGGATTATCAGAAACATCCACTTTAAAACCATTTTCAACGCCTAATTTCTGAATACACTTAACCGTTGCTGCGATATTATCATGCACGTAACCCTTGCCGTTTTTGGTGTATACTAATACCCTGATGTTTTTAGGCACAGCAAAAACCGGCGAACTCAAAAATATCGCCAGCAATAAAACAACTGTAAGCGTTCTTTTTAACAGCATCAATAAAAGTATTAGGTAAGGGTTAATAATGGTTATACAATATTATTAAAAAAGTATGAGCCTTTATTATCCTTTTTTGATAGAGATTTTTGTCATCGAACTATTTATAAACAAAAAGGGAGGCTGTGTAAGCCTCCCTTTCTCCAATATAATTGACACCAATTATTTATTGATCTCTTTTATAGCTTCATCAACAGCATTAGCCGATGCGGTATCGCTCATTTGGGTGCGTTGTGTTTTTATGCCGTCAAGCATGGTGATTAATGGCTGGGCAACGCCATACATTTTGTATTTAATGGCGGTATCTTTAATAATGCCTATGCCTTGTTGGGCATACTCTGGCTTGGTAACTTTGCCGGTCATGCCTGCAAATTCTCTAACCATAGCAAACTTGTTTTGTATAGTAGCATCTTTAAATTGTTGGTATACAAACGGCCATTCAGCATCACCTCCGGCAGTTGCATAAACATTGATCATGGCCAGGGTAAGGGCATTTTTGTTGTCTTTCTCGAACGCTTTAGCTAAGGTTAATGCCTGTGCAGGTTCCTGTAAAGCAATTGCGGCTAAAGCAGCACCTTGTACCGCGTACGATTCACTTTTCAATGCTTCATTAAACGTGTTCATCATGCCGGGCGCTTTTAATTTGCCTAATGTCGATATCGCGGCAGCACGAACTAAGGTATTCTCATCTGTTTGCACTAATGACAACAAGATAGGTTGTGCCGCGTTGCGTACATCATCATTAGTCATGTTTAAACCTTTGATGGCTTTAATACGCAGGCCGTAGTATTTGTCTTTTAAAGCGGCTAACATTACTTTACGTGCGCCCTCACTGCCCTGCTCTGGGGTAGCTTTATCTATCGCTTCAAAACGGTCCAGGTATAATGGCGCGTTAAAATATTGGAACACATATTCGTCCAATGTTTTGCTGTCGCGTTTTTCCGCTAACAAAACTTTGTCGCCGTCAACATTCACCAGGTCCGGTTTTACTGCCGATGCAAAAGTTAAGGTATCAGCCTTGTCGTTCATCCAGATATTGTGACGTGTTTTTTTGCCACCGGCGTAGATGTCAATCGCCATTGGCAAAATAAAGCCGTTGCCATCCTGCGTTTGTTGCAGGTAAACAGTTTCTTTTTTAGTAGCCTCATCCCAGTTGTAACTGATCTTTAAAGTTGGGTTACCATGGCTGTAGTACCATTGGTTAAAGAACCAGTTCAGATCTCGACCGCTGGCTTCTTCTAATGCTAAACGGAGTTGTTGCGCTTCGCCGGCTTTATAGGCATTGGTTTTAAGGTATATGCCCAGGCCTTTGTAAAATGCGTCATAACCTAAATAATTGCGCAGCATATTTAAAATGCGGCCACCTTTTTGATAGGTCACTAAATCAAATACATCTTCTTTATCATTGTAATGGAAGCGCACCAGGTCCTTAGTTTTATTTGCCGGTTGCGACAGGTAATTCACCATAGCGGTATAGCTATGCGCGTCAGCTTCATCTTTACCATATTTATGCTCGGCCCAAAGCATCTCGCTAAAATCAGCGAATGACTCATTTACGGTCAAATTGCTCCAGCTTTCGGCAGTAACCAAATCGCCAAACCATTGGTGGAATAGTTCATGCGCGATAGTACTGCGGCCCGCGTCATAATAAGCATCCAATAACTCGCGTTTGGTGCCTTGCACATATTCGCCATGCAGGGTAGCTGATGTGTTTTCCATAGCGCCGCTCACGTAATCGCGTACTACGATCTGCGAGTACTTATACCATGGAAAATCAACGCCCAAAGTTTTTGAATAAAACTCGATCAGCTCCGGCGTCATGCCGAAGATCTCTTTGGCATAAGGGGCGTATTTTGGCTCGAGGTAATAGCTGACTTCTTTGTCGCGCCATTTGTCTTTGTAGATCTTAAAATCGCCTACGGCCATCATAAACAAGTAAGGCGAGTGTGGCAATTCCTGTTTCCAGGTATCTGTGCGTGTGCCATCGCCATTAACCTTTTGCGATGCCAGCCTGCCGTTTGATAGGGTAACATACTTTGCCGGAACGGTCATACTGATCTCATCGGTGGTTTTTTGCTGCGATTTATCGATGGTAGGGAACCAGCATGATGAGCTTTCGGTTTCGCCTTGTGTCCAAATCTGGGTTGGTTTATCTTTTTCTGTACCGTCAGGGTTGATAAAATATAAGCCTTTAGCATCGTTAATAGCCGCGCTGCCTTTTACATGCAGCTCGTTTGGTTTTGAAGTATAGTCGATGTAAACGGTATAGTTTTCGTTATTATGATATACTTTATCTAACTGGATAGCTAAACTCAGGCTGTCCTGATATTTATATTTAAGCGGGATGTTCTTGCCGTTTTTAACGATAGAGATATTTTTAATATCCATCCCCTTGGCATCTAACCTTAAGGTATCGGTAGGATAAAAGTGAGGTTTTAAAGTAACCCATTCTTTGCCATATAAGTAGCATTTTTTGTAGTCGAAGCGTACATCAAGTTTAGTATGGATCAAGTCGTTGATACGGGTAGGCGTGGCGCGGTAAATTTTCATTTCCGGCGATTCGGCCTTTGGCGCCTGGGCCATTACTGTGGCGACAGAGCCAGCAGTAATTACAATACCGGTAAAGAAACCGGCTAATGTGTGTTTTCTCATCAGAATAACGAATCAGTTTTTAGCGAAATTAAGCGTTTTAATTAATATTTAAGACGCAAGGCTTTTTAAAATGTTACACCATGTTTTTATGGTTAGCATTGATCAGAATAAAAGCGAACGACGGGTGTATCGAAACCGTACGGGTATTAGTGCTGATTTGTTTTTAATTATTTGATAATCAGTAACTTAAATTATTGGCATTTAATTGGTCTTACTATGAATATTAATTAAGTGGATTTGTAATTATAATCGTCATGATAAAAAATTATATCAAAATAGCCTATCGCAGCTTAAAAAAAAGTAAAGGTTTTACTGCTATTAATGTGCTGGGCCTTTCGGTAGGGTTAGCCACCTGTTTATTGATAGTGTTATACGTTGCAGATGAGTTAAGCTATGATAAATACAATAAAAAAGTTGACAGGATCTACCGTATAACCGAAAACGCGAAATTGAATGGCAATGAGGCTTCTTATGCCGGGTCTGAGAAACCGCTGGTGTATGCTCTGAAGGATTATCCCGAAGTAGAAAAAATGACGAGGATCATTCCCAAAACTACTTTATTTAAAACCTCGCAAAAATTTAACATCAAAAAAGGGAATAGTAACATCCAGGAAAAGAATGTGGCCTTTGCAGAGTCAAGTTTGTTTGATGTATTTACACTACCTATGATTGAAGGCGTGCCGGCAACGTCGCTATCATCACCCCACAGCGCGGTGATTACAGAAAGTATGGCTAAAAAATATTTTAACAATACAAAAGCGGTAGGCAAAACCTTAACTATTAATGATACCAGTTTCTACAAAATTACCGGTGTGATCAGGGATATTCCTTTACAGTCGCATTTTAATTATGATTTTATTTTATCCTATAATTCCATACCCGAATATTATGCAGGTGGCTGGGGATATAGCGGTATCCACAATTATGTAGTACTTAAACCCGGTACTGATATTCATAAATTGGAAGCAAACTTACGCTTAGTTGCCCTTAAATATTACCCTCCTTCAATGACCAAGGGAGGCAATTATTTAAATTATGAACTAACCCCATTGTTGGATATCCACCTGCATTCGCATAGCCAGTATGAGCTTTCAGACAGCGGCAATATTAAATATGTATATATTTTTTCGATGATCGCTGTATTTATTCTGTTGATAGCTTGTGTTAATTTTATGAATTTATCAACTGCCCGATCTTCGGGCCGTGCTAAAGAAGTTGGGGTGCGCAAAGTATTAGGTTCGGCACGTAAATATTTAATAGCGCAATTTTTAACAGAATCAGTGCTGGTTACCTTCATCGCGTTTATTATAGCCATTGTGCTGGCCTTATTGGCAATACCATTATTTAATGAAGTAGCCGCAAAACACCTTTCGCTGGGTTTAAATACATTTGCCTGGTTATTGCCCGCGTTAATTTTTGCATTATTGATAGGATTGCTGGCCGGATTTTATCCTGCATTTTTCCTTTCTTCATTTAAGCCGATAGAGGTACTGAAAGGAAAATTAACCACCGGGTTTAAAGGTGGATATCTACGCAGTTTCCTCGTGGTTTTCCAATTCTCTATTTCGATATTTTTGATCATAGGTACCATCGTTATTTATAACCAGTTAAACTATATCCATAACAAAAGCCTGGGGTTTGACCGCAGCCAGGTGCTGGTTATTAAAAATGTAAATGTGCTGGGTAATCAGGCTGCCACTTTCAAACAGGAAGTAAAACAGATGCCGGGTGTGGTTAGTGCTACTATGTCGGCATATTTGCCTACTGGCGAGGACAGGAACATTACTGGCATGTTTCCGCAATTACCGCTGGATATTAAACAGGATGTATTATCGGAATTCTGGCCGGTTGATGAGGATTATTTAAATACAATGGGCATCAAACTGGTAGCCGGACGAAATTTTTCCAGGCAAATGGGTACAGATAGCACTGGTCTTATTGTAAATGAGGCTTTTGTGAAACGCTTTGGTTTTAAAAATCCGCTTAATAAACCCATTTACCGCAATAGTGTGGGTTTGCAAAGTTTTCATATTATCGGTGTTATGAAGGATTTTAATTTCAGCTCATTAAGAAATGAAATTAAACCGGTAGCGTTGGTTTATAACGAAAACCGCGGCGCGGTAAGCGCACGTGTAAAAGTGGCAAATATAGCTGCATTTATAAGCACAGTGAAAAATAAATGGAAAGTTTTTTCGCCTAACCAGGAGTTTAGTTATTCATTTATGGATGAAGATTTTGATGCTACCTATCGGTCAGAAGAGCGCATCGGCGAGTTGTTTATCGCTTTTAGTACGCTGGCTATATTTATTGCCTGCCTGGGCCTGTTTGGCCTTGCCGCCTACGCTGCCGAACAACGTAATAAAGAGATAGGTATACGCAAAGTATTAGGTGCAAGCATATCAGGAATTGTAAGATTACTGTCTATGGAATTTGTAAGATTGGTTTTTATTTCCATCCTGATCGCTTCGCCGCTGGCATGGTATGCTATGAATAAATGGCTGCAGGATTTTGCTTATCGCATTAATATCCAATGGTGGGTTATCGCGCTTGCCGGCATAGTAGCTGTTTTGATCGCTTTTGTTACCATCAGCTTTCAATCTATTAAAGCAGCACTGGCAAACCCGGTTGAAACATTAAAGGTAGAATGATCACCAATAAAAAAGTCCGCTGTTTTATTCAACGGACTTTCTATATCAAAGCTAACTACTCTCTAATTAACCGATCACTAACCTCTAAACTTAGCAATATTGCTCAAACGCGCCAATCAGGTTATCAGCGATCATTTGTGCAGGGCGGCCTTCAATTTGATGACGCTCTATCATATGTACCAGTTTGCCATCTTTAAACAAAGCCATAGCAGGTGATGACGGAGGATAAGGCAGCATGTAGTTACGTGCGGTATCAACAGCTTCTTTTTCCATACCGGCAAAAACCGTTACAAATTTATCAGGGTGCTTGGCGTTTTGGGTAGACATACGCGCCGCAGGGCGTGCATTAGCTGCCGCGCAACCACAGACAGAGTTTACCATTACCAATACAGTGCCTTCGCCTTCAATAGCTTGTTTAACGGCATCGGCATCTTTTAATTCTTCAAAACCAACGCGGGTTAACTCTTCGCGCATTGGGGTCACTAAATATTCTGGATACATCATAATGTGTCTTTTTTCAAATAATTTATATACAAAAGTAATAAATGAGCAACATTAAAGTTTTAAAATTCGTAATAATGTCACCATGTTGACAATGAGCATACAAAGTAAATGTTAAATTGTTTGAATTAATGTTGATTTGTTGTTAGCATTTTTTAAATTGCACGCCCCTAATCGTGATATAGGTAAATGAAAGTAAATCAGAAGGATGTTAGTACGATTGTTATTTTAAGTAAAAATAAGCAGGGTACTAAAACTATACAAATACGCACCAGCCATATAGCCCGGTTAAAATATTATGCTATGGGCGTTGTTGGAGTAATAGGTTTACTGATCGGGTCAATAGTTTTCCTTAACAACAAAAGCCAGCAGCAAGAGCTGGAAAAACAAAAACTAATATCACAAATTGTAAGCCTTAAAGGGCAGATCCCGGCAGCCTTACAACAGGAGGCCGAAAAGAATAGCGCTCAAAGCTATATACAGGCTATTGAAGGCAAGCTAAAACATATTAATGATTATTTAAGAAAGCGCGGCTTAAAAGGCTTTGCAACCAAATCTGTTGGTGGTGATAGTAAGGAAGCCGATGCCAAACTTTCTGACAAGGAAATTTATATGGCCTATAATGATTATTTGACCAACCTGGTAAACACGGTAGGTTTTACACCAATGGGTTATCCGCGGATCAGTTCAATGACATCAAGCTTTGGTTATAGAAGTGATCCCTTTAATACTGAACATGCCGAATTTCATCCCGGGATCGATTTTAAAGGCAGCCGTGGCGATGCCGCAAAATGTACGGCTAACGGTCGTGTTATATCTGCAGGGTGGAATGGTGGTTACGGTAATTGCGTTACCGTTGCGCATGCCAATGGTTTTCAGACATTATACGGGCATCTGTCGCGCATTACTGTTAAAGTAGGGCAACTGCTGTCGGTAGGTGATAAAGTGGGCGAGGTTGGCTCTACGGGCCGTTCAACCGGCACCCACCTGCACTATGAAGTACGTAAGGATGGCCGTCCGGTTAATCCTGTTAAATTCTTGACCTTAAATAATTAATAACCGGTATAATGGGTGTTTTTTCTAAAAAAAAGATAGCGCTTGATTTGCAAACCATATCAACATTGATTAGCGAAGGTGCTAAGGTTGACGGTGATATTACAGCACCTGCTGTGGTACGCATAGATGGCCACGTAAAGGGTGATGTAAATGTGAGCGAGGGATTGATATTGGGCGAAAATGGCCTGGTTGACGGAAATATTGTTACCAAAGAATTGATAGTTTACGGCATCATTACGGGTAACATTACTGCAAAGTCACTCGAAATTAGAAGCTCCGGAAAAATAACCGGCGATATTGAGACCGGCATTCTGCTGGTTGAAACCGGTGGTGTTTATAATGGTCGCCTGGTAATGGTAACTGCCGATACTCATCAAATTAAGAAAAGCGCTTAATACATTCTGTATTTAGTGTAGTTTTAGCCGGTGAGTACAAAAAGGAAGAAAAGCATCGTATTTGTTATTGGCTTTATAATTGGTTTTGCTGCGGGGATAGTTTTGCACCATCATGGCCTGGGCGTTGCTTTTGGGATTATGCTGGGGTTGGTTATGTGTGAGATCTATGATCGATAACATACGCTATTTGTGCAACACGTCGTTGGCTTCATAACTAATACTATAACTCCCTGATTCATCTGTTTGCTCACGCCCGGTCTTAACATTCAGTTTTAAAGGCTTTTGTGCAAGTTGATTGTCTTTAAACCGAAAGTTTAGCATTAAAGTATCTTTCATTCCCTCCTGCATAAAACTCCAGGTGGCATGCAAGGTGTCGTTTTTTATAATGCCATCTAATGTCCCTTTTCTACTATCTTTCTGGTAAGGTAGCCAATTCATTTGCCCGGTCACTGTAATGCCGTGTATCACCAGTTCAATGCTGGTGCTATCTTTCGCCTGCTTATTTAAAAAGCATAAGGAGTATACAGCCGTTTTGGCCTTAGCTAAAGTATCGTTATTATTGAGGGTGTCTGTTTTGGTTGATCTGCTATCCGGAGATGAACAGGCTGTCATCAATAAAACTACCAGGTAACTTAAAGTTATTTTCTTCATCAACATACAACGGTAATTAAACAGTAAAAGTTTGCCGTTTACTTTGCAGGGAAATCGCTTTTAAATTAAAAAAGGGTTTGACGTTTAATATTGAGCTAAAGCCTGTTCTTTTTTTATCAACTGGCCGTTGGCTAAAGCCAAACGGCAATTAATTTTGCTCATTGCCGTTCCATTTATGGAACGGATGACTAACAAAAGTAACAAAGGCTTTAGCCGAAATTTTAATGCGTTTGCCCTGGACGCTAACCTAAATACTTCAACTTATTTTCGTATTCTTAGCAATATTATGTACTTTTGTATATGCCCAGACGCTGTTAAGGCGAGGTGTTTTGCGGAAAACGCAATCAACCCGTACGCATCGCAATTACTACACAATGCGCTTATATACAGCAATTTAAGTTAAATATTTACTGTGATAAAGTGTGATAGGCTGTGAAACAGGGTAAAATTGCTGTGATAGCGTGTGATTTGAGGTGATATAAGTGTGATAAACTGTGCAGTTTGATACGCAAAACTGCCCCAAGGGTAAAACTTTAAAGGCGATTTCCCTGGTTTACTTTGTTCTCACAGCTATTAAAAAATCTTTTTTATAGGTTTGCGGTAATGGAACACATATTAGATAACCCTGCTTATAATGCTTTAGCTACAGGTAATGAAAATCTGGCCTATGGCAATCAGCAGGTTAAATATTTTGATAAAGAGGTTTCGCCATTTATTGGATTTGAAGAGAATACAGCAGCTAACTTTAGCAAAGGATATGACCTGATAACGCATAATTACCCAATAGTATTTATCTCGCCGGTTGAGGTCGAAATGGTTGGCGAATGGAAAATGCTGCAATATATCCCCTGCCTGCAAATGATCTATCATGGCGATACCATCCCGGTTAATACTTCCCATTTTGTTACCCTTACTGATGAACATATCCCGCAAATGCTGGAACTGACCAAACTAACCAATCCCGGTCCGTTCTTATCGCGTACCATTGACTTTGGGCACTATCGCGGGATCTTTGACGGCGATCAGCTAATCGCCATGGCCGGCCAACGAATGAACCCATTACCTTATGCCGAGATCAGCGCGGTTTGCACACACCCGGATTATACCGGGAAGGGTTACGCTAAACAGCTGCTGCAATACCATATCAACCGCGTAACGGCCGAAGGCAATATCCCCTTTTTACACGTAAAACGTGATAATACAAGAGCCGTAAAGGTTTATGAAAACATGGGCTTTGTAAATCGTAAAGACATGCACTTTTACGTGCTGGCAAAATAAAAAATCCGGAAGGGCCTTTTAGACCTTCCCGGATTTTATGGCTCTTTTATAATTACCACGTAATACTTACATGGATCCCATCCGGACTATTATCATAACCTAAATACAGGGTATTTGAAGAAGCATCCCATGAGCTTTTAACGTTGGTGATTGTTTGTCCCTTGCTATCTGTAAGAGTGATCTTTTTGGCCTGTGCCGGTAATAAGATCCGCATAGCATCTATAGTGTTGACAGGGCTTTTGGTCACAAAGTTATACTGACGAGCTTGGATTTGCTCATCAGATACTCTTGATGCCGATGCCAGTACTTGTGGCTTCGCTTTATTAACAACCCTTTTTACATCGTATAAATAAGATTGCTCGCCCGGATTTACCACTTTTTCTGCCAATACGGGTAGTGTCGGGTCGAACAGATCGATCACCGGACCTTTTACGGTGTACGGTTTGGTATCCGGATTTTCATTCAACACCGCTATAATATCATACGGGCCGCGTTCTAAATACAGGTTATTTTTGAATACTAATTTGCCTGCTTTGCTATCAGTCTCGTAGGCTTGTTTTACAGTGTTCAGATAGTTCTCATCATTGTTGGCTTGCATCACAAAGTCTTTTGGATTTTCACGGATCACGTAAACCGTGCCCAGTCCTACTTTGTATTTAGATTTTCCGCTACCGGCATTTATGCCCAATAGTTTAAACAAATGTTGTGATGGTGCTGTATACGTATTGCCTTTGGTGTTCCACCACTCTAATACGGTTTGGTATGGATCGTCATCTTTACCTACGTAAATTAATACACCGCCTTTTTTAACCCATGCCGCCAATTGTTCATGTACCTGGGCGCTGTTCGGTTTCATGTTCGAGTAGCTCATCACCAAAACTTTAATATCCTTTAAAGTAGCGGCATAGCCTAAGTTTTCCATGTGTACGGTTTGTACAGGTACACCGCGTTTTACCAGTGGCATGGTTTGCCCGTAGAAGATAGAAAACTGCGGATCCTCAAAACCATTATGGGTAGGGAAGCGTTGGAACATTAGCGAATTACTCATTAACACCCCGATACCATTTACCCCTGTTACTTTATTGGCAGATACCGGTATGTTGTTCAACGAATTGACCATGATCTGCATTTGCGTAGAATAATACTTAGGGATGTATACACTCGAGTCGCTATTGGCTAAACGGTACTTGCCTGTATAAATACGCTCGGGCCATGGCATAACTTCATAATTCGCAACAACCGGGTATAGTAATTTAGCAGAGAAAGTAGCCTGGTAATTACGTTTATAATCTGCCCAATCACGGCGCGCGTCTTCTATCGGGTCGGTCAGGAAAAATAGTTTGCGTTTGGTTGGCGCGGTCATAGATACCATCGAACCATACTCCAAAAACGCGTTCTCAAAAACACGTTCTTTACGGGCACCGTTAAAATAAGTGGCCTCGCGCGAGGTGCCGGTCCATACCTGTGCTATATAGCCATCAATGCCCGGTAACGATGCCAAACTGGCTTCCGGGCTTACAATTTGCCATGAAGAGTAATTTACCAGCGAGTGTGTGGCGATGTAAATCTTAATGCCGATGCCTTTGCTTTTAGCGTAAGCCTTTGCATAATCTGATACCTGCTTAATGGCATTATAATATAACTGGTATTTCAACTTGCTTGACAGGTAGGTGTTCTCCGCGCTTTCATCCTGTGGTTTCCAGGCAAAGCCATAAAACTTTTGCCATTCGGCTTTAAACGGTTCGCTATATCCACCACGTGCCCAAAACTCGGGCTCTTCTAAAAATATTTCTTTAATACCCACGTCAATAACGCGTTTCATCACGGCTGTTTTCATGTATTCAATAAATACATCGGTAGGCACTACGTAGGGGATGTTGCGGCCATGCATAATAGGCTTGCCGCTTTTTTCAACCTGGGCAAGATCTAAATGGTTCTTCCCATCCCATTTACCTAAAAAGAAATCATCATAGCTGCCCCACGCAATGCCGGTCATGAAAGCGGTTTGGTAACCATGATCGCGCCATGATTGTACACGCTGCTCGAAAGTCATATTGGGGCGGTCATTAGTGCCGTAAACTATGGCCATGTCAGATCGTACGTCAATCTGCGGGATCCAGGGGCTGCCGGTTTGAAAAGCGGTTTTTTGCGGGAGCGTTGAAGCAACAGGTTTAACCTGCGTCCATGCTGCCAAAGAAATGGCCGCAAAGCTTAATAAGAGTAGCGTTTTTTTCATATAGTTGCTATTAGCGATATAGATCTGACAGCGCCATTAAGCACAACCAATTCATATCTGCATAATTTGATTAGGGTGGTTTATAAAGTAACCACCAAGTTAGCAACTTTTACTATGTGTGTTTATTTGAGACAGGTTTTTTACAGAAACAGAAATTTCTTATCCCTTCAAGGCTGTTTCAATACGTCCATCATTAATAATCAGGTCGGCCTGTTGTTGAATATCTTTTGCTGATCTGGTATCATTAACGGCCCGGGAATATTGAATTAATTGAGTTACTCCTTTAATGAAATTTTCTTCTGTAATTCGTTTGACACTTGGTTGCCCTATACCCATTTTTGGATAATAAGAAACACTACTATTGTATGATTCTCTTAAAATGGTAAATTCATAAAAAGGGGTACGAATATATTTATGAATCAAAGTGTACTCTTTAGCATCAAACAATAATCTTTTAACATAATGCCAATTGTGTTGTGCTGAATCCGGATGGGCTTTAATGACACCTTTAAATAATGCAATAGTTTTGGCATCTTCTTTTAGTGTACGATTTATTGCAGCCACATCCTGGAAAAGATTAGATGGGCCACCATTCGCTTCTACTAATTTGGTTTTATCATCCCTTACTTTAATTAGTGCAGCTAAAGCGGGTGGATATTTATCGCCAAGCGTTTTCCAATCACCAAGTGCGAACGATAAACGTACTCCTGACATGGCCCTGCTATATTGCAACGCGTGGTCATGAAACCATATATCGCGTTTCAAAGCTTCTTTAAAGTTACCTTGTTTTACTAAGTCACGGGTGTCATTAAGATATTTTTGCATATCCTGTGCATTTACACAAAATGATAGTAATGCTAAGAAAATAGAGGCAACGATTTTCATAATTAAGGATTAAAGGTTTATCTAAAGGTAGCAGATAATAACCCAATAAACCAAATGATTAATTAGCAGTAGTAAAACCCAATCTGTTTAATCCTCCCTTTACATCAGTATTACTCATAAATAATTTCCAAAGCAGGCCGCTGCGATAATTCTCTATCATAACGATGATCGGTCCCTGGTCTATAGCCAGGTATGATTTGGCATACCAATCATGTTGCTCGCTAAAGGCATCAACAAAACCATATTCGCCCCAGATCTTATCGCCTAAGTCTTCATAAAAATGCCTTAAAGCTTGCATAGAATATTGCGGCGTGTAAGGAAAAGCTGATAACGCGGCGGTTGGTGTAATAACCCCCAGGTCCTCGGTAGGCGAGTGCCCCGCATAACCCCGCCAGCTGTCACTGGCGGTTAAGCCCCAACAATTGGGACCGTAACCTTTATTTTTAAGCGGATTTTCAACACAATATTCACGGTTTATTAAAGTGTGATTAGTGGCTTGCTGCCAGTAATCGGCATATTGGTCTTTTAAACCATGCGGGTTTAAGCCCATAAACGAATATTGGGTCCAAAACAATGATCCGCCAAAGTCGGGGCCTAAAGGCAATGTATATTTGCCGTAATAAGTTTTACCGTTGATAAAGGTTTTACTATTTGTCCAGCCCTCGGTATAAACCTTTTTATTAATAGCATGAGTTGGCGACGCTGCTGCCATTACGTAAGTGATCAAACACTCGTTCCAGCCATGAATGGGCAGGTTCATATCCCAATTGTAATTAGGGCTCCAGTGCCAGTACAATACATTTTTGTTTTGGGTGAACCAGTCCCATTCAACACCATCCCATAATTGTTTTATTTTAGTGCGCAGCTCTTTTTCTATCGGGTTATTGGCAGTATAATATTGCCGTGCGGTCAACAAACCCTGAAACAGGTAAGAGGTCTCCACAATATCGGCACCATCATCTTTCTTACTGAACGGGATCACCTTGCCTGTTTCGCCATTTAACCAATGCGGGTAAGCGCCATGAAAACGGTCGGCTTTTAATAAAAAATCTACTATCTTAAGTGTATGTGCAGCGGCTTCTTTACGTGGAATAAATTTGCGGTTGGTAGCAACAATAGTTGCCATGATACCAAAACCGGTACCGCCGGTGGTTACTACGTTATCGCCAAATTTTTTGCTGGTGGTGCTACGTTCGCGTGCCATACCACTTACCGGGTGGCCCAGATCCCAAAAGTATCGGAAGGTTTGTTTTTGCACCAGGTCAAGCAGTTGGTTGTCGGTTAAATTCTTTTTAATAGTGAGATCGGCAGTAATAGGTGTTTGAGCGTAGTTTTTTACGCATATAAATAAAAGACAGGCAAAAGCAAATAGCTTCAAAATTCTCTTGTCCATTGATGATGATCTTGGTTTATAATTGATAATTACAAGTTTACGGATATTGCCTGCAAAAGAGTTATTTTAGCTAATTTTATAAAAATATTTTTTAAGATGGGTGTTATTTTACAGGCGTTTTATTGGAACTGCCCCCAATTAGAGAACCAGGAATTTGAATGGTGGAATTTTTTACAAAGTAAAGTTGCATCACTAAGCGAAGTGGGCTTCACTGCGCTTTGGTTGCCACCTATTAATAAAGCGGGGGCGCAAAAATCAATGGGGTATGACCCTTTTGATTATTATGATCTGGGCGACTTTGATCAGAAAGGCGGCGTAAAAACCTGGTTTGGTAATGAAGCAGAGTTAAGAAGTTTGGTGACTGCTGCCCATCAGCATAAAATTGATGTTTATGTTGATATGGTGATGAACCATAATAACGGCGGCGAGCCGGAGGTAAATCAATTAGATAACGTTACACGGAATACCAAATTTGATACCGCCAGTGGTAAATTCCCACGGAACTGGGAGTGTTTTCACCCCTGTAAATATGAGACGATGGACGAAAGCGCATTTGGTGATATGCCCGACCTTTGCCACCGCAACCCCTATGTTTATACCGGTTTCTTAGAGTATGCCCAATGGTTATTGGAAGATATTGGTATGGACGGCTTCCGTTTTGATTTTGTGAAGGGATATGGAGCCTGGATGGTGCGCGCCATACAAGAGATGAGGGGACTAAAAGGCAATACCGAATTTAACCCGTTTGGAGTGGGTGAATGCTGGGACAGCGATCGCAATATATACGATTGGCTGGCCGAGGTGAATACCTGGAGCGATAACCCTATCAACGCGTTTGATTTCCCGCTCCGTTACCGTTTAAAGGATCTTTGCATGACCTATGGGTTCAGCCTGAAAACGCTGACCGAAAATGGTACCTTGTTAACAGACGGGCTTGCGGATACGGCGGTAACGTTTGTAGAAAACCATGATGTAATTAGGGGAGATGCTATTATAAATGATAAAATGCTGGCCTATTCTTTCATTCTTACCCACGAGGGATACCCTTGTGTTTTTTGGCAGGATTATTTTAACTGGAATTTAGCCCGCGAAAACACCCCTAACGGCATAGCAGCGCTGGTAAAAGTGCATGAACAATATGCCGGCGGCGAAACGACTGTTTTATATGTGGATGATAATTTATACATCATGCAACGCGAAGGAATAAATGGGCAGCCAGGGTTGATCTATGTATTAAATAACACCGGGCAATGGAACGGCAGCAGGGTAAAGACCAAATGGATCAACAAAAACTTTTCGGCAGCAGCGTGGTGGAGCAATGGCGATATGGCTATGCCACAACCCAAACAAACCAACGCTTATGGGTTTAGCGACTTTTGGGCAGCACCAAGAGGGTATGCGGTGTATGTACCGGTATAACGTTTTACAAACAAAATGCCCTTTATAATGCTTAGGTAGGTATGGAAATGGCAAACAGACAGACCACTATTAAAAAAAGTTCTTTACTGAAACTGTTATTTACCCTTATCATAGCGCCGGGTTTCGTTTATGGGCAAGTTAACGTTCCGGCTGATTCTCTTAAAGCCGATTCATTAAAGATAAAAAAGACAGGTAGTCCCGGTCTGCGTGAGAACATTAATAAACAGTACGATTTTAATGACCTTACCCGTAATATATTCCATCCCGGAAGGAAGGCCGATACTTTGAAAAAGAACTCAGGCATCACCATTGTGCCTAACATTGCTGCAAATCCTACCATCGGTGCACAATTGGGAATAAAGGCGGTAGCAGGCAAGCGTTTGGGTGATGATCCTAAAACTTTGCTTTCCGTAGCAGCTACATCAGCATCTATCACCAGTAAAGGCATTCTTTACTTTTATATCAACCATAATATTTTTACACCGGGTAATAAATGGAATTTTCAGGGTAATATAGTTGCTGCTAAAACAGTAACGCCTGATTATGGGCTCGGCATAGGCCAGGATATTAATGGCGGTACAGCTGCAGATAAAGTATTAGCAAATGGAACGCATAAAGGTTATGCTATCCATTCTTATTACTACAATATTCGCGAGAAAGTTTATAAAAATATAGGTAAAAATGTGTTTGTTGGCGCGGGTTTATCATTCGAAGTAAGGCGCGGGATCACCAATAAAGACACCACTAATAACGCCACCCCATCAAGTGTTTATAATAATCAACATGGTTTTCCGCAAGATCATTATTCGGCGGATGGTTTTTTATTTAATATTGCTTACACTACGCGAGATAACCCCAACCGTGCCTACAAAGGTGTTTATTTTGATGCAGGAGTACGCATCAATCAAACATGGATAGGTAGCACCAAGAACTCTGTACAGATCACTTCTGATCTGAGAAAATATGTCAGTTTATCGTCCACCAGCCCTGAAACGGTCATCGCTTTCTGGAACTGGGGGTCTTACCTGGTAAGCGGTAACGTCCCTTATCTTGAACTGCCCGGAACTGCCCGCGATGGTACCTTCAGAAGCGGCAGGGGGTATACCTCTCAATATTTTAAAGGCACACAGTTTAATGATACTGAGGCCGAATTCCGGTTCCCTATCCTCGCCAATAAGTTTGTAAGCGGTGTGGTGTTCGGCAGTATGCAAAGTGCTAACGACGAGCATGGCACCAAACTATTCCAGGTATTTCAGCCCGGATATGGTGGTGGTTTACGTGTGCTTTTCAACAAAGCTACCCGTACCAACCTGGCGCTCGATTATGCTTTTGGCAGATATGGAAATAAGGGATTCTTTCTCAATTTGAACGAGTCGTTTTAAAAAATAGCAGCCGTCACATAGGCAGTATCCAACAGTTTTTACATATTTGTGATAACCATTTAATTGTACACCTTGTGAAACTTAGATCTTTAGAAATAGCGCTGTTTATTATTTTGTCGGTATATCTGCAAGTAAGCACAGCTTCTGCCCAAAGTAAACTGATCATGAATTTGGCTGCCGGCAAGCATCAAACCTTAGTAACCTATGGCACCAGCCTTACCGCGGCGGTGGGTGGTAAGGCCTGGGTGTTTTCTGTTGATAGCGCCTTAAATAAAAAATATAATGGCTTGCTCACCACCATCAACTCGGCTAAAAGTGCCATGTGGTCTACCTGGGGTGTGCAGCATTTAGAGGATAGCGTTCTTAAAAAGAAACCCGACGCGGTGCTGATGGAGTTTAGTATGAATGACGCTTTTGTAAGTTATAATACCAGTGTCGACCTGGCCCGTCTCAACTTAAATTACATGATAGACCGAATAAAAATCTACAATCCTGATTGTGAAATTATTCTGCAAATCATGGATATTGCTTTGGATAGCCATGGTACCGCACGTCCCGATCTTTTAAAGTATTACCAAATGTATCGTGATGTTGCCAAAAAGCGCCACCTGTTGTTAATAGATCATTACCCGCATTGGAAAACTTTGCTGGACCAGGGCCGTGATGCCTATATCAAAGCGGTGCCCGATGGCCTGCACCCGGGTGTTGAGGCTTCAAAGAGCATCATCGCGCCGTATGTGGTGCAGCGTTTGGAAGATAAATAGCTATCAGTTAGCCCTCTTTATCATAAAGTGTTTTTGGTACTCCATTGGGGTTTCGCCTTTTACCGCTTTAAACTTTCTGTTAAAGTAGGACACACTATTAAAGCCGGCATCTAAGCTGATCTGCGATATGCCCATATTGTTATTTTGCAGTAATTTGCAGGCATAGCCTATCCGCAGGTCTATCAAGAATTCTGACAATGTTTTGCGGGTGAACTTTTTGAAGTACCGGCAAAATGCTGATGGCGACAAATAGGCCACAGAAGCAACTTCATCAAGCGAAAGATCTCTTTTGAAATTTTCGAGAATAAAATCATAGACCTTGCTCATCCTTGAGGATTCATCAAAGTTCAAGTTATGCAAAAAGCCAGGGCTTGATAAAAGGGCATACTCTGTCGACTGCGAAAGCTCATGCAAAATGTTTAAGAGTTCTATCACTGTTTCGGTCGAATTTTTTGTTACCAGCGAGGTAATCTTTTGCATTAATGCTGACTTGGTTTGTCCGTTAAAAACAATCCCTTGCGATGATCGCTGTAACAGATCCTTGATTGCCTTAAATGGTTTACGGTCGAAAAAGCCCGGGCCTAAAAAATTCTCATGAAATTGGATGACCACCTGTTTTATCGCTTCGTTCTTACTTAGCCCACGAGTGTAAAAGGTGTGTGGCAGGTTAGCGCCAAACATACAAAGGTCAACAGCTGTAAACTCGGTAATACTGTCGCCCACAATACGCTGCCCGGTGCCTTCCAGTATTAGAATGATCTCATACTCGGGGTGCGCGTGAAAAGGGAAGTCGTTGTACTTAAAACGCTCTTCCTTAACCACAAAAAGATTTTCAGGACTTACAATGTTCTCACGAAAAATTCTCATAACGCCATGCTTAATAGCTCATGTTTGTGAGAATTAAAACTACTAATTAGATCTGAAATCGCCTAAAAATAAAACTTATTTAAGTTAATTGCTCTTTTGCGGTATCCAAACCTGATAAGAAGCGCCCGGGGTTCTGTTACCCAACGTATAAAAAGGTACTGCCGTAAATTTTATACTTTGCCCATCGCTATTTGTAGCTTGCCCGGTAATTACATTAACGCCATTTAACAGATTGGCTTTATAATCAAGCGTCATCGTATCATTAGCTTTGAGGCTATAATTTTTAAGGCCGGGGTTATCCAGATCCTCAAAACCATAAACTATCGGCCCGGAAGCTATGGCCAGTTTACCTTTAATGGTTTGCACCGCGTCGTTCACTTGTACAATTCTTGGCTCGATAGGTAAGGCCAACTCAATAACATCGCCTTTTTTCCATTGGCGTTTAACGGATGCATATCCTTTAGTAGTGGTTATAGGAACTGCTTTGCCATTTACTTTCAATACAACCGCGCCGTTTGTTTTGGAACGGTACAGATCAAACGGATTCTCTTTGCTTTCTGCCCAGCCCGGTATCCTGATGTTAATGGCAAATGTTTTTGGATGATTAGTGCTGACCTCGATCCTGGTATTGCCTTTCCACGGGTAGCCAGTGGTTTGTTTAAGCATTACTTGGGTGCCATTTAATTTGATACCGGCCTCGCTGCCAATAAACAGGTTAACATACAGGTCCTTGTCGTCATAACCATAAATGTATTGCGGCAATGCAGCAACCATTTTCAATATCATTGGCGGGCAGCAAGGACAATCATGCCAGGCCCAGCGTTTGTGGTTGGTGGCTACAAGCGGGTTCTCATAAAAATAATGATCGCCGCTAAGTGATACGCCTGATAGTAAATTGTTGTAAGCCACCCTTTCAAACTCATCCATATACTTGCCATCGGACTCCAATTGGTTCATCTGCTCACTAAAGAAGGCAGAGCCTATTGAAGCACAGGTTTCCAAATATGCCGACTCCGGCAGAAAATAATCAGCCCCAAAGCGCTCGCCATCTGCGATAGCGCCTTCGCCACCGGTAATGAACATACGCTTGCCTATCATGTTGTTCCAGTAGTTATTGGCCGTTTGGATATATCGCGGGTCTTTTGTTTCTAATGCGGTAGCGGTAACGCCGGTAGCCAGTAAAGTTGCTCTTACGGCATGTCCTTCAATAGTTTTTTGTTGTAAAACCGGCATGTGGTCCTGGTTATAGGAGTCATCGCTTTTGCGAGCGTGGCTGCCGTCTTTTTCTCCATAATTGCCGCGTTCTTCTATCCAAAATTTGGCCATGCTAAAGTATTGCTCTTCATGTACTGGTACCCTCATTTTGCTTTTCAATTCGGGATGAGCTTTAAATAGTTGATGCAATTTCAACATAGCTTCTTCCGGGCCGCCATGCCCCGGGATAACATTGCTTTTAGGCGCAGGTCCAATTATTTTATAGATATAGTTGCTGAATTTGACCGCCACCTTTAACAATTTGGTTTTGCCGGTAGCTTTGTAATAATGTACGGCCGCGTCTATCAGCATGCCTGAATTGTACACATCGTGCTGCCACTTATCATCGCCGCCATTCATGCCCCAGCGCTTGTCCGGCCGGGTTAAGGTGGTGTAGGTGTTGATATAACCGTCCGTGTCGGCAGCTTGTGCCGCCGCTATACGATCTATATAAGCATCTATCTTTTTTTCCAGTTTTGGGTCAGGATATTCGGCCAGCAGATCGGCCGCGCCGCGAATGGTTTCATAAACCAACCCATCATACCATGGTGGCCCGTCGTGCGTATTAATATTTTTTTTACCTTGCGCTACCAGGTCGAAGTTTAAGAAAGCGTTGCGCGTTCTGCCCCATTTTTCTTTTTCGGCAATGATATCCGGTCGGTCGGGTACATATTTACCTTCCAGCTTATCAAATACATCGTATACAGTAACTGTGTTCCATACTTTCAGTTTAGGGCTCCAAAAAGAATCATCGACCCGCACATTCTGTAATTCGAGTGGATGTATGGGATGTGGTGCTGCAACAGATTGCGCTGCCCCCTGGTAAGCTAAAAGAACTAATTGACTAAATATTACGACGATAGCGTGCCTTTTGAAAAATACCATTGACTATTATTGATTAGTTAAAATTTTGGATGTATGATGGATACCGGAGCCATTTTATCAGCGTGCAATATCTAACTTTAATATACTAACATTTTGAACAATTTTGCCCGTTTTTTGCACGCCTTTGATAAGTGGGGAGCTTTAGTATAGGTGTATTAATCAAAATCGAATTAAAAAATGTCAATTGTGTGCAACCATAGGTTCGCCGAATGATCGACATTTGCAAAAAACTAAATTAAGCCCGTTACAGGGCAGCCAACTTATGATCACATTTAACTATCCGGCCCAAATTTTAAAAAAATGGGCTATCGCCTGTTCAATCACTTTGTTTTCGGTAACCGTTATGGCGCAAAACGCGCGGATAGTTGTTGATGCATCGCGGGTGATGAATAAAATACCTGCCAAGTTGTATGGCTCATGTATTGAAGATGTGAACCACGAGATCTATGGCGGCCTGTATGACCAACGTTTATACGGTGAGAGTTTTGAAGAACCTGCACCCACAGACCAGATAATAGGTTGGAAACCGCTTGAAGGCAACTGGAAAGTTACCAATGGAACGGTAACTGTAAACTCAGGAGCTGGTTATAAATTAATTAAGGAAACCCCGATTGTTAAAGATGGCAGTATTGAAGCTGATGTTAAATTTGGCAATGCTGCCCAGATTGCAGGGTTGATTTTACGTGTAAGCAACGCGCAGAACGGCATGGATGAGTTTGATGGGTATGAGATCAGCCTGGCACCGGGCAGGCAAATGTTAGTGCTGGGCAAACACGTACACAACTTCAAACTACTTAAAGAAGCTAAAATAAACTTCGATAAAAATAACTGGACCCATTTAAAAGTGGGCCTTAAAGGTAACCAGATCAGTATCTACGTAAATAATGATAACACCCCTGCGTTGGTATATGCTGATGATAGCAATCCATTATTAGCAGGCAAAGTGGGTTTACGTACTTTCAATGCTGCTGTGAGTTTCAAAGATGTTATCATCAAACAAAACAGCAATACTATAAGGAACGTGTTTATTGGTAAAGAGTCGTTGCCGGTAAGCGGTGTTTGGGATGCTATTAAGACTGCAACTGTTAACGGAAACTTCTCGTTGGATAATACCCATGCTTATAACGGTAAACAGGCACAGGTGATAACCTATACAAATGGTACAGGTAAAATGGGTGTTGCTAATAACGGACTTAACCGTTGGGGTATAGCGGTAAGGCAAGGGCAAAAATTCCAAGGCTATGTGTTTTTAAAGGCTGATCAATTAACCGGCCCGGTTACCGTGGCATTACAAAATGCAGATGGCACCAAAACTTATGCATCGCAACAAATTAGCGGGATAAAACCTAACTGGACTAAATATCCTTTCACCCTTACCGCAAATGCTACCAATGTCAAAGCCCGATTTGTAATTTATATCGAGAAAAAAGGTAAGTTGGAGGTAGACCAGGCCATGCTGATGAGCACCGGTAAAGACCAGTTTAAAGGTTTGCCAATTCGCGCGGACATCGCTACTAAAATGCAGCAGGAGGGACTAAACTTTGTACGCTACGGCGGTACTATGGTTAATGCTACCGATTACAAATGGAACAACATGACCGGCCCTGCCGATAAACGGGCACCATACAATGGGCATTGGTACCCTTACACCAGCAACGGTTTTGGTATTGAAGAGTTTGTAGCCTATTGCAACGCTGCGGGTTTTGAAGGGGCATTCGCTATAAATGTGGAGGAGAAGCCGGAAGATGTAGCTGATATGGTCGAATATCTTACCGGTAGCGCGACTACCACCTGGGGTAAAAAACGTGCGGAAAACGGGCACCCGGCACCGTACAAATTAAACTATATAGAACTGGGTAACGAGGAAGTAATCTGGGGCGATCTGCCAAATGATTACAAACATTATGGCGAACGTTTTAACCTGTTGTATGATGCTATCCACGCTAAAAATCCGGATATCAAAGTGATCTGCGCGGCCTGGTGGCGGCCTAAATCAGAAGCTAATATGGAACTGGTATTTAAGGCCGTTAATGGCAAAGCCGATTATTGGGACCTGCATACAGATGCTGATGAAGCTAACGCCGGTAAGGTAGTAGACAGAAACCTGCAGTTCATGAAAGACCAGTTCTTAAAATGGGATCCAAATACCAAATTGAAGATCACCATATTTGAAGAGAATGGTGGCCTGCATAATATGCAGCGCGCGCTGGGCCATGCTACCACTTTAAATGCGGTACGCCGTCATGGTGATTTTGTGCTGACCTCTTGTGCCGCTAACGGCTTGCAGGCTTTGGGCCAGAATGATAACGGTTGGGATCAGGGACAAGTGTTCTTTACACCATCGCAGGCTTGGGGTATGCCGCCATTTTATGCCACTCAAATGGCTGCCAAAAACCACCAGCCATTAAGGGTATATGATAGTGTAGAGGGCGACCTGGATGTAACCGCAACCCGCAGCGAAAAAGGCGATGAGTTGGTATTGCATGTGGTAAACACAAAAGCTACCGCAACTAAGACATCAATTGCATTAACCGGATTTACAACCGGCAGATCGCCGATAAAAGTTTATACGCTATCAGGTGACCCGAAGGCAGAGAACACTCCTCAAAAGCCTGAGCAGGTAATAACCAAAGAAGCTACATTGCAACTTACAGGCAGTACTATGGAATACAATTTTCCGGCTAATTCTTATACCATTTTGCGGATTACCAAATAGAGAAAGTAACGATTAGGATATATAATTGTGGGATAATGCTTAATGTGTATCTTGGCTACACTCAAAAATTATATATCAACAAATGAATAAGAAAGTTCTTTGGTCTGCCGGTTTTTTTGCATTATTGGTTGGACTAAGTGGTTTTATTGCCGTTAAAAACTTAGCGGTATACAAAGCCGATCTGAAATTACCCGAAGGCTTTTCGGCTACTATCGTAGCCGATTCTTTAGGCTCGGTAAGGCACCTTGCAGTTACCAGTAAAGGCGATGTTTATGTTAAACTAAACTCTGTCAGAAGAAATAAAGGGATCTTTTTCCTGAGCGATACCAATCATGATGGCCGCCTGGATAAGAAAATGGTATTTGCTGATTACGCGGGTACCGGCATCAAAATAAAAGATCATTACCTGTATGCATCTTCAAACACGGGTATATTCCGTTATAAACTAAATGAGAAGGACGAAGTTATCAATGCGGATCAACCTGAGGTAATTGTAAAAGGTTTATTGGACAGACAACACGATAACTCCAAATCTATCGCGCTGGACGATCAGGATAACCTGTATGTAACTATCGGTTCATGGTCTGACGCTTGCCGACAAGCGGGCTCAGGTGTTGGTATGCCGGGGTGCCCGATATTAGATTCGGCTGCCGGGATCTGGAAATTTAAGGCTGATAAACTGAACCAAACTTATGGCGATGGTGCCAAATTTTCGACCGGTATAAAAAACGCGGTTGGTATTGATTATAACCCGGCTTCAAAAACAGTGTTTGCCACCCAGCATGGCCGCAGCTTTGACAATAAATCGCCTGAATATTTTACGGCGCAAAAAAGTGCCGAATTACCTTCTGAAACTATCTACGAACTTAAACAAGGCTTAGACGCAGGCTGGCCATATGCCTATTACGACCATCAGCTTAAAAAGAAAATGTTATCGCCAGAGTATGGTGGTGATGGCAAAATAGCTGCCGACAGTAAATATGCTGATCCGGCGGTAGCATTCCCGGGCCACTTAGCGCCAAACGACCTGTTATTTTATACCGGCAATATGTTCCCCAAGCGTTATAAAAACGGTGCGTTCGTGGTTTTCCATGGCAAGGCCATATCACCGGTACAAGGCTATATGGTAGCTTTTGTGCCGTTTGTAAACGGAAAACTTTCTGCCAATTGGGAGGTATTTGCCAGCAACTTTACCGGCTCTGACCTGGAGCACCCAACCGGCCCAATGAAATATCGCCCCATGGGCTTAGCACAAGGCCCGGATGGCGCGCTATACGTAGCCGACGATGTGAAAGGCGCTATTTTTAAGATAGTTTATAAGAAATAATAGTTGACAAAAAGCCCCGACTTGCACTGCCCCCAAAAGTTAGACACTGTTTGGGGGCTTTTTTTTTAATCGCCTAACAGAATTATATTTATTTCTAGTACTGTTTAAGTTGTAACTTTTGGGCAGCGTGAGCTTTTAGCTCTGCTTTTTCCAAATACTTACCTCCTCTGTCGCGAGTATGAAGAGCGGGGCTGGCGGGCATGGTTACTCGTGACTTCTTTGATCTGTTATTATAAATCAAGAAATGTGGAATTGTAAACGTATTTTAGGACTAACAAACAATGTAAACGTATAACAGGATTAATTAATTAAACTTATTTTAGGACGATACAAATGGTTTACTAAGCAATAGGGGCACGAGTACTCAGCGCTCTTTTCCGACGCTGCATACTCGCGCCAGAGGGGGAGCTTGCTGCATTTTAGGTCGAAGTTTATAAACTTCGACCAGTGAGGGGATATAATAAATTAATAGATTAGCAAAATATCAAACTGAAGAAAATGACAAATTTGCTGGATTTATACCCTTTGACTTCAAGTATCGCGTTTATCCAGGCCAATATTAACGCGTTTGCAGATGAATTTGTAAATTGGAAGGAACCCCTGATTCTTGAAGACAAAAATTCGCTCAAAAAAAAAATTGTTAAAGGCGACTTAAGAAATATTGTCCTATCTCTATGTCCATTAACGACGGTTGAGATCAGAAGGTTTTTAATTTTACCAACAAGGAGTGACTGGGTTGCCTTTTTAGATAATAGTCATACGGGAACGGACCGAACAGCGCCTTCGGTTATAGCAGAAAAATTGAAGGCTAATTATGCTTATATAGTATACAACTATAAAAACAAAGATGTCATGCTTGACTATCATGGGAATTTTGGAGGTATTGATGGGTATCACAGATCAATAGCAGCATTTCGTGAAAACAGATTAGAGTTTTATCAGTATGGTGTTCCTTTGCCCTTTGAGAAAGTTGATCAATACAGCAATAAAAGAATAAAGGATCGTTTCAATTTTGAGTTGCTTAATGAATACTTAAAAGCCTTGGGTATAGACGCTTTTAATGAGGCCTTTTATGATTGCGAAAAAGGTGGCATTTTGATCGATCAAATTGGACCAAAATTTCCAGCAACGAAAGAACTAACGCTACAGCAAGCAAGGGATTTTTACCTATAATTTCCCCAACTGGTCGAAGTTTAGCATCGCGTAACTTCGTCCTGATATGTTACAAGCTTTCAGCTTGTGTTAGCTACTTGCAAGCAGAATGCTTGCAACATTTTAGGTCGAAGTTTATAAACTTCGACCAGTGAGGGTAATATGTTCCCTAAACGGTATAAGAACGGCGCGTTCGTAGTTTTTCATGGTAAGGCCATATCACCGGTGCAAGGCTATATGGTAGCTTTTGTGCCGTTTGTAAACGGTAAACTTTCTGCCAATTGGGAAGTATTTGCCAGCAACTTTACCGGCTCTGACCTGGAGCACCCAACCGGCCCGATGAAATACCGCCCGATGGGTTTAGCACAAGGCCCTGATGGCGCGCTATACGTAGCTGATGATATTAAAGGGGCTATTTTTAAGATAGTTTATAAGAAGTAAGAGATAACAAGAAGCCCCGAATAGGGGCTTTTTTGTATTTTATGGTTGATAGGTAAAAGGCAACCTATCGCCCATTTGTAACTCGTTCCAAAGTCCTTCCAGTAAAAAACTTCGGTAATCCATATAATTGCCGTTACGGTCAACTACCGTGAAATTCAAATATAGTTTAACAACACCTGCATCATTACCCCTGTGTGATGCAAGGAAGGAGGCTGCCATTAAGCGTCGTTCTTTTTCCGACTTTGGTACGATCAGAGAAATTCCTTTTTTAACAGAATCGGGTACCCCTGTAGTATCGCCAAAGAACTTAACTACTTCTGTCCCTTGCGAACTTCTTTTTACTGCTAAAGCCTTTGTACTAATATGGTCTGCTTTAAATTTTTTTGTGAAAGCCAGCCTTATAAAATTACTGTCTATGCGAGTAACGTATTGACTCATATCGATAAGTTCGTCACTTACGGTCGGTGTTTTTGCACTGTCAATGAAGGCATAACATTTAAAGCCTTGTTCGCGCGTATTGCCTGCATACAAACTCCTTAAAAAGTGCATAAAGGAACCCTGGTAAGCTTTTCGCCTGTTTTCGATCCATTTTTTCTTTTGTTTTGTTGACCCCGGTAATTCTTCAAATATGCAATCGCCTGTATAGCTGGTTAGACTAAAAGCCCTGTCATATCTAAATATTTTAAGCAGATATTTAATACGATAGCCCAGATTTTTATTTTCGATGATCAGAAAATCAGGTGTTGTAGCCAGCAGGATGCTTTTATTGGTTGTAAACTCTATAATCTTAGGATTGATGATGGTACAGCTTTGTGCGTTTTCTGTAACACCCAGGAATTTATTAGTAAAGATCCGTAACATTTCATTCCGTCTCGAATCAGTACCTATTACCACCTCATTCAGTTCGATAGGCTTAGGTTTCATTACAAGATCTGCCGTGACCGACTTGTTTAATACAATAACCATTAACCTTTCAGATCCCCTACCAACCATACTGGTAGCTACCCTGTAAGTCCCCGGTTCTATACCACCAAATGAATAATGCCCGTTTAGATCGGTCATGGTATACTTATTAGATCCATCAATAAAAACAGTTACAGATTGTAGCGGGGTGTTTTTTTCGTCTTTAACTGTACCTGTAATTTTAAAATTTTGCTGGGCCAGGATGTTCAGGCTAAGAAGTATCCAGACCAATGTGCAGGTAATCAGTTTCATGGTAGTCGGCTTTAGGTTTGATGGTATTAATGTAGTAAATTATTGTGATAAAACTATGCAGTGGGATAGTCAACCAACAAAGTCTCATACCAGGTGATCCTCATTTTAAAATGGATCACCTAATCAAATTTTAGTATTAATCCTGCTTCTTCGTACCCTTCACATCCTTAATCAAATAATCCGGGAACTTAGCTTCCGGCGACCCATGTTTGTTGCGCAGGTTTGATTGTCCGCCTAAATTGTCATGCAGCGGCAGGTACATCCCTTTGGTGTCCGCTAAGGCCTGGAACAATTCTTTACCCATGCTTTTTACGGTAGCTGCATATTGCGGGTCGCGTATCAGGTTTTTGGCTTCTAATGGGTCGGCTTGCAGGTCGTACAACTCGTCGGTATCCCATATACCATAGTAGTGGATATATTTAAACCGGTCATTACGCAAAGCATGCATGGTTGGTGTTTGCGGGAAGGATCGCTCCCAGTAATATTCATACAATAAACCTTTACGCCAGTTGGTAACAGTTTTACCTGCTAATAAAGGCAAAAAGCTTGCACCATCCATATAGGCAGGGGCTTTTAGCCCTGCTGCATCTAATAGGGTTGGAGCTATATCAATATTGGCTACCACTTGCTTAACTACAGTACCCGGCTTAATCACCTCGGGGCAATAAGCCAGCATCGGTACCCGCATAGACGCTTCGTAAGCGTTGCGTTTGTCTATCAGGCCATGTTCGCCAAACTGAAAGCCATTATCGCCCATATAAATAATAAGTGTCGATTCTAATAAGTCCTCTTTTTTCAGGTAATCCATCACCTTACCTACCGACTCATCAACGCTATGCAAAGTCTCGGCGTAGCGTTTATAGTATTCGCCAATATTAAGGTCGCTATGGTAAGGGAAATCAACCCCGTGCCATGAGTTGCGTTGGTTTTGTACCCACATAGGCGCACCCTCTACATTTTTGGGGTCCATGGTGAATGGTGGTTTAAACTCATACTTGGCAGCACGGCCCTTATCACGTTCGGCAGGTATAAAATCGGCATGTACGCCTTTATGTGCCAGGTACAGCATGAATGGCTTATCTTTTTGACGATGACTTAAAAAGTCCAACGCGTAATCGGTTAATTCATCCGTGATATAGCCTTTTTGCGGAATATGTTTGCCGTTAAAATTCAGCCCATTCTTTTCGGGTAGGTATGATCCCTGGCCCTTAAAGGATAGCCAGTAATTAAACCCGCGTTTAGGCTCGTCGCCATCATTGCCGGCATGCCATTTACCTACCATTGCGGTTTGGTAACCTATCTGCTGCAAATATTGCGGGAAGAATATCAAGTTAGCAGGCACGGCGTGCTCATTATCAATAACCGTGTGTTTATGCGAATACAACCCGGTCAGGATAGAAGCCCTTGATGGCGAACAAAGCGAATTGTTCACAAACGCGTTAGGCAAATAAGCACCTTCGCGGGCTATCCGGTCCAGGTTAGGGGTTTCAATAAAATCCTGTGTCTTTAAAAATCCAAGCGCATCATATCGATGATCATCAGCCAAAATAAAAACGATATTACGCGGTTTACCCGTACCTGTTTTTATTAGCTTTAATGAGCCGCCCGGCTGACTGATAGTAGCGTTTTGCGCATTAGCCTGTATTATGGCGAAAGGCCATAATAGTAGCAGCATGAAATATTTTGCCTTCATATAAAGTTATTTGGTTAGATAACAGGTTGCTGTAATAGCTACGCTAACTTACAAATAAATCAAAATAAAAAGGCTTCAGATCTTTATGTTGCTGGTTCTAATTACAGGGCAAACGCATTAAAAGCTTTACCCTTGGGACAGTTTTGCGTATCAAACTGCACGGTTTACCACACTTATAACACCTCTAATCACACGCTATCACAGAATTTTCACCCTATTTCACAGCCTATCACACGTTACCACAGTAAGTATTTAACTTAAATTTCTGGATATAAGTGTATTGTGAAATAATTGCGTTTATGCGTGCTTGCGTTTTTCGCAAAATATGTCGCCTTAACAGGCGTTTGGGCTTACACAAAAATACGAAAAATACGCCGAAAAACAGCGTCTTTGGCCCGGCAGACTGGAAGTAATTATCTGCACTACCATTTGAAACTTTATTTACTTACTTTGGTGGTCCGGAATCTATGATCCGGGCCTTTTTTGTTTTAAAGGAACCACATTAACCTACAGTATGAATTTTAAGAATAAGGTAGCTATTGTTACGGGTGCGGGCCAGGGCATTGGGTTTGAAATATGCAGGCAATTGGTAAGCCACGGTGCGACAGTCTTTTTGAATGATCTTGACGCTAAATTGGCTGACAATGCCGCCGCGCTGATTAACGCCGATAATGGAAAAACTTGTATCGCTTTTCCCGGCGATTCGAGCGACCTTGATTTCATTAACCGATTAGTCGAGGCGGCTATTAACCAATATGGTCACCTGGATATTGTAATTGCCAATGCAGGTATCACATTATACGGCGATTTTGCTACCTACTCGCAGGAAGCGTTCTTTAAAGTTTTACAGGTTAACCTGGGCGGATCGTTCTTTTTGGCGCAGGCAGCATCAAATAAAATGAAGTTACAGCCTAATGGTGGGGCTATACTTTTCACCTCGTCGGTAGTAGGGCACCAGGCATTGAAAAGTCTTGCCGCTTATGCTATGACTAAAGCCGCGTTAGAAATGCTGGCCAAAAACCTGGTAATAGAATTATCGCCTTATAAAATAAACGTAAATACTGTAGCCCCGGGCGCTACATTAACCGAGCGCACAACCCTCGAAGAAGATTACGAAAAGGTTTGGTCAGAAATAACCCCTATGGGCCGCCCTGCTTATGTAAGTGATATAGCTAATACGGCCCTGTTCCTGGTATCAGACAAAGCCAAACACATCACCGGGCAAAGCCTGATTGTTGATGGGGGCTGGACATCAGTAAGCGTATTGCCCACCGGGATAAAATAATGCTATCGCGATTTTCGTTTGATTAGCCAATCATCTACAGAAAACACCCCTGCTCCAGTAAGCATTAATGACAGCAAACCAGCTATATATAATAAATTGATCTCATAACCCGGCGGGCCAAATTTAGGTCCGGTTGATGTTAGGCCGATGGTGTTCACCGTACTAAACCCAAACTTAAAATGGATGGTTATTACAGCAACAACCATAGTACAAATAAGAGGTGTAGCAATAATAGTAGTAAATATGCCTAACAAAATAGCTAAACCGCCTAACAATTCTATATAAGGTAATATCAAAGAACTTAAATGAGGTAAGGGAATGCCCGTTTGAGTCAATAATTTTTCTAAGCCTGCTGGTCCCCTGATTATTTTTGCCCAACCGTGAGCAGCGAAACCATAGCCAACAACTAATCTTAATATTAGTGGCGCGTATTGATGATATTTTGTATTCATGTATCGTTAGTCGCGCTGCTTTATCATTCCTTACAGGTTATGAGAAATATTTATTGCCTCGTGTATCTATACCGCTTAGCTTATTCATTGCAAATATTCCGTTACATTCCTGTTTATTAAACAGATCGTCTGCAACTTTGGTGAAATAATTGCGTTAACCCGATATGCTCCCTGCAAAATTTAAATATCTATTGGTTGTTGCCATGCTTATGTTTGTGGCCAAACCATTTGTAGGGTTTAACTTACGTTATCAGCATTATTTCAAAACGGTACACCACCGCAGCCCCAGTATCCTGGTCAAGTCATTTACTAAGCGTAAACAGGAGTATGCTGAGGAACAGGAATCAAGCATCGCTAACGTTCAACAACGGCTGGCTAACCCCGCTTTGCCTTCCGGGCTGCTTTTTGCAGTTGCCTTAAGTATGTTTTTGCCTGCTGTTTTACGGTCGGTTAAAGCGACTACACAAAGCTTTTTAGCGTCGATAAATTATAGTCTTGCTCTCCCGGGACAGCTTTACCTGCTCGGCGGCAAGCTTACTATTTAAGACCTTTTTTCTCCTCAATACACGCGTGATCGCCAGTGGCGTCATCATGCCTTATAATTCCATTTTTTAATTTCTTAGCTCATAAAGAATGCACTATTTAAAGTATAAGTGCATGGCGGTATTATGTTTTTGCATGATATCTGCTTATGCACAGCAGCAGCCACCCCTAAGTTTAAAGGCGTTGCTAAATACGGTTGACCAGAAAGCGCCAGCGTTACTGGCCGACTCGGCAGCTATCAGCGTTAAACAGGCACAGGCCACAGAGGTACGCAATAACTGGCTGCCTAATCTCAAATTAAATTACCAGGCCGATGTGGGTACCAATAACAATGTTGCAGGTGGTTATTTTGGCTTCGGCATCGTTCCGTCCAACTCAAGCGGGGTACGTGCGCAAAGTAATACCAGTACAGCCCTGGTTAATTTAGGTATTGCCGCGTTAGATTGGGAAGCCTATAACTTTGGTGCCTACGCTGCTCAAAATAAGGTGGCCGGGTCTGATATCGTTGTCGAGCAAAACCAGTTTCAACGGTCGCGTTATCAACTGCAAACCTATGCCATTGGCGGCTACCTGCAATTGATGCGTTTGCAGGATTATTTGACTATCCAATCGCGCAACATCCAGCGTAATGAGCAGATCAGAAGGTCCATACAGTCATTAGCCAAAAGCGGGGTACGCCCGGGCGTAGATACCAGCATTGCCGAGGCCGAACTTTCAAAAGCCCGTTTAAATTATATCGAACTGGATAACCAATTTAAGCAAACACAGCTGCAACTATCGGCTATAAGTGGCCTGCCTTACCAAACCATTGTGCCGGATACACTGGCAGGGGCGACATTGATAAGCCAAACAAGCATTGCGCTTAATGCCGATACAGCCAACCACCCTTACATCAATTATTATAAGGCTATAGTACAAAATAGCCTGCAGCGTGAGGACCTGGTAAAGAAACAATACAACCCTAAAATATTGGTAGAGGCAGCGGCCTGGGGGCGTGGTTCAAGTATTACCAATGATAAGTTTGGTAGTCTGGCTAACGGCTGGGGTTTTGACCGCGATAATTACCTGGTAGGAGTAGGCATATCCTACAACCTGTTCGATTTGCGACGAAAACAATTAAAACTGCGCACTCAAAAAACAGCTACCGACTATGCAGCTAAAAAACTGGATGAACAAAGGTCACAACTCGCGTTAAGCATTAACCAGGCCGATGTGGAACTGAATACCGCTAAACAACGGTTACAGGAGATCCCCAACCAATTAAAGGCAGCAAATGCGGGATATCGCCAAAAACTATCGCTGTATAAAAGCGGGCTGACCGATATTATCGAGTTAAACGCGGCTTTGAACATCCTGTACCGCGCCGAGACTGATTATGCCCAGGCTAAATATGCCTATACCAGCGCCCTGTTCCAGAAGGCAATTACAGGTAACCAGCTACCATCAATTTTGAACCTTGTAAATTAATTTAACTATGTCAATGGTCACATCCGCGCTTAAAAAGCCTATAACAGTGGTGGTAATTACAGCCAGCCTGATGTTATTCGCTGTGTTAAGCGCTATTAATATACCAATAGATATTTTTCCGCAGCTAAACCTCCCTACCATTTACGTGATAGAATCGTACGGCGGTATGTCGCCACAACAAATGGAGGGTTTCTTTTCTACCCGTTTGCAGGATCAGTTTCTGTATGTGAACGGTATTAAAAATATCTCCACCAAAAATATTCAGGGGCTAACCATGCTCAAGATCAGCTTTTATGAAAGCACCAACA
The DNA here is from genome assembly GCA_040388175.1 of Bacteroidota bacterium. GTDB lineage: Bacteria > Bacteroidota > Bacteroidia > Sphingobacteriales > Sphingobacteriaceae > Mucilaginibacter. The sequence goes on along the minus strand of JAZKCG010000004.1, from coordinate 66,824 downwards.
TGGCCGAAGCGCAGGCGCAGGTAGCCTTACAGGTTAACCGGGCCATGAAGTTCTTCCCACCCGGTGCTTTACCCCCGCAGGTTATCCGTTATGATGCTTCGTCATTACCGGTAGGGCAACTGGTGCTATCTGCTCCGGGACGAAGCCTGAAAGAGATCTATGATATGGCGGCTACACGTATCAGGCCCATGTTTGCTTCAGTGCCCGGGCTGTCTGCACCGCCACCGTTTGGTGCCAACTCGCGCTCCATAACCGTAAATGTTGATCCGGCCAAACTGCGCAGCTACGATCTTACACCCGATCAGGTGGTAGAGGCATTGGCAAAATTTAACGCCATGTCGCCATCAGGTAATTTGAGGATAGATAATACCATGTTCACTACCACCATTAACTCGCTGGTGCAAAAGTCAGAAGAGTTTGGCGATATCCCTATCAAGACCAAAAATGGCGTGTCGGTACTGGTAAAAGATGTGGCGAGGGTAGCCGATGCGTCGGACGTTACAGTCGATTACGCGTTGATCAATGGCAAACGCTCGGTCTACATCCCGATAGTAAAAACTGCCGACGCTTCAACATGGTCTGTGGTGCAGGGCTTGAAAAGCAAACTGCCCGAGATGCAGAGCTTATTGCCCGATGATATTAAGGTATCGTACGAGTTTGATCAATCTATATTTGTAATCAATGCTGTAAAAAGTTTAATGACCGAAGGCGGGTTAGGGGCACTACTTACCGGATTAATGGTGCTGCTTTTTCTGCGCGATCTGCGCAGCAGTTTAATTGTGGTCATCACTATCCCGGTGTCTATTCTGTTAGGGGTGATGTTGTTGGGCCTGTTTGGGCAAACCATCAATATCATGACTTTGAGCGGCCTGGCATTGGCTATTGGTATCCTGGTGGACCAGGCGACGGTGACTATAGAGAATATTCACCAACACTTGGAAATGGGCAAATCAAAACGGCTGGCTATTTATGATGCCTGCGAAGAGATCTCATTCCCGTTATTGCTGATCTTGCTTTGTATACTGGCGGTATTTGCACCCTCTTTCCTGATGAATGGTGTGCCGAAGGCGATGTTCTTGCCGCTGTCAATGTCCATTGGTTTAACCATGATCGTGTCCTATATTTTGGCACAAACCTTAGTGCCGATATTAAGTAACTGGATGATCAAAGCCGAACGCTACCAACATTATCATCACGACCAGGTACACGCCCACGCGGGTGAGGCTTTAAATAAACAGGAAGAAGAACAGGTAAACAAACATCTTAAAGAAGAACAAAAACACCCGGAGAAAAACGATCTGTTTGAGCGGATAAAAATGCGGTTCATGCAGATCATTACCCGGTGGATGCCTAACAAAAAACTTATCATTCCGGTTTATCTGGTAGTGGTAATTGTATTGGCCGGGGTTGGATTTGCAACCATAGGAAAAGACATGATGCCCAAACTTAATAACGGGCAATTCCTGATCCGTATAAAAGCGCCCGATGGCACTCGTTTAGAACGTACCGAAGATAAGTTTAAACAAGTGCTCAATATCATTAACCAAACCGTAGACAATCATGTAGAGATCAGTTCGGGTTATGTGGGTATCATTCCAAGCAGTTATGGCAGCAGTAACCTGTATATTTTTAATACCGGCACGCACGAGGCGGTATTGCAGGTTAAACTGGATGAAAGCTACAAGGTGAACATGGACGAATTGAAGGACGCGCTGCGCAAAAATATAGCCCATGCCATGCCCGACCTGCGCATAACGTTTGAGCCTATTGATATGACCGAGAAGATAATGAGCCAGGGTGCCGCAACCCCTATCGAAATAAGGGTTGCCGGTAAAGACATGGCCCAGATAGAAGATTATGCCAACAAGGCCGTTGCCGGCTTAAAAAAGATAGACTATCTGCGCGACGTGCAAATAACCCAGCCGTTAAAGATCCCCGTAATAGCTATTACGCTCGACAGGCAAAAGGTATCGCAATTTGGGTTGAATGTTACAGACATCGCAAGATCCGTCACGGCAAGTACCTCATCAAGCCGGTTTACAGAAAAGAACCAATGGTTGGATGAAGATAAGCAGTACACCTACCAGGTGCAGGTGCAGATACCCGAGTATACCATGAATACTATGGACGAGTTGAAGGAGATCCCATTACTAAAAGGCCAAAGCACCCCGACATTGGCTGATGTGGCCGACTTTAAAATAACTTATGCCCCCGGCGAATATGACCGTACCGGTCCGCGCCGCTTTTTAACGGTAAGCGCTAATATTTATAAAAAAGATCTGGGCACCGCTACTGCCGATGTGCAAAAAGTGATAAAAGGCCTGGGTAAACCACCTAAGGGTTTGGTTGCCGATCTGAGAGGGATGAGCAGCTTATTGACCGAAACGATGAATAGCCTGCAAAGTGGCTTAGGTTTCGCGGTGCTGGTGATATTTCTGTTGTTAGCCGCCAATTATCAATCGTTCAAACTATCATTAACGGTACTGTCTACGGTACCGGCGGTTATTTTAGGGTCGTTAACAGCATTGTTGTTAACAGGGTCTACACTTAACCTGCAATCGTACATGGGTATGATCATGTCCACCGGGGTATCTGTTGCTAACGCGATATTAATTGTGACCAATGGCGAAAAGCTACGGATAGAATTTAAAGACGCTACGCGTGCATCTATCACCAGTGCTGCTATCCGTTTAAGGCCTATATTAATGACCAGTTTGGCTATGATGGCGGGTATGATCCCAATGGCATCAGGCATGGGCGAGGCCGGCGAGCAAACCGCACCACTTGGGCGCGCTGTAATTGGCGGTCTGTTTGCGTCGACACTGGCCGCTCTGTTTATTTTACCACTGGTTTTTGCCTGGGTGCAGGATAAGACCACTTATGTATCCCCATCATTAATGCCCGAAGAAACACCAGCTATTCAAACCTCAACATTATAGAACATGAAAAATCAATTAATTATATTAGGCATACTTACCGGCTTTTTAGCAGCCTGCGGCGGTAATGAAAAACCGGTCGACCTTACCCAAGCTAAGTCATCGGTAGCAAAAAAATACGAGATAGGCAGCATTACCGAAAAGGCATTATCAAGCTATGCCCGCTTGCCGGGAGTATTGAACCCGTTTAATGAAGTAAACCTGTTTCCCAAAGTAAATGGTTTTGTCAAACAAATTTATGTAGACCGTGGATCAGAAGTAAGAAAAGGTCAGCTCTTGCTTACGCTGGAAGCCCCGGAAATGGAATCACAGCTACAGGCAGCCAATTCACGCTATTTACAGGCACAGGAAACAGCTACCGCCAGTAAGGAGAAATATGAGCGTTTAAAGCAAGCCGCGCAAGAGCCCGGTTCGGTATCACCACTCGAACTGGATAACGCGGTATCACGTATGAAGGCTGATAATGCTATCGCACAGGCAGAAAGGTCAAATATGGCGTCTGTAAAAACTATGCAGGGTTACCTGCGGATTTATGCCCCGTTCGATGGTACTATTGTAGAACGCAATGTTTCGCCCGGCGCTTTGGTCGCTCCGGGTAAGACTACAGATCAGCCCATGCTGGCACTACAGGACACCCATAAGCTACGGTTAGAAGTAGCCATCCCTGAAAACTATGTAGATAAGGTTGATTTGAAACAAAAGGTAAATTTTGTATTTAATGCCATGCCGGGTGTTGAGCATACGGCTAAAATAAGCCGCTCTGCTAACAGTTTAGGCGGTATGCGATCGGAAGCTATTGAGATTGATGTGATCAGCAACAATGGTCAGCTTAAACCGGGCATGTATGCAGAGGTAAAGATCCCTATGTTATCTGGTGCGAAATCTTTGTTGGTGCCTAATAGTGCCATTGTACGGTCAACAGAACGGAAATACATTGTAACCGTTCAAAACGACAAGGCGAAATTGGTAGATATCAAAGAAGGGCTGGTAGGTAAAGATTCAACAGAGGTATTTGGTAAGTTATCTGCAACTGATAAAATACTAAATAAAGCAGGTGATGATGTGAAGGATGGAGACAGTGTCCAACAGTAATGTTTTTGATCTTATAGCGATGGGCCTTAAATCCATCGCTATATTTAATTCACGATATAATCCAGCCGTGCATTTTTATAGACCGGTTTTTGGATGTGCTGCTTGAATTTTTTAAAGCTTTGTGATGGTCCTTGTGTTACAAAAAGGTTTGTAAGCCATGAAGGTATACTACCTCCCGGGTCGGCGTGTAATGTATAAAGGATCTTTACCTGGTTATTATTTACAGGTGTAATTATCCATTTGCCTTTTGAATTAGCTATACGCACAATACCCGCTTTTACCGGTACCATATCAGGTATGCAAGGAGCATCAATAGTTACGGTCTTGGTGGCTTCGTCCTGCGTTACTTTTAGATGGGCAATAAAATCGCGGTTGCTTACCGGCCAGGGCATTTCAACCAGCGAATAATAGTATAGCTCTGAGGCTGATACCTGCTTTATCAAATAATTCCCTGCTGTATGGTATAGCCATTCTTCGCTATTCTTGATATCCATTAGTGCGGATACGACTTGCGATAGAGATGCGTCGAGGTGACACTCAACTTTTATCGCCTTAATTTTCGAATTGGCTATGTTGCGCGTAAATATCTGTACGCCGTTATTGTTTTCTCTTAGTGTCCAGTCATCGGTTTGCGCGAAGGTATAGTGGGTAAAGAATAGAAATACCAGGATCAGTTTATGCACGGCATTATTGGTTTTAATATCAAACTGGTTAATAACACGATGGATAAGATACGTATTATTATCTCTTAAAACCAATTGGTATCATCCAATAACTATTCGTTTAAATTAAACTGGGTGTTTTGTTTGGCTATGGCTCTTAGTTTATCCATATTAACAGGCTTAATGATAAACTCTTGTACACAAGGATATTGGGTGGCTCTGATCTGATCTTCTTTTCTAACAGATACTGAAATTACATACACCATGATGTTTTTACACAATTTGGAATAGATCTTATCCAGTTCGTCAAGGAACTCCCAGCCGTCAACAACGGGTATATTAAGGTCAACAAATAAAACATCAGGCAAATTAGAGCGGTCCTGCCTGTTGTTCCATAAATAATTAATGAGCGGCTTAACTTCGTAGTGGTGAGATATATGTCTATAGAGGCTTGACTTAGCATGCGCCAATTCAATGATGCGATGAAACAGAGGGTCATCATCTAATACAAATAAAGTACTCATTGGCAACAAGTTTTAAGTTTGTGGGGTAAATATACTAAAATGGAGGGTAGATAAAATACCGAACAAGCAATAATTTCAAACATATGTTAACGTTATTAACGTTTATGAATGTCAAACCACTATAAATGATATAATTTACGTTATTTAGAGGTGATTGTAACTAAATTGTAACAATCAATGCCTAAATTTAAATCCAATTATACCCCTGCTTTAATACATAATGGAAAAGAAAGAAAGTAAGAACAATCTGTTTTTAGGCATAATCATTATTATTATGCTTACTGCGGTGATTTATCTTACTCAAAAAAACTATAATTTATTGGTTCAATCAAATGATGCGGTTATCAGGACCGAAAACCTGGTAGGTAAGTACCAAAAGGTATCAAACGATTTTAAAAACGCCATCATTTACATCTCTACTTATAAAAACAGCCCTTCGCAAGCTTATGTTCATACTTACGGAAAGGGGTTGTGGGAAATAAGTTTTGACATGTTACAACTTAAACGGCTGGTTCCGGATGAAACCCAAATAAAACTGGATACCTTAGCAAAACAGATCAATACCGAAGAAGACTGGTTGATGAATGTTGATTCGACCGATACACAGCAATATGATGATCGCGATAAGCATATCAAAAATATTACGGTCATACAAACGTTTTTTGACACAGAGATAGCCGGGTTAGAGCGTGAATCTATAGCCGATGTAAAAGCGGCACAGGCCTCGCTTGAACGTCTGCATTACTGGATCATTACGTTGATCATTTCTGCATCAATTATTACCATTTTATCTTTCCTGCAGATCAATAAGCAATTAGGAAAAGTTAAACTGCAAAACGTACGTTTAAGAAAAATTGCCTGGATACAATCGCACAAAGTCAGAGCACAGGTGGCCACATTGCTTGGTCTTGGCCAATTGTTTAACCGCGATGATCCTAAAGACGAGGACAATGCGGTGGTTGTTGATAATATGATCATTACCACACAAAAATTAGATGAGATTGTAAAAGAGATCCATGAAATGGCAGAGGTATAAAGAAGCATACTCATTGTGCGGTATGATGAAAAGATCTGCCATTTTCTTGTAGGGGCAACTAAAAAGTAACACTTACCGTTAATGCTTTTGTCCGGCAAGTTCTTGTTGTGCCTGTGTAAGGTTGTTCTTAGCCAATTGAAAACCGGGTTTTAAAGCTATTGCTTTTTTTAAAGCGGCAATAGCTTTGTCGTACTGCTGCAACAGGTTATACGCCGAGCCGATGTTGTTATAAGCCTCCGCATAATCCGGTTTAAGGCGGATAGCTTGTGTGGCCGCGTCAATACATTGTTGATACTTACCGGTTTGGTAATATTGCAAGCTCAGGTCGAGGTATTTTTGGGCAGTTGGGGCTGCTTTTACTTTGTCGGCTTCTATATCTAATTTGTTTGTCTTTTTATTGGCCGCGTCCAGGTAATACAGCGCGTCCTTATTGCCCGGCGATATTTGCAGAGTATTGTTTGCCATTTCTTTTAGCGCATCCCAATTGCCAATTTCGAGATAGGTATCCATCAATAAGTTAATAGCATACAAGTGCCCCGGCGATAGCATCAAAGCTTTTTCAAACTGGGGGATAGCTTCAAAATAACGCTTCTGCTCTTTTAAGTAGCGGCCATAAAATAAATAAGCGTCAGGCAGACTGTTGCCGTAGGCTATGCCTGTTTTAAAATAGCGTTCGGCCTCATGGGCGTGGCCTGTGGCCGCTTTCAATATCCCCATATTAATATACAGGCTCGGGTAATAGGGTAATAGCTTTAATGCTTTTTGATAGTAAATATCAGCAGTAACATAATCGCCTTTGGCCATTTTTGACAGGCCATAGTTCATTAAACCACGACCGTTGCCCGGGCTTTTTATGGTAACATCATGCCATAGGGTTTCTTCGGTATACCAAACTTCGTTTCTTTGGTAAGTACCGTAGGCGTAAGCTGAAAGTGTTAATGCCAAAACTACCATAAGCGTTATACGGACATTTTTTACCTGTAAGGGCAGCCACGCTTTTATAAGTAAGGCGATGGTCCACACCACGCTGATAATTAAGCCCACAAACGGGAAGCACATCCGATGGTCATTCAATACCTCGGCCAGCGGGATAATACTTGATGTGGGTAGTAAGGCCAGGAAGAACCATAATATCCCGAAGCTTATAGGGCGTAGCTGTGCTTTGCGCGAAGTAATGAAAGCTATCGCGATCATGGACAGCACAAACGTCATCCCCACAAAGAAACGCCAGTCGGCAATGCTATGTAATAGTTGCCAGTCGGTATCGGCGCTTAGCGCGTTGGGTACAAACAGCATGGCAAAGTAATGCAGCATCACAAACGGCTGGGTGATTAAATAAGATAAGGGCGAGGTGCCGCCAGCCTCCCAGGTCTTTGGAGTGAATATGGATTGCCAATAGTACATCAGCAGGCAAACTATGAATGCCGGTGCCGATCTTTTAATGACCGCTAATAACTGTTTGAACTTATCCCGTCTGAATATATCCGTAAGGCTTAACTGTTCCTCGAACAACAGGATGTATAAGAACAACAAAGGAGCAAAGATGACCGAGGGTGGTTTGGCCAGCGTACCAATAACTATGGGTAGGTTGTACAGGTAGGTTTTGCGCCAGAATGGCGAGTAGATATACAGCACAAAAGCCAGCAATACGCATAAGGTAGATTGCAGATCGGCGCGAGCGATGATATAGTTTACCGTTTCTGCAATGGCGGGGTGCAGCAGGTACCAGGTAGCGGTGAGCAATGCGGTGTAGGCGGCTAGCTTGGTATTTGACGTAGCTGTATTAAAGATCTTCTTAAAGAAGAAGACCATTAATATACCCTGTAATAGAAACAGTATAAAGGTTGACAAGTGAAAGAAGAACAGGTTGTAACCACCGCCCAGCCAATAGTCGAACGCCAGCGAGGTAGATACCACCGGCCGGTACGACTGGTTTTGCGGTAATGAGCTACTGGTGCGCCCATCCTTAAAATACAGGGGTATATTATGCAGATCGCGGATATAGGCGTTGTTTTGTATGGTATGCGAATCATCAAAATGAAAGGCATTTTCAAAATGGTTCAGGTAAGTAATGGTGCATAACAGCACCATTATTAATATACAGGCCCAAAGGTGTTTCTTATTCACGCGCAAATATGCTGATCTATGATGTTATTACAGTGCGTTAAGATATTAAACATATTTATTAAGCTAAAGCTTTGCAGCGATATTTATCAGAACGCTTGTTTCAGCGAAAATATGAAACAAGTGAAACAGATGAAACAGGATTTTAGTTCAATGTGCTGTAAATGAATACTTAATAAAAATGGAGTGAAACAGAATGAAACAGAATTACTGACAATATAGCGCCACCATGAGGTTAATAAATATGTCTCTGTGTCAGCAGGGGCTCTCGCAGTTTTTTTGTCCCCGCAGGGTCTCTCGCAGAGGACCCTGCGTTTTGCATTGTGCTACCTCAGGGTCTCCGTTGGAAGACCCTGAGGGGACATTAGATATCTTAAAACCCACGCTCCGTTCCCTTAATCCAATCACTCAATCCCGCATCTTCTGTTTTATTATCCACCAATTTCACAAATGCCAGCAGGTTGCCGCTTTGTGCCAGCTTGTAAAAGTAATCGGCATAAAATTTATCAAAGAAGCTTCTGTTGGTTTTTTTGGCAGATGCCAGTCCGGCCTGGGTAAAGATAGTTTTAAGCTGATAGGCTAATAAGGCGGTACCTGTAAGGTTTTTAGCCTGGGCAGATGCTATGGCGTTTGCTATGATAGCGTTGCCTGCGGTTATCTCTTTAGCATCAGCAGGCGATGCTTTGCCCGGTCCGTCTGCTTTTAATACGCCTCCTTTTAAAATGCTTTGCATATTGGTAGTTGCTTCTTCGGTGCGCGGACCGTTTGGTTCTAACAGTAAAAAACTACAGAAAGCCAGCAACGCGTTTAAACGCTTGTTTTGGTGGAAAGTCACCAACCCGTATAACCGCTGACTGTTGGCGTGTTTAGGGTCCAGTTTAATAGCTTCGATAGCGGCCAGTTCGGCATCCGTGTACAACTTAGCTCTAAAATCGGCTATGCCTAAATTAAAATACAGGTTTTGGTCCTGCGGGAAGGCTTTTAGCCCTTCTTTATAAACTGTTATGGCTTTTTCTGGTTGCAGCGCCTTGTCATAAATACCACCCAATAAACTATAAGCCGCGTTGGTATAGTTGGACTGGGTTTTAATTACTTTCTCCAGGTAGGGTATACCTTCTGTGCCCTTGTTGGCATTAACCAGTTCCAGCGCGGTTTTGTAGTTGGTGGCAGGGTCGTCGGCATCTTGTGCTAAAAGTGGCGCTGTAAAAAGCAGTAGCAATAGTAATGTGGCGCAAAGTTTTTTTAGAAGCATATTATTCTGTTTCTCGTTTATAAGTATTTACCCAGGTAGTTAAGGCTTTAAGGTTGTCCTGGTGTTCTTTTAGCCAGGCAATATTGTCGTTCCTGAAAGCGCTGATGGTTATGTAACGGCCGAAGGCCTGCATATAGCCACTGTTTGCCAAATCGCTAAAAAATTTGGCGTAATATTTCTTAAAAAACAGGGTGTTGGTGGGCTCATCCTTTTCGAATGTTAACTTAAATATTGCAGGTAATGGCCCTGTTAGTGAATCTAACGAACTAACCTTAGCGCTATTATTGCCGTCTGCATTTTTGCTGATGATTAAACTTGTATTTACAGCTAAAGCTATACCCAATTGTTGCCCTGTTGTTAGCTCATCTGTTCCTCCTATCTTCATGGTATTTTCTTTAACATTGAAGTATAGCATATGTTTTATATAGGTTAATGCCTCTATAGATCGTTGTGTTTGCGGTTCAATGATCAAAAAGTTGCACCAGGCCATGATAGAATTTACATGCTTACCCTCGTTATAAGTAGCAATGGCATAGGCACGGTGGCTGCTGGCGTGTTTAGGGTTTAATTTTATAGCTTCGGTAGCTGCTGCTTCCGCCTCAGGATATTTCTTTTGCAAAAGGTAGGATATACTCAGGTTAAACCTGAGGTTAGCATCCCGTGGCTCAAGGGCAATCCCTTTATTATAATAGGTTATTGATTTATCGTAAAGCTTGCGGTCATCATAAATATTGGCTAACAAAGCATATACCCGTGGCGTAGGTTCGGTTATTGCAAGTTTTTCTAATATCGGCATGGCATCATTAAGTTTTCCTGAGACGGATAAGGTAAACGCTTTTTCATATAACACCGTGGTATTGTTAGGTTCTATTTTAAGGGCCGCGTCGTACTTGGCAAGGGCTTCATCATATTTTTTTGCATCGTGTAGGGCAGTGCCTTCTTTCATTAATGTCATGGCCTGGTTGTCCTGCGCGAAAGTTATTGCCGAACAAAAGAACAGTACTAATGTTAAGAATGGCTTGTGATAAGTTTTCATATATAATTTAGGTGATTGGTTGCTTTTTTAAATTTAGCAACGTTATTAACTAAAACAATAAAAATGTTTAAAACTTTAATTCCGGCATGGGTTATAATTTCCAATTTTCGCAGTCGTTTATTGAGATAGTATATATTTATGAGATTAGTGAAATACAGCCTGCTAACATTTACCACCGCCTTACTTTTATTGGCATCATGCTCGTCAAAATCGGGCGATAATGAAAATTCTTTACTTGGGGGCGGCGACAAAAGTAAACCGTTAGATACTAAGGCTTTGCTGGCTTATAACCCTAAAAATGCGGATAAACAGATAGATGCTTTTATGCAGCACCTGCATACGGCAGCCGGTTTTAACGGTAACGTACTGGTGGCAAAAAAAGGAAAGATAGTTTACCAAAATGCATTCGGCTGGGCTAACTACCCGCACCAGGACAGCCTGACGCTTAACTCTCAGTTTGAACTGGCGTCCATCAGTAAAACTATGACTGCTACCGCCATTCTGCAGTTAATGGAACGGGGTAAGCTGCGCCTTGAAGATTCCGTGCAGCAGTTTTTCCCCAATTTTCCATATCATGGCGTAACCATCCGCATGCTGCTTACGCACCGCTCGGGCCTGCCCAACTATGTATATGCTATCGACGATGTTTTCCGCAAAGAACACCGCGACCAGAAAAAGGGGGTTACCAACCAGCAAATGATGGACTTACTGGCCCAGTACAAACCCGCACGTTATAACGTGCCCGACAAAGGTTACCATTACAACAACTCCAATTTTATGGTGCTGGGCTCTATTATAGAGAAGGCTGCACATATGTCGTACGCCGATTATATGATGCAGAACATTTTTCTGCCCGCCGGCATGAAGCATACCAATGTATACTCCAAGGCCACTTACGATAAAATACCCACCAAGGTATTGGGGCACGATCGTAACAGCTGGCGGTACTCGGTAGCACAAAACTACCTGGATGGACCCGTTGGCGATAAAGGTATTTATAGCACCGTGGGCGATCTTTTTATATTCGATCGTGCGCTGCGTGCCGGAATGCTCATTAAACAAGCCACGCAGGATTCGGCTTATACCAACCGTGTTCCGTTAAAGAACGGTCATTTTGGGTATGGTTACGGCTGGCATTTGTTTGAGGCTCCTAACGAGAAAGTGGTTTATCACACCGGCTGGTGGCATGGCTTTCGCCATAACTTTCTGCGCGATATGAAGGAAGACGTAGTAATTATATTGCTGGATAATATGGCCAACGGCAGCCTGCTACATCTTGATGATCTGTTTAAAATGACCGGCATGCCCGTAGTACGTGCGGGGGCTTACGGCCGCGACGGCGAGGAAGAGGATGAACAGGCACAGGCCCCTATTGTAGAAAAGAAAAAACAGCCCGTTAAAAAACATAAGAAAGAACCGGTAGCCAAACACAGCGCCGTTAAAAAGCACAAAGCGCGTAAACACTAAGCTGTAAATACTGTTCTATAAAAAGATAAAGGAGTTAACATGTTCGATAAACTATTTGAAGTTCAGCAAAAGGCTGGCGAAGTAAAACAAAGACTGGATGCTATTACTGTTACCGGTACGGCAGAAGGCGGAAAAATAAGCGTTACCGCTACGGGCAATAAAATTATCCAGTCGGTAAATATTGATCCGGAGTTTTTTAAAGGGGCCGATAAAGAAGAGCTGGAAGAGTTGCTGACCATCGCCATTAACAAAGCCGTGGAGCAGGCCGACAATGTTAGCCAAAGCGAAATGGCCGCCGTTACCAAAGATATGTTTGGTGGTATGGGCGGGATGTTTGGCAAGTAACAGCCCCCTCTAAACGGCGCAGCCCTCATGAACGCCGTTTAAATAAAATTAAATTGTGAATAATCTCCCCCGGTAGGGGAGACTTTTTATTTTTAAATTGACGGTTCTTTTTTGAAGCCCTCCCTACCGGGGAGGGTTTGGGAGGGGCTTATTAAATATCATAGTCATGAAAGCTACCTATTACGGACAATCGACCATCATGATCGAGACCGAAGGAAAAAAACTTTTGTTCGATCCTTTTATTACGCCTAATCCTGCTGCTAAACATATTGACATCCATAGCCTTAAACCTGATTATATCCTGGTATCGCACGGGCATGGTGATCATGTGGCCGATTTGGTGGCTATCCAGAAAAGCAGCGGTGCAAAAGTGATCTGCATTGCAGAGATAGCCAATTGGTTAGGTAACCAGGGAATTGAAGCGCATGGTATGAATATTGGCGGCGGATTTAACTTTGATTTTGGCCGTGTAAAAATGGTTAATGCGGTACACTCCAGCACCATGCCTGACGGTTCATCAGGTGGTAATCCTGCCGGATTTGTGCTTTACTCGGAAGGTAAAAAGATCTATTACGCAGGTGATACCGCGCTTACCTATGATATGAAACTACTGGAAGATGAGAACCTGGACTGGGCCTTCTTACCCATTGGCGATAATTATACCATGGGCGTAGATGACGCTATAAAAGCTACCGGTTTTATTAACTGTAAGAACGTTATAGGGGTGCATTATGATACTTTCCCGGTTATTGTTATTGATAAGAATGAAGCGGTAGAAAAGTTTGTGAAAGCGGGGATAAATATCAAACTGCCTGCTATTGGCGAAGAAATTATCTTATAGTTTATGATTTTATTGTTCTGATTTTCAATTAGATAATAATATTTTATTTGAAAGATAGTGTATTTTTTACACTATCTTTTTGCTTATATGACTTTTATCCCTATACTTGTTATATCAAACAACCAATTTGTAAATTATGAGTTTTGAAGAACAGCTCCAATCGATCTTCGTTGAAGAAAACCGGATACCGGAAGAATTCAGGATAGAAGAGATACACCAGCGCGAATATCTTTGCAATGGCGAAATGAAACCATGGAACGGTCCCGTTAGCGAAGTGTATTCGCCGGTCTGCATTCCCGGCCCCGATGGTTTAACCCGAAAATTTATTGGTACCTACCCGGTATGCACCGAAAAGGAGGCAAACGAAGCCCTTGACGCGGCTATAGCCGCTTATGATAACGGCAGGGGCGAATGGCCCACCATGAGCGTTGACGGGCGTATAAAATGCCTTGAGCGCTTCATTTTTAAAATGGGCGAACAACGCAGCATTGTTGTTAAACTGATCATGTGGGAGATCGGTAAATCATATGCCGACTCGGCCAAAGAGTTTGACCGTACCATTGAATATATCAATGCTACTATAGACGCGCTGAAAGATATCGACAGGCAATCATCAAGGTTTGAGATAGCCGAGGGGGTTGTGGCGCAAGCACGGCGCTCGCCATTGGGTGTAGTGTTATGTATGGGGCCGTTCAATTATCCGCTTAACGAAACCTTTACTACGTTGATACCTGCCCTTATCATGGGCAACACCATGCTTTTTAAACCACCTAAACATGGTACGCTATTACATTATCCGTTACTAAAAGCTTTTCAGGAATCATTCCCTAAAGGCGTGGTAAATACGGTTTATGGCCGGGGTGCTACTGTTACGCCGGGTTTGATGGCAACGGGTAATATTAATGTACTGGCGTTTATTGGTTCAAGCAAAGTAGCTAATGATCTTAAAAAGCGTCATCCTAAAATAAACCGTTTAAGGGCAGTATTAAGTTTAGATGCCAAGAACCTGGCCATCATCACTAAAAATGCTGATCTGAAACTGGCAGTAAGCGAATGTATTTTAGGGTCGTTATCTTTTAACGGTCAGCGTTGTACCGCTATCAAGATCATCTACGTACATAAAGATGTGGCTGATGAATTTTTGAAGCTGTTAAGCGAGGCTATCCCTAAATTACCGTTTGGCTTGCCCTGGGATAAGGATGTTAAACTAACCCCGCTCCCAGAACCGCATAAACCCGATTTCCTTAAAGAAACCATTGCCGACGCGGTGGCGAACGGTGCAAAGGTGATCAATGAGAACGGTGGCGCAAGCGTGGCTTCGTTTGTGTATCCGGCTATTTTATACCCGGTAAATGACAAAATGAAGTTGTTTCGTGAAGAGCAGTTTGGTCCGATTATACCGGTAGTACCTTTTGAGGATATCGAGGAGCCGATAGCCTATCAGATCGATTCGCCGCATGGCCAGCAGGTGAGTATATTTAGTAATGATGCGGATGAGATCGCGTCGCTAATCGACCCCTTTGTGAATTTGGTGAGCCGGGTGAATGTAAACAGTCAATGCCAGCGTGGTCCGGATGTGTTCCCGTTTACCGGCCGTAAGGATAGCGCGGAGGGTACGCTTTCTGTGCATGACGCGTTACGGTCGTTCTCTATACGGTCATTGGTGGCTACTAAGTTGAATGAAAGCAATAAGCATATTTTGAATGAGATCGTGAATGATAATTCGTCGAACTTTTTGAGTACGAAGTTTATATTGTAAATATAAAACAACCGCGTCATTGCAATGACGCGGTAGAAATAAAACAAAAAAGGCTCATCGATTATCGATGAGCCTTTTTTGTTTTTGCAATAGTTATTACAGTTTACGTTTAACTTCTACGTTTTCGTAAGCTTCAACAATGTCGCCTACTTCAATGTTGTTAAAGTTTTGGATGTTAAGACCGCACTCGTAGTTGGCCGATACTTCTTTCACATCGTCTTTGAAACGTTTTAACGAAGCCAGTTCGCCGGTGTAGATCACCACGCCTTCGCGAACGATACGGATCTTGCTGTTACGAGTTATCTTGCCGTCTAACACCATACAACCTGCAATGGTACCAACTTTGCTGATCTTGAATGTCTCGCGGATCTCAACGTTTGCAACAATCTTCTCTTCGAATGTTGGTGCCAACATACCTTCCATTGCCGCTTTGATCTCGTTGATTGCGTCGTAGATGATCGAGTAAAGCCTTATGTCAATTTGCTCAGCCTCGGCCAGTTTACGGGCACCACCTGATGGGCGTACCTGGAAACCAATGATGATCGCATCAGAAGCAGAAGCTAATAATACGTCCGACTCAGAGATCTGACCCACTGCCTTAGAGATCACGTTAACCTGGATCTGCTCGGTTGATAGTTTCAATAATGAATCTGATAAAGCTTCGATAGAACCATCCACGTCACCTTTAACAATAATGTTCAACTCTTTAAAGTTACCAACTGCCAAACGACGGCCGATCTCATCAAGTGTGATATGTTTCTGTGTACGTAAGCCTTGCTCGCGTTGTAATTGTAAACGTTTGTTGGCAATTTCGCGTGCTTCAACCTCAGTCTCTAACACGTTAAATTTATCACCGGCAGTAGGTGCGCCCTGCATACCTAACACCTGTACCGGTGTTGATGGCCCTGCAGATTCAACCCTTTGGCCACGCTCGTTGGTCAATGCCTTAACACGACCACTATAACAACCGGCTAATATCGGGTCGCCTACTTTCAGGCGTCCGGCTTGTACCAGAATAGTGGTAACAATACCACGGCCTTTATCTAAAGCAGCCTCAATAACAGTACCTACGGCACGTTTATTAGGGTTAGCTTTAAGTTCAAGCAACTCGGCTTCTAACAATACTTTCTCTAACAGCAACTCGATATTTAAACCTGTTTTTGCCGAAATTTCTTGTGTTTGATATTTACCACCCCACTCTTCAACCAAAATATTCATGGCTGATAGTTGCTCACGCACCTTATCGGCGTTAGCACCCGGGCGATCAATTTTATTGAACGCGAAGATAATTGGTGCACCTGCAGCCTGCGCGTGGTTTATGGCCTCGCGGGTTTGTGGCATCACGCTATCATCAGCAGCAATAACAATAATTACAATATCTGTAACCTGTGCACCCCTGGCACGCATAGCGGTAAACGCTTCGTGGCCCGGTGTATCCAGGAATGTTATTTTTCCTTTGTTATCAGGTAAAGTTACTTCGTAAGCACCAATGTGCTGGGTTATACCACCTGCTTCACCACCTATTACGTTGGTTTTGCGGATAAAATCCAACAACGATGTTTTACCATGATCTACGTGGCCCATTATGGTCACAATCGGTGCACGTGGGATCAGATCTTCCGGAGCGTCCGGTTGATCTAAGATAAACTCTTCATCCTGTGGTTTTACAAATTCAACCTGGTAACCAAACTCATCAGCAACAATGCTTAGGGTTTCGGCATCCAAACGCTGGTTGATGGATACGAACATACCAAGGCTCATACAGGTTGAGATGATCTGCGTAACAGATACATCCATCATTATAGCTAACTCGTTAGCCGTAACAAACTCTGTAACCTTTAATACTTTTGATTGTGCATCCTGCTCCATTGCCAGTTCATCGGCATTGGCAGCTACATCGTCACGTTTTTGACGACGGAACTTAGCACGCTGAGCAAATTTACCAGACTTACCAGCGCCGCTTAAACGGGCAAGTGTTGCCTTGATTTGATCTTGTATATCTTTTTCTGATGGTTCTTCTTTAGGGCCGCTTGCCGGGGCATTACGGTTAAAGTTGTTATTAGGGCGATTGCCCTGGTAACCACCGCCACCTGTATTATTAGGGCGATTGCCTTGATAGCCACCACCGCCTCTGTTTCCGCCACCGGCATTGTTGCCGCCTTGCGGTGCATTGCCACCGGCAGGGTTAGTGCCTTGTTGATTGTTATTAGGGTTGCCGCCACCTTGTTGTCCTTGTCCGGGGCCATCTTTACGCTTACGTTTGCGTTTATGGTCGGCGTTGGTGTTTGACGACGATGCTACCGGGTTGCGTTTTGGCACAACCGGTAAAGTTATCTTACCAATAATGTTGGGCCCGCTTAAGCGCTCTGCTTTAGCTCTTATTACCTCATTGTCGCCACCTTCTTCGTTTGCAGGATCGGCAGTGGCAGCAGGTGTTACAGTAACAGGTGTAATAACAGCAGGTGCTTTCGGAGCAACAGCAACCGGTGCTTTTACTTCAGGAACTTCAGCTTTTGGCGGTTCAGGTACAACTTCTTTTTTTACTTCAGGAACTTCCACCTTTGGCGGTTCCTGTGCTTTTACCTCAGCCTTTGGTTCTTCTTTAGGCGCTGCAACAGGCTCAGGTTTCGGAGCTTCCTCTTTTACCTTTTCGGCCGGTTTCGCATTTAAATTGTTAAGGTCTATTTTCCCTACAATTTTTACACCCGGAAGCGAATCATTGCTGTCGTTATTGCTTTCCTCTGCCTTCACAGGTTCAGGAGCAGGCTCTTGCTTCGGTTTTTCAACCGGAGCTGTTGCCGGGGCAGTAAAGTTACCGGCGTTCTTGATCAGGATCTCTTCGTTTTCGAAATCTCTTGAACGGCGGGTCTCTATCGGCTTATCAGGAGTGGCCACAGGCTCTTCTTTACGTATCTTACCGATACTGATCTGCTTGGCTTCTTCCTTAATACTTTTGTCAACAGCAAACTCTTTTAACAAGGTATTGTACATGTCGTTATCCAGCTTTGCCATTGGTTGTTTTTCAACTTTGAAACCTTTGGAAGCTAAGAAATCAACAATGGTACCCATACCAATGTTCAGTTCTTTTACTGCTTTAATTAATTTTATAGACTTGTCTTCTGACATTTATTGCTTTTTCTTTCCTGCTTAATAATGCAAAAATACGATTTTAATTTTGCTTATTGTTTTTATTCAAATTCTGCTTGTAATATTGATAGCACTTCTTTTACTGTTTCTTCCTCTAAGTCGGTACGTTTTACCAATTCGCCTACAGTTAACGCCAAAACTGATTTTGCTGTGTCAAGACCAATACGTTTAAATTCGTCAAGAATCCAGCTCTCAATTTCGTCAGAAAATTCTTCAATATCAACATCTTCGTCATGCTCATCGGCCTCACGGTAAACATCAATTTCATAGCCGGTTAACTTACCTGCCAGTTTAATATTATGACCACCACGACCAATTGCTAACGACACCTGGTCTGGTTTTAAATATACCGCGGCTGTTTTTTTCTCGTCATCTAATTTAATAGAAGTGATCTTAGCCGGCGATAATGCACGTTGTATATATAACTGAATATTGTTGGTATAGTTTATAACATCAATATTTTCGTTCTTTAATTCGCGAACGATACCGTGTA
This sequence comes from Bacteroidota bacterium, assembly GCA_040388175.1. Classification (GTDB taxonomy): domain Bacteria; phylum Bacteroidota; class Bacteroidia; order Sphingobacteriales; family Sphingobacteriaceae; genus Mucilaginibacter. The sequence continues at coordinate 48,110 of JAZKCG010000004.1, read as the reverse complement.
TACGTGATCCTTTCATACCCACGCAGGCACCAACGGGATCAATACGGTCGTCGTATGATTCAACTGCTACTTTCGCTCTTTCGCCCGGTTCACGAACGATCTTTTTGATCGTGATCAAACCATCAAATATCTCAGGTACTTCCAGTTCGAACAAACGTTGTAAGAATTCTGGTGCAGTACGTGATATAATGATCTTAGGGTTAGCGTTCAGCATATCTACCTTGTAAACAATAGCTTTAACGCTATCGCCTTTTTTAAAGTAGTCAGCAGGGATCTGCTCTGTTTTTGGTAATAAAAGTTCGTTTCCTTCATCATCCAAAACCAAAGTTTCTTTTTTCCAAACCTGGTAAACCTCGCCGGTAACAATCTCGCCAACGCGGTCTTTGTATTTTTTGAAGATCTCGTCTTTCTCTAATTCTAAAATTTTAGATACTAATGTCTGGCGTGCAGCTAATATAGCACGACGGCCAAAGCTTTCTAAGGTGATCAGCTCAACATAATCATCACCCACTTCAAGATCTGCATCCAGTAATTTTGCTTCTGCCAGTTCAATCTCCAAATCATCATCCTCACTAAAGCCATCTTCCATAACCACGCGTGTGCGCCATATTTCCAAATCGCCATTGTCTGTATTCACAATTACGTCGCAGTTTTCATCAGTTCCGTATTTTTTACGGATCATGCTCCTGAAAACGTCTTCCAGCACGCTCATCATCGTTGGACGATCGATGTTTTTAAAATCTTTGAATTCCTGGAAAGAATCAATTAAATTAATATTGCTCATTTTTCATTGAAATTATTAGTTTCTTTAAGGTAATGAAGCTATCATGAGCTTTGATTTTTATTTGGCTGCTCATGATGGTTTCTTACTTAAATGATATTAAAACCTTTGTTTCTGTTATTTGCTCAACCGGGATAATGCTTTCAATAATTTCGGCCTTTTTCCCTTTTTCTTTTATTTTCTCTTCAATAGTAACGGCATCTGGTGTGATAGCTGTTAACTTACCCTCTCTTTTAGCGCCGTCGGCCATTTTTATGGCCAGGTCGCGCCCAATATTTTTGGTGTACTGCCTGGTTAAGGTTAACGGTGTATCAATACCCGGCGATGAAACTTCCAGGTTATAAGGTGTTTTAATAACATCTTCTTCCTCCAGTTTAAAGCCTACATAACGGCTTATTTGCACGCACTCGGCAATACCTATGCCATTATCACCATCAACCAGTATAATCAGTTTTCCGTTACTGTGCAATTTTGCACTTACTAAAAACAGATCCGGACGCCCTATTTCGGCAATCTTTTCTTCAACTAGTTCAATAACTCTTTTTTCGATATTCATATTCGCTCCCCCTTCCGCCACCGGCAGAATGTCCCGATAGCTATCGGGAGGTAAACTAAAAGAGGGGGCAAATGGCCCCCTCTTTCTTAATTTGGATGCAAATATAGTAAATATTATCCATTTTGCAATGGGTTTATGGCTTAAAAATCAAATCGGTATAATGTAATTGCCCCTTAGTGGTTTTATGCCTTAGGTAATCCCAGATAGTAGTATTATCGGCATAGTTATAATAGCGCACAAAATAGCTTTGTTGTTTGATAAAAGGGGTATCGGGTGTAAATACCAGCGCGCTGTCTTTAAGCAGGTATTTTCCAGGTTGTATAGGTTGATAATCTTTCATGTCTGTATCTGCCGGAAGGCGATAAATAGCGAACAAGCTTTGCCAGTTTTTTAAAGTGTCGCGGTTAATGTCATTTAAAATTACAGGGTCGATGCCTGCTATTTTAAGGGATTGGTTATTGTTGACCAGGTTGATATGTATTGCTATGGTCGACGATTTAGGCGCACAGCTTATACAAACGATAGATACGAATAGCAATAATTTTCTCATTTTTAGCGTAAGCTCAAGGTCAAATTTAGAAGTATTATAAAACAAAAGGTATAAAGTTTAAATTTATACCCTATGCTGCCACTACTAACCGCACAACAGATCCGCGAAGCGGATACTTACACCATTGCTCATGAACCCATAAGTTCTGTCGATTTGATGGAGCGGGCTTCAAAAGCTTTTGTTGGCTGGTTCATTAATCATTTCCCGGATAAGAAGCAGGCTATAGCTGTTTATTGCGGAACAGGAAATAACGGGGGCGATGGGTTGGCGATAGCGCGTATGCTATACGAGCATAAATACCTTAATATTAAAATTAACGTAGCACGATTTTCTGAAAAGAGTACTGGCGACTTTAATAGTAATCTGCAAAGGCTGGGTCAGAAAGGGATAACGGCATATGAGCTTAAGCCCGGTGCTGATTTCCCCGCAGACGATAGCGATATCATTATTGACGCTTTATTAGGCAGTGGCTTAAATAAATCGCTGCACGGCGATTATAAAAAACTGGCCGACTATATTAACAACCTGCATAGAACCGTAGTTGCTGTTGATGTGCCTACCGGTTTTTTTGCAGACGGCGAAATGGACAGCGAGGCGACTGTTATAAAAGCCGACCTGGTTATTACTTTCCAGCAACCCAAGCTTAATTTTTTATTGCCTGAATCTGCACCACATATTAAATGTTGGGAAGTGGTGAATATCGGCCTTAATGAAGGTTTTATTAAGTCGTTAGCATCACCCTACCAGTTTGTTGAGGAAAAAGATGTTAAAGAGATATTAAAGCCACGACACAAATTTAGTAACAAAAGCACCTATGGGCATGGGTTGATCATAGCCGGGCAGCCTGAAACTATGGGAGCGGCATTGTTAAGTAGTGCCGGATGCGCGTATGCTGGTTCTGGTTTAACTACGGCGTGTGTGCCCGAAAGCGGACTTGCCGCATTAAATACTTATTCGCCCGAAATAATGGCGATTGTAAGAAAAGGTGACGCGTTGCCCGAAATAGACTGGAAGAAATTCTCTGCCATTAGCATAGGCCCGGGATTGGGTAAGGATAAGGCTGCATTAGCTTTATTGAACGCGGTGCTTGATAATTATAAATTGCCAATTGTTATTGATGCCGATGGATTAAATGTATTGGCAGATAATCCTAAACTTTTTAAAAAAATACCGGCAGGCAGCATATTAACCCCGCACATGAAGGAGTTTGACCGTTTATTCGGCAAGCATGATAATTGGTGGCAACGGGTGCAGACTGCTATTAGAATGGCGACTAAACAGGATATCTGTATCGTTTTAAAGAACGATTATACCATGACGATCACCCCACAAGGGAAGGTGTATTTTAATTCGACCGGTAACCCCGCCATGGCTACAGGTGGTATGGGCGATGTGCTTACAGGGATAATAACCTCCCTGCTGGCCCAAAAATATACGCCAGAAGAAGCCTGTATATTAGGTGCATATATCCACGGAAAAGCTGGCGATGAGTTGGCCTTGCCTAACCGCATGAATGTAGTTTTGCCAGGCAGGCTTACGCAACAATTACCCATAATCATGGCAAAGTTAATGGCATAAAAAAACGGATGTAAGTATTATACATCCGTTTTTCAATTTAGCTTATTAACTGATCTTATAAAGAACTAATACTTTTTATAAGACGTTACTATCTATCTATTCGTTACAAAAAAAATAATTTTTGTAATGTTTACTGTTAATTAAGGGTTTAAAACTGCGTGATCAGCATCATTTCGCTCATGGTTGGGTTAACACTGCCTCCACGTGGTTCGCGGGTTACGGCAAACGCCTGGGCTAAAACAACAGATTTCATCTGTTTCATATCAGCAGTATCTGTAGATAATTTATCAAATACGCCCAAATCTACCGGCTTGCCATTAACTAACGCCCACAGCTGGTATTGATGATCTTTATCATTAACCGGCATATCCAATGTGTTCATGTCTATTATGACCTTCTTTTTTGCTGAACTCCAAGCCACCATTACACTACCCGAAGGAAGATTTTTAGTGCCTTTTAATCGTAATATCTTATAACTACTATCTCTAAATACACCCAATTGGTTATTCATCAGGTTAACCCTTTGTGCAAATTGTTGGTTTTGCGAATTAGCGGCTACCAATTCCTGTGTTTTTTGCTCAAGTTTGTTGTTTAAATTATATATCGCAACAGCACTTAATAATAACAGTGCTATACTGGCGGCAAATGCATATTTATAAAAACTGGTTGCACCAGGAGGCGGCATGGATACCACATTAGCTACAGTTGCTGCTTTTTTAGAAAAAGTACTATCGTCAGCCAGGTTAGTAAGCAGGCTGTTTAATATTTTGTCTCGTTGGGTTTTTGAAGGTTCGATAGCGTTGGCCGATGCGTATGATTCCAGTGCTTTCTCCATCTCCTCTAATTCTGCCCTCACTACCGGATGTTTTTGAATCATCTCTTCCACCTGCAGTTTTTCTGCAGGAGAAACATCTCCCAAAACATATAGTTCGAGAATGCCTGATTCAATAAATGTTTTTACGTCTTCCACTTCAGCTTCAATTAAAATTTTTCCTGAGTTCAATAATTGCCATCCGCAATCTGGTTTTAATGGTTCCAAGTGGTATGCCTAATTCGTCGGCAGCCTCTACATGGGTATAGCCCTTAAAATAAACCAGATCAAGAATTGACTGTTGTTCGGGTTTGAGCTTTTGTACCAGCTCTTTTACACCCATTAACTCGGGCTTGTATACTGTATTCCTTTGTTGGTCTATGAAAGTTACGTTATTTTCTAACTCTTGGTTTTTGTTGTGGTTCTTAAAGTCTTTTGATCTTAATTTATCTATTGATAAGTTACGGGCAATGTTTACCATCCAGGTAAATAAGCGGCCTTTATCGGCACTGTAACTCGGGAAAGAGTGCCATATTTTTACAAATGTTTCTTGTAAAACATCTTCGGATGTTGCTTCATCTACAACAATCCGGCAAATAACACCATAAAGCGCAGCCGAGTACTTATCATAAAGTACCTCTACGCCAATTTTTTCACGATTGCGTAAAGCGAGTACCAATTCTTCCTCAGAAAGCGCTATTTTTTTCTTACTCACGGTCTGTGAAGATAGAAAGGAATTATTGGATTTCAAATAGGTGTTTTTCGGCATGATACGATGAGCGCACTAATGGGCCGCTCTCAACATACCTAAAACCCTTATCAAGCCCAATTTGTTTGTACGAAGCAAATTGATCCGGATGTATCCAGTCTATTACCGGGTGATGACTGCGTGTTGGTTGTAAATATTGGCCTAATGTTAGTATATGTACGCCGGCTGCAAGCAGATCGTCCATTGCTTCTAATACATCTTCTTCCTTTTCGCCCAAACCCAGCATAATGCCCGATTTGGTACGTAAACCCGCTGCCGATACTTGTTTTAAAGCTTCCAGGCTGCGGTCGTATTTTGCTTGTATGCGTACTTCTTTGGTTAATCGTCTTACAGTTTCCAGGTTATGCGACACCACTTCCGGGCGGGTTTCTAAAACGCGGGCAAGGTTATCCCATTGTCCCCTAAAATCAGGCAACAAGGTTTCCAAAGTGGTTTCAGGGCTTTCACGGCGGATAGCATTGATGGTTTCGGCCCAGATAATAGAACCCCCATCTTTCAGGTCGTCCCTATCTACAGATGTGATCACACAATGCTTTACCTGCATCAGCTTAACCGAATTAGCTACGCGATCAGGCTCGCCTATATCAACAGCTAATGGCCTGCCGGTGGCTACCGCGCAGAATGAGCATGAACGGGTGCAGATATTACCCAGTATCATAAAAGTAGCTGTGCCGGCTCCCCAGCACTCGCCCATATTGGGGCAATTGCCGCTTTCGCAAATGGTATGCAGCTTATGCGTGTCGACTAAACTGCGTACATGGGCGTATTCTTTACCTACAGGAAGTTTTACCCTCAGCCAATCTGGCTTGCGCTGTTTTTGTTCAACTGGTACTACCGGCAATTCGATCATGCAACAAAAGTAGGTAAAAACCACCTAACCCCCTAAAGGGGGAATATCTTTATAAAATATATTACAGTTAATTGATATACCTAAGCTAATAAACATCATAAATTTGCACCTCACTTAATTTAAAAATTCCCCCTTTAGGGGGGTAGGGGGCATCATGGCAACTATACACACCACTTACCTGGGCGGGTTACGCACAGAGGCAACACATTTACAATCAGGAACAAAAATTATTACCGACGCGCCTACCGATAACAAAGGTAAAGGCGAGGCTTTTTCACCAACAGACCTGCTGGCCGAATCATTAGCCGGTTGCATGCTGACCACCATGGCCATAGCTGCAGACGCGCATGGCATTAATATGGATGGTACCGAATGTGAGGTTACCAAGGTCATGGCTGCTAACCCACGCCGCGTAGCAGAGGTGGTTGCAAATCTTAAATTCCCGAAAGTATATACCGATAAAGAAAAAGATATTCTGGAACGCGCTGCGCTTACTTGCCCGGTTGCAGTGAGTTTGCACCCTGATGTTGTTAAAACTATTGATTTTGGGTGGTAGGGTTTGAAGATTAGCTATTGAAGATTAAAGATTGGGCTTATCAAGAAAGAAACCTAATCTTTAATCTTCAATAACCAATCTTTATCAGTTTATCTCTGAAAGCGTCTCTTCAACCGATATACCGCTATGCGATTGGTCGAGGATGCACTCGCCGTCTTTTATTAATAGTAGTTGGGGCGATTCATGGTGCACTTGGAATAGTTGTGCTACCTGGCCTGATATATCGCGGTGCTGTATCAGGTCTAAAAAGTAAAGTGGCATGTCCTGGGGCAGGTCGTCCCAGTCTAACTCAAAGCGCCTTTTGACCATCATGCTGATAGAGCAGCGTGTGCTATGTTTAAAAATTAAGCTATAACCTTGTTGCTGCTTGATGTTACTAAGCTGCTCTGCCGAATTTAATTGTATCCACGTCATAATTAATGCAAAGGTAAGAATGCCCGCACCGTTATAAGTAATTACAACGTCAAACAAGTGTTTGTTTTAAGCAATCTTATATAGAAGAGAAAAGAGATATTATCTGCGGCCGCTTGGGTAAGAACTGTAAGCAGGGCAAAGTTTATTAGAGCATGAAGTGATAACACTACCTAATGCTAAAGCCAAAGCGGCTATGTAAATTACTTTTTTCATGATCCTAATATCTGTAATATATCTTTAATACGAAAATTAACTTTTCAAAGTTGCCGCCAGGTCAACCATCTTTATGGCGGTTATTGCTGCCTCATCGCCTTTATTACCATGTTTACCGCCTGAACGGTCAATAGCCTGCTGCTGGTTATCGGTGGTCAATACCCCAAATATAACCGGCTTTGAGTATTTTATGGCAACGTTGCTTAATCCGTTAGCTACCGCGTTACAAATAAAGTCGAAATGTCTTGTTTCTCCTTGTATAACGCAGCCCAGGCAAATTATTGCATCCAACTGGCTCTTTTTTAATGCAATATCCGCGCCAGAAGTTAACTCGAAGCTTCCGGGTACGGCGTAGGTCTGGATATTTTCAGGCAAGGCACCATGAGCTAATAAGCTTTTATAAGCTCCCCGGTATAGTGCACCGGTTATTTCGGTGTTCCACTCGGCCACCAAAATGCCAAAGCTAAACGGCGCCGCCGATGGTATTTCTATCCCCGAAAAATCTGATAAATTTTTAAGCTGTGTGGCCATTTTTTGAGTGATTAGAGATTGGAGACCAGAGGTTAGTTAGTATAATAAGCTATTAAAGCCTAATCTCTGATTAACTAACCTCTAATCACTAACTATAATTTCGCATCAACACGAGCGATGTACTCGTCTATGCTTTGTGCTTCTGCGCTGGTTGGATACTCAGTTTTGATGTTTTTATAAGCCTCGCTGGCCGATTTGTTATCGTTTTGAGCTTCGTAAACCAAACCTAATTTCTTTAAATAAAGTGGCGATAAGAAGTTATTGCTTGCTTTATCAGCCGCTTTTTTAAAGTAAGTAATAGCGTTGCTGTAGTCTTTTAATTCAACATAAGCATCTCCTGTATTACCAAATGCTTCTGCAGCAATCATAACGTCGTCGCCTCTGTAGTTGTTCAGGTTGTCAATCGCTTTGCGATATTCGCCTTTGTTTAAATAAGCAACCCCCAGGTAAAAACAAGCCAGGTTTGCAGATTTTGTATTACTGTAGTCGGCAACTATTTTTTCAAATCCAGGATAACCTGCATCGCCTTTAATGGCTTTATCCCAATCTTTTCTTGCCCAAAAATCTTGTGCAACGTGCATTTGGTCAGCAGCCTGTGCTTCTCTTGGTGCTAAATATAATTTTTGGTAAAGAACATAAACCAATATCATGGCAACAACTGCCGAAGCTATAAATAATAAGCTTTTTTGATTCTCGCGTGTAAATTTACTTACCTGTACAAAGCTGTCATCTTTTACTGGCGCAGCTGTAGTCTCCTTGGTTTTTGACATTTCTATTCTAAATTAAAGGTTGCAAACCTACACTTTTTAAAAAAAATTAACAACAGGTTTTTTTTACTAATCAATGACATCGTTTTTTTAATCGGTTATAATCCCAAAATCAATGCTTGTAATTGCTAAATTTGATGCATCCTTATGTATTTAAAACAGCTATCAGTAATTAACTTTAAGAACTATGAAGAGGCCGAGCTATCATTTAGTGAAGGGGTAAACGCCTTTTTAGGTAATAATGGGGCTGGCAAAACCAATTTGCTGGATGCTATTCATTACCTGTCTTTATGTAAAAGTTACTTTAACCCTATTGATAGCCAGCAAATAAAACAAGGTACCGATTTTTTTATTATTACCGGTGCGTTTAGTAAAAATGAGCAGACCGAAGCTGTTGCCTGCTCGGTAAAACGTAATCAGAAAAAACAATTTAAGCGCAATAAGAAAGATTATCAGCGGCTTGCCGATCATATTGGGCTATTACCTTTAGTTATGGTATCGCCTTATGATATTAGTATTATTATAGAGGGTAGCGAAGAGCGGCGCAAGTTTATTGATAACGTAATATCGCAAACAGATAATTCTTACCTGGACGAGTTGATTACTTATAATAAAGTACTGGCTAACCGCAACGCGTTTTTAAAACGTATTGCTGATACCGGCAGATATGATCCAGGATTATTAGAAGTACTGGATGAGCAATTGATGGTTTCTGGCAACCGTATATTTGAGAAGCGCCGGGCCTTTATGGAAGTGTTTACGCCGGTGTTTAATAAACATTATAAATTTTTAAGTGATGATGCCGAGCAGGTGGCATTGGTGTATGAATCGCAATTGTTGCAGGAAAATTTTTCTACACTGTTGAGGAAAAACGTGGAAAAAGACCGCGTTTTAGAGCGTACTACCGCCGGTATCCATAAAGACGAATTGCAGTTTGCCGTACATGGTATGCCTATGAAGAAGTTTGGGTCGCAGGGGCAGCAAAAATCTTTTTTAATTGCGTTAAAGCTGGCGCAGTATAGTTTTTTAGATCAGCAAAAAGGGTTTAAACCGCTGTTATTACTTGATGATATCTTTGATAAGCTGGATGACCTGCGGGTTACCAAACTAATGAAAATGGTATCGAACAACAACTTTGGGCAGGTTTTTATTACCGATACCAATGATGCCCGGGTAAGTAACATATTTGAAGGTATGCAGGTACCTATCCGCATATTTAAAGTAAAAGAAGGGGAAGTAAATGCGCAAAGCTAACGACAAATCGCTAAAAGAGGCTATCGAGCAAATGATGCAGGTCTATAAAATTAAACGTAAGTTTGATGAAACGGGTATTATAGCCCAGTGGCCCGAGTTGGTTGGTAAGCCGGTAGCTAACCGTACCAAAGAATTATTTATACATGATAAAAAACTTTTTTTACGTGTAGAATCGTCAGTAATAAAAAACGAACTGGTGCTAATGCGGTCGCAAATAATTGAGAAAATTAATGCCGAAGCTAAAAGTGTACTAATAGAAGATATTATCTTTCTCTAACCCAGCGTGCAGATGAAGAAGGCTTTTTAAAATAGCTATCGCGAATAATAGAATATCCTAATAAAGTAACACCCGGAGTTAAAAACGCCAATTGCACTTCGGGCGGATGGTGCAGAAAAAACAAAGTGTGCACAAATACTACCACGGCTATAACAGCTATATTAAGAAGTGCTTTTACTATTGGTTTCATGTGGTTATACAGGCAAATATTAAGCCACATTATTTACTCAACAGGTGGAGAACTCCTGATAAACAAAAAAGGCTCCTGAAAATTTCTTTCAGAAGCCTTTTTTATGTTTTAAACTGATTTAAACTCTTTCGAATGCAGAGAAGAAGAAGCTGCCTTCGATAGCCGCGTTCTCGTCCGAATCTGATCCGTGAACAGCGTTTGCATCAATTGATTTGGCAAACAGGTTACGGATGGTTCCCGGCTCAGCTTTTGAAGGGTCTGTAGCACCAATTAGCTTACGGAAATCTTCGATAGCGTTGTCTTTCTCTAATATAGCCGCTACAATTGGGCCTGATGACATGAAAGCAACCAGGTCTTTGTAAAAACCACGTTCCTGATGCACAGCGTAAAACTCGCCTGCTTTTTCTGCACTTAAAGCAGTCAATTTTAAAGCAACTATTTTAAAGCCGCTTTTGGTTATTTTATCTAAAATTGCACCGATGTGTCCGTTAGCAACAGCATCAGGTTTAATCATTGTAAAGGTTTTGTTACTTGCCATTTTTGTGTTTTATTTGGGGTGATATGCTGTGTATTGCGTATTATAAATACCGCTTTTCGTGTATAAAGGTGCAAAAGTAGGGTTTTGCAACCGAACGGTAAAGCTTTTTTAATTAATTATGAATGCTTTAATATTTATTTATATAGCTTTGCAACTCTTTTTTAAAAATTGATGTTAGATACTGCGGCGCTTAATAACTTATTAGCCAGTCCTAAAAAAATAGTAATAACCACCCATCATAAACCTGATGGCGATGCTATGGGGTCGTCTTTAGGTTTATATAATTATTTAATACAGCAGGGGCATCATACCACAGTAATTACACCATCAGATTATCCTGATTTTTTAAGCTGGATGCCGGGTAATGAGAGTGTTATTATATATACAGAACAAACCGATAAATCAGCGGCTTTAATTGCTGACGCGAACATTGTATTTTGCCTTGACTTTAATAATCTTAGCCGCATAAATGAAATGGGCGAACTGGTGCGCGCCGCCAAAGCCTATAAAATAATGATCGATCATCACCTCGAACCGGAGGATTTTGATGATTTCCGCCACTGGGATATTAATGCCTGTGCTGCTGCTCAGTTAGTATATACCTTTATTGTTGATGTGCTTAATAATAAAGCATTGATCAATAAAGATGTGGCTACCTGTTTATATACCGGCATTATGACAGATTCGGCGTCGTTCAGATTGCCAAACACTACTTCTAATGTACATCGCGTAGTTGCTGACCTGATAGATGCAGGTGCGCCTAACTCGCGCATACATGAGCTGGTGTATAATAGCGCTTCAGAAAGTCGTTTACGCTTTTTGGGACACTGCTTAACTAACTGTTTAGAGGTGTTGCCAGAATTTAATACCGCAATTATTACCGTTAATAAACACGATCTGGAAAAATACGACGTTAATACCGGCGATACTGAAGGTATTGTTAACTACGCTTTATCTATCGCCAGCATACGTTTGGCCGCTTTTATTGTTGAAAGAGGAGATAAAGTGAAACTTTCCTTACGTTCAAAAGGTGATTTTCCTGCAAATGAGATTTGTAAATTGTACTTTAGCGGCGGCGGTCACAGAAATGCGGCCGGCGGCCAATCATCAGCAAGTTTGCAGGAGGTTGTTAATCAATTAAAACTAATTTTACCCGAATACAAAAAACTATTAATTCAATAAAGAAAAATGAAAAAAAATCTGATGTTTTTAGCACTTGCAGCGATGGGCCTGGCAAGCTGTAATGGTGGATACAAGAAGGGCGAGAACGGATTGTTATATACTATATATACAGACAAATCTGGCCCTAAAATTAAAGAAGGCGATTTTGTTTTAGCAAATCTGATTCTTAAAAGAGATGATGACTCTGTATTATTAAGTACTTATGAGCAAGGACGTCCTACACCGATAATTTTACCTAAACCACAGTCTAAAGGTGATGTTTTTGAGGCTATAAAATTATTAGCCGAAGGTGATAGCGCCAGCTTTAAAATCAGTGCTGACACTGTATTTAAGAAAAGTCAAAAACCACCAACATTTAAAGGTAAATACCTAAACTACGATTTAAAAATTGTTAAAGTTATAGCTAAAGGAACGCAGACTGACCAAGTATTTCAAGCAGCTATCACGAAATATATGAATGAGTTGTCTTTAGCAGAAAAAGGAGCTGAACCGGCTAAAATCACTAAATATATTGCTGATAATAAGCTTACTGTAAATAAAACCGACTCTGGTTTATACTATGTCATTACGAAACAGGGCAGCGGCGCTTTAATTGGAAAAGGTGATACTGCAGTAATCCATTATACCGGCAGATTATTGAGTGGTAAAGTATTTGATAGCAGCGTAAAAGCAGAAGCCGTAAAAGCAAAATTACCAAGCCTGGATCAACGTCCTTACACACCGATACGTGTTGCTGTTGGCGAAAGAAAAGTTATTCCGGGATGGGATCAAGGATTGCAATTGTTAAACAAAGGTGCAAAAGCTACTTTAATTATTCCGTCAAGCCTTGCTTATGGAGCTCAAGGTGCAGGCCCAATAGCTGCTTTTACCCCAATTGTTTTTGAATTGGAAGTAGTTGACATTGTGCATCCAAAAGCAGGCGCTGTGGCACCTGCCCCTGTAGCGTCACTACCATTAAAAAAATAAGTATAATTTAACTTTATATAGCCTTCCTTTTAAACAAGGAAGGCTTTTTTAATTATGAAAAAATACCTTTTATATATTTTAGTTACCGCGCTTGCTGTAAAAGCTAACGCACAGGATGGTTTCCAACGCAGCCCAAAAGGTACGTTGTACAAGATCTTTACCCAAAATGCCGGCGAGAAGATCAAGGTGAATGATATTGTAACTTTCCAGATCATACAAAAAACAGACAAGGACTCTGTTCTTTATAGTAGCTATCAAAGTGGCCGGCCGGCACAGGTACAGGTACAGCCAACCGGCGACCTGATGGATATCTTGCCACTTTTAACGGTGAAAGATAGTTTGATGGTAAAAGCGCCTACTGATTCTATCTTTAAAATGCAGGAAGACAAACGCCCGCCGTTTTTGCCAAAAGGTAGCTACCTGGTATTTTTAATAAAGGTAGAACGGGTGCAATCATTAGCAGATGCAATGGCCGAAAGAGATAAGGCTATGGCTGCAGCAAAAGTGGAAGCCGAAAAAGCACAAGTGCAAGAAGGCGTAATTGCTGATAAATATATAGCAGACAAGAAACTGGTTTATACCACTACACCATCGGGTTTAAAATATAAGATTACCAAAGTTGGCCTAAAACCTAAGCCACTTAAAGGAGATACCGTTTTTGTAAATTATATAGGCCACACGTTAGAAGGTAAAGTATTTGACACCAGTATTGAAGCCGAAGCAACAAAGGCGGGTTTGCAACAGCCCGGTCGTGCTTTTGAGCCAATTACCTTTGCTTTAGGTGCCCAGGGTGTAATACCCGGTTGGGAAGAAGCCTTGCTTTTGTTAAACGAAGGTGGCAAAGCACAGCTCTTCATCCCATCAAAGTTAGCTTATGGCGCCAGCGCTTCGGGGCCTGATATTAAACCTTTCAGTACGTTAATATTTGATATTGAACTGGTAAAAGTTAACCGGATAAAACATGCTGCGCCGGTGGCTACTAAAAAGCCGGTCGCAAGATCAACAACTAAGAGGCCGCTGGCAAAAAAGCCCGCTACAGCCAAAAAGAAACAATAGTGAGAAAGCCTTTCGATTAAACCGAAAGGCTTTTTTAATTTTGCAGCATGATATTAACAGACACGCATACCCATTTATATTATCAGCAGGATCAAGCCAAGCGGGCCGAATTGATACAGCGTTGTATTGATAATGATGTTAAGCGACTGTTTTTGCCCAATGTTGATGCCGAATCTGTAGCGCAGGTATTTGGTTTGGTTAAGGAATATCCGGATATGTGTTACCCGATGCTGGGGATGCACCCATGTTCGGTAAAGGAAGGCTGGGAAGCAGAACTGGCCATTATCCGCGACAGCAAAAAAGAGCATGCCATTTATGCCATAGGCGAGATAGGTATTGACCTGTATTGGGACAAGACCACTTTGGATATTCAGGTGCAAGCTTTTAAGCAACAGATCAACTGGGCTAAATCATTAAAACTGCCTATTGTGATACATTGCCGCGAAGCTTTTGATGAAGTGTTCGAGGTATTAGAACAAGAAAAGGATGATGACCTGTTTGGGATCTTTCATTGTTTTACAGGAAATGCGGCGCAAGCACAGCAGGCTATCGACTTGGGATTTTACCTGGGGATAGGTGGCGTAGTAACGTACAAGAACGGTGGGTTGGACAAAATTTTACCTCAATTTGATTTAAGCCATATCGTTTTAGAAACAGATTCTCCGTATCTTTCGCCCGTTCCGCACAGGGGTAAACCCAATGAAAGTTCTTATTTGACATATGTTGCCCAAAAGGTAGCAGAAATATATCAAACAGATATACAAACAGTAGCCAATATAACAACCGCCAATTCAAAACAAGTTTTTGGTGTGTGAGGATGATATTTAATTACCGCATAATCCCAATTTAATGAGCCAGATACTCATCATCTATACCGGTGGTACCATTGGTATGATGTCCGATCCTGTAACCAAGGTGCTTAAACCCATTAATTTCGAACAGATAATGGATAACGTGCCCGAATTGGAGAAACTGAATTGCAAGATCAAGGTTCACTCGTTCGATGAGATCATCGATTCATCCAACATGAACCCCGAGATCTGGAGTGAGTTGGCGGGATTGATCGAATCTAATTATGACGAGGTTGATGGTTTTGTGATCTTGCATGGATCAGACACCATGGCCTACACGGCATCTGCTTTGAGCTTTATGCTGGAAAACCTGGCGAAGCCTATCATCTTTACCGGTTCACAATTGCCTATCAGCGCTATCCGTACAGATGCCAAAGAAAACCTGATGACGGCTATTGAGATAGCCAATGCCAAAAAGAATGACCGCGCACGTGTACCCGAAGTCTGTATCTACTTTGATTACAAGCTGTTCCGTGGTAACCGCTCGTTTAAATATAACTCATCTAAGTTCGAGGCATTTCGTTCGCCAAATTGCCCTATATTGGCCGAGTCGGGTGTGCATTTGCGTTTCAATGCAAATGATATCAGGCAACCAGCTGATGCACCGCTGATCAAACATAAAAACCTGGTTAACGAGGTTGCCGTATTGAAGCTATACCCGGGGATTAGCCCCAAGGTGGTTGCAGCTATTTTAGGTGCCGATGTACGCGGTATTGTAATGGAAACCTTCGGCGCGGGTAACACTACCACCGACCAATGGTTTATAGACCTGCTTAAAGGCGCTATAGACAGCGGCAAAGTGGTATTGGATATCTCACAATGTAAAGTAGGTACGGTCGAGTTGGGCCGTTACGAAACCAGCAAGCAACTAAAGGACATAGGTGTAGCCAATGGCTATGACATGACCTTTGAGGCAGCTGTTACCAAGATGATGTACCTGCTGGGCCAGTTTGATGACCCCAAAGAAGTGAAACATTATTTAGAAGTTGATTTAAGGGGCGAGCTGACGGTATCGTAAGGACAAATCTGCGTCATGTTTTTATCCGAAAGCGGATCACTCATTTGAGGTTAAAATGTTTTCAAAAACTCGGCGGGGGTAAGAATTGAGATCTTATTAAATGGATTTAAAACAAGCAAATCTTTATCGCCGGTAATAATACAAACGGCATTGGCATCAACCGCTAACTCTAAAAATTTATTGTCTTTTGAATCACGGCAAACTTGCAGAGAAGTAGTAACGGGCGTGAAATATATTAGAAATTTCAGGTCTTCAATAATACTGAGCCGCTTGTTTAAATGGACATAGCGATCAAATTTGGGCCGAATAAAAATATCGCTAAACTCGTTAAAGGTCTCATCAGAGCAAATTATCTTACCCAGGCTTTTTGCCTTATAATAAGCCTGGGCCGCTACAGTGTTCCGTGAAAGCAAAAACGCACTCACTAATGTATTTGTGTCTAATACAAAGCGGTTAGTTTTCTTCATCTAACAATCGAGTGAGCGTCTCTTCTGTCAAACCATTTATAGCCGCTTCACGTCTAACATCCTGTAACAATAATTCAAAATTAAGGTCTTTGTTTTTATTTAAGGAATCTGTAAGAGCTTGTCCAAGACTTTTTCCAATTTGGGCGCGTAGTTTAGCAGACGTATTACGCCAAACTTTTGCTACCGTATCATCTACTTCTAATACTATCCGTTCCATAATGTTGTATGTTAAGCCTTGTTTCAAATTTACGTGTTTGATTTTATTAATACAAGCAGACGTATTTACTTGTCAGTCAAATTACAACTAATAATGTTATGGTAATCACCCCTAAACGCCACCGGCGCTATCGCGGTCTGTTTCTTAAAGAAATTAGAAAAGTGCGCTATATCATCAAACCCAAGTGTGTAGGCTATTTCAGCGATGTTCCAGTTGGTTTGTTTGAGCAGGATCTTGGCTTCCTGTATAACGCGGTTGGCAATGATCTGTGTAGTGGTGCTGCCGGTTACCTCTTTCAACACTTTGTTTAAATGATTCACATGCACAGCCAGGCGATCTGCATAGTCTTTAGCTGCACGCAGCTTTAAACGCTGGTGCTGCGAGTCGATGGGGAATTGCCTTTCCAGTAGCTCTATGAATAGGGACGAGATCCGCTCGGACGCGTTGTGGGTAGTTTCAACAGCCGATACCGGTTGTAACTTCTGACCATAGTGGATCAGCTCCAAAACCAGGTTACGTAACAGGTCATATTTATACTTATAATCAGAGCCGATCTCTTTGTGAATTTTTTTTAAGATGTATTCTATTTCCTTAACCTCATCGGGGTTTAACTGAAATATGGGTACCTGCCCCGGCTGAAAAAGCGGCAGGTCATCCAGGTCTACCCCGGCTTTCCCCGGAGCCAGGAAATCAGCGGTAAAAATGCAGAACATCCCGGTTTGATTGCCACTTTCGGGGATCCAGTTATAAGGAATTTTAGGGGTTGCAAAAAGCAGGGCGCTTTCCGGGATATCGATAGTTTTATCCGCATACTCGGCCCTGCTTTTTCCTCTTATCCAGCTTATCTTATAATATGATCTCCGGCTGTATGGCATCTCGCGCGCGCCGGTCTTTTTATCAAACAGCGTTTCGGTAACAAACACATTAAAATGGCCTATCTCTTTGGCTATGCCACTTGGTAGCGGTGCCGAGCTTTCTTCGTAAAAACCTTCTAATGATGTGTTGGTTATCATGCCGTAGTGTTTGTATTATTCAAAGTTAGAGAATATCAATTATAAATTCATACCACCCGATACTTCAATACGCTGGCCATTGATCCACCTGGCATCATCGGTACACAAAAAGGCAACCACGCCGCCAATGTCATCGGCTTCGCCCGGGCGGCCTAACGCAGTTATGTTGCTTACCATTTGGTTTACTTGTTGGTCGTCACGAACGCGGCCGCCACCAAAGTCGGTAGCTATGGCGCCGGGAGCAACCACATTAGCACGGATTCCTTTTGATCCCAACTCTTTTGCAAGATAACGGGTGAGGACTTCGATAGCACCCTTCATTGACGCGTAGGCTGATGCACCCGGCATACTGAAACGGGCCAATCCTGATGAAATATTAATAATACCGCCGCCATCATTTAAAAGGGGTAACATGCCTTGTGTTAGGAAATAAACGCCTTTAAAATGTACATTCATCAAGTCGTCAAATGCTTCTTCGGTAGTTTGGCCGAAGGGAGTGTGTAATCCAAAACCTGCATTATTGATCAAGAAGTCTAAATGATCTCTGCCGAAAGTTTCGTTTAAAATGCCTTTCAGTTTTTCGATGAAAGCGGCAAAGCTTTTAATATCGCCTGTGTTTAATTGCAGGGTAGCTGCTTTTTGCCCAACTTGTTGTATTTGTTTAACTACTTCGTTGGCATCGTCAGCTTTGTTATTGTAGGTAAGGATAACGTCGATACCTTTTTCGGCAAGCTTAAGGGCCATGTCTTTGCCTAATCCGCGGCTGCCGCCGGTTATTAAGGCTATTTTTTTGTTTTCCATTTTCTTTGTGAATTGTTGATACAAAGATCAATCAAAACAAAAGGCGATTGTTTGGATAAATCAATCGGTTATTTGCGAAAATCAAATAATGAAGATTTTCTTGATATGATACTGTCGCTTTGTGGCCTTTGCACGCTTAGCTTGCCCCGCTCTTGGGCGAGGAGCCCCATTACTTTTTTCCTTGATGAAAAAAGTAACAAAAAAATCAAGTCATCCGGGATGCTTCTCTGCCGCACAGGCCCTATGCGCTGCAAAGGCGGCAAAACCTCGGGCCCGGTCCTTTTGCCCCGTCGCGCAAGGCTGCCGCCTCAAGCAAAATTACCAATACCCGTGCTTCCGCACAGTCCATCTTGTTTTACCTCCTTTCGCCCGAAGCTGCCCGTATGACGAATTTCGGACAGTATAAATATTTTGCTAAGTGCGGATGATGCAAAGAAGCGCAAAGGCCTGTCAGGGCGCGCGGCCGGGAGTCTGGCCTGTGAAGTGGCAGCGATCGGCCTGACTTGATTTTTTTGGTTACTTTTTGTATCAAGACAAAAAGTAACAGCCTTCCCGCGGCAATTGAGCGGGGGCAAGCCTTGCGCGCGAAGGCCTAAAGAAGCGATAGGTTAAACCGACACATAATTTTCGGAGACCACGACAAATCAAACCTCAAATCCATAATCCCTTTCCACTTTACAGATCCTCACTTTATAACTCTCATACCATTTCTCACGACCATATTTTTGTGCCATGAGATGGTCGGCGTTGGCTTTCCAGTTGCGGATAGCTTCTAATGATGCCCAGTAGGAAACAGTTATGCTGATATCTTTTCGGGCAGATTCAATACCTAAGTAGCCTTCCTGTTGCGCGGCCAGGTTTTCCATTGCATCGGCCATGGCCGGGTAGCCTGTTTCATCAGGGGTGCGTAATGAGGTAAATATTACGGCGTAGTAGGGTGTTGGTGGGGTTTGAGCAATCATATTTTGAATGTGCTGATGTGCAGATATGCAAATGTGCGGATGTTATGTTAATTTTAGTAACTTTTTATAACAAACCGCGTCAAAACCTAAACCTTGACCATGCATTACTTTGAAGACATTTTGATCGTTTTGGCTTTTAGTTTGCCGGCATATTTCTTTTGGCGATGGCTTTACAGTAAATTTATTAATAATAGCCACAAAAGACAGGCAACGATATGGGTATCTACCATCCTGATCACACCTTTGCTGTATTGGGGAGCTATCATGCTTTTGTTATTTTACATGTGCTATTACCCTACTAGTAATTTCGACAAGAGAGAATGGTTTGCAAATAAAGACATGCGTTACAGGATGACTGCAAATATCATCGAAAGTAAAATGTTGATAGGCAAAACCAAAGCCGAAGTTAATGCAATATTAGGCAAACAGGAGAACATTAGCGGCGGTGATAAGCGGTATTACTACCTGGGTTTTTTGCCGGGCTTTGCAATGGATGCTGACGAATTGTATATCCAATTTAACAACGATAAGGTTATTAAGGTAGCGCAGATTCATGGTTAAACGAAAATGTGCAGACAATTTATCATCACCTGCACATCTGCACATCAAAAAATCACGTTCCGTATTCCGGAGTAGTTACTTCACTTTCTTCCAACTCGTAATCTGTTAATGGCGGGCATGAGCAGATTAGCGTGCGGTCGCCGTAGGTGTCATTAACCCGGCCTACTGATGGCCAGAATTTATATGCAGCTACATAAGGCAGCGGGAAGGCTGCTTTTTGGCGGCTGTATGGATGCTCCCATGCATCTGCAGTAATAACGGCTGCTGTGTGTGGTGCGTTTTTAAGCGGGTTATCGGCTTTGTCAGATGATCCGCTTTCAATGGCGGCTATTTCCTTGCGGATAGCTATCATGGCATCGCAGAAGCGATCTAATTCGTGTTTAGGCTCAGACTCGGTTGGCTCAACCATTACCGTACCCGCAACCGGGAACGATACTGTTGGCGCGTGGAAACCATAATCCATTAAACGTTTAGCGATATCAACCACCTCTATACCTGCTGCTTTAAATGATCGGCAATCCAATATCATCTCGTGCGCGCAACGGCCATGCGAGCCGGTGTATAATACCGGGTAGTGGTTCTCTAAGCGTGACTTGATATAGTTGGCATTAAGGATAGCATATTTAGTAGCGTTGGTCAACCCATCACCACCCATCATGGCTATGTATGCGTGCGATATGATCAGGATAGATGCCGAGCCCCAAGGTGCTGCGGATACCGCGTGGATAGCTTTACCATTGTCTATATCAACAACAGCATGGCCCGGCAGGTAAGGCACCAAGTGTTTAGCCACCCCAATCGGACCCATACCAGGGCCACCACCACCGTGAGGGATACAGAAGGTTTTATGCAGGTTTAAGTGGCAAACGTCGGCACCAATAGTAGCCGGGCTGGTTAAACCAACCTGAGCGTTCATGTTAGCGCCGTCCATATAAACTTGGCCGCCGTTATCATGAATGATCTGGCAGATATCAATGATCGATTCCTCGAATACACCGTGGGTTGACGGGTAAGTAACCATCAGGCAAGAAAGATCATCTTTATGCTCTTCGGCTTTAGCTTTCATATCGGCAACATCAATGTTCCCGTTATCGTCGCATTTAACAATTACTATCTTCATGCCTGCCATAGCTGCTGATGCAGGGTTAGTACCGTGTGCCGATGAAGGGATCAGTACCACATTACGGTGCGCGTCGCCACGATCTATATGATAAGCACGGATAACCATCAAGCCGGCGTATTCGCCTTGCGCGCCTGAGTTTGGCTGTAAGCTCATTGCTGCAAAGCCGGTGATCTCGCTTAACCAGCGATTTAGCTCATCAAACAATTGCATATAACCGCCAACCTGGTCAACCGGCGCAAATGGGTGCATACGGCTAAACTCGGCCCAGGTAACCGGTACCATTTCTGTAGTAGCATTCAGCTTCATGGTACATGAGCCTAAAGCTATCATAGAATGGCAAAGCGAAAGATCTTTAGTTTCTAACGATTTGATATAACGCAGCATTTCATGTTCTGAATGGTGCGTGTTAAATATAGCGTGTGTTAAGTAAGCCGATGTGCGTTGCAGATTGGCAGGGATAGTAGTTTCTAAATTAGCCTGTAACCCGTCAAAGTTAACATCGTTAATAGTTTTGCCTTTTACTTTGGCAAACAGGCGCACTATGGTTTTTATATCCTCTGGCGATGTAGTCTCATCAATAGAGATGGTAACTACTGATCCTTGATAATTTAAGTTAAGCTCGTTATTTAAAGCTTCCGAGTGGATAGAACCAACCAAATCGCCCAGGTCGAACTTAACGGTATCGAAATAAGAATCGTTTAACTGTTTAAAGCCTAATGCTTCAAGGCTTTGCGTTAACAATATGGCTAATCCGTGAATACGTTCGGCGATCAGCTTTAAGCCTTTAGGGCCATGATAAACCGAATACATACCGGCCATAATAGCCAATAATGCCTGCGCGGTACAAATATTGGAGGTAGCTTTATCCCTGCGGATGTGTTGCTCGCGGGTTTGCAGTGCCATACGTAAAGCGTAGTTGCCTGCGCTATCAATAGTAACACCAATGATACGGCCCGGGATAGAACGTTTGTATTCTTCCTTAGTTGCAAAAAATGCAGCGTGCGGACCGCCAAAACCCATTGGTACGCCAAAGCGTTGCGTAGAACCAACAACGATGTCAGCACCCCATTCACCCGGAGGCGTTAGCAGTACCAAGCTCATAATATCGGCTACAACGGTGGTTTTAATACCTTTATCGTGGCCTTTGGCTACAAAATCGGCATAATCATAAACCTGGCCATTGCCGGCAGGATATTGTATAATGGCGCCAAACATATCGTCGGTTAACTCAACCGCACGGTGGTCGCCTATTTGCAGGGTGATGCCATAAGGCTGTGCCCTTGTTTTTAAAATATCTATAGTTTGCGGGAAAACCTCTTCTGATACAAAGAAAGTTTTTGCCGAATCTTTTTTACGCAAAGTGTACTGCATAAACATGGCTTCGGCAGCAGCAGTACCTTCGTCTAATAGCGACGCATTGGCTATTTCCATACCGGTTAAATCAACCACCATGGTCTGGAAGTTTAACAGCGCCTGTAAACGGCCCTGTGCAATTTCTGCCTGGTAAGGGGTATACTGGGTATACCATCCGGGATTTTCTAAAATATTACGCTGAATAACACCCGGTACAATTACGTCATAATACCCCTGGCCAATATAGCTGCGGTAAACTTTGTTTTTTGACGCGGTTTGTTTAAGGTCTTTAAGGTAGGCGAACTCACTTTTTGCCGCAGGCAGGTTCAACGCATTTTTTAACCTGATCTTTGCCGGTACCGTTTGCTCAATCAGTTCGTCAAGCGTTTTTGCGCCTGCAACTTTGAGCATCTCTGCGGTGTCCGAATCGCCGGGAGCAATGTGTCTTCGCTCAAATTTTTCCTCGTACTGTGTGTTTAATTTCATGCTTTTTCTGCTTAAATATTATCCCGGTCAAATTTACACAATAAAGATTTTTTATTTTATTAGTATGATAGTATTGGTAAATTTTTCTGCAAAATGTATTATTTTTATAAAAAACATCTTTAAAAAGACCATAATCACCATTTAAATAGAAAAAATATCCCAATGGAAACTATAGACGAAATTGACAAAAGCATTCTGCGCGAATTGCAGAAAAACGCCAAGATTACCACTAAAGAACTGGCATCAAAACTTAATTTGACCATATCGCCTGTTTATGAGCGGATAAAACGGTTGGAAAACACCGGTTTTATAAAAGATTACGTGGCTATTTTAGATAAAAATCTTATCAATAAACCCTTTACCAGCTACTGCCAGGTATCCATGCGTTACCATGAAGAGTATATTGATAAGTTTGAGGAAGAAATATTGAAATTGGATGAGGTACAAGAGTGCTACCACATAGCCGGACAGATAGATTTCCTGCTAAAGATAAACGTAGGCAGTATTGATGAGTACCATGACTTTATACGCTACAAATTATCCAAGATCAATAACATTGGTTTATTGAACAGCGCTTTTGTGTTAAAGGAGATCAAGAAGACGTATGCTTATAATATTTGATAAAAAGAGGATGACAAGATAGTTAAACCAACTGTCTCAAATACATTTGTATAGTATTCTCCAAGCCATAATATAAAGCGTCGGTAATCAATGCGTGGCCAATGCTTACTTCGTCTAAAGCGGGTATGTTTTCGGCAAAATATTTAAGGTTATGCAGATCAAGGTCATGGCCGGCGTTTATACCTAAGCCCAGTTTGTGGGCAGCTTCGGCGGCTTTTACGTATGGAGCAATTGCTGTAGCTTTATCCTTGGGATATTGGTGCGCGTAGGCTTCGGTGTATAGCTCTATCCTGTCGGTGCCGGTTGTGGCGGCGGCTTGTACCATCTCCACTATCGGGTCAACAAAAATAGAAACACGGATACCGGCATTTTTAAACACAGCGATGATCTCTTTTAAATAATCCTGGTTCTTGATGGTATCCCAACCATGGTTCGAGGTGATCTGCCCCAATACATCGGGTACTAAAGTTACCTGCCCGGGTTTATTAGCCAGCACCAGGTCAACAAATTTTTGTTCCTGGCAATTGCCTTCAATATTAAACTCGGTAGTGACTATCTTTTTAAGCTCAAAAACATCGTTGTAACGAATATGCCTTTCGTCGGGGCGCGGGTGTACCGTTATGCCCTGCGCGCCAAAACGCTCGCAATCTGTAGCAACGTGTATTAAATTTGGATTATTGCCACCTCGCGAATTACGCAGTGTAGCAATTTTATTAATATTGACAGATAATCGGGTCATTGTAGTTATCAGCTTAAAAAATCAAATATCACCATTAGTTAATTAATTGACCAAACATTTTTAACCGCATTTAGTTGCATCTGCATAATGAAAACTACTTTTAAATACCTGATCGCCTTTTTCTTACTAAATACACTATCATTAACAGTTAATGCACAAGCTAATTATTTAAAGATCAAAGAATATAAGGTTTATTACGGATGGGCCAAAAACCATCCACAGGACTGGATGATACTACGGCAATTTGAGAACGAGGGCCGCAAATACTTCCTGATGGTTAACCCGCAAACGCTCGAAACCAAAATTGATGAACCGGCCGCTTACCAGGTTAAAGCCATGAGTATGACCGAAGCTCGCGCCTTTTTTAAAAATACACCTTATCAAAAAGCATTGGCTAAGGCCGAAAAGCAATCAGTTAACATACAGGATGCCGGTATTGAAACCGGGATGCCCAAAGAAAGCGGCATCAGTTTAACGGCTGATCTTTGTCCATCGCACCGGCCATTAGATAAGCAGATCTTTACCGATATCTTTACCGAATTTCAGAAAGTAGAAAAACCTGCGCCTATTGCTTTGTCTATAACCGGGATCTGGATGCGCCAGCACCCGCGCGACCTGGATTGGCTAAAACAAATGGAGCGCAAGGGCGAGATCTATATTACCTGGATAAACCACTCTTTCAACCATCGTGTTAGCAAAAGCTTGCCCCTAAAAGAGAATTTTTTATTAGAACCGGGTACTGATATTAATTTCGAGGTGCTGGAGACAGAGAAAGCCATGCTTAAGAACGGATTGCTGCCGTCAGCATTTTTCAGGTTTCCGGGCCTGGTGTCAGATCAGCAATTGGTAAACCGGATAACTGATTTGGGCTTGATCCCGATAGGTACTGATGCCTGGTTAGCCAAAGGGCAAGAACCACACGCAGGCAGTATTGTGCTGATACACGGCAACGGCAATGAGCCGGTAGGTGTAAAAGATTTCATCAAGCTGCTTCAATCAAAAACTAAAGCTATCTCCCAAAAGCAATGGTTGCTATATGATCTGCGCGAGAGTGTAGATGAAGAGTTTGAGACCGCCAACTAATTTTTTTATCTCATCGAGATTTAATACCGCCGGGATGTTTTATAGTACCATAAATGTAACAATCGTGGTGTAATTAAACTATTTAGCAGGCTTAGTGTAACAATAGTATTAAAGATAATTTTAAACACAATATAAATTGAACCTTTGCAGTATAAATGTTTTTTAGCATTTAAAAAATTAATAAAATCAGAGAACTTAAATCTTATGAAGTATATTTTTATCCCCTTATTATTATTCTTCACTATCAGCTCTTATGCGCAAACAGGCCGCGGTGTAAGCGGCCAGTTAATTGATACTGCTAAACAAACGCTTCCGGGCAGTGCGGTTAAGTTAAAAACCGATCTTGGTGATAGTACAATCATATCAACAGATATTGATGGTAAATTTAGCTTTAGCAATATTAAAGGAAGTAAGATCACACTTTACATATCCTCTTTTGGTTACCAGGGTATCATCAAGCATTATACTTTTTCGCCTACTGATAATTCAGCCTTTGTTATCCCGCCGATAGTTTTAAAAGGCGAAAGCAGGCAGCTAAAGGAAGTTGTAATTGTTGGTGTTAACCCGGTTAAGTTTAAGGAAGATACGGTCGATTATAAGATCGCGGCTTACCCTGTACGTCAAAATGCACCTGTAGAAGATGTTTTAAAGAAAATACCGGGGCTTGATGTTGACGCCAATGGCAATGTAACTACGCAAGGAAAGTCGGTTACTAAAGTGCGTATTAACGGCAAAGACTTTATGGGTGGCGACGTACAGTCTGCTACCAAAAACTTACCTGCCGATATATTAGAAAGCGTACAGGTAATTGATGATTACGGCGACCAGGCCAATTTAACCGGGATTAGAACCGGCGAGCCTAATAAAATATTAAACTTTACCATAAGGGCAGATAAAAACTACGGTTACTCTTTACAGGCATCCGCAGGTTATGGTAAGGATATGCTGCCTTCGCAGCCGGGTGTTGTTGACGCTAACCGCTATTTAGGTACTGTAAACGGCTTTGACTTTAAGGGAAACAGGCAAATAACCTTATTGGGCAATATCAATAATATTAACACCAATACCTTCAATTTTGGAGGTAACGGCGGTGGTGCAGGTGGCCGTCAAAGAGGCGGTGGTGGCCCGGGAGGTAACAACAGTTTAGTGAGCAATAAAGATGGTATTACTATTGCACGCGCAATAGGTACCAATTACCGCGACCAATGGGGTAAATTTATATCTGTATACGGTAGTTATAGTTTCTCTGATAACTCAACCAGTACAACAACTAATACATTAACCACCAACAGTGGTACAAACAGGGTTACTAATTCAGACAGACAATCAACAGATAATCCGATAAATCATAGGTTTACTTTTAACCTGGAGTATAAGCCAGATACCATTAATTATTTAAAAGTAACACCTACGTTTAGCTACGCCAGTACCAACTCATCATCATTAGATAATGAGCTTTTAACCAAAAGCGGCACTGTGACAACCAAGTATCAAACTATTGATTTCAACAATTCACAATCGCCAACATTTGGTATTAACGCGTTGTATAACCATAGGTTTCCGGAGCGCCGTAATTTAAGTATCTACTTAAGCGCTACTACAGCGCAAACTACTTCGTATGATAACCCGGTAAATACCTATCTTGTCGGTGTGTCAAATGTGCCGGTTAATCAGGTAATTAATACAAATAACCGTACCACAACAGTAGGCGCCAATGTTTCTTACCTGCACCCTATCGGTAAAATATCTTACCTGGAGCTTAATTATGGTTTCAATCATTCTTATACTTCAAATGATAAGGAAACAGATACTTTATCAACCGCGAATACTTTTAATAACTACGCTTTATTGAGTAATAATTACAACTTTACTTTTACTACTAATAAAGTAGGGTTAAACTACCGGGTTATTGCGGCTAAATACAACTATACATTAGGCGTTGGTGTGCAGCCATCTGTTTTAGACGGACAATCTGTTACTACCGGTTTGCATACCCACTCTACTGGTTTTAACGTTATACCGGCTGCAAATTATAATTATAATTTTTCACGTAACGAGTCATTCAATCTAAATTATAACGGAACAAGTGTACAGCCAACATTTAACCAATTACAACCTGTAACAGATTTTTCTAACGCTTTATATTTAACACAAGGTAACCCAGATCTTAAACAACAGTTTACCAATAATATATCTGCGCGTTACCGTGCATTTGGTTTGGCTTCAGGAAATATATTCTTTGCTAATCTATCTTACCAATCAATAGGTAATTATGTTGCATCTAATCAGATAACTTTCCCTAATTTCACTAAAGCGGCTTTAGCGGCTGATCCAAGCCTTTCGCGTTACCAGAACACTATCCTTACCCGATATTTAAATACCAACGGCTATTCTAATTCGGGTTTGCAATTGTTTTATTCAAAACCATGGCAAGAGCGCAGATATACAGCAGGTTTTGGTTTTGGAGCCAATTATGTAATAGCCCCGGCTTTTGCAACAAATGTTGACAGCAATAACGTATATGGCCCAATGCTTAAAAATATAGCTAAAACACTCAACTTTAGTCCTAACGCACGCTTTAGGTTAGATATAACCAATGTGATTGATGCACAGGCAAGCGTGAATTATAGCTTAGCTAAAACCAATAACTCTTTATCAGGCGGTACATTTAGTGAAAATACTAACATTAGAGGATTAACATTAGGTTTAACCGGTAAAAACTACTTTGGCAACTGGACATTCAGCTACGATTATAGTAAACAATATAACTATGGTTATGATATTGCAGTAACTAACCCTAACCTGTTAAGCGCTTACTTAGAGCGCAGGTTCCTAAAAGATAACATGGCTACCTTGCGCGTGGCGGTAAACGATATATTTAACCAAAACACAGGTTTTTCAACAACAACTACGGGTAGTAACGTTGTGCAAACCAATACCAACAGGCTTGGCCGTTACTTTATGTTAACCTTTGCCTTACGCCTTCAAAAATTTGCGGGCCGTGCACCAACACAAGATGGAGATCGTCAGCGTGGAGATCGTCCGGGTGGCGGTGGTGGAGATCGCCAGGGTGGTGGTGGCCGTCAGCACGGTGGCGGCGGCGGACCACAATAAGTATAGAATCACTTAAACAATATACATAAAAAAATCCCGGCTAATAACAGTCGGGATTTTTTTATGTATGTGAGTAGTATTTATGCAACTGTGCTTATTACACGTTCAAGTTCTGTCAGGTCAAAGGGTTTAGCCAGGTAAGTTTCTGCACCCGCATGGTTGGCTAATAGTTGGATATCGCTGTTTGCAGAAAAATAGATTACCGGTATATTTTTCAGAATATCTGTACTTTTTAATATTTGCGTAGCAAGTATCCCGCCGCTATCGGGTATCCAATTATCCATCAGAATCACATTTGGCATAATACCTGATATACGTTCGGTTATTGTATTGCAATCGGTAAAAGTGTGTACTTCCCAGCCCTGCTCTTCTAAAATATAATTGCATATAGATAGAATATCTTCGTCATCATCAAATATGACGATCTTCTTTTTATTACTCATGGGCAAAGATTGCTAATGTGAAGCTATAAATAATTTTAACAAAAAGCAAATCCT
This sequence comes from Bacteroidota bacterium, assembly GCA_040388175.1. Lineage (GTDB taxonomy): Bacteria > Bacteroidota > Bacteroidia > Sphingobacteriales > Sphingobacteriaceae > Mucilaginibacter. Next base: position 19,365 of record JAZKCG010000004.1, on the reverse strand, counting down.
TTTAGTTAAATGAAATTTTTGAAAACAAGAATAGCTTGGTTATTCCACATAAACAACATTAATTGCCTTTTGTGTTGAATGGATATAAAATATATATATGATGACACTTTTAGGGGCTTTAATATCAAACTTCTTTTTTTGGCTCGAGGCGTGTGCTGATGCTGATCCTGTTCCATGCGTTAATTACGGTTATGGCCATTATTACCTTAGCCAGATAATGCTGGTCTAATACACTCGCGGCTTGTTGATAGGTTTGATCAGACACGCCACCGTGGCTTATTAAGGTTACCTCTTCTGTAAGTGCAAGGATAGCTTTCTCTTCTTCTGTAAAAAATGAGGTATCGCGCCAGGCATTTAAAACGTAAATACGTTGTTCTGTTTCGCCGCCTTTGCGCGCGTCGCGACTATGCATATCCAAACAATACGCGCAGCCATTTATTTGCGAAGCCCGTATTTTTATCAATTCATAATGTGCTTTGTTGATGCCGCTATTGGCAACATAGTTTTCTAAACCCATAATGGCTTTGTAGGCGTCGGGTTCTGATTGCAGGATGTTTATTCTTTTGCTCATGGCTGTATGTTTTAATACAGCAAAGTTGGGCACAAAACAGGTTATAAAAAGTTAATCCTGATTAAGAAATAAAACTATTTTTTAGCGCGGATCTTGCTCAGAAATTGAGGTGTAAAGCCTAAATACGAAGCCAGCATATATTGTGGTATCCGCTGTATGAAACCGGGAAAATTGGTGCTGAAGTTTCTATAACGTTCCTCATCACTATAAGCGTAAATATATTCTATACGGCGTTGTGAGGCCGCATAGGCACGCTGCAAAATTTTCCTGAAGTAAGTTTCCAGTTGAGGTATAGCCAGGATTAATTCTTCCTGTACGTCTTTATTCCAGGCAATAACTTCGGCATCTTCTACAGCCTGTATATAAAACCGCGATGGCTTTTGAGTATCAAGACTGTCATAATCTGTTATCCACCATCCTTCAAGCCCAAATTGTGTTATTTGTTCCTGTTCTTTTTTGTTAATGAAGTATAAACGTAAAAGGCCCCTGCTTACAAAATAATTGGCTTTGCATACTTTGCCTGCCAGTAATAAAAACTCTTTTTTCTTAATAGTTGTGGGCTTTAGCTTTTGAGAGATCAAACTCGCCTCATCATCAGTAAGGGTTACATATTTGCGGATATGTTCAAGCAGGACTGTGTGCATTTTTTATAGGCCCTAATTATTTTTTAATCCTATACGATGATTGGTATAATCCAGTAGGTACTCATTGTTCAGAAAAAAATCGATACTAAATATCGTTCTTGAATCTTTAGAATAGGATGGATTTTGCACCTGGGTTAAATTAGAACTACTGGTAGTAGTATACTGATAGGTAAATCCTTGTCCGGTTGTTATAGAAACTACCGTATTTACAGGTAATGCTGCCGAATTAACTGTTGCTGCCGGATTTTCAATAATAGTAGTAGCCGGGGTGCCTGTGTCAAACAGCACGGAGCCGGCTATGCTTTGGCCATTGTAAGTAATTGTTGAGGCGATATTAGGCGAGTAGCCGGTTATAGCATTGAAAGTAAGCGGATGCATGGTAAAGCCCGCCGAATTAAGATCGTCTGGCGTAAGGCCAATAGTAAGTAAACCTGCAGTGTAAGTGGCAGTTGCGCTGCTAAAATTTGCAGAATTAAGCATAGCCAGGCGGAAACCGCTGGTAATATTATCAGCTAATTTAAAATAGCTTAACGGGCTGGCTATTTTTCGGCTGCTTGAACTAACGCCGGGTCCAACGCCAAAAACATCGGCTGCATGTGCTGCTAATTGCAGGCCGGTATTTAAATTAACCACTTTGTAATATAAAAATATAGGTATGCGCGGTGTAGTTACATGGCCATTTCCATCGCCTATAGTTGCAGTAGCGTAGGCCAGGTTGCCATATTCCTGAATTGCGCCATCAACACCGCCATACGTTATGGTTGATTGTTGTGAGGTTATAGTTATACCACTTACGGTTACAGAATCGCCGGTAAAAACAAAACCGTTTGTTGTAATCATTGATGCCGGTAATATATCAGTAGCATCAACGGTTAACCCGGTTGATCCGGTGTCAAACACCAGTCCGTAGTTCTTAGTAGTAATATCACCCAGCTTTGACAATGCCATAAATATGCGCCTGTTGTTACCATTAATTTGCTCGTACAGGCCAAGTTTGGCAAAGTTAACCGTGCCGGTAATTATCGGTGCAGGACTAACCTTGGGGTCTTTTTTACAGGAAGAGGCTAATAAGACAACGAAAAATGTTAATAGCAGCCATGGTGTATGTTTTGAGTAAATTTTTGTCATTCTTACATTTTATGGTTGCATAATGATCTTAATAGTTTTATACGATAACGGTAATTTATTTACTAAATGTATAATAACATTTTTAAAAATAAAATTGATTAACTTTATACTGCCAATAACTGAAACAATTAATATTAATACTTATAGGTCAGCTATTAAAGTGTTGATCTTTAAACAGTATAATTTTTTATCTGTTTTAAAGTATTTTATGTCATTTTTTTTAAGAATTAATTATTAAATTTCCATAATTAAACCTATATGAAAAACAATTGCAGCCAAATTTCTGATTGATTTGGTTATGAGACTTTTACAACCTGTGGGTTTATTGCGTTAAAGTTTTAAAGTTTAACCTTAATTAATACTATTGATGTGTTTTAGCAGATACAACGTATGGACGGTGTTATAAACAAAGAAAAACCGGAAGTAAGGCTTAGAGCGTTTAGAGCTATAGATGAGCCGGAAACCTGCGCTCTTTTTATAGAAGGCCATACACATGTTTTAACCAGTATTGGTGTCACCAAAGTATCTTACAGTAAAAATGAGTGGGTAAATAACCCGGCTGTTTTTGTAATGGTTGTGGAATCGTTAGACAGGAAACGTGTTTTTGGTGGTGCTCGTGTACATGTATCGGGTGGTACAGAGCATTTGCCTATTGAAACAGCTACCGGGGCCATTGACAGCACTATATATGACCTGGTTTGGCACTATGCCCAGCAAGGTACCGGAGAACTTTGCGGCTTATGGAATTCGCGCGAAATAGCCGGATACGGTATAGGTAGTATTTTTCTGATACGTGCCGCTGTAGTAATAGCGCATGAGATAGGCTTGCAATCGCTATTTGCCTTGTGTGCCCCCTATACGATTAAACCCGTAGAGGGCGTAGGCATGGAACTTGAAAACAGTGTAGGAAATAAGGGTACCTTCTATTATCCAAAACTTGACCTGGTTGCTACCAGTATGATACTAAAAGATGTACCCATACTAAGTAAAGCTATTGAAGACGAGAAACAAGCCATCTTAAAAATAAGAGCTAATTTACAAACCGTGCGCACAGAAGAACTACGCGGAAAAAATATAATTATACACTATGAATGTATAATACCTAATCTGGATAAATGGGATCTGCAAGAGACTATTGTTAACGCCGGGAAAAACTTGCAAAACATCAAGAACAGCAATAATAAAGACTGGGATTTTATTTAATACTTATTCTGCTTAACCTATTTTACGTTATTCCGTATAGATGCCCGTAACTTTACACTAATGAAAAATATAACAAACCTGCTGGCAACCTCGAAGCAGTTAAACCAAACCTATCAACCGCAAATATTGCGGATTACCAATCCTGCCGATAAGCAAATACTTGACGAATTAATACAGCGTGGTGATATTCTGTTTGCGCAGGATGAAATATACGGCCAATTGCAGGAATTGGTAAAAAGCGCCCGCCCATCAATAAAAATTAAAGATGAAGATTATGCAGGTTTAATAAGCGAACATTTGGCCGGAAAAGATATTAATGAATACGGTGTTTGGGTGTATTACCCATGGGCAAAACGCGTGGTGCATTTGTTGGATGAAGAGGAGTTTGTTGAAGTGCGCACCAATCGTAACCGCAATAAAATTACCCGTGATGAACAATCCGTACTAAAACAGAAAAAAATTGGTGTAGTAGGGCTGTCCGTAGGGCAGTCTATCGCGTTAACCATGGCCATGGAGCGTATTTGCGGCGAGTTAAGACTGGCCGATTTTGATACGGCCGAGCTAAGTAACCTTAATCGTATCCGTACCGGATCGCACAATCTGGGGCTGAATAAAACGGTAATAGCAGCCAGGGAGATAGCAGAAATAGACCCGTTTATAAAAGTGAAAATATTTAATGATGGGTTGAATCAGCAAAATATGGACGAGTTTTTTACCGATGGCGGTAACCTTGATCTGTTTGTTGAGGTTTGTGATGGTATAGATATTAAATTAGACAGTCGTTTTAAAGCCAAAGCATTGCAAATACCCGTAGTTATGGATACCAATGACCGTGGTATGCTGGATGTTGAACGATTTGACCTTGAAAAAGATCGCGGTATAATGCACGGCATGCTGGAAACTTTTATTGAAAATAATGCCATTAAAGTAACTGATGAGAACAGAAGAGGAATATTGATGTCTATCCTTTCTTTTGACTCTTTATCAGAACGAATGAAGCTTTCAATGGCCGAAATTGGCAAAACCATAAATACCTGGCCGCAATTGGCATCATCAGTGGTGTTGGGTGGTGCTATTACAACAGACATAGCAAGAAAGATTTTATTAGGCGAGCATCAACAATCCGGACGTTATTATGTTGACCTGGACGAAATTTTTAAATAAGAATAAATAGAGATAAATTAGCGATATTTATTGAGCCTATCTTTATTACCATAATAATCCTATGCGATATTTGAAAACATTGGCGCTTGCCATCGTATTTTTAATGCTAAACACTTTTGTTTATGCACAAAATGTTGTAAGTGTTAAAGCCGCGCTTACCCAGGATTATTTTGGTAAAAATGTTTTTTTATACCAGGACACCAGCAATAAGTTAAGTTTTGAAAAAATACGTCAGTCGGCCAATTTATTTAAGCCAAATAAACTGGCGGTGCCTAACCTGGGTATAAGCCCGTTTAATAACTGGGTTAAGTTTACGTTGGTTAATGATAGCGATGTAGAAAAGGTGATTTTAGATATCCCGAATCCTATTATTGATGAGGCTGATCTGTATGTAATTAAAGGCGATCATGTTGATAGTGTAAAAAATAGCAACTACCAGCCACTAAGAAACAGGGAGTATAACCATCAATTCTACTTATTTAGTATCCTGTTAAAAAAAGGAGAGTCCGTTGATTGCTATCTGCGGCTAAAAAGTGAACAGCAAATTCTTGCTCCATTAGGGCTAAAAACAGAAAAGAACATTGTCCCCGAAATAAGTGCCAATGATACCCGTAGTGGTATTTATCTGGGCATAATGATGGTAATGTTGCTATATAATTTGTTTGTTTACTTTACCACTAAAGACAGAGATTATATTGTTTACTGTCATTATATTTTTTGGGTAGCATTAACGCAGATGACCTTGTTGGGTTACTCGCACCGGTTTTTATGGACCGATAACGTGTGGCTATCCAAAAATATGGTCATTTTTTGTGGGGCCATGTCGGGATTGGCTACCATCATGTTTGCCAAGTCGTTTTTACATACCCGTGTAATTGTCAGAAAGCTTGATATAGGGCTTAATATAACAGTTGGCTTTTATATTATTTCATTAGCGCTATTGTTGTCAGGTAACGGCGTTATTGCTTTCCAGGTGGTAAATCTTACAGCTGCTATTGTTTCTATATTAATAGTTATTGTAGCCGTGGCTGTTTATCGTAAAAAACAGCCTTCGGCCAAGTTCTTTTTAATTAGCTGGTCCATATTCTTTGCCAGTATATTAATCTTTGTTTTTAAAGATTACAATATAGTTCCATATAACATGTTTACCGTTCACTCTGTCGAGATCGGTTCTGCGTTGGAAGCTATATTCCTGTCGTTCGCCCTGGCCAATAAGATCAATATCTTAAAAGGAGAAAAAGAAGCATCGCAGGCAGAGGTGTTACGCAGTTTGCAAGAAAATGAACGCATAGTACGGGAACAAAACGTAGTATTAGAACAAAAAGTAGAGGAGCGTACGTCAGAATTGAATGAATCGTTAGAAGATCTTAAACAAACACAATCACAACTGGTTGAGTCAGAAAAAATGGCCTCACTGGGTCAATTAACTGCCGGGATAGCGCATGAGATCAATAACCCCATTAACTTTGTCACCTCAAACATCAATCCGTTAAAACGCGATGTGGAGATGATTTTAGATGTAATGACAACTATTGAAAACGTAAGCCAGTCTGACGCTTCGGTGGAGGATAAAAGAAAGCAGATAGAAGATTATAAAGAAGAAATTGACTTCGATTACCTGGTATTGGAAATACGTCACCTTATTAAAGGTATCCATGAAGGAGCATCGCGTACAGCAGAGATAGTAAAGGGGCTTAAAATATTTTCGCGACTTGATGAGGATGATCTGAAAAGAGCTGATTTGAATGAGGGCCTTGATTCGACACTGGTTATTGCCAATAACCTGTTAAATAACAGGATAAAAATTATCAAGGAATATAGCGAGTTGCCATTAGTTGAATGTTATGCAGGTAAACTAAACCAGGTATTTTTAAATATTATATCAAACGGTATTTACGCGGTCGAAAAACAATTTGGCGAAAAAGAAGGTGGCGAAATAAAAATAACTACCAGCAGTGATGATCAAAATGTAATTATAAAAATGGCTGACAATGGTATAGGCATGAGTGAGCAAACTATGAAGAAAATATTTGAACCGTTTTTTACAACCAAAGATGTTGGTGAGGGCACTGGTTTAGGTATGAGTATTACCTATAATACCATTAAAAAACACAATGGGCAGATCCTGGTAAATTCTGAACCTGGTAAAGGCGCAGAATTTATTTTGAAAATTCCGATCATTTATAACACCCAAATTGCGTAAATAACGTAAACAGGTATAAACAAGTTAAACCGGTTAAAATAACCATTATAATTGCCCTATAAAACGCTTGCAATGGCAGAGAAAATTAAAATACTGTATTTAGATGATGAAAAAGATAATCTGGTAGGCTTTAAGGCAACCTTGAGGCTTGATTATCAAGTATTCACCGCAGTAAATATCCCGGGTGCAATGGAGCATTTAGAAAAGCATCCGGATATTAGGGTGATTTTTTGCGATCAGCGCATGCCCGTTAAAACAGGGGTTGAGTTCTTTGAGGATATCCGTGGCTCACACCCTTTGCCAATGCGTATATTAATAACTGGTTATACAGATATCGATTCGGTAATTGATGCTATAAACAGGGGTAACATTTTTAGGTTCGTTAAAAAGCCATGGGTCGAGGCCGAATTAATATCTGCTATTGAAGAGGCTAATAAGTTTTACCAGGCAAACTCTATGCTTGCTATAAAGAACGAAGAGCTGCAAAGAGCATATAGCGAGCTTGATAAATTCGCCTACAGCGTAAGTCATGATATCAGAGGGCCATTGTCAGGTATTTTGGGTGCTATAAATGTAGCCCGCGAAATGTATGATATTGCAGAAATGAAGGAGATGCTTTTTTTAATGGAAAAATCATTAAAAAAATTGGATACCTATATCCTGAGTATGCATGATTATTATAGCCTGCAACGCGGCGAATTAAGCATAGGCGATATCGATTTTAAAAAGATGGTTGATGAGTTCAATGACATTTATAAAGTTTTTTCGAATACGGCCAATATAATTTTTACCGTAAATATCAATCAACGCGAACCATTTAGAAGCGATACCGTACCATTAAAGTTAATACTGAATAATTTATTATCGAACGCGTTTAAGTATCAGAATAAAAATAATGATGCCAAACAGGTTGAGTTAAATATTGAGGTATATAAAGGTGTAGCTACAATACAGGTAAGTGATACCGGTATTGGTATTTTAGGCAATCATCTGGGTGAGATATTTAACTTGTTTTACAGGGCAAGTTCGCAAGAGGCAGGTTCTGGCTTTGGGTTATACAATGTAAAAAGCGCACTGCTAAAATTAAACGGACAAATAGAGGTTAATTCTGTTTTAAATAAAGGCACTACGTTTAAGGTAACTATTCCTACTAAATAAGGCGTAGTTTACACGATCCATTAAAACGGTTATAGTTGGAAGTATTACGAAAGTAATTTTTGTCTTAATAAAAACTCCAGTTGGTCATTTGAAGTGCCCAGTTTCTCGTTCTCTTCTTTAAGTCTCAATTTCTCCAGGTAGGCTTCATAGGCTCTAACTATGGTCATATCCAACTCGTCCTCATTCCAGGGTTTAGTAAGATAGTGAAATATTTTTCCTTTGTTAACTGCGTCAACAACAGCGCCCATATCTGCGTAGCCGGTTAGTAATATCCGCATAGGGTCAGGAAATCTTTCAATAACTTTCTCTAAAAACTCTACCCCGGTCATGCTGGGCATACGTTGATCGGTGATGATAATGTGTACGGGTTTTTCTTCAAGCGATTTTAAAGCGGCGTCGCCACTTATTGCAGTATACACCTGGTATTTTATCCGGAAGGCAGCCTTAAAAGAAAACAGATTGTTTTCCTCATCGTCTACATACAATATGGTTATCTTTTTATCAGCCATGGGGATGGAGTTTACTATACATTTAAAACCAATAGTTGTATTATTGTACAGTTCGACTGCACAATAATACAATGTAATAAATTTATCTGTAAATATCGAAAAAATACAACCAATTAGAATATAATTTTTCCGGTAGCTGTTACTAATGATGCTATACGTACGGCATCAAAAATGCGTTCTTCGGTAGTTCCCAGCTTAATAAGGGAGTCTTCATGCGCGTTAACACACATTTCGCAGCCATTAACTGCCGATATGGTTAAGCTCATTAATTCAAAGAATTCTTTGCCGGTAACAGGTTTCATCATTATTTGCATCCGGATACGTGCCGGTATCTGGCTGTATTTTTCTTTTTGCGTAAAATGCCTGAAACGATAAAATATATTGTTTGATGCCAGTAGGGAAGCACAGGCAGCAGCTTCGGCTATTTCTTCGCCTGTTGCGCCATGTTCTGTGGCATACCTGGTGTAAAAATCAGTAAGTGGTAAATTATTGTTGTTAACCGCGACGCTTAGCCCCAACAAGGCGCATTCTTTGGTGCTTAATTGTTCTGATGTTAGCGTGCTGGTAAAGTTTAGTTTCAGGTCGCGTAAATAGCGCGATTCGCCATTTTCTAACAAGGTAAGGCTGGCTGTGCGATAGGAAGTGTCTATGCCAATACTTTGCAGTAGTTCATTTATAGTTTCAGTGCTTTCTGTCATTGTAGTATGTAAATGTATATGCAATAAAAAATCCCCGGTTGGGCCGGGGATTTTAAGTTTTTAAACAGTTAATGTTTCCTGGCCTTTTTCCCAGTTGCAAGGGCAAAGTTCGTCGGTTTGTAAGCCGTCAAGTACGCGTAATACTTCTTTAACGTTACGGCCAACGCTTAAATCGTTAACACATACCCAACGTACAATACCGGTAGGATCAATGATGAAAGTAGCACGGTAAGCAATTTTTTCTGTAGGCTCTAAAATGCCCAAATCTTCTGCTAATGATTTTGAAGTATCAGCCAGCATCGGGAATTTAAGATCGCGCAGGTCATCATGGTGAGTTCTCCATGCAGCGTGAACAAATTCAGAATCGGTTGATGCGCCAATTAAACGGGTTTCGCGGTCGCGGAACTCGCCAAAATTTTTGTTAAACTCAGCAATTTCTGTAGGGCAAACAAAAGTGAAATCTTTTGGCCACCAGAACATAACGGTCCAGATGTTATCGTCATTAACCAGGTAATCAGAAGTCAATGTGTCAAACTCTTTTCCTTTTTCCAGGCTAACTACTGCTGTTTTTGAAAATGATGGGAATTTTTGTCCTATAGTAATCATATTATAATGTGTGTTTTTTAATTTTATGCAAATATACGGAATTTGCCGATGCGGGAATATTGCAATTTTAAATGGCTTATAGTTTTAATCTATACTTATGAAAATTAATAATAGATTTTATAAATGACATCAAAGGCTCCATAATTCCTTATAATTAATGGGGTATATCAATGCGTTTGCAATTGCCAAAATGGCTTGGTAACTTAACCCAACCAATTGTCCTCAAAATTAATAATTTATGAAAAGTATTATCCGAGTTTGTGCTGCGCTCCTGGCGGGCATTGTTGTTTTGTTTGCTGTTTCATGGAGGGTACCCGCACCTAAGACAAAATCTGTAAATACGGGTTTATTACTGCCTAATGGCCGCTATTTATTTGCTGCTGTTCCGGGCGTGCGAGATTACCTGGGCTATGGGGGCCATGGTTTGCTGATATTTGATATTGATCACGGACATAAATTTGTGAAGCGTATATCATTTAGAGGATATCATCCCAAAAATGGGCAGCCGTCCAACATAAAAGGCATCGCGGTAAGCATCCCGCTGCATAGTGTTTATGTTACCACCTTAGAAGGACTGCAACGGTTAGATCTTATTACAGGTAAACTGATCTGGGAAAAACATATCCCTGATGGCTGCGATCGTTTATCCATTGCGCCGGATGGTAAGACCATGTACCTGCCATCATTAGAGAGCCATTACTGGAATGTAATAGATTGCGAGACCGGTAATGTCATAAAAAGATTGGACGGCTTTAATGCCTCTCATAATACCATCTATGCTTTATCGGGCAAACATGTTTATATGGCCGATATTAAAAACACGATAGTAAAAATAGCGGACACTAAAACCAATACGGTAACGGCCGAGGTTGGCCCATTTGTGAATTTTGTACGCCCGTTTACAGTTAACGGTAAAGAGACCCGCATTTTTGTTAACTGCAATGATTTATTGGGTTTTGAGGTAGGCGATCTGACCACCGGCAAGAAAATAAAACAGGTAGTAGTTGAAGGCTGGGACAAAGGCACGGTAAGGCGCCATGGTTGCCCAAGCCACGGCATAGGCCTGACGCCTGATGAGAAAGAAATCTGGCTATGTGATGGCGCCAATATGCGCCTGCATGTTTTTAGCGGCACTGAGCCTTATCAGCAATTAACTACTATACCCTTACAGGATATGCCGGGATGGGTAACCTTTACGTTGGATGGTAAATATGCCTATCCTTCAAGTGGCGAAGTGATCGACGTTAAAACACGCAAAGTATTAACCGTTCTTAAAGATGAAAACTATAATACCGTTGAAAGCGAAAAAGTGTTAGAGATTGACTACAAAGACGGCAAACCGGTTAAAGCCGGCGATCAGTTTGGATTAGGTAGAGTAATGCAATAGACTTTTGCTTCATTCATCTATACAAATCTTGTCTTTATCGGTACTTTTTTACACGCGGCTAAACTTTAAATATTTTTGAACTTTATGCCGATACCAATTGATATTGTGTGGTTGATTTGTGGTATATTAGTCAATGAAAAGAACGCTCCTGTCTTAGGGGCGTTCTTTTTTAAACCAACATACAACTTACTACGCATGCTAATTGCAAGTGCTTTTATAAAAAGACTTATTTTTATAGTGGTTTCAGGCATTTTAATAAACCTGCCGGTAGCAAGTTATGCGCAATTGTGTACGGGTAGCCTGGGCGATCCGATCTATAAAATCGATTTCGGACGAGGAAGTGATCTACACGGAGACCCCTTATCATCATTAAACACCAACTACCTATACTCTAATGCTGATGCGCCTAATCCTGGATACTATACCTTAGAAAGCACAACCGATGGTGCCAGCGATCAATGGTGGCCAACTACAGACCACACCGGTAATATAGGCGGTTATATGATGGTAATAAACGGATTTGGCCCCGACCCCATGATTAAATCTTTTTACCAAGGCACATTTACAGGGCTATGCCCCGGCTCAACGATTGAATTTGCTGCATGGGTAGCTAATTTATTAAAGACAAAGGATAACAGCCCCCCTAACCTAACCTTGGCTGTATTTGCCATGGATGGCACACCCATAAAAAGTGAATCTACCGGAGATATCCCTGCATCGGCAAACGGGATACAATGGAAGCAATATGGTGTAACTTTTAAACTGCCCCCAGGTGTAACCGGTATTATGGTTCAAATAATAAATAATACTGCTAACAACGAACAGCCGGGAAACGACATCGCTTTAGACGATATTACCATAAGTTCATGCGGCCCGTTAATTGTTTCTAACTTTATTGTAAAAAATGCAGCATCATCTGCACAAATAATTTGCGACGGTATAGCCCAACCTCTTACGTTAAGCGCAAACGTAGTTGCGGGAGGTTATACAGATCCGGTATATCAATGGCAGATAAATTCAGCTTCGGGTTGGATTGACATAACGGGGGCCACAAGTACTTCTCTTATTTTGCAATCGCCGCCTAAAGGCACTTACCAATATCGTATTGTTTCGTCAGAAGCAGCTAATAAAGGCTCGTCAATTTGTCAGGTGGCATCTAATGTGCTTAACCTTACCGTATTGGATGCACCGCCGGTAAGTTTTTCGACATCAAACAGTAATAACAATTGCTTAAACAGTGCCGTTGTATTTACTGATACTTCCGGCCCTGGAATAACAGAATGGTCATGGGATTTTGGTGATGGGCAAACATCAAAAACGCAGAATCCAACACATACCTATGCTGTTTTTGGCGATTATAATGTAACATTAACGGTTCATAATAGTGCAGGATGCCCTTCAACCGCTACCCAAAGCATACGGGTAACTTCAAGACTCCTGGCCGATTTTGATCTTGTTACAGCAGGGTGCGCCAATTCGCCAATAACATTAACAGACAAATCAACCGTTGCCAGCGGCACCATTATTAAATGGGTCTGGAATTTTGGCGATGGGACGCCGCAGGTAACATTAACCAATAACGCGCCATTTACGCATATCTTTGCAACTTCGGGTACATATACAATAAGTTTAGAAGTAACCGCTTCTTCCGGTTGTGTAAGTGATCTTATAACAAAAACAACTTCTGTAACCGCTGTTGATTTTACATTTTGCCCCGGCGATGTAACTCAGTTTACAGACAAAACAGTTAAACCCGGTACACCCGGTTATAATTTTAGCTGGGACTTTGGCGATGCGGCATCAACCGCGACAAACCCAAACACATCAGCTGCGCAAAATCCGGTACACAGCTACGTAAATGCCGGCAGTTACACAGTTACGCTAACAGTATCATCGCAAAATGGATGTGCCGCGGCTGTAAAACAAAAAGTAGTTACAAGCGGCATTGCTATTGCTAAATTTGATGTTGTAAACAAAAATAATCTATGCGGTAGCGATAGCGTTAAATTTGTTGATAAAACTGATATTAATAGCAATATAAACAGGCTGGTATGGTTCTATGATATTGACAACCATCCAACAGACAGTGTGGTTATTACTAAAAGCCAGATGCGCAGCGATAAAACATACAGTCATTTCTATGGACCGAATAATACAACCGCACCAATAACTTACCATGCATTATTGATAGCCCGCATTGGCGGGCTCTGCCCTGACCCTACATTTACACAGGATGTAGTGATCAATCCAAGTCCCGTTGCTGTATTAAAAATTAACGGCAATGTACTTACAGACCCATACACCTTATGCCAGGACGCGGGGTCTATAACTATCACCACTGAAGCAAACTTACCCGGGAAACCTGTATTTACCGGAACCGGCATAACAAGCGATGGTATGTTCGATCCTAAAGTTTCAGGTCTCGGCACATTTACTATTAATTACATCTATACTGCTGATAATACGGGTTGTACCTATACAACAAATTTTAAAATTGTAGTTACTCAACTACCTGTTATAAAATTGGCTGCTACAGCAAGCGCAATAGAAGGGGGCAAAACAACTTTAAACCCTAATGTAAACGGGAGTAATTTAAAATACGCATGGACTCCAACTACAGGTATTAGCGACCCCACTATACTTAACCCTTTCTTTTATCCATCTGTTGATACTAAATACACACTAACAGTAACAACAGAAGGCGGCTGCGCATCATCGGCTGATGTGTTTGTTTCTGTATTAAAACAGCCTATTATTCCCAATACTTTTACACCGAATAACGATGGTTATAACGACACCTGGGATATTAAGTTTCTGGACACTTATACTAATGCTACCGTGAATGTATTTAACCGCTATGGCGAAAAAGTGTATTCGTCAATTGGCTATTCTATCCCGTGGAATGGAAAGTTTAAAGGTGTGGCTTTACCTTTTGGCGTTTATTATTATATCATCGATCCTAAAAATGGCATTAAACCAATGTCCGGTAGCTTGACTATTATTAAATGATATTACAAGGGCTATTAATACCTGCTCTCATAAAAAATTTAAAATCCTCGTTGTTTGTTACTAATATTACAGCATGAAACAATACGGGCTTATCGGTTTTCCGCTTTCGCATTCTTTTTCGAAAAAATACTTTACCCAAAAGTTTGAAGACGAAAACATTACCGATGCGGTATATGATTTATATACCCTGGAGCACATTAAAGATCTGCAAGATCTGTTAGATGCTAATCCGGGCTTGCTGGGGTTAAATGTTACTGTCCCGCATAAAAAAAATGTGTTAAAATACCTGGATTGGATAGAGCATGATGCCCGCACAGCAGGCGCTGTAAACTGCATCCGTATCACTAAGGAAAGCCCGGTACAAGCCGCATTCTCCGGCGAGGTTGGTGTTGAAGGGCATGATTTTATGCTGGAGGGGTTTAATACAGATCTGTATGGTTTTGAAATGTCATTAAGGCCATTACTGAAACATCACCATACAGATGCACTGGTACTGGGTGATGGCGGTGCGGCACAAGCTGTTAGGTGCGTATTAGAAAACCTGGATATTGCTTACAAGGTAGTTACCCGTAAACCGCATCCGGGTAATTTATTGTTTAAAGATCTGAAAGCAAAACACATCAAAGAACATCTGCTTATCATAAATACCACGCCATTGGGTACAGCACCCAATGTGGACGAATGTCCGCCCATACCTTATGAGGCCATAACAGCCGATCACTTGTTGTATGACCTGGTGTATAATCCGCCGGAAACCTTATTCTTAAGAAAAGGCGGAGAGCGTGGCGCCACGGTAAAGAACGGTTACGAAATGCTGGTGCTGCAAGCAGAAAAATCATGGGAAATATGGAACTCGCAGGAAAACAACGCATGAGATTAGCACCGATATTATTTATAGCGGTATTATTTTTTGCAGCTTGCGGCGGGGATCATGATTATTCGCCAAAACCAAGGGGATATTTCCGTATTGAGTTTCCTAAAAAGGAGTATAAACAATACGTGTCTGACTATCCTTTTACTTTTGATTATCCGGTGTATGCGGCGATTGAGAAAGATACCCAAACACGTATAGCCCCGAAGCTGATCAATATGAACCATCTGTTAAACATGCAGTTCAGGCAGTTTAACGCTACGCTGCATTTAAGTTATGAAACTATTACTTCTAAAAAGGTATTTAATGAATTGACCGAAGACGCGCGCAAATTCGCGTTTAAGAATACCGTTAAATCTACAGGTATTGATCAGGGATTTATCAATGTGCCGGGGCATAAGGTTTACGGTGTTTACTATACCATTGATGGTAACGCGGCATCATCGGTACAGTTTTACTTAACAGATAGCGTAAAAAATTATATGCGCGGTGCTTTGTATTTTAATAATGAACCCCGGCTTGACTCTATTCAGCCCGTACTTAATTTTATTAAGAAGGATATTAGTGTGATGATCGGAAGTTTTAAATGGAAGCAGAGCAAGTAAGAAGTTATACGTTTTTAATATATTTTGATACTTCACGTATTACTTACAACGTAATACGTATAACCAACAAACATGTCTTCAGTAAAAGTATTCTCCAATAACCCGCTCCAGGAAAACACCTATGTTTTATATGATAAAACCGGCGAGTGCGCTATTATTGACCCTGGTATGGACACGTCTATCGAGCAAAACGCGGTAGTTAACTTTATCAGGGATAATAAGCTTAAACCAACGTTGCTGCTGAATACCCATTGTCATATAGACCATATACTGGGCAACAAATTTGTGTTTGATATGTACGGCTTGAAACCGCAATTTCATAAAGGCGAATTAGACCTGCTGGAAGCCGGCATTGCTTATGCCCCACAATTTGGTTTGCGTTATGACCCATCGCCTGTTCCTGATGTGTTTTTGGGTGAAACAGGTACAGTAACTTTTGGAGAAACCACACTCAACCTGATCTTTGCACCGGGCCATTCGCCTGCACATTTATGCTTTTATGATGTTGCTGCCAATTTTGTAATTGGTGGGGATGTATTGTTTAGGGGTAGCATTGGCCGTACAGACCTGCCCGGTGGCGACTTTAAAACGCTGATAGATAACATCAAACAAAAATTATTGACCCTGCCTGGCAGTTGTACCATTTATCCCGGCCACGGCCCAGAAACTACTATCGGTTTTGAAAAACAATACAATCCTTTTTTAACGTAGTACGTTTGACGTAATACGTTTTATGTATTTTTACCGCAAACGTATAACTTACCACGTAAAACGTATAACTCCATACATGAACACTTCCATTTACATAGCTAAGCGATACCTGCTTTCCAGCAAGAAGATGCATGCTATCAATATCATTTCGGGAGTATCCATGCTGGGGATATTATTTGGTACCGCGGCGCTGATCATTCTCTTGTCGGTATTTAACGGGTTAGAGAAAGTGATTGTATCTATGAACAGCAATTTCGCACCCGAAATAAGGATAGAGACCAAGCTGGGTAAAACGTTTGATCCTCACACCCAATTTTTCAAGACACTGCACAAAGATCGCAGGCTGTTCTCGTACACAGAAGTGTTGCAAGATAAGGTGGTCATTAAATATCATGATAAACCCTTTATAGGGACTATGAAAGGTGTGAGTAATGAGTTTTTAAGGAACCCGCATTTAGATAGCCTTATAATAGGCGGCGCATTTAAATTGCATGCAAATAATATTCCGCTTACGGTAATTGGCGTTGTTGTACAAAACAACCTGGCTATTGATATTAACAGCCGGATAACCCCTATGCAGATCTTTGCACCAAAGCGGGGCAATACAATTTCTATTAATCCGGAAGATGAATTTACAACACGTACTATTTTCCCATCAGGGATATTTTCTATCCAGCCTGATTATGATAATGCCATAATAGTACCTATTGATTTTGCCCGTGAATTGCTTGGTGTTTCTAATGGCGTTTCATCTATTGATCTGAACTATAAGACAGGTGCAGACTTACCGACGATACAAGAAGAACTACAAACTAAATTAGGTGCTGGTTTTACAGTAAAAAACCGTAGCGAGCAGGACATGACGTTATATAAGACACTAAATTATGAGCGTTGGGCGGTGTTTATGATCCTGGCTTTTGTAGTGGTTATTGCCGCCTTTAACATTGTTGGCTCATTAACCATATTGGTTATTGACAAACGTAAAGATATTGCCATTTTAACCAGCCTTGGGGCTAACAAACGGGTAATACGGGGTATATTCTTTGTTGAAGGTATGATGATATCTTTAATTGGATGTGTTATTGGCATGGTGCTTGGTTTGGTATTTTGTATCTTGCAGCAACGGTATGGTTTTATAGAGGTGGCGGGTAAAATAAGTACGCCGCACAATGCGTACCCAATTGATATAAAGGCTGGCGATTTTGGGCTGGTGCTGTTCACCGTTATTATCATATCTGTAATAGCATCAGGTATTAGTGCCAGGTTAAGAGTAAAAGGATTAGACGATATTAAACAGGATTTATAATTTTGCTTTATACAGGTAACCCGGTTATATGCTTTTTTAATGTTGCTTATTATTGGGATGGTGACTATGACGTTAGTTATGACAATATGCTTGTGGTAACAAAATATTAAAGATCACTAAAGCTATCCCGGCAGGGATGTGCAAAAATTAAGAGGACATAAGTTTTATACTTTAACCTTTTTACTTAAATTGTCAAACTCATTTGCCTGTTTGGCGTTAATTATATTATTATGGAATCAAAACGTCAACAAAAATTTGCCGGAGTAATACAAGAGGATCTTGCAGCGATATTTCAACGCGAAGGGATGAACTATTTGCCAAATACGTTGGTAACCATAACCAAAGTAAGGGTTACACCTGATCTGGCCATAGCGCGCGTGTTTTTAAGTTTTTTTAACAATAACAACACCGCTTTGGCTTTGCAAACGGTTAAGTTACACGCATCAGAGATCAGGTATAAACTGGGCAGCCGCATTAAAGACCAGGTAAGGGTTATCCCTCAGCTGGAGTTTTTTATTGATGATACCAGCGAGTATGTAGATCGTATGGATAAGATCTTCGATAAGATCCATCGCGAAGAAAAACAACAGGATACGGAATAAAGAGCTTCGCGCTCTTGACTCACCCCGACATCGCTACGCTTGTCGACCCTTTCTTCGCCTTCTGCGGAAAGAGGGTAATGAAAGTATAAAAAGAAAATAACCCTCTTTATCGCTTGCGAAAGAGAGGGTGGTCCAGCGAAGCGCAGACCGGGTGAGTCACCGCGTCAATTTCCCTACCATAACCCATGAGCTTATCCACCAAATTAGCCGCATATATTCAAACGCATCCGGATGCAGGTGGTAAAGTAATTGATTATAACGCTGCAGTCGACAAGCTTTACCATTTTGACTTTACAGCTGTTAATACTGAACTTGATCCGGATATCTTCATAGACAGTGAACGCTTTAGCCAATGGATAGATCATAAGCTTAAAGCAGGCAATTATCGTTACGGCATTGGCGGTTATATGGAGCACCGCACCATTTATGCCCGAAGTGCTTTGTTTGATACGGCGGATGAGCCGCGTCGCCTGCATTTAGGTGTTGATATTTGGGCCGATGCCGGTACGCCGGTATACACGCCTTTAGATAGTGTTATCCATAGCTTTCGGGACAATGATAATTTTGGCGATTACGGGCCCACCATTATTTTGCAGCATGACCTTGATGGATTAACATTATACAGTCTTTACGGACACCTATCACGCGAAAGCCTGCGTGGATTAAGCGCGGGGCAACCCATCAGCAAAAATCAACAGATAGCAACTTTAGGTAATGTTAAAGAAAATGGCCATTGGCCACCGCACCTGCATTTTCAACTGATGTTTGATATGGAAGGCAAAACAGGCGATTACCCCGGAGTGGCCCGTTATTCTGAGAAAGAAAAGTATTTAAAAAATATCCCCGACCCTAATTTGATATTGAGATTTCCCATATAAAACAATAGCGATGGGTTTCAAACCCATCGCTATTGTTTTATAAATCTACTTGCCAGGATTATTAATTAACTCAAGTTGTTAGTTATGGTATTATTTTGTTTAGAGTAAAAGC
>JAZKCG010000003.1:31147-40364 GCA_040388175.1 Bacteroidota bacterium | reverse complement strand
ACAGGTAATGAAGGTACTTACCACGCATCGCAAATGATCGAGTATGGTACCCAACTTGTTGGCGGTGTTACACCGGGTAAAGGTGGCCAAACCCACCTGGATCGCCCGGTATTTAATACCGTTGCCGATGCTGTTGCCAAAACAGGTGCCGATGTGTCTATCATCTTCGTTCCGCCGGCATTTGCTGCCGATGCGATCATGGAAGCTGCCGAAGCCGGTATTAAAGTAATTGTATGTATCACCGAAGGTATCCCTACAAAGGACATGATAGCGGTAAAAGAATATTTGACGGATAAAGACGCTCGTTTAATTGGCCCTAACTGTCCGGGTATTATCACTGCCGACGAAAGCAAAATTGGTATCATGCCGGGCTTTATCTTCAAAAAAGGTAATGTAGGTGTGGTTTCAAAATCAGGTACGTTAACTTATGAGGCGGTTGACCAGGTGGTTAAAGCCGGATTAGGTATCACTACTGCTATAGGCATTGGTGGCGACCCAATAATCGGCACACCAACCAAAGAAGCGGTTGAACTGCTAATGAATGACCCTGATACGCATGGTATCATCATGATAGGCGAAATTGGCGGCAGTATGGAAGCAGAAGCTGCCCGTTGGATAAAAGAGAACGGTACTAAACCGGTAGTGGGTTTCATAGCCGGTCAGACAGCGCCTCCGGGACGCCGTATGGGCCACGCGGGTGCTATTGTTGGCGGTGCCGATGATACTGCCGCAGCAAAAATGAAGATCATGGAAGAGTGCGGTATCCGTGTTGTGGCATCACCAGCCGAAATTGGCGCTGCAATGGCAGAAGAATTAGCGAAGTTATAGACGTGAGATATTAGTCCCGATAACTATCGGGATGAGATTTGAGAATCCTGGCTTTTTGCCGGGATTTTTTGTTTTATAAAATTCACGTCATTGCGATTTCTATGGTATTCGTCCGCTTTTAGAATGAAACAAACGGACACCCTACCCTATCATCCCCATCAACTCTTCATCACTAATAATAGGGATATTGAGCTTCTGTGCTTTCTCTAATTTCGATGGGCCCATATTGTCCCCTGCTACCAGGTAGTTGAGTTTGGCCGATATACTGCTGAGTATCTTGCCGCCGTTCTGCTCTATGATGTCTTTCAGTTCATCCCTTGAACGCTCGAACGTGCCTGATATAATAAAGGTCTTGCCCGATAAAGCCTCGCTTGCCAGCACTACTTCCTTTTGCTCGCTTACAAACTGCAAACCGGCTGCCTTTAATTTTTCTATCTCTTCGCGGTGTTGTGGGGTAGCAAAGTATTCTATCAAGCTATGGGCAATGCGTTCGCCAATCTCTTCGGCAACTACCAGTTCATCCAGCGTAGCTGACATTAAATTGTCAATGGTCTTGAAATGGATAGTCAGTTTTTTAGCAACAGTTTCGCCGATATAGCGGATACCTAAACCAAACAGCACTTTCTCAAAAGGCATCTGTTTAGATTGCTCGATACCCTCCAGCATATTAGTGATAGACTTCTCGCCAAAGCGTTCCATCTTTTTCAGGTCGTCAATATGGTCAGCAAGCTTATACAGGTCGCTTATATGGCGGATGAAGCCCCGTTGGTATAAAGTCTCTATAGTCTCATCGCCTAAACCATCAATATTCATGGCTTTGCGGCCTATAAAGTGCTGCATTTTGCCGGTTATCTGCGGTGGGCAACCTTCGTCGTTAGGGCAGTAAAAAGCAGCTTCGCCTTCCTGCCGTTTAAGGGTTGTGCCGCAAGCCGGGCACTCGGTTATATAATCAATAGTGGCAGCGCCGGTTATGCGTTTCTCTAAGTTTACCTCAATTATTTTGGGGATGATCTCGCCACCTTTTTCAACAAACACCCAATCGCCTTCATGCAGATCAAGGCGCAGCATTTCGTTGGCATTATGCAGTGTGGCACGTTTTACAGTGGTACCTGCCAGTAATACGGGTTTAAGGTTAGCAACGGGAGTAACCGCGCCTGTACGGCCTACCTGGTAGGTTACAGCCAATAACTGGGTTTGTACCTGTTCTGCCTTAAATTTATAGGATATGGCCCAGCGTGGCGATTTGGCGGTAAAGCCCAACTCCTGTTGCTGATTGTAGCTGTTTACTTTGATAACAATGCCATCAATATCATAACTTAAGTGATGTCGCTTTTCATTCCAATCGGCAATAAAGGCCAGCACATCCTCGATAGTGCTGCAAAGGCGGCTATGATCATCTACATGAAAGCCCCAGCTTTTAACAGCTTCCAGGCTCTCCCAATGGGTTTTAAACAGGGTCTTTTCGGTGTATAATCCGTACAGGAAACAATCTAAAGGGCGTTTAGCCACCTCGCCACTGTCTTGTAGTTTAATAGTGCCCGATGCAAAGTTTCGCGGATTAGCATAAGGCTGTTCGCCGTTATCTACCCGTTCCTGGTTCAATCGCTCAAAGGCCTTCAAGTGCATAAACACCTCACCGCGGATCTCGAACTCGTCGGGGTAGTCACCACCCTTTAATTGTTTTGGGATGCTTTGTATGGTGCGTACGTTGGTGGTTACATCATCGCCCTGCGTACCATCGCCACGGGTTACAGCACGTGCAAGCTTACCATGCTCGTAAGTCAGGCTCATAGACAGGCCATCGAACTTTAACTCGCATACATATTGAAAATTATCACCTATGGCTTTACGGATACGCTGGTCGAAATCCAGCAGGTCCTGCTCATTATAGGTGTTCCCTAACGATAGCATGGGCCAGCGATGCTTAACGGTGGTAAACTCCTTGGTAATAAAGCCGCCTACTTTTTGGGTGGGCGAATCGGGGTCTAAAAACTCGGGGTACTGCTTTTCGAGTTCGGCAAGTGCCTGTAATTGTTTATCGAACTCAAAATCTGATATAGCAGGCATGGCCAGCACATAGTAGTTGTAGCTATGCTGTTTTAGCGCTGCCGATAGGGTCTCAATTTGCTTTTTAGCTTCTGCCGATGACATGAAGCGAAGATAATAAATTACCCGCTGGAAACTTTTTGCAACAGAAAAATTAAACTTTTTTTATTTCACGCTGTCTTTAAGATATCATCAACAACACTATTAAATTATGAAAACATTAAGAAGAATTTTATTTGCATCGGCAGCATTAATATTATTTGCTGCTGTTGATAGTACTGCACAAATTGTAGTAAGAACCCGTTTGTATCACCGCGGGCCCGCATTTGTACGCCCTGCCCGCCCATCTGCAAGCCATGTTTGGATAGAGGGCGAATGGACGCCAAGAGGCCGTACGTATGTTGAACGCCCCGGCTATTGGGCAACAGCGCCACGCCCGCGTGCCGTATGGATACCGGGCCATTGGGACCGCAGGCCAAGAGGTTATGTGTGGATACCGGGTTACTGGAGATAATTATTTAAGTTGATTTTGAAGTAGACGGGTGTCCGTCCGTCCGGGAAACAAAGGTATCCGGACGATCGGACACTTTGGTATGAGTTTGTCCGACCGTCCGTTTTGTCTCATCCCTGTTCCGGACGGACAAACTTATTTACATCAATATTTTAATATAAATATTTGATAATCAATATATTATGTGTATCTTTGCATAGATAACCCACCCAATAATTTATTGTGATACCGTACTACACAGCTAACCCTTTATTTATATATGAAGATGGTGAAGGGAGGGGTATTTTTAAAATTTAAGGTTTAAAATTTTTACCAAATGATATTATGATTGATGTTTTTACCAGGTTGATGATAAAACGTGAAATGCGTAAGCTTGTTAGTTTTGGTAATAAAATAACTTAGATGTTGAGAATTTATTAACCATTATTGTTTTCAAACCCTATGTTTTGGTGAAACTTAAAGGTGTCCGTCCGTCCGGGAAACTAAGGCATTCGGACGGTCGGACACCTTTGATATGAGTTTGTCCGACCGTCCGTTTTGTCTCATTCTTCTACCGGACGGACACCTATTTTTTCTACCTACAAAATCTTGCATCAATCCTAAAATCCCTAAATCGTGTCACTGTTTAACAATAATTAACAAACGCTTCATATAACCTTTTACAAATAAACTGCATCTTAGCACAAACATATCCCCTGCATGCGGTTAGCCTTAGCTTGTCTGTTATTTTTATTTTCCGGTATTGGTGCGTTTGGTCAGCAAGTTATAGTTAGCGGTAAAATTACCGACGATGCAGGCAATGCCGTACCCTTTGCCAGTGTATATATCCAAAATACCACCCAGGGCGCATCTGCCAACAGCGAGGGTAATTATTCGCTGCCGCTAAAGCCTGGACAGTACGTAATCCAGTATAAAGCGGTAGGTTATAAGCAGGAAAGCCGCGCGGTAAACATCAAACAGAACCAGGTAATTAACGTAACCTTAAACATAGAGGCTTACCAGTTACAGGCCATCACCGTAGGTGGTAAGGACCCGGCCTATGCTATTATCCGCAAAGCGATAAAAAAACGCAAAACTTATTTGAACGAAGTAAAGGCCTACACCTGCGAGGTTTACATAAAAGGGATGCAAAAGCTGTTGGATGCGCCTAAGAAATTCCTGGGCAGGGATATGAACCAGATAGCGAAACAAATTGGTCTCGACTCAAACCGTCGGGGCATCATCTACCTGTCAGAATCCGAATCAAAATACAGCTTTATGTATCCCGGCAATGTGCATGAAGAAATGATATCGTCAAAGGTATCAGGCAGTAACCGGGCGTTCAGCTTTAACCGGGCTACAGACCTTAGGGTTAATTTCTACGAGAATTTTGAGGATTGGGGGCGCATAAGTTTGCGGCCGCTAATGTCGCCCATAGGCGATAACGCCTTTTTCTATTATAACTATAAATGGCTGGGCGAGAGTATGGAGAACGGCAAAATAGTAAACAAGATACAGGTTATCCCCCGCCGTGAGCACGATCCTTGTTTCGAGGGCTATATCTACATACAGGAAGATAGCTGGCGATTAGTGGGGTTAAATTTATTCGTCACTAAAAAAGCCAATATCAGCATTGTTGATACGGTAAGGATAAACCAGCAGTTTGTACCCGTTAATAATAAAGCGTGGATGACATCTACCATCCGTCTTGATTTTGTGGGGGGATTGTTTGGTTTTAAGTTAGGCGGGTATTTCATATCGGTCTATAAAAACTACGACCTCGATCCTACTTTCAATAAAAAGGATTTCAACGAGGTACTGCGTATCACCCAAAACGTAAACAAAAAAGACAGCACCTATTGGGACCAGGAACGCCCCGTACCTTTAACCGCCGAAGAAAGTACCGACTATAAAAAGAAAGAAATTCTGGCAGCAAAACGCGAATCAAAAACCTATCTCGACTCGGTAGATAAGGTTAACAATAAATTCAGGCCCGCCAGCCTGATATTGGGTGGCATTAATTTACGTAACCGTTATAAAAAAGAGTATTATCATTTCGATGCTATAACGGGTACAGTGCAGTACAATACCGTACAGGGGGTTAATTTAAACTATAAGGCGTCTTTCACCAAACAGATCGACTCTATCAACAACCGTTATTTCAGGGCTGGTGTGGATATAGGCTATGGTTTTTCTGACCACCTGTTTAACGCCGTGGTTAGCGGTGTTATGCCGGTAAACCGATTTATGTTAAGCGTAAGCGGTGGGTCGGACGTGGTGGATCTGAATAACCTGCAACCCATTACGGCCATATCCAATACCGTGCATAGCTTATTTGCACGGCAAAACTATGAGAAGTTTTATCAAAAGCAGTTTATAACCGCGTCGCTTACGGGCCGTGTAATTGGCGGGTGGCGGGCCGGTGTTAATGCCGAGTTTGCAGGGCGTACCTGGCTACAAAACACATCGGCTTATGGTTTTTTTGATGCTGACCGTATGTACAGTTCAAACAACCCGTTCACCCCTACTGTTGATCAGCCTTTGTTCGCCAAAAATCAATCTTTCAAAATAGCTTTCCGCACCAGTTATGATTTCAGCAATAAGTATGAAACCTATCCCAACGGTAAGCATTATTTACCATCGCCTTACCCAACGGTTGCGTTTAACTACACTAAGGGTGTTAAAAATCTATTTGGGTCTGATGTAGATTATGACCGGATAGCTGCCGATATTACGCAAACGGATATCAGCATGGGGGTTTATGGCAAAACATCCTATTACATTGGTGCGGGCAAATTCCTGAATGCCAACAGTGTTTACTATCCGGACTATAGCCATTTTCACGGTAACGAGGGCTTATTTTACAGGCCCGGCGCAAGCAGCTTTTTATTGCTCAATTATTATACCTACAGCACCAGTACTGAATACCTGGAAGGGCACTTCGAGCATAATTTTTCGGGATTTATTATCAATAAGATACCTTTATTAAGAAAACTGAAACTACAGGAAATAGTACATGTAAACTACCTTACCTCGCCCGAATTAAAGAACTATTACGAACTGGGTGTTGGCATCCGCTATCTTAATTTGCGTGTGCTTTACGGCACGTCTTACAACAGCGCGGGCAACGTACATTCGGCTATACGCATTGGGTTGAGTTTGTAGAGACATGGTAATAATTTATTACATAATTACTTCCGGTCTGCCGGACCAAAGACGCTGTTTTTCGGAGTATTTTTCGTATTTTTGTGTAAGCCCCAACGCTGTTAAGGCGACGTATTTTGCGAAAAACGCAATCAAGCCCGCCCGAACGCACAAACGCAATCATTTCACAATGCGCTTATATACAGCAATTTAAGTTAAATATTTACTGTAATAATGGGTGATAGGCTGTGAAACGGGGTGAAATTGCTGTGATAGCGTGTGATTTGAGGTGATATAAGTGTGATAAACTGTGCAGTTTGATACCCAAAACTCCCCCAAGGGTAAAGTTTTAAAGGCGATTTCTCCGATGGACCATCGACTACAATAAAATTATTATCTTAGCGGCCTTTAATTGTGAACATGAATAAATTTTACGGAACCGGGATAGCGATAGTTACCCCTTTCCAAGCAGACGGACAAGTAGATTATGACGGGCTAAAAAACCTTATCAATTATTTAATTGATGGCGGTGTAGAGTACATCGTGTCATTAGGTACAACCGGCGAGAGCGCCACATTAAGTTCAGAAGAGAAGAAGAAGGTTTTGGCTTTTACTGCCGATGTAGTAAGTGGCCGTATAAATTTAGTGGCCGGTATTGCCGGTAATAATACCGCCGATGTTGTTGAGCAGCTAAAAGCATTTGATGCCAAAGAGTATGACGCTATACTGTCAGCAAGCCCTCAATACAATAAACCCACACAAGAAGGTATTTATCAGCATTATAAAGCCATTGCAGAAAATGCTAAACTGCCTGTGCTTTTATATAACGTACCAAGCCGTACAGGCAGCAATGTAAACGCGGATACTACCATCAGGCTGGCTCGCGACTTTAAGAACATTATAGGCATTAAAGAAGCGTCAGGCAATTTCGACCAGATCAACCAGATCATGCGTGATAAACCGGAAGATTTCCTGATGATATCAGGCGATGATCCTATAAGCTTGCCTATGATAGCGCTGGGCGCAGTAGGTGTAATATCAGTAATAGGCAATGCTTTACCACGCCAAACATCAGACATGATCCGCAAATGCCTGAATAACGACTTTAAAGGCGCACAGAAAGACCATTTTAATCTGGTAGACTTTACCCGCCTATGCTTTATTGAAGGCAGCCCTGCAGGCGTAAAGACCGCTTTAAAACAATTAAGCATCTGCGGCGATACCGTACGTTTGCCATTGGTACAGGTTAGTGAGTATACCGCCGCGCAGATCATTAAAGAAATTAAAAAATTTAGTGCATAAAAAAACCCTGCTGCGTGCAGCCGGGTTTTGTAAAGTGTAGAGATACTTAACCGTACCTCTACACTTTATTTTTTGCATCCTGAACTTCAAGGCGGATAGATTGTGCCAGGTTTTTCAGGTCTTGCATTCCTTTACGTACACGGGTACCGGCTGCACTGTTGCCCTTGTTGTAAAACTTATCGGCATCCGCTTCAAGCGCTGCGATCAGGTTTTTTACTTCTGTGAATTTTTTCATTTAGCTACTCCTTTTTAATAATGATGCGGTTATTTTTATAAAAGCTAAGCTAAAAGGTTTTTATTGAAAAAAAAACACCTTAAAAACCTTAAAATCATGTTTTTTTCCACATTTACAATACCACAGGAACATATAATCACCTCATTTATATAAGGTTAAACATTTACTATTAGATATTGAGCCGATAGAAACAGGATTTTATAGTTCCTCTGATATAATATCAGCTAAAAGGTATACTATTAGATAATTTTTATACTAATAATGAAACTTGCAACTATTTTCTTTTGATCCCTTTATTAAGGGAGGGGCTGATATTCTTTAAGACGTAGAACAATGGTTGCTTATCAGGCCCGTTTTTATCAGTTGCGGCCCAACCATTTCCAATTATCAAATCAGTTTTACCATCGCCATCAATATCGCCGGCGTCCAGGGTCATTACAGTACGTAGTGGAGTATTTAATGGCATAGTGTATGCCTGATAATTAAAATCTCCGCCTTTATTTTCAAGGTAAATAAACCGCTCCCACAGTGTTTTAGGGCTCGGGAATTCACTTATGGTAGCTATATCCAGATCGCCATCACCATCAAAATCTTTTACAATAGCTTTATAACACCCATTCATCGGGTAGAAAAACTTTTTAGTAAAATTATTCTTACCATCATTCAAATAAATGTATATGCCATGATACGGTTTAGGGATGTCACTATAATCACCATTATCGCCTGATATGTAGATGATATCTTTAAAGCCATCGCCATTAAAATCAACTAAGTCAAAAAAATTAGAGCCATATATTGGCGGGAAACCTAATACCTTTCTTTCTTCAAAATTGCCTTTGCCTTTATTGGTGTACAAAAATATACCTTCATCGCCCTGTGCAAAAACAGCCCAGATATCGGGGCGCTTTTGTGGGTTATCATAAGTAATACGTGTTTCTATGCACCCGGGCTTGTCTCTAAGTACATGCTCTTTCACGTTGTGTGTTTCTAATCCTTCAATCCAACTTAGTCTACCTTCCTGCTTGCCAAATTGCGCTATAAGGTAATCATCTTTTCCATCCTGATTAAGATCAAGCATATCAGTTGATAACGGGTGACCTAAGTTGTGAAATATAGGTTGATCAGCCGGTTTAACTACACCGTTCTTATCAATTTTAATTTCTCTGACGGTG
>JAZKCG010000003.1:7712-31137 GCA_040388175.1 Bacteroidota bacterium | reverse complement strand
TTTTTATAGAGCAGATTGACAATTGGCCCTTCTGTTACTGTAGAACTTAGCGTTTGTAATTTATCGTTCAGAACAATCAACTGATTAGTAAGCCCATTGCCAACAATCAATCTGTGTGGAACAACGGTGGTATCAATTTTAACTACCGATGTTATAGATTGTGTGATAACCCACTCTGCAGGGGCAGGCTGTATTTCAAAAATCGGCAAATTATGTATGGGTTCTGCACGTTCAGGTACAGGCAAATGCTCTGGGGCTTTTGCAATAAAGTATGCTTGTATTTGTTTCCATTGTGTAGAATCAACTACGGGCTTTGATGGTTGATAATAAGCATCATCCTCGGGTGATATCAAACGCCCATGTGAAGCAGCAGAGTTAACTCCTAAATACAGCCCCATTACAGGCAATACATTATTGCGCCATGTTATTTTATCTAATAAGGACGGATCTGGCAGTTGGTGACATGATTGGCAGTATGACGCAGCAAGCGCCTGTCCCTTAATTATGTCGCTTTTACTAAAAACCTCAGGTTTTTCAGTTACATCTGTTTTAGTTGTTGAACTATTACATTGAACAAGCAGGCCAACTATTAAAACAAGAAATACAATAGCTGATGTTTTACTAAAGCGCATAAATTGATCTGATTGGATTTGCTGCTAAAGATATTAAATATATAAAACAAGATTGCCACCCCTTTTAAGAGATGGCAATTATTCTTTTCAGCTAAAATTTATTAGTTAAACTTCGGCCAGTTTTTCGCGGTAATGCCCGGCTTTTAGTTTTTCGCCCATTTCGCTGTAGGCGTCTAAGGTACGTTGTACATCTTCCAATGTATGTGCAGCCGTAGGTATCAACCTCAGTAAGATCAACCCTTTAGGAATAACCGGATAAATAACGATGGAACAGAATATGCCATAGTTTTCGCGCAGATCACGGGTTAGCGCGGTTGCCTCGTACAGGTCGCCTTTTAAAAACACAGGAGTAACCATGGTGTTGGTAACACCCAGGTCAAAACCGCGCTCTTTTAAACCTTTTTGCAACGCGTTAACTATCTGCCACAATTTCTCGCGCAGCTGAGGCTGTGATTTAAGCAGCTCAAAACGTTTTTTTAATCCTATTACCATTGGCATAGGCAGCGCTTTTGCAAATATCTGCGAACGCATATTGTAGCGTAAATAATCAATAATGTACTTATCTCCCGCTACAAAACCACCAATGCCTGCCATTGATTTAGCAAAAGTGCCAAAATATACATCTACGCCTTCAATACAATCCTGTTCTTCATGCGTACCGGCACCGGTTTTACCCATAGTACCAAAACCATGCGCGTCATCAACCAAAATCCTGAAATCAAATTTTGATTTTAGGCCGATAATCTCTTTCAGTTTACCCTGCGCGCCTGACATACCAAACACTCCTTCGGTAATTAACAAGATACCGCCGCCACTTTGCTCAACCAAACGGGTTGCCCGTTCCAGCTGTTTTTCGCAGCTTTCCATATCGTTATGCTGGTAAACAAAGCGCTTACCCATATGCATACGCAAACCGTCAATAATACAAGCATGCGACTCAGCATCGTACACAATAACATCATTACGGTTAACCAATGAGTCTATAATAGACACCATGCCCTGGTAACCGTAGTTTAATAAGAAAGCATCTTCTTTACCCACAAATTGGGCCAGGCCGGCTTCAAGTTCTTCGTGATGTGTAGAGTTGCCAGACATCATGCGAGCACCCATCGGGTAAGCCATTCCATAATCGGCCGCTGCTTTGGTATCAGCTTCTCTAACTTCAGGATGATTAGCCAATCCTAAGTAATTATTCAAACTCCACACTAAATGCTCTTTACCGTTAAATTGCATGTGCGGACCTATCTCTCCTTCCAGTTTTGGGTATGAAAAATAGCCGTGTGACCATTTTTGATGTTGTCCAAGCGGACCGCCCATACTGCTTGTTATCTTATCAAATAAATCCAAGTGTATTCCCTAATTAATCGTTTTCGAATTGCAAATATAAGTTTTTATACGGTTTGTTCATAGTTCATGGCTGGTGGTTCATAGTTCATGGTGATGGTTCATAGCTGTTTGTACCCTTTTACAACCAAAAAGGGAGACACTTGTTTAAGCATCTCCCTTTTTACTATGAATTATGATCCATAAACCATCAACTTTATTTAGTCTACGTTATCGTGTAAAAATGAATTGCTATCACGGATCTCAATTTTACCTTCACTATCAGGTAATAAAGAGAAGCGCGATACCTGACTCTCATTCGATGCGGGTGTTTCCTGTAAGGCTACTTCCTTACGTTTATAAGCAGGAACATTCTCTAATTCCTGTATGTTACCGCTGCGCAATTTCATGCTTAGATCTTTTAGGCGCATAATGCGCTCGCGTGATTTGCGTAATTGCTCCTCGATAGATTCATCTGTCTTATGTTCATCAGCATTAGCCAATTCAGGCTCAGGCTCTACTATCTTTTCTTCGACCGCTACACCAAAATTGCTGATGGTTTCTGTTTCAGGTTCTGAAAGTTTAAAAGTAAACTCAGGCATATCAGATTCTGCTTCCATAGCCGGTGCAGGTTCTTCTTCCTGTAAATTGAATCTAACAACTCCCTGATCCGCTTCCTCAGCCTGCGCAGGCGCCGCAAACAGGTCAAACAGGCCGGTTTGTTTTTGCTCCTCTTTCTGATGTTTCATATAAGGTTCGGCAGGCGTACCTTCTATTACCGGGTTGATAAACTCATTTACCGGTCTAACCAAAGGCGCATCAGGCACCAACATGTTAACAATTTTCTTGCTGCTGTACTCTTTTTCGCGTTCGTCTTTAGTTTGGAAACCGGTAGCAATAATAGTTACTGATAATTTATCTCCTAAACTTTCGTCGCGGCAGTTACCCCAGATCAGGTCGGCAGCTAAGCCGGCTTCTTCCTGGATATAATCGGTAATAATACTTACCTCATCCATAGTTACCTCGTTCTCGCCCGAGCTGATATTTAACAGGATGTAACGTGCGCCTTCAATCTCATTATCTTTTAATAATGGCGATGATAAAGCACCTTCAACTGCACGTAAGGCACGATTCTCGCCTTCGGCAGCACTGCTGCCCATGATAGATACGCCGCTGTCCTTCATCACCGTACGCACATCTTTAAAGTCGACGTTTATATAGCCCGGCAAAGTAATGATCTCTGCAATGCCTTTGGCTGCCGTGGTTAAAATATCATCTGCTTGCGCGAATGCTGATCCTAATGTCAAGTTACCAAAGATCTGGCGCAGCCTGTCGTTTGATATCACCAGGAATGAATCAACATACTTTTTCAATTCTTCCATTCCGGCATCGGCCTGCATTTTACGGCGCTTGCCTTCAAAAGAAAAAGGGGTTGTTATAATGCCTACAACTAATATATCCAACTCGCGCGCGGCTTTGGCAATAATGGGGCTTGCACCGGTACCGGTACCGCCGCCCATACCTGCTGTTATAAATAACATTTTGGTATTTGAGCCCAACATTTGCTTAATGTCGTCAATGTTTTCAATAGCTGAATTTGCACCAACCTCTGGTATAGAGCCTGCACCCATACCTTCTGTTAAACTTGCACCTAACTGTACTTTATTAGGAATAGGGCTTAACTCTAACGCTTGCGCGTCTGTGTTACAGATTATAAAGTCTACGCCTGTAATACCTTGTTTGTACATGTGGTTTACTGCATTGCCACCACCGCCACCAACACCAATTACTTTGATGATTGACGACTTTTCTTTTAACATCTCAAATTGCATAATCCTTATTTTCAGCTATGTGTAACTTGACGAATTTTAGATTTCACCATTGTAATATTAGCACTTTTTCAACAACCTTTTTCCACAAATGTCAATAATGTGGAAAAATTAAAAGTTGTTGATAAGTATACCAAACAACCCATTAGCCCCCTCTAAATCTCCCCCGGTAGGGGAGACTTATAAACAGCTTTTTAAGCCCTCCCTTCCGGGGAGGGTTTGGGTGGGGCTGCTTATTTCAAAAAGTCTTCGTCTTTAATATCGTCTTTAATAAACTTCTTTCCGCTTTCTAATATTTTGCCAAACAGCCCAAATTTTTTCTCTTCGGTATATTTAGCACCTTTGTCAATTTTTGCTTCTGCCGGTTGTTGTGCTTCGCCATTGTATTCCATTTTCTGGATACCTTTTATCAGCAGGCCAATACCTGTCGCGAATGTTGGGCTTTGCAGCTCTTCGTAAATATTTTTAGGCAGCACCTCGTTTTTAGCCAGGTGCTCGTTAGGATATCCTATGCGGCAATCCAGGCCGGTAACAAATTCAACCATTTGCGACAAGTGCTTTAACTGCGCCCCACCACCGGTTATTACTATACCGGCTATCAGTTTCTTTTCATACCCTGATGATTTGATCTCATAATACACATGCTCTACGATCTCTTCCATACGAGCCTGGATAACAAAGGCCAGGTTTTTAATTGATATTTCTTTAGGCTCGCGGCCGCGTAAACCCGGCACACACACTATCTCGTTCTCTTTATTTTCTTCAGCTAAAGCTGATCCGAACCTTATTTTTAATTGCTCGGCTATGTTACGCATTACAGAGCAACCCTCGCGGATATCCTCGGTAACACTGTTACCACCAAACGGGATAACGGCAGTATGGCGGATAATGCCTTCGTGGAAGATGGCCACATCTGTAGTACCACCACCAATATCAACCAAAACAACACCTGCTTCTTTCTCTTCGTCGCTTAATACCGACTCTGACGATGCCAGCGGCTCCAGGATCAGTTCCTGGCTCTCTAAATGTGCCTTGTTAACACATTTAACAATATTTTTGATAGCCGTTACCTGGCCGGAAATAATATGGAAATTGGCTTCAAGGCGCACACCCGCCATACCAATAGGGTCTTTAATACCCGGTTCGCTGTCAACCGTAAACTCTTGCGGCAACACATGGATGATCTCCTCGCCCGGAGGCATTACCAGGTTGTACATATCTTCGATCAGCTTATCGATATCCTTGCGGCTGATCTCTGATTGCAGATCGCGGCGGGTTATTAACCCACGGTGTTGCAAACTCTTGATATGCTGACCGGCAATACCGACGTTCACTACTCTGATCTCTACATTTGATTGCGTGCCCGCAATTTCAACTGCAGCAGTGATGCCCTGTACGGTCTTATCGATATTAGAGACCACGCCACGGGTTACACCCGCAGATTCGGCTTTACCAATACCTAATACTTCGATCTTACCGTTTTTGCTTCGGCGGCCAACAATTGCGCAAATTTTGGTGGTACCAATATCCAATCCCACTACAATTGGCGAACTTTTTTCCTGTGTCGAACTCTTATCCATATTTACTGTTTAATTAGAGATGTGTCTTTTTTTACTGTTTTAATTGAATCGGAAGTAATTTTCATTTGCTTCATCCGCAAAGAATCAGCCCTGGTGTTTTTTACCCCGATTACCTGGTTGGCATATTTAATATTGATGAGCTTATAAGCATCCCACCCAACCTGTGGCAATGCCTGTTTATAAAATGCCATCAGGTTCCTGAACTTCAGTTCTAAAGAATCTGCACTGCCCAGTAAGATCTTCTGATTACCTACCCGTGGCACCAATTCGATCTCATGATCGCTATTTACATAGATCTGCGCTATCTGCGCGTCCCATAAAGAATCTTGCCTGATATACGATGCCGTTTTAAACAGATCCTTAGCCAATTGCGTACGGAGGGTATCGACCTTGTTGCCAAACGGCTCTTCAATAAAACCATTGGCTACCACTACCCTCGCGGTAAAATTGGCCGACAGAGGAACCTTTAAACCATTTTTGTCGATATAATAATCCTGGTCAAACTGGTTCATGATACGCAGTATGGGCTGGCGTTGTGCTATCTCGATCATAATTACGCCATCCATATCGGCATATACTTTGGCAAACTCCACAAAAGGGTTTGCCTTTAACCTGTTTTCCAGTTGGTGCAGGTTGATGTTCTCTATCTTACGGCCTACCAACGTAAAGCTGCTTAACTGCAGAATGTTCTCTACCTCTTTTTTGTCAATGAAATACTGACTGCCGGGGATATAGATCTTTACATCCTTACAGACCACTTCCGACTTTTTTACCGCAATAAAACTCATTAGCACCACCAAACCACCCAGGCAAACCAGCCAGGTAAAGCTTAATAGTATAATGCGCCATATTGGTTTCTTAAACATTTTCTAAAGCACTTTTTATGGGTTGTACCAAATTATCAATATCGCCCGCGCCAACGGTTAAAACCAGCTCGGGTCTTTCTGCTCTTATTCTATCAATAGCTTCCTGCTTGCCTAATATTTGTTTGTTAGCTAAGTGCATCCGTTCCAGTATCATTGCTGATGTTACGCCTTCAATTGGCAACTCGCGGGCCGGGTAAATATCCAGCAGTATCAGTTCATCGCTCATATCCAGTACCTCGGCAAACCCGTCCACAAAATCGCGGGTACGGGTATATAGATGAGGTTGAAAAATTGTTGTGAGTTTTTTATTTGGATATAATTTCTTAACCGATGTTATCGCTGCCCTTAACTCTTCCGGATGATGCGCGTAATCATCTATATAAATATGCGCCGGTGTTTTAACAATATATTCGAACCGGCGTTTTACACCTTTAAATGAACCTAAAGCGCTTTTTATCGCACCGGCAGATACACCTACCAGCAAAGCAACCTTTATGGCAGCCACCGAATTTTCAATATTATGCAAGCCGGCAATACCCAGTTTAATATTAGCAATGGTCAGATCGGCGCTTACAAAGTCAAAATAAAAATCGCCATTCTCTATGCGGATATTTTGCGCCATAGCATCGGCAGTTTCGCTGATGCTATAGGTAAACCCGTTATCCAAAGGCAAACCTCTACGATGTATTAAAGTACCACCCGCTTTTATCTGCGAAGCATATAACTTAAATGATTCGGTCAGCTGCGAATGATCTCCGTAAATATCCAAATGATCCGCATCCATAGAAGTTACTATGGCGATATCAGGATACAGGGTCAGGAATGAACGGTCATATTCATCAGCCTCAACCACTACAATATCATTATTACCAAACAGCACGTTGCTTTGGTAATTAGAAGCGATGCCACCCAAAAATGCAGAACAATCTTTACCAGAATCTTTCAGGATATGCGCCACCATACATGAAGTAGTGGTTTTGCCATGCGTACCAGCTACCCCTATAGTAAACTTCCCTTTGCTGATCAAACCCAACACCTGAGAACGTTTCCACATAACAAATCCTTTCTTCTGAAAGAAATTTAGTATGGTCGAATCTTTAGGTATAGCCGGGGTGTAAATGATCAATGTGCTGTCATCCAGATCGCGGAAGCTTTTTGGTATACCTTCGCAATTATCTTCAAAAACTATTTGTATCCCTTCATGACGTAACTCATCAGTAAGATCGGTAGGGGTTTTATCATAACCACAAACAATACAACCTAAATGGTTAAAATAGCGTGCAAGGCCGCTCATGCCTATGCCGCCTATGCCTACTAAATAAACCCGTTGTACGTTGTGTAATTCCATCTTCTTTAAAAAGCCCTGCCTCCTTTGCGGGAAGGCAGAGCTAAGATTTAATTGTTGTTAATTGTTATTTGTATAACCTCTTTCGCGATCACTTCATCGGCATTTGGCAAAGCCATTTTGCCGATGTTATCGCTTAATTTCTTTTGTAATTCTTTATCATTTAAAAGCGCTAAAGCTTTATCTATTAATTTCTCTTCGGCATCTCTGTCGGCCACAAATATGGCAGCCTGGTCATGCACTAATGCCAGCGCGTTCTTGGTCTGGTGATCTTCGGCCACATTTGGCGACGGCACCAGGATAACCGGTTTTTTCACTACGCATAACTCAGCAATAGTACCCGCCCCTGCCCTTGATATGATTACGTCGGCAGCGGCATAGGCCAGGTCCATACGGTTTACAAATTCCATTATCCGCAAATTAGGATGATGATTCTCGCCCAGTTGTTCAATAATGCCTTTATAATAAAATTTGCCTGTTTGCCATATCAATTGCACATCGGCAGCTATTATTTTATCTAATGCTGCCAGTATGCTATTATTTAAAGTACGCGCGCCTAAACTACCGCCGGTAACCATAATGGTCTTTTTTTCTGTCGATAGTTTATATAATTCCAACGCTTTCATCTTTTTCCCGGTAATATCAACCGATTCTTTACGGATAGGGTTACCGGTTTTGATCAGCTTATCTGCCGGAAAGAATTGCTCCATTCCATCAAAAGCAACACATATTTTCTCTGCCTTTTTACCCAGCCATTTATTGGTGATACCGGCGTACGAATTTTGCTCCTGTATTAAATACGGAATGCCTTTTAAAGATGCGGCATACAATAACGGGCCGGAAGCATAACCACCCACACCAACCGCGGCGTCGGGTTTAAAATCCCTTATAATTTGCAGCGACTTGTTCACGCTGTTAAACAATTTGATAGGGAACGCCAGGTTTTTCCAAAGCGATTTGCGCTGGATACCCTGTATGTTTAACCCAATAATTTTATAACCGGCAGCAGGTACTTTTTCCATCTCCATACGGCCGTTGGCACCCACAAATAATATCTCTGTAGCAGGGTCAAGTTTTTTCAAAGCATTGGCAATAGCAATAGCCGGGAAGATATGCCCTCCGGTACCGCCACCACTAATGATTATTCTTTTTGCCTTGCCCATTTTTATTTGTCCATTGACCATGGTCAATAGTCCATGGTTTTATTCTACATTAAAAACTAATCTCTAATCTTCAATCACTAATCTTTCTCGCTACGCG
The DNA here is from genome assembly GCA_040388175.1 of Bacteroidota bacterium. GTDB lineage: Bacteria > Bacteroidota > Bacteroidia > Sphingobacteriales > Sphingobacteriaceae > Mucilaginibacter. The sequence continues at coordinate 22,302 of JAZKCG010000003.1, read as the reverse complement.
AGAGCTACTTCTTTTATTTCGCCAACCACTACTTTTTTAGGGTCCTCGATATCGCGACTAACTGATAGTATAATCCCGAACGCTATACTGGTAAACAACATGGACGTACCACCCATACTTACAAACGGTAGGGGCACACCCGTTACCGGGCCTAAACCTACTGCTACGGCCATATTGGCAAACGCCTGTATGGTCAAACTAAAGCTTAAACCGGCCGCCAATAAAGCGCCGAACGCTTTTGGGGCCTTGGTTACTATCTTGATACAGCGATACAGCAAGAACAGGTAAATACCTATCAAAACGATACCGCCAAACATGCCGTATTCTTCAACTATTATCGCATAGATCTCGTCCGAATAGGCTTCTGGCAAGTAATTAACCTCGCTGCTTTTACCAGGCCCCTTACCAAATATCCCACCGCTTGCAATGGCTATTTTAGCATGATCTGCCTGGAATGATTTATCCGGATTAGCGGCTTCAGGGTGTAAGAATGTATGAATCCGGGAAGTATAGGTATGTCTACGTGGCCCTAAAAACACAACCCCGGTCAGTAATATCGCTCCCGCCAAACAGGTTATAGCAATTTGTTTGATACTGATACGGCCAATGATCAACAGTAAAACACTTACACCAAAAAGCATCAGCGCTGTTGAAAGGTTAGCTAACGCAATCAATATAAAAACCACGCAAACCGCACCCATTATTGGTATGAAAGATTGTTTAACATCTTTAATATTTTCCTGCTTACGCGATAATGATCTTGCCAAAAATGTGATCAGGGCCAGCTTAGCTAAATCGGATGTCTGGAAGCTTAAACCGGTACCGGGTATAGCTATCCACCGGCTGGCATCATTAACATGGCTACCAAACAACAGCGTATACAACAACAGCGGAATAGTGATATACATTAACAGCTTGGAAATACCCGAATAATACCGGTAATCCAATTTATGCGAGATGTACATCAACACGATACCACCCACTATCATGGCCAGGTGTTTCATTAAAATAGACTCGACACCCACCCCACGCTTATAAGCCAGCGTACCAATAGCACTGTATACCGACAACAGCGATATCAACGACAGCAATATGACAATAAGCCATATCCACCTGTCTCCCCTTATGTTGTTTAATACCTGGTTCATTTGCCCCCTAACCCCCTAAAGGGGGAATTTAATTCATTAATATTTTCATTTTGCCCTCTCTCCTTCCCCCTTTAGGGGGTTAGGGGGCTTACAACTCTTTTACTGCGGCTTTAAACTGATCGCCGCGATCTTCATAATTTTTAAACAAGTCAAAACTTGCACAAGCCGGTGATAGTAAAACCGTATCGCCTTTTTCTGCAAAATGGTAGGCTGCCTGGGCTGCTTCTGCTGCTGATGAGGTGTTTACGATGATATCTACATCATCCTCAAAAGCATCATGGATGCGTTGGTTGTCTTTACCCAGGCAAACTATGGCTTTTACTTTTTGTTTTACCAGGTCTTTCAACATGGTATAGTCATTGCCTTTATCAACACCACCTAAAATCAATACTACATCGCTGGTCATGCTCTCTAACGCGTACCAGGTAGAGTTAACGTTGGTAGCCTTAGAATCATTAATGAAACTGATGCCTGATATCTTGCCCACGAACTCCAGTCTATGCTCAATATTCTTGAACGTAGCCAGGCTGTCTCGCAGGGTATCATTGCGTAATTCCAACACTTTTGCTACTATGCCAGAGGCCATAGAGTTGTAGATGTTGTGCTTGCCTTGCAGGGCCAGTTCTGTAATTGACATTTCAAAATGTTCTTGTGTTGTGTTAATGACAATATTGTCGTTTTCGAGATAAGCTCCCGTTGCTATTTTCTTTTCGATCGAGAATGGGAATTGCTTTGCTGTAAATGCCTTGCCCTCCATTCCTTTTACAGTTTCCGGATCATCGGCACAGTAGATGAAAACATCATCGGCTGTTTGATTTTGTGTTATGCGGAATTTTGATGCCGCGTAGTTTTCCATTTTATAATCATACCGGTCCAAATGATCCGGGGTGATGTTTAACAGTACCGCTATATCTGTTTTAAACCGGTACATATCATCCAGCATAAAGCTGCTTAGTTCCAACACATAGGTATCAAACTGCTCTGTAGCTACCTGGTAGGCAAAGCTTCTGCCTATGTTGCCTGCCAGACCGACATTTAATCCCGCGTTTTTTAGGATAAAATGAGTCAGGCTGGTGGTAGTTGTTTTGCCGTTAGATCCGGTAATACCTATTATCCTGGCATTAGTGTACCTACCGGCAAACTCGATCTCAGATATAACCGGGATACCTTTTTCTTTTATTTTTTTGATGATCGGCGCTTTATCAGGTATACCCGGGCTTTTGATCACTTCAACCGCTGCCAGTATCTCGGCTTCGGTATGCTGGTTCTCTTCAAAGCGGATACCCCAACCTTGCAACTGTTCTTTATAATGCGGCGCTATAGCACCGAAATCTGAAACAAAAACATCATACCCCTGCTTTTGGGCAAGGAATGCCGCACCCACACCGCTTTCGCCGGCACCAAGGATCGCAAGCTTTGCCCCCCCCGCCCCCTGAAGGGGGTGCTTTTGAAAGTGTATGTTTTTATTAGTACTCATTAATCTCAATATTTATTTATAGTCTCCTCTATCGTTCCCCCTTTAGGGGGTTAGGGGCTTTATCTCAATTTCAATGTTATAAAGGTCAATATGGCCAACATGATCCCCAGGATCCAGAAACGGGTCACAATCTTAGCTTCATGGAAACCTTTTTTTTGGTAATGGTGATGCAACGGCGACATTAAAAATATCCTCCTGCCTTCGCCGTATTTCTTTTTGGTGTATTTAAACCAGCCCACCTGTAGCATTACCGATACATTCTCTACAAGGAATATCCCGCATAATAAAGGCAGCATTAATTCCTTGCGGATCATAATGGCAAACACCGCTATAATGCCACCGATAGTTAAACTACCGGTATCGCCCATAAAAACCTGGGCGGGATAAGCGTTGTACCATAAAAATCCAACGCAGGCCCCAACAAACGCACCCGCGAAAATTACCAGCTCGCCGGTGTTGGGGATGTACATAATGTTCAGGTAATCAGAAATGATATAGTTACCCGATACATAAGCCAATATGGCCAGTGTGATACCGATAATAGCCGATGTCCCTGTCGCCAGTCCGTCTATGCCATCCGTTATATTGGCTCCGTTTGATATAGCAGTTATAATGATGATGACAAAAAACAGGAACACCACCAACGTATATCTTTCATAACCCGGGCCTAAAAACTTCAATACCTTGCCATAATCAAACTCGTTGTTTTTATAAAATGGCAATGTTGTTTTGGTCGATTTCACATCCTGTGTTAAAACGGGCTTATTACCTTTCATGTGGAAATCTATCTTGGCATCATATTGCACAGGCAATTTTACCTCCTGCTGTATAACTATATTTTTATTGTTATACATAATAAAGCCAATAATGAGCGCTAAACCTACCTGGCCAACTATTTTAAACCTGCCAGCCAAACCCTCTTTATTCTTTTTAAATATTTTAATGTAATCATCTAAAAAACCAATGGTACCCAGCCAAAGGGTAGTAATGATCATCATGATGATATAGATATTATCCAGCTTGGCAAACAACAGCGTTGGTATTAAAATACCCAGTATGATAATAATACCACCCATAGTAGGCGTACCTGCTTTTTGCATCTGGCCTTCTAAACCTAAATTTCTTACTGTTTCGCCAACTTGTTTGTAGCGTAAATAATCAATCAATCTGCGGCCATAAACCGTGGTGACGACTAATGACGTAATTACCGCCATAGCCATCCTGAACGTGATGTATTGAAACACCCCCGTACCCGGTATGCTATAGTTTTTGTATAAATAAGTGAATAAATAGTATAACATCTTTCAGTTTTATGTGCAGATATGCAAATGTGCAGATGTGCAGTTAATGGTCATTTTAATGTGTTGATGATATTATTTTACCTAATACTTTTATTATTGATTGAATGTCATTATACATTTCTTCTTCAAATGGATAATTCTCTGCGTACTTGCAAAGTGATAGCCAATATTCCGTTTCTTCTGCTTCTTTATATGCGACTTTACACTTATGTCTAAAGTCTCCTTTACTTTCTGCTCCTTGTGCTTCGCGCACGTTTGCTCCTATTGAAGTCCCGCTTCTGAATAATTGATTTGCCATATTAAATTTTCGTTTTGCTTCAAGTTCTTCGGTAAAACCGATGATTTTTAAGGAAAACTTAAAAGTCAAATCAACTATTAAATTCGGTTTAGCACTCATCTTATTTATTCATCAAATCCGTCATCTGCACATTTGCATATCCGCACATCTTCACATCTGACCAAATTGGTTCAGCAACTCTTCTTTATCGTCAAAGTGATTTTTCACACCTTTTATTTCCTGGTATTTCTCATGCCCTTTGCCTGCCAGCAGGATAATATCACCCGGTTGTGCCAGCATGCAAGCGGTCTTAATAGCTTCGTGCCTGTCGGTAATACTAACCGTGTTGCGCTTGGCAGTTGGCGTTACCCCTGCTTCCATATCCTTAATGATCTGTGCCGGATCTTCGGAGCGTGGATTATCTGATGTCAGGATCACCTTATCGCTCCACTCGCAGGCTACTTTTGCCATAATAGGGCGTTTGGTTTTATCCCTGTCGCCACCACAACCTATCACGGTTATTACTTTTTCGTTTCCCTTGCGGATGTTATGAATGGTACTCAATACATTCTGCACTGCATCCGGCGTATGCGCATAATCAACAATACCAATGATCTTGTTGGGCGATATCACGTAATCAAACCTGCCTTCGGCACCTGATAATTTGCTCAGGCTGGTCAATACTTTGGCTCGGTCCTGATCCAGCAACATCGCGGCAGCATAAACGGCCAGTAAGTTGTAAGCATTAAATGAGCCTACCATTTTAAACCAAACCTCTTCATTATCTATCTTCAATAACAAACCACCAAACTGGTTTTCCAGGATTTTACCTTTATAGTCGGCCATGCTTTTTAGGCCGTAGGTTTTTTTATGCGCTTTGGTATTTTGCAGCATCACGCTGCCGTTCTTATCGTCGTTATTGGTTAAAGCAAACGCGTTTTTAGACAGCCCATCAAAAAATGCTTTTTTAGCTTTTAAATAATTATCAAACGTTTTATGATAGTCTAAATGATCATGTGTCAAATTCGAAAATATCCCGCCTGCAAAATTCAGTCCCTCGATACGGTGTTGTGCTACCGCGTGCGAGCTTACTTCCATAAAGCAATAATCGCAGCCTTGAGAAACCATTTCATCCAGCAAGTGGTTCAGTTCTACCTGGTCAGGTGTTGTATGTGTTGATGGGATAATGTTTCCGTTAATCTGATTTTCGACCGTTGACAACAACCCGCATTTATAACCCAGATCGCGGAACAGTTGGTACAATAAAGTAGCAATAGTAGTTTTGCCATTAGTACCGGTAACCCCTACCAGTTTTAATTTTTTTGACGGATTATCATAAAAATTTGAAGCTACAATACCCAAAGCCACAGCCGAATCAGCCACCATTAAAAAGTCGACTTCGACTGCTATATGCCCCGGCAATTCTTCGCATATTACAGCTACCGCGCCGTCTTTTATGGCTTTTTCGATATAATCATGACCATCAACCTGCGTACCTTTTACCGCGACAAACAATGAACCCGGCACCACCTTGCGCGAATCAAAAACAACGGCACTGATCTCCACATCAGCCGCGCCTTGCAGTTCGGTGAATGGTAATCCGGTTAATATGTCGCTTAGATACTTCATTGCAGTTCAAGAGTAATTTTTGCCCCTTTTGGTATAATGCTACCACCTGTAACAGATTGCGATGTTACTACACCACTTCCTTTTACACTTACTTTATAACCGGCATTGCCTAACACATACAGCGCATCGCTCAGCCCCATACCAGTTACATTTGGCACAGTGCCGGTTTTATATTTATTTTCTTCGTATGGGATACCATTGCTGGTATCTAAACCCGTATTAGCTGATGCGTAGAGTGCTTTAACACCCAGTTTTTCATACACCTTTTTCAAAGCGGCTACGTTTCCTTGTTTCACTTTAGGCATCGTTGTGTTGCCTACAAAATGATCTGGCGCTTTATGTTTGATATCCAAATCACTCGCATAAACGCGGTCGGCAATTTTCCTGAATACCGGGCCAGCTACCCACGCCGCCAGGTGCAGACCCACACGCGGGTTACTGATCACCACGATCATGGAATATTTAGGATGATCGGCCGGGAAATACCCACAGAACGATGCCTGGTGAGAATTTTTTTCTCCATAACCCTTGTTGCCATTCGCTATCTGCGCGGTACCTGTTTTCCCCGCTACGGTGTACAGCTTATTTTTGATGTGCGTTTTTCCGGTACCTTCTTCCACAACGCCTTCCAGTAAGCTTCTCACCTTAGCTAAAGCTTCGGGCGAGCATACCTGCGGATTGAGTACTTTCGCGTGAAAACGTTCAACCGTGTTACCCATCTGGCGAATCTCTTTTACGAAGATCGGCGAGATCATTTTGCCATTATTAGCTACCGAATTATAAAAGGTCAACATTTGTAGCGGCGATAATTTCGACTCATAGCCGTAAGCTATTTGCGCCAAGCTTTGTAAATTGTTCCAGTATTTTGAGTTTGGCGTTTTAATAAAGGGCCTGCCTTCACCCGGAATTTGCAATCCGTTCCGTTCATTTAAATGCCAGGCGTATAACTTATCTGTAAATGCCGAAGGATTGCTACCGTAAGCGGCAGTAACCAATTTAGCAGCACCAATATTTGATGATTTCTCGAAGGCACGACGGGCGCTTACCACACCACCTTCATCTTCAGCATCCTTTATCTTCAGCGCAACTCGTCCGTTACGTGGATTAATTATCTCGTAAGGACCACCATGCATAATATCGACCTTTGTGCCGGTATCAATTTTATGGTCATCTAACATAGCCATGTACGATGCCAGTTTAAATGTCGAACCCGGTTCTGCCTCATAGCCTATAGCATAATTGAATTTCTCCTGGTAATCGCCATCCTTAGTACGCGTATAATTAGCAATAGCCCTCACCTCGCCGGTTGCAACTTCCATAAGTACCACAGTACCAAAATCAGCCTGTATACTATCCAGTTGTTTCTTTAAAGCTTTTTGTGCAACGTCCTGGAGGTTTACGTTTATGGTAGAGATAATATCCGCGCCATCTTTTGCTGCCACGTCATCATCATCGTCATTTATCGGTACATAAACGCCGCCTGCTATACGTTGCATTAAACGTTTACCATTTTCGCCATTAATGTAACCGGCATAAGCACCCTCTAAACCTACCGCGTTCTTAACATTCTCGTTTTTATAGCCAATGGTGCGGGCCGCTAACGAACGAAACGGAAGGATGCGTTTGTTTTGTTGCAAAACAATCAATCCGCCTTTGTATTTACCCATATTAAAGATCGGGAACTTACGGATCTGTTTTAACTCGGTAAAAGTTACCCTACGTCTGATCAGTTGATAGCGAGAGCTGTCTTTACGGGCATCGCGCAGCATACGTGAAAATTCGCGCTCACTTTTATCAGGAAATATCTGCGATAGTTTTAAAGCCAAAGAATCAACCTTGCCATAAAATGCCTTATCCTCAAAAATACCACCGGCAAACATATCCATGTGCAACTCATATTCAGGCACCGATGTTGCTAACAGACTACCATCAACAGAAAGAATATTACCACGTGTGGCCTCCACATTTTCTAAGCGGGTTGACATTTTGCTGGCCATAGCCTTCCATTTGTTACCCTGCACAAATTGCAGGCGATACATTTGGATAACCACCGCCAAAGCAAACAGCAATATCAGACCGAAGGCCAGGTATACACGAAGCAATATGTTGGTTCTGATACTCATTCTGCACTATCCTCCTTTATTGTAATTTTTTGTGCCGGCTGTATCGACTCTCTTATACCCAGCGTATCTGCCCGTTTAGCCACTTCTGACAGTGTGCTTTTAAAAGCCAAATCAGCCTTAGTTACTTTATATTCCCAGGTAAGCTCATGCACTTCCTTGGTCAATTTATCAATATCACGAATATTCTTTTCGGCCAGGTGACGGTTACCAATGTATACCATCCCCAACAAAGCCAAAAACAACACAAAAGGCAAAGCGCGGGTAGCTTCATCTGTAGTAACAAAGCCTTTGGTTAAAAATTTGGTCAAAAAGTTCTCCGGAATCTCCTTCACAGGTTTTTCCTCCACGATCAATTCGCTTTCCACCACTTCTTCCGGAATCTCATTGCGTAAACGATTCGTCATACTACTTTTTAATTGCTATCCTTAATTTTGCACTGCGTGCCCTGTTATTAACTGCTATTTCTTCGGCCGACGCGGTTATAGCGCCACGACTTATCGCGTCAAACGGTTTTTGGTCGTTACCAAAAAAATCCTTCTCTACCTCGCCGCTAAATTTGCCTTTGGCGATGAAATTCTTCACCAACCTATCCTCTAACGAGTGATAAGACATCACCACCAACCTACCCCCTGTTTCTAACACATCGGCTGTTTGCGTTAAAAAATCCTTCAACGCTTCCAACTCCTGGTTCACTTCGATACGCAGCGCCTGAAAAACCTGCGCCAGGTATTTATTTTCTTTCCCCTTGGGGATGCGTGCCGCAATTACATTCTTCAGATCTGCAATGGTCACTATCGGCGCGTTCAGCCGCGCGGTAGCTATGGTATTTGCTAACGACTTAGCATTTTGAATCTCGCCGTAAATGCCAAAGATTCTATGCAAATCTGCTTCGCTATAATTGTTCACTACCGTTTTGGCGGTAAGATCAGCCGACTGGTTCATGCGCATATCCAACTCGGCATCAAAACGGATAGAGAAACCCCTATCTGCCTGGTCGAACTGGTAAGACGACACGCCCAGATCTGCCAGTATCCCGCTAACCGGGATAGCGCCATGCAAACGGCAAAAGTTTTTCAGGTAACGGAAGTTCTGATCAATAAACACAAAACGTTCATCGTCTATCACATTCTGCTGCGCATCGGCATCCTGGTCGAAAGCCAGCAACTTGCCATCTTCGCCCAGATGTTTTAATATCTCTCGGGAATGCCCACCACCGCCAAAGGTCACGTCTACATAAGTTCCATCCTTGCGGATAGCCAAGCCATCCATACACTCCTGTAACATTACGGGGTTATGATAATTACTCATTATTCCCCCTTCCTGCATTACCCATTACCTCTTCGGCAAGGTTCGCAAAGTTTTCAGGCTCATCATCCAGTTGCGCATCATACGCATCCTTAGCCCAAACTTCTATTTTATTAAACTGGCACGATAACACCACATCGGCATTAATGCCCGCATATTCCAACAACGATTTAGGCAACAACACCCTACCTGCACTATCCAACGGCAATTCTGACGCGCCACGGGTAAAATACCTGATAAATTCACGCGTCTTTTTCTCGTACGAGTTTAGTTTGCTCAGGTCCTCAACTATCTTATCCCATTCTTTGCGGGTGTAAATAACCAGGTGCTTTTCAAAGCCACGATTGATGACAAGCCCCTCACTTACAGCTTCTGGAAGCTGTTTTTTGAGGCCAACGGGTATCATCATACGCCCTTTAGCATCCAGTTTGCAATCAAATTCGCCTAAAAAATTCGACATAGTTACACTTCGACAATTTTGGTAACGTAAAAGTAAATTACTTTTACCACTTTATGACACATTTTACCACCAAAAAGTTTTCAACATTATTTAAATGAATTTTCCTCCCACTTTTAAGCAATTTTCAGGGCATGCAAATTTTAAATAGCTGATTGATAGTTTTTAACCTATTAACCCTTGCTTAAAATATTTACAGTTTGGTTTTATGAGGAATATTGAGGAGATTAGTACATACCGAAACCGATACCATATGAAAACCTACTTATTGCTGGCCGTTTTATTATTAACTTCTTCAGGATTATTAGCGCAAAAGGCTGCTCAAAGAGGAGATATGACTGTCCATATAATGGATGATGACAACTGGGATCAAACAAATTTTATAGATGTATCCAAAAAATCAGGAAAGGCAATTATATCATCTCCCAAGATGATAAAACTTAGAAGGGAGGAACTAAGCAGGGATACCGGATTTTTAGAACTCCGAAAAAACGGATCAAAACATCCTATAACAGAATACAAAGAGAAACTAAAAGGATTTTTTGATCACTATTCTACATTCGACACTACTATTGTAATCATCGATCTAAAGACAGACAGCCAGTACAATGATATACTTAAGTTAATAGCCACAAGCAGCAAGGCTAAACTTGAAAAGAGCCATGAAATAAGGGATATGGTTATGGACGCTTCTAACTACACCTTTACTATAAGCACAGATACCAACACAAAAAATGTTTACGCAAAAGGTCTTTTTGACGAACGATATCCGGTACTTGCTAATTTTTTAAAACTCACCTATGCCCGGTTGGAATCAGTAAAGCAGAAATGAAGGCATCACGCCAATTCAAGTGTCTGCACTTGAATTACAACCTAAGTAAGTGTCCACACTTACTATTAAAGTACCACAGGAGCGTGGACGCTCAAAATCACTTTTGATCAAGTGTAGACACTTGATCAGGCGAATATGAAATACAATTAAATAACCCCATACAACGCCCCGCCTTTTTCTGCCATCCTATCCACCAATTTCTCCACTTCCGGATCTTTTTCTAACACCGGTGCATGATGCGGTTTTATCCTGGCATCAATAATGAGCGGGCCATAGCATCCCCAGTGTTTATGTTCGGTAAACTCATTGATCCCATAAATATCATGCGATGGGTTACTGCGGGTAAAGGTTACCCAAACAAAGTTGTCGATACTGGCAGCAGTAAAGGCGGCATCATCGCATAACACCATCAGCGGGATACCTGACAGATCGACCTCTGCAAAATGTTCCTGTAAAAACTCCAGCATCATGGGCATATCGCTGGTGCGGATATTCTTAGGAACTTCGACAGCCAGCACACCAGGCATTACAATTTGGCAATTAACAAAGGGCTTGGGCAAGCTGAAACCTACAGGGACATCGGCCCATAGTTCGCGTTTAATATCGCCGGCAACGGTAATGGCTACTTTACTACCCGAGTTTAGTCCGCTGCCACTATAATCTAATGTATCAATAGTGGTACGGGTATGAAAATGCAGGTCACGGGTAAGGTCGATACGTTGCAGGATATGTATTAAAAACGGACCAATATCGTTTACATTTAATTTAGGGTCATCTTCCTGTGCGGCAATGAACAGGTATTTGGCCAGGCTTAACTGGTTCTTCCCTAATATATGATTGGCAATGGTCAGGATCTCCTGCGGTTTACGCTCTTTAATATAAGGCGTATAACGTTCGCTGCCTATGGCAAATAACAATGGGTGAACACCGGCAGCATCGACAGCGTTTACGGCGTGCAATCCCGGTATCTCCTGCGGTAACGCCGAGCCTGTTATTTCATGGATCAAAGCGCCAAAGCTGGTGTCTTCCTGCGGCGGCCTGCCCACTACAGTGAATGACCAAACGGCATCTTTACGATGATACACATTATGCACTTTCATTAATGGGAACGGATGCGTCAAACTGTAATAACCCAAATGGTCGCCAAAAGGGCCTTCGGGTTTATTCTCGTGTGGTTCTACCGTTCCGGTGATGATGAAATCAGCATCAGCCGAAATACAAAAACCTTCCTCATCATAAAAATAACGGAACCGGCGATTACCCAAAGCCCCTGCAAACGTCATTTCTGACAATCCCTCTGGCAATGGCATTACAGCCGCCACAGGGTGCGATGGCGGCCCTCCTACAAATATGCTCACCTTTAATGGCTGGCCCTTAGCATTAGCTTTGGTTTGATGCACGCCAATACCACGATGCAACTGGTAGTGCAGGCCTATCTCTTTATTCAAGATATAATCATTACCAGCCAGCTGGATCCGGTACATGCCCAGGTTGGCGTTCATTACGCCGGGCTTATCACTATCCTCGGTATATACCTGCGGCATGGTAACAAACGGGCCACCATCTTTGGGCCAGTTAACAATTTGCGGCAGATCTTCAATGTTACACTTCTCAAAATTCTTCCTGCCAACCCTCATCGGCAAAGCCGATAGAGCGGTAAGCGCTACATTGGCATATTTAAAAGGATGTTTAATGGCCTGCATCGGGTCGGTCTTTACATCAACCAAAGTCTTAACCTTATCCAGCGAATCGCGGAAGATAAACTTAGACCGCTCCAGCGTCCCGAACAAATTAGATACCGCCGGGAATTTACTACCCTTTACGTTTTCAAACAAAATAGCCGGTCCGCCTTTTTCAAAAACCCGCAGATGGATCTGCGCCATTTGCAGGTATGGGTCAACTTCTTCTTTTATACGTATTAAATGACCATGTTTTTCAAGGTCAAGAATGCAGGCTTGTAAATTTGGGTAACCCATGGGGTAAATATTTTGAGCAAAAGTGCTTAAAATTAGCTTAAGCCTGCAACTTATATATAATTAAAATTGAGGAAGAGTGAAATTTTCCATCGCATTAGAATTCCCCAGATAACCCCATTTAAATCCGTTTATATAGGTGTTTAGCGCTTTGTTTACCTGCTCTGGCGTAGCCATATAAACTAGTTGGGGCAGGTCATCGGCATATTGCCAGCCGGAGGTTATTTCTGCCATACCCAACATATCTGTTACACCGGCAACACTTTGCTCACCAATGAAGTTTGATAATACAAAACTGTTCTTTATCCGCATTAGCCAGTCGTCATTCACTCCTGTTTTTTGCAATTGCCTTATATTTTTCATTACCGCCGGTATAGCTTCCTGTGGTTGGTTGGTGGTAAATAAAATTTGAGTGACAGACATGAGCCTTGGTACACAATTAGCGAATGGATATAAGGCCAGTTTACCCTGTGTATCCAAATTATAATACAAGTTATTACTCAATGCCGAAAGCCCTAAACGAAAAGGTACATAATCAGGACTGCTAACCGCGGGCGCATTAGCCATGGCCTGTATAAAGCTTATTGATGTGGCCTGTTTATCTATCAGCAGCTTGCTGTCATTTAAAACAGGGGGTTCGTAATCCGGTTTCGAATATTCTTTCGACGGCATATTGCTTAATGTAGCCAGTATCTTTTCACTAAGTTCTGCTGTGGTTGTATTACCGGCCACAACTATAAAAATCCGGTTCTTATTTAAAATAGAACTATAGTGTTTTTTAAGATCATCAATGGTAATAGCGTTTAATGTTTCTTCTGTACCGCTTGGGTTAACGGCATAAGGGGTGCCTTTAAAAGTATTTTGAAGCATCAATTGCGCAAGGTGGTTGTGTGAGTTTGATTGCTCGACCTTGCCAGCGGCAACTAATTTATTTTTTAACAGCTGTACCTCTTTGGCATCAAAAGCCGGGTTCATGATAGCATCTGCAAACATATCCCAACCCTGGTTAAAGTATTTACTTATACAGTTTAGCTGAATGTAGCCACAATCTAAAGACGATATTCCGGATAGAAAAATATCATATTTATCGCTGGTATCCCTTAAAGCATTGCCAGGATATTTTGGGGTACCGCACAAGGCGGCAGCCTGTAGGGCAAAGTTTTCAACTCCGGCTTTATCCGGGTCGTAGTTAGCTACCCCGCCACGATAATACACACGTACGTTAATAACATTTTTTGCCGATGGCTTAAATATCACCTTAATACCAGACACCGTAAATGACCGGGTAGCATTGGTTGCTTGCGCACATACCGTGGCCAGGTTAACCAATAAAATTAACAGGACAATTAATGATCTTTTCATGGTTTGGCTGGTGCTTTAAAAAATGTATCGGTATTTAACTGTGCTTTTAAGTCGGTATTAATTAACAGACCGGCACAATAAGGTTTACTTTTAATGTATTTGCGTACATAATTTTGCAGGTCTATTTTCTTAACCTTCTTTAAATTATCAAGGTAATTAAAGTAATAGTTTAGCGAAGCTGATGCCCACCAAAAAGATAAGCCATGTACATAATTTGATGTTATCTCTTCCTCTCTTACTTGTTTTATCTCTAACTTACGTTTGGCATTTTCTATTTGTTCGGCGGTTAAGTAATCATCAGCATCAAACAGGCCTATTTGTTTTTGCACTTCGGCCAAACATTCTTTGATTTTTTGAGGGTTAGGCTGTATAATAAACGTAATTATACCGCCATGGCTCACGGTTAAATAATTAAAGCTTGTACCGACTGCTAAGCCTGACTGGACCAAAGCTTTGTTTAATTTTGACGAGTTTTGTGTAAGAATATAAGAGAACACATCCGCAGCATACGTAGACTGCAGGTCATGGCGGGTATCGGGCCCTCGCCAGTCGATCATGATAAGCGGAACAGTAGGCGTGTTTGACTCAACAGTAAAATAATCAGTTTTAGTAAGCGGTTTAAACTCGGGTATGGGCCATTTTTTAAACGGATCAAATGCAGATGTCTGCCAGCTTGAAAATAACTCTTCTGCTTTCTTGAATATCT
>JAZKCG010000003.1:0-7702 GCA_040388175.1 Bacteroidota bacterium | reverse complement strand
TTGATCTGTTGACTGGATTTAATGAAAGGGTTGAACTTTGCCTGCAACAATTAATAATGCGTTATTAGGATAATAATATTTCTGTCTTACAGAATCAACCATAGCCAATGTTGCCGCATTAATACTCGCGTGGTAACCTATGGCTCTTTTTCTGTTATCTAAATTGCCCAGGAAATGTTGCCACATATTTTCGTTTAGATGAAATACAGGGTTGGCTTCTTTTATCTCTAATTCTTTCTCTGATGTGTTTTTTGATTTTTGCAATTCGTCATTACTCAAAGTTGGATACCTTATTGCCGAATTCATGAATTTTAACCCGACATCTATCCCATTGCTTGGCATGGTAAACAAGCATTCTGCTTCTTCCTCATTAACCGGCGTCACCGGGTGCATTCCTAAACGACTTGCAATGTAAGCCGCCTGGTCTCTATTCCCAAAATCGGTATTGGCTTTAAACAGCATATTTTGATACAAAGCAGTAACCCCGCTATATTCACGTGATTCTGTACACGCACCGTTTTTAAAAGCCAGGTCAACTGTTGCTAATGGCACGCTATTATCTTCCACCACCAACACTTCAAGTCCGTTTGGAAGCTTTTTTGAATAGATATTGTCTTTTAGTTTGGTTTGAGCCTTAAGCGATGTTATAGTAACACATACCATAAGTGTTACCAACGAGTATTTAATTATCATGAAAGGTTTTAAATTATGATGTCAAGATAATAAAATTATTAAAACAATTTATCATCGTACAAATCCCAACTAAATCCATAGATAAACATTAAACAACGCCCTTAAAAAAAGTTATTATTACTTTTAGGGCCTAAATGTTTTGTGTTTATCATGTCGGTTATTGAGCTAACTATTATTATTCTCATCGGCTCGTATTTTGCGGGATTATTAGGTTCTCTTACCGGTTTGGGCGGCGGTTTTATTGTTATCCCTTTGTTTACACTTATCCTGCACATTGATATCCATTATGCTATTGGCGCATCGCTAATAGCAGTAATTGCTACCTCCTCCGGTTCGGCAGCAGCTTATGTTAAAGAAGGCATTACCAATATGCGTTTAGGTATGTTTTTAGAGATAGCCACCACAGCGGGTGCCTTAATGGGCGCTATCCTGGCCATTTATACACCCACCCATTACATTGCTATATTATTTGGAACGATATTGATCATATCGGCATTAATGTCGCTTCAAAAAAAGACAGAACAGATAGTAAAACACAAAAGCTACCTGGCCGAAAAATTAAAACTAAACAGCAGCTACCCCACCGCCGACGGCATCGTCGAGTACAGTGTAACAAATGTTGGCGGCGGATTTTTTATGATGCTTTTTGCAGGCGTTATATCCGGGTTACTGGGCATAGGCTCTGGTGCTTTAAAAGTAGTAGCTATGGATGGCGTAATGCGCATCCCTTTTAAAGTATCAACCACTACCAGCAATTTCATGATCGGCGTTACTGCGGCAGCAAGCGCGGTGGTTTACCTGCAACGTGGTTATATAGACCCGGGGCTTTCTATGCCTGTAGTGATAGGTGTGATATTAGGCGCACTAACAGGATCAAAAATTTTAGTTAACAGTACCTCATCTAAATGGATGCGGGTAACGTTTGCGGTAGTGATAAGTGTAGTCGCTATACAAATGATATATAATGGTGTAACCGGTAAAATATAATGGCAAAACTAAAAGATACAAATATACAATCAGCCATTGGTTGGGTCTTACGTACGGGGATATTCCTGTCAATAGCTATCGTACTTTTTGGCGGCACTATCTATATTTATCGCAGCGGCCATGCTATTACAAACTACAGTACCTTTAAAGGTGTTCCTGAATTTGTACAGTTAACGGGCATGATACAGGGAATACTAACGTTAAGGGGGCGGGCCATTATACAAGGAGGTATAATTTTGTTGATAGCTACCCCGGTAATAAGGGTACTATTCTCTGCTATTGGTTTTGTTTTAGAAAAAGACTACCTGTACACGGGCATTACTATACTGGTTCTGTTGATTCTTTTTATTAGTATGCTTAGCGGGCACGCCGGTTAAGGCGCATTACCTTGGGATGTATTTCCGGCTACGCCTCCCGCTCTTTTTTGCTCATCTTCATTACCGGTATCATGGCTACGATTACCTTTCAAGAAAACATCGCCAAAACGATAAGTAAAACTTAGGCGTATTACGCGAGTTTCATCTTTATTGTAGATGTATGCGTTCAAATTCTGGTAATTAATAGTACTCCTGTCCCTGTGGGTATTAAAAATATCTTTAACAGTTAGCTTTATAGTTCCATTTTTATTGAATACTTGTTTACTTAAGCCGGCGTCAACCCCATAATTTGCTTTAAACTGGCCGATTCCATAAAACGTAGGTGATTCATAATTTCCCGAAATTTCTGCATTAAATGTGTTGCTAAGTTTAAAAGCCTGTCGGGAAGAAAAAATAATATCTTGTGTACCTTTATTTAAATAACCATTTTCAGGATAAGCTTTTATACGTTGGTAAGAAGCATCCAGGGCAAAATCTCCATTCCACCAGGCATTAAATACTACCGGCGCGAAGAATTTCATACCTAATACAGAATAAGTTCCGAAATTTTTAGCGGTAGTAACACTTACTTTAGTAGTATCATTTTGTGTTACATCAACCAAGTCATAAAAGTCAGTAGTTATTGCACCATATATAGTGGTTACCAATGTTTTATTATAAGTATGTGATATTTCTATTTTATTAGTGTACTGAGGCTTTAAATCAGGATTACCCTGGTAATAATCATATAGGTCAACATAATATAAAAAAGGATTTACAGCAATATATTTTGGTCTGTTTATGCCCCTGTTATAACTAACGCTAAAGCTATTTTTTTCATTTACCCGGTAATCTATCTGTGCTTGTGGAAACAGGTCCAAATAGCTTTTATCAACCATTGTATTTGCAGCTACTGAATGCCCTTTAGAGTTGGTTTGCTCTGCCCGCAAGCCGGTTGTTATGTTTACTTTTCCAACTTTATTATTATAATTGATATAAGCTGTGTTAATATTTTCAGTATAAATAAAAGTATTACTAAATTGAGGAGAGCTTGTATATACTCCTGCTATCTTTGGGCCAAATATAAGGTCGTTATTACTTTGTACGTTACTGTATTTGATTCCCGATTCAAGTTGCGAGGTTTTAGAAAGCGGGCTAACGTAATCTAACTTTGCTGCCCATATTTGAATATGAGAGGGTGAAAGGTTCTGTAAATATAACGCCGGCCGGTAACTGTTTCCAATTGAATTATAAAAATGATTATTAATATATTCGGACGAGTGCCGGTCAATATTATTAAACACAAAATCGGCAGATAACACTTTCCCCTTATCATCTAACTTGCCGTTGTAGTTAATATCATAACTTATATTGCTCATTCCACGATCCACCTTTGACATGGTTGATATAACAGAGTCTAAACTACCCTGGTTAGTAATATTTAATAAATTATTTTTGGTATTATCATAATTATCAACCGTACCACTCATTAATAAACCAATGGTATGTTTAGGAGATATAGCTATATCTGTCCCGAGCCTAAAAGTGTTGCTTTTTTTAAGCAGGACAACATCATAATTAACATCGTATTCGCTTAAAACACCATTATAGCTAACCAAACGATTGGTTGTAAAATCATGGAAGCTTTTATCCTCCAGATAATTATAACTTCCAAAAATATTTACAATGCCCATTCGGTTGTTAAAATTAAACCCCGCATTAGCTTTATAATACTTGCTATAACCGGCCCCTGCATTAACTACAAAATTTGTACCTGCATTGGTTCCTTTTTTTGATATAATATTGATAATACCACCACCCGATGCCTCATATTTTGCAGACGGGCTTGAAATTAATTCTATTTGATTTACAGCATTACCAGCCATACCTTGCAACAGGTCATTCAGATCTTGCCCTGTTAAATTTGTTGGTTTACCATCAATAGTAACTAAGGCTCCAAGCCGTCCTATCAGACTTAAATTACCATGCGTATCTATATGTACACCCGGCGCTTGTTTTAATATATCAGCTACAGAGTTACCATCGGCAATGATACTGCTTTGTACATTTAGTACAACTTTACCGGGTTTTACATCAATGTAATTACGTTGGGCAGTTATAGAAACTTCTTTTAATTGCGGGATATGCGGTACTAAAGCAATATCATTTATTGCAATGTTTTTATCTGCGACTATAGTGTAAGGGCCGGTAAATGACTGTTCATAACCAATTTTACTTATTGATAGCAGGTACTTGCCCGGTTTGGAGTTAACACTGTATTGGCCCTTATTATTGCATATAGTAGATTTAATAATAGAAGAGTCGGCTGCAGAGTAGAGGATAACGGTGGCGGCCTCTGCCGGCGAGTGCTTTTCGCCATACACTTTGCCGTGTATGCCCGAAATATCATTTTGCGCAAAGGTATAGGTATATGATCCCAATAAGAACGCTATTAATAAGCACCCCGTTATAAACTTCATTAAATAGTATTATCAGTTAATTAACAAACCATAAATATGCTCATAAATAGCCCAATTGCAACATTTTTACGCTTTTTTTATCTAAAGGTTATTAATTCAGGATAGTATTATCTAAAAGTTATTAATACTTCATAGTATTATTAGTTATAGGTATACTATTCCTTGATTTTTATTAATTTCGGGATTGATATTTTATACCACAAAATGAAGAGGACCTGCTTTTTTATAATGACTATTTTGTTTGCTTTGCAACTGTTTGTACAGGCAGAACCATTAAAGTATGCGACTAATCAAACCGACCCTACTTTAACAGAAACTCCAATTTTGTTAAAAACATTATCCGGCAGTATATCCGGCACCTTAACTACACCGCAAAACATCAGCGGCAAAATACCTGTGGTTTTAATTATTGCCGGTACAGGGCCAATTGACCGCGATGGCAACAGCACCAAATTAAACCTGGCTACCAATGATTATAAGCTAATTGCCGAAGAATTAGGTAAAAACAACATCGCATCATTACGTTATGACAAACGCTTGGTAGGCGAAAGCGCAAAAGGAGAGAAAGAAGAAAACCTGCGTTTTGATGATTATGTTGATGACGCCATAGGCCTGGTAAACATTTTAAAAGAGGACAAGCGTTTTTCTAAAATCATTATACTTGGGCACAGTGAAGGCTCATTGGTAGGTATGCTAACGGCCACAGCGGCTGACGAGGACGTAAAAGCCTTCATTTCTGTAGAAGGCGCGGGCCGACGGGCCGACGATATGATGATGGAACAAATGAAATCGCAACCCGAATATATTACAGTCGGGTTTAAAAGAATATTAGATTCTTTAAAAAAGGGTGGCAATGTGCAAAAACAGGTTGATCCGGCTTTATATTTTATAGCCCGCCCCAGCATACAAATATACTTAAGGACCTGGTGCAGGTATGACCCCCAACAGGAAATACGCAAACTTAGTATACCCATACTTATTATACAAGGTAGTACAGACCTGTTGATACCTGTTACAGATGCAGAGAAACTAAAAAAAGGAAAGGCTACAGTAACTATTATCCGGGGCATGAACCATGTACTTAAAGAAGCACCGGATGACCGGGATAAAAACCTGGCCACCTATAACCAGCCTGACCTGCCTTTAAAACCCGAGTTCGTATCAAGCGTACTCGATTTTATAAAGGGTTTAAAATAAACAGCGCACCTGTTTTATCAATTGGTTATCCATAATTCCCTGTTCGTCATCCTTAACAATCACTTTGTTTTATGGATAATCGCTTTTTTGGGTTAAATATTTTAAGTTTATCCAAAAATTTGCTGTAATGACACGTAAACTATTCTTTGTAATACCTTTTGTGCTTTTTTTTACCGGATGCCAGAAAGACAACCCCGGCGCTATGTTAACAGAAAAAGACAATAATGCAGTTACAGCATACGAAGGGCATTTCCTGGATGCATTATGGAAACTAAACCCTGACTGGGCAACAGAAGAAGGTTACCATAAATACGATAGCCTGCTGGTTATACCTAACGATAAAAGCAGGGAAGCCATGCTAAATTTCATTAAGATACAGCAGGATTCTTTATCCCGGTTTGATCCTAATAAGCTTTCTGAGCTAAACAGAATGGATTACCAGATCCTTCAAAACCAGTTAGAATATTCCAACTGGCAAATAACAGTATTAAAGGCCTACCAATGGAACCCCGCGCATTACAGTGCCATACCGGCCTTTGCACATATCCTGAATGAAAACTATGCGCCGTTGGCTAAACGCTTGCGTAATTTTTATCAGAAGATGGCCGACCTGCCAACCTATTATAAAGAAGCTCAAAAACAAATAAAAAATGCAGTGCCCGAGTTAACAGAACTGGCTATCCAGCAACAAACAGGCGGCATCAATATATTAGAGAAAGATTTTACCGATTCCTTAAAAAAATCTAATATCCCGGCTGCCGAACAAACCAAAATGGCCGACCGCGCCAAAGCATCTGCAGAGAGCATCAGGCTTTATATAGCCTGGTTAAAAAACTTAAAGAGCGATAAACCTCGCAGCTTCCGGTTAGGTAAGGATCTGTATGATGATAAGTTTAAGTATGAAATGCAATCTGCTTATAGTGCGCAACAATTATTTAACATGGCTACCGAGCGTAAAAAACAGGTGCATAAAGACATGGCTAAATTAAGCAGGCAGTTATGGCCAAAGTATTTCGGCAAGAAAGCTATGCCTGCCGATTCGTTATTGATGATAGGCCAGGTGTTAGATACCATTTCAAGCAAACACACTACAGCGGCTAACCTGCAATCTGATATTGAAAAGCAGTTGCCTAAACTATCGGCCTTTATAAAAACAAAGGACCTGTTGACGCTTGACCCTACCAAACCGCTAATAGTACGTAAGCAACCCGCTTACTTTGGTAACGCAGCAGTAGCCTCATTAAGCGCGCCGGGGCCTTATGAAAAGAATGGCAATTCTTATTATAACATTATCAGCCTGAATGGCCTGTCGCCTGAAAAAGCCGAGAGTTACCTGCGCGAATACAATAACTATACTTTACAGACATTGAGTATCCACGAAGGCATACCGGGCCATTACGCGCAATTAGTTTATGCTAATAAAGCGCCAAGCCTGATCAAATCTATCTTTGGCAGCGGCGCTATGGTTGAAGGCTGGGCTGTTTACGGCGAACAAATGATGCTGGATAATGGCTATGACGATTCGCCCGAAATGAAGCTGATGTGGTACAAATGGCACTTACGCTCTGTTTGTAACAGTATTTTAGATTACTCGGTGCATTGTAATAACATGAGTAAAGAGCAGGCATTGGCCTTTTTAACACACGAAGCTTTCCAGCAGCAAGCAGAAGCTGATGGCAAATGGAAACGGGTAAGCGTTACCAGCGTACAACTGGATAGCTATTACGATGGCTATAAAGAAATAATGGACCTGCGCGATGCTTACAAAATTAAAGTAGGTGCCGCTAAATTCAAGTTAAAAGAGTTTAATGAAAAGTTCCTGAGTTATGGCAGCGCACCAGTTAAGATGATAAGGGCAGGTATGTTAGGGAAGTAAATAGATCAACACTAAATTATTATTAACTTTGTAATAGGCAACAAATCAAATATTTGGAGACAGGGCAGACGCATTAAAATAAACTTTGATAATAGTTTATAAACAGTTGATAT
>JAZKCG010000002.1:5569-40352 GCA_040388175.1 Bacteroidota bacterium | reverse complement strand
TGCGGTAAAACGTGGGAGAGTAGGTCGGTGCCCAATTTTATAAAGCCTTCATTCGAAAGAGTGGAGGCTTTTTTGCGTTTATACCAATTCTTTGGTTCATTAGTTCATTAGGCTTGTCGCGCTGGTAATAAGTTATTGAAGCAACCCGGCCTAATGAACCAGCGAACCAATCCTCCAAATTACACCAACTAAACCATTCAAGCCGGTAATAAAAACTGCCGTTTTCCGGGTATGGGCGGTTAAGCTGGTAGTAATTTTGGCTATTTTTCGGGCATTTGGGGTAATGTCGGTAGTAATTTGGGTTGTTTTTCGGGTATAAAGGTTGATGCCGGTGTGACGTTTTTTAGTTAATTTACTGATAGTCATTATATTAAATAAAACACCTCCCCAATCCCCCAATCTTTAATCTTCAATAACCAAACCTCACGCCACTTTTCTTAATTTATAATAGCGCTGGCTTTTTTTAATACTGCCGCAGGTTTTGGGGCTGCACCAGGTGCGGTTATGCGCGCGGCTGGTGTCTATAAACAAGCTGCCGCAGGCCGGGCATTTCTTTATTTGGCGCCATACGCCGGTATCCAGTAAGTGCGCGGCTTCGGCTATTACGAGGTATAAGGGTAGGTTTAAGTCCTCTGCCATATCAAAAAAGTATTGTTTTATTACGCCATCGTGGCCGGGTTGGTAGCGCAGGCGTTGGCGCATGTGGTTATATTGGTCGTTAAAGCGCTCTATTATTAATGGGTGTACCTGGCGTCCGGCTATCAGGTCATTAAATAATTCATCCAATGTATTGCGTGCGCCGCAGGCTTCGGACTGGCAAAGTTCAGCTTCGGTGGGGTTACAATAGCGTTGTTGCTCAAGCACAAGGGAGGTATCCCAATCTATCAGGTTGCTTTGGTGGGCCCAGTTTAGCAGGCTTTCGTAGTTGGTAAGCAGGTCAATTAAGCCACCTTTGCGGCTTTTTTTACAGGTATTAATAAAATTGAGGGCATGGTTTCCCCCGTCGGTAAGGCGTGCGGCAGGTTTGCGGCGCGGCCTGTTGGCAGTACGGTTCATACTAATTGGGTTTTTAAATAAACAGGAAGGGTTAATAATCAGGATCAGACGCGTAACGACAGATCTATACGGCGGCACAGAATATGCCACCTTAACAAATATACGGAAAAAGCTTGTATTTATAAAGAAATATCTTTATTTTATGGAATATTAAGTAGTGAGTTGTGCATACACCTTGTTACAGTAAATAAATTATCAAAGCCATCACTCACCATTCTCTACTCACCATTCACTATCTAAAACAATTACAGCAAGTAAATTATCAAAGTAACCGCTCTCCATTCTCTACTCACCATTCACTATCTTTGTATCCATGACCGATCTGAATGAATATGAATGCGAAATGCTGGACACCCTGCTGGCCGCCTTTGGTGTGCCCGACAGCCTGACGCGCGGACAGCTCTTGCAATTGTTTGATAATGACGAGGCCGTAGCTTTTGCTATGGTACAGGCCCTGGCCCGCGAAGGGCTGGTTGCCGAAAAAGGTAAGCCGGCGCGCTATGAATTGCCCGAAAAACTGATCCTGAAACCTAAAGGCGAAAAGTTTTTAAAGCAGGGCGGCTTTACCAAACGCCACCAGGCCGAGCAACAACAACCCACGCAGGTAGGCGGCACATTAGCCAAGTTGCAACAGCAAAATATGCGCCTACAAAACGAAAAGCTGGCCCACCAAAGCCAACTGGCCGACCTGCACAAAACCATTAAAGCTTTACAAACCCGGCAATATATCCTGTTTGGGCTGATCATTATCGCGCTGATCATCGGGTATTGGCTGGCTAAAACATTTTAGCCGTTTTACGCTTTTTATAGCATGAACAAATTTTTCCGTTTTATTATAGCTGCCTGGGGTGCCAAAAAGTTGGGTGGAGGCTGCCTGTCAACCATCGTGATTTTTGTGATTATTTATATGCTGTTGGGCAAATGCGGCAACGACACTAAAGCCGCGACATTGCCTGTTCACGTCAAAGTAACTATTAGCAAATAGTATTTCAGGTTATTGTGTTAAACATTGCGCAGGTAGTCGCAGGCCACAGGTGTGTTAATCCGATTTCTAAACTTGGGACAGGGTGGATTATACTACACCCAATTTTAATGTCTTGTTATTTTCATCGTAAAATTCGCCAATTGTATATTTTTCTATATCTAAATCTGAATTTATCATAGATGTACTAAAAATCATTTGGAAATCTTTTCCTTTAAATTGGTCTGATTCCGCTATTTTAACAATGTTTTTTTGGAAATTTTTACTTCTTGATTCTTCCATACCTTTATCCTCTATATTATCGCAAAGGATAAATTTGGGGTACCTTAAAAAATCCAACTCTATTGATGCAAAGAATATAGCAAAGCGTACGCAATTCTTTAATAAAACCATTGAACTAGCAGAGAACCTGTTTCTTCCATCTAAAAAGAAAGTATTTTTAGAAAACGATACTTTTAGATTTTGCGCATTTTTAAAGTGAGTTTCATAGTTACCGTCCCCTTGTAGTAATTCTATGGTGTATTTTTGAATTTTATCAAATGCCATTTTAGCTTTGTTTTGTTGGTGTTCTTGCAATGTCTCGACCTTGTCGCTTAAGTTTGAGATTTGACCTGTAAGAGATTCCTTTTGTATCCTATACTCTGCATAAGAATCATAAAGAGCTAACTCTCTATCTAAAAACTCGTTACTTGCAATTAAATTACCTTTTTTTTCCAGCAACTTATCATAAAAACTTTCAGTAGTACTTCTGGATTGACTGATGAAAATGTCATAATTAGTTTGGGCCACTTTCAAATCCCTTTTTATTTGCTCCAATTCATCTTTGCTTTCGCGGATAATTAAGTTTTTATATTCCAGTAGCGATTTGGACTCTTTCAACTGCATCTCCAGTTCCAGCTTCATTCTCAATATCTTTGAATTAGTAGGTTCTATAGTTTTGGGAGATTTGCATAAATGGCAGATTTTTTCATCTTCATTTTCATCTAATTTTTCTAAACATGCTGGGCAATGTGAAATGGCAATATCACGGAATGAGTTTCTAGCACTAATAGATTGATTGATAGCATCTATTTTTTCTTCTAATGTTATGATAAAATCGTTGCTGTCGATAGTATCTAAACTCACTTTATCAACCCTTTCGGCAACCAAGGCGTATTCCTTTTTCTTTCTCAACAACAACTCCCTCAAATTATTAAGTTGCTTTTGGGTTTCATGATTCGTGTTTTTTAACTCTAATGGTTCAGAAAGCTGCTTTAAAACATTGGCTAGTGCAGTATCATTTTTTTGTTTTTGTTGTAATATTTTTTCAGAATTGAATTCGAATTGAGAATTTTTGAAAACGTCTTCAATTGCGTCTATTTGTTTATCTATTTCAGAAAGTTGTTTTCTCTTGTCTTTTAAGGACATTTGCATTTGTAACAATTCATCGTCATATGTACCTAATAAAAGATAGCCAATAGATTGTCGTATTGTTGGAGAATCAAAGTCTTCATTTCGCATAAGACTATCTAATGAAGATAGTTGATCTATATACATCAATCGTAGAGTTTGATTTATTGTTATACTTTCCTGGTTATCAGTAGAGATATCCGGAAATTCTAAGAATTTAAATAAAACCTGGCTAAAAGTTTCAGCTTTTGCGCTTTTAACATATGGATGTATTACCCACCCATCAAATAGTGATTTACTAGATTCTTCAAGATTTCCAAAGTAAATAGACATTGGTCTTTTTACTTTGTCACTTATATCCCTTTTGATCGTTATAATACGGCCATTGATATTAATTTCAGCAATTACAAAATCACATGAAGCAGCTTCGGGTAACCAGGATGTAAATTCGCCACCTAATACATAAAATATAAAATTCGATATAGTTGATTTACCTGAACTATTATGACCTCTGATAATATTTATCCCGGTATGAAATTTCTGGTTATAGACTTCTTTACCACCCTTAGTAACTAAAAGCTGATTTATTTTAAGATAGCTCATGCTTGTGATTCATTAATTTGGTTCTTTCTTTCAATTCCTTTAAGCTCAGATTATTTAAATACCGATTAATAAAATCGAAAAGTTTTACTTCCACATCTGTTAGAGATAAAGAAATGTCTACGGGAGTTTTAGTTAATTTTATAAAATCTTTATTGAAAAGGGCTTGGTCTATTACCCCAAAAGTTGCTAAGGCGTTTAACGCTATATTTTGAAATCCTGAAATTCTATTATATATATCCATAGAATTCTGTACCTCATTAAACCTGTTTTGCGCTTTTATATTTTTAAAATTGTTCCAGGCAGTAGGTAAGGTAAGTTTCCTTAAATCATTAGGAAACAATAATAGATAATCATACATTTTTATTCTGTCAATACTGTATTTGTCATTAGGCATGTTATTTAAAAGTTTCAAGACCCTGACAATACAATGGTAGTTATCAAACGCTGGGTGATATACTAACATGTCCCTCCCATTTTATATAGCAATTGCCAGTTAAAAAATAAACCATAGCCATCACATCATCTTGATATAGATCTAAAACGTTATCTACGCCTAATTCTTCTTCAACTGGTTTTACGATTTTTTCCAGTATGATTTCCTTTATTTCAGTTTTGGTTTTGCCTTCACTTATAGCTTGTGGTATGTACATATTAAAGGCTACGAATATCCTAGCCAAAAGAAAGGCGTGAATTTTTTGCGTTGCTTTAGATAAATTGTTGGAAGTTAAATACATAGTGTATTGCTCCTTTAATAGAGAAGCAAATTGGAGTTCATTTTCAAAACCACTATCTATGAGTTTTTGTTCTAACCCAATAAATACCGGATCGATATTTTTGCTGAAGTGTTGAAGCTTATCTACAATTTGACCAATTATTGAATTTGGTTCTTGTCGTTCCTTTTTATATTCTTCCGCGAGTTTAGCATAGCCAGAAGCAGAATTAACAGGCGAGCTATAGTTGGTTATTTTATTGTATGTTAAATGCCCGGCAGATTGTATCAAAGTAGATCCATCACCCGCAGTTTGGCCCAATTCATTCTTTAATACCATATGATCAATTGTTTATTGTCATATCTCCACCTGACTGAAAAAACTTCGAATTTTTTCCACCACTTTGTGACATTTTGATATTCCGTTTATTGCCACCACTGTTAAGGAATAAGCTAACTAAAGCTATTATTGCAGTTATCAAAGCTGTTCCCGAATCAAAGCCCGGTGACTTGTAAAACCACACACCGCATATAATAATTGCGATTATACATAAAATGATTAGGAGAGTTTTTATCGTGCTGTTCATATTTCAATTATTATAGCACTAAAAACTTTGAATGAGGTTCGGCAAAGCAATAGTTCATTATAATAGGTTTGGTTTTTAAATTTACTACTATTTATTTAAAATACAACATATAGTTGTCGTGCCTACGCTGACACATCTATAGATTAGAAGTAGCGTTTAATTTTGCTATCTCCCTGCCTGGCGCAAGTATGTAGCGTAAGCCCAAGCGTTGGAATACTTGTGTCTATACCAAAATATGAGTTATCTGTCGCGTGCGGTTGCCACGCTACGCTCGCAATGACATTTGGAGTATGCCCGCGTTAGGGATAGCAGCGGATACTGGCCCCGCGCCTAAGGCCTCGCAGGCGTATAAGCGGATAGCCCGGGCCGCAGGCAACGCCCGCAGTTAACTAAACCAAACCAAAGTTTTCTTGCTTTAAATACTTCGCTTTTCTCGCCGGTATTTTGTAATATTATCGCTTTAAGCCTGTTCGCCGATAATGCGCCTGTTAAAGATCTTAGTATTGTTGTTATTGATAAATGGTGCAACCGTGGCGTATGCACAGGAGCTGCCGTGGGTAAAAGACAAACCCCTAACCTGGAAAGATTTCGCCGGCGAGCCCGATACCAACAGCACGTATGCCGCGGTAACCAGCTGCCGTACCAAATATAACTACCATTGGGAGCTAAGGGACAGCGTTTATAACATCACCTTTAAACTGGAGAACGTATTTTACAAGCAGCTGTCATGGAGCAAAAGCGACAAGCGCAACAAGGACCTGCTGCACCACGAGCAATTACATTTTGACATTAACGAGGTGTTTACCCGCAGGTTGTACGTGGCATTTACGTCGGCCAAATACACGGCTAATTTTAAGGAAGAGATCCGCGCCATCTTTGAGAAGTTAAACGCCGAGGAGCGCGACTTCCAGATCAAATACGATACGCAAACCATCCACTCGCGCGATTGGGGATCGCAGGTGGTATGGGAACAGTATATTCATAAGCAATTGGAAGACCTGCCGAGGAATTATTAGAGAAACAAAAGAAACCAATCTTTAATCACTAATCTTCACTAATGGCTTGCCCCGCGGCTATGAGCGGGACGATGCTTTTAATATGGATAAAGCTGGCCATGAACGCGTGCGATTGCCATACTAACGCTCGCAATGACATATGGATAAAAAAAGAGACACCCCGATAAATCGAAGCGTCTCTTTTAAATTATATAAATCCGATCCCGATAGTTATCGGGACGAAAATCCGATATCAACTACGCCATTTGGCTCCTGATGATATTTAAGGCACCGCCTGCTTTAAACCACTCTATTTGCTGTGCATTGTAAGTGTGGTTAACCGGGAACGACTCTGAGCTACCATCTTTATGATGCAATACCACGGTTAATGGTTTGCCCGGGGTAAAGGTGGTTAAGCCGGTGATATCGATGCTGTCATCTTCCTGGATCTTGTCATAATCGTTAGTATCAGCAAAGGTGATACCCAGCATACCTTGTTTTTTAAGGTTGGTCTCATGGATCCGGGCGAATGATTTTACCAGTATGGCACGTACACCTAAGTGGCGTGGTTCCATAGCGGCATGCTCGCGGGATGATCCTTCGCCATAGTTCTCATCGCCTACTACGATGCTGCCTATGCCATTAGCTTTGTAATCGCGCTGGGTAGCAGGTACGGGGCCGTATTCGCCTGTTAATTCGTTCTTAACACTGTCGGCAGTATTGTTAAAATAGTTAATAGCGCCTATTAGCATATTGTTACTAATATTATCCAAATGACCGCGGAACTTCAACCATGGGCCAGCCATGCTGATATGATCTGTAGTACATTTACCTTTAGCTTTGATCAATAATTTAAGGCCGGTAATGTCTGTGCCTTCCCATGCTTTAAACGGCTCTAATAACTGTAAACGTGCTGATGATGGGTCAACCTTAACCACAACCTGGCTGCCATCTTCGGCAGGAGCCTGGTAGCCGGCATCTTCAACCGCGTAGCCCTTAACAGGCATTTCAATGCCCAGTGGCTCGTCCAGTTTTACCTGCTCGCCTTTTTCGTTGGTCAGGTAGTCGGTAAGCGGGTTAAAGGTCAAATCGCCTGCAATAACCAAAGCGGTCACTACTTCCGGCGATGCCACGAAAGCGTGGGTGTTAGGGTTGCCATCCTGTCGTTTAGCGAAGTTACGGTTGAACGATGTAATGATAGAGTTTTTACGTGTAGGGTCGTCTGTATGACGCGCCCACTGGCCTATACAAGGGCCGCAGGCATTAGCCAATACCACACCACCCATTTTTTCGAAGGTATCTAAATAACCGTCGCGTTCAACGGTGTAACGCACCAGTTCAGAACCCGGGGTAATAGTAAACTCGGCTTTAACTTTTAAACCTTTATCAATTGCCTGTTTAGCTATAGATGCCGAACGGGTAATATCTTCGTATGATGAGTTGGTACATGAACCTATCAAACCAACCTCCAGTTTCTCAGGCCAGTTATTCTCTCTAACCGCGGTAGCGAATTTAGATATCGGCCAAGCCAAATCAGGCGTAAACGGACCGTTAATATGCGGCTCCAACTCGCTCAGGTTAATTTCAATTACCTGGTCAAAGTATTGCTCAGGGTTAGCGTAAACTTCGGCATCGCCGGTTAAGTGTTGGGCAACGGCATCGGCAGCGTCTGCTATCTCGGCACGTTTGGTACCACGCAGGTAGGTGGCTATTTTTTCGTCATAGCCAAATACTGATGTGGTAGCGCCAATTTCGGCACCCATATTACAGATGGTACCTTTACCTGTTGCAGAAAGCGATTGCGCGCCTTCACCAAAATATTCAACTATAGCGCCTGTACCACCTTTTACGGTTAGTATACCGGCCACTTTTAATATAACGTCTTTTGCAGATGTCCAGCCTGATAATTTACCTGTTAATTTAACACCTATCAGTTTAGGGAATTTTAGCTCCCATGGTAGGCCAGCCATTACGTCGCAGGCATCGGCACCGCCAACACCAATAGCAACCATGCCTAAACCACCCGCGTTAGGGGTATGGCTATCGGTACCTATCATCATACCACCCGGGAAAGCATAGTTCTCCAACACTACCTGGTGAATAATACCTGCACCGGCTTTCCAGAAACCAATACCATATTTATCAGATACAGAAGCCAGGAAATCATAAACCTCGCGGTTAACATCAATAGCGGTATGCAGATCTTCTACAGCGCCAACTTTGGCTTGGATCAGGTGATCGCAATGTACAGTTGATGGTACAGCAACTTGCGGACGGCCTGCCTGCATGAACTGCAACAGCGCCATTTGCGCGGTAGCATCCTGCATAGCCACACGATCTGGTGCGAAGTCGACATAGTCAACCCCACGACCATAGGCCTGTTTTGCATCGCCTTCGCTTAAGTGAGCGTATAATATTTTTTCGGTTAAAGTTAGGTGTTTACCGGTCGCGGTACGGGCAGCCGCAATACGGGTGCTGTAACGATCGTAAACCTTTTTGATCATGTCTAAATCAAAAGCCATTTCTGTTGTATTTTAAGTATGAAGGATAAACGTAAAAACCTTTAAATTAGTAGCAATACCACATAAAATTAAGGTGTGCGGCGAATTTACAAAATATAACCCTTAAACCGAAGTAGTGTAAATGTCACAATGTTATTTGGATAGGTTCTAAATTGGGGTTGCGAATGTGCAGATGTGCGGATATGCAAATGTGCAGATGAGGAAATATTTAATTGACTGATTTAATTGCATTTATTATAGCAGCTGTTGCCCCGATATGTTGGCCTACGTATTGAAGGGATTTTTTGCAGGCATCGTTATAAAAAGCCTCATCGTCAATTAATTGGGCCGCTATTTTATGGAGCGATATTTCATCAGTGATACTAAAACCCGCACCGAGCGCTATCAGGTCTTTTGCTTCTTTAAACTTGTCATATTTCGGGCCAAATATAACGGGCAGGCCAAAAGCCGCGGCCTCTAACGTGTTATGTATGCCGGCACCAAACCCACCACCAATAAAAGCGATATCGCCATATTGATACAGGGCAGAGAGCATACCGATGTTGTCGATTATCAGTGTCGAGTGATGGGTGGCAAGTGACGAGTCGTTATTGCTAAGTTGTGAATAGCGTATGCTTGAATTAAGGGGTAATAAATTAATTAGCGCATTTGTTTTTTCTTCACTGATCTCGTGTGGGGCGATGATAAATTTCCAGTTGGAATATTGGGTTACCAATGCGGCTATCAGTTGCTCATCGGCGGGCCAGGTGCTGCCGGCTATAAATACTTTATGGTTATTTTTAAAAGCGGCTATCTCTGGTAATGCTTTTGGGGCTTGCGCGTTGGCCCAAACCCTGTCGAAACGGGTATCGCCGCTAATGGTTACTTGGTCAATACCAACTGATAATAATAATTGTTGCGACTGCTCGTCCTGC
Source organism: Bacteroidota bacterium (assembly GCA_040388175.1). Taxonomy (GTDB): domain Bacteria; phylum Bacteroidota; class Bacteroidia; order Sphingobacteriales; family Sphingobacteriaceae; genus Mucilaginibacter. Next base: position 30,595 of record JAZKCG010000002.1, on the reverse strand, counting down.
ACAAAAAAGTGAGTAACAAAGCTTAATATTTTTCTATGTAGTCCGCCATACCATTTAAAGAACACTTGTTTAGGTCTAAATATTCCGGATATGATATATAGGGGAACATGTCGCTGGTGCAGCTCGTTAAAATAATGGTACCAATACTCGTACTTGGTAAATATGGCGATGGTTGGTTTTATGGTATCGATAAACTGTCGGGCATTGCGGGCAGTATCCAACGGAAGATAGTAAACAGCATCGGCCAGGGGTGTGTTTTTCCTGATTTCGTATCCCGAAGGTGAAAAAAAAGTTATTATAATATTATTTTTAGGGTATAAAGCCCTGAACTGTTCTAAAACTGGTCGGCCCTGCTCAAATTCGCCCAAAGAGGCAAAATGGAACCATATACAACCCGGAGTTTTTAAGATATGTTGGGTTTTTCTGCCTGATAACCATTGTTTTGCCTTAACATTAAAGAAAGAGGCAATATATATAAAGAAAAAGTAGACTCTTAAGCCAACATTGTACAATAACAGCATTCGGGATATAAATTATTATATTATCTTCGTCCGTATAAAAGTAGTCACAATAATAATTAAATTATCACTGTATGAAAATTGCTGTCGTTGGAACAGGTTATGTAGGCTTAGTTACAGGCACGTGCCTGGCTGAAACGGGCAACCAGGTTATCTGTGTTGACATAAATAAACAAAAAGTGCAAATGATGAAAGAAGGACACCTGCCTATTTATGAGCCAGGCCTTGAATTACTTTTTCATCGTAACATTAATCAGAAACGCCTGCATTTCACCAGCGACCTTGCAGAAGCCATAGCAGAAGCACAAATCATATTCCTGGCGCTTCCAACGCCTCCAGGTGGTGATGGGTCTGCCGATCTGAGCTACGTATTAGGGGCTGCAAAAGATATTGCCAAATTAATTACAGAGTATAAAGTTATAGTAACCAAATCAACCGTTCCGGTTGGTACTGCTGATAAGATCACGGCGGTATTAGAAGAACATACTAAAGTTGAATACGCCGTAGTGTCAAACCCTGAGTTTTTACGCGAAGGTGTAGCGGTGGATGATTTTATGAAACCGGACCGTATCGTTGTAGGTACTTTAGATGAAAGAGCGCGTAAATTAATGGGCGAACTATACGCCCCATACGTGCGCCAGGGTAACCCTATCATTTATATGGATCAACGCTCGTCCGAGTTAACCAAATATGCGGCAAACTCATTCCTGGCTACCAAAATATCATTCATGAACGAGATCGCTAATATGTGCGAACTGGTTGGTGCAGATGTGGATATGGTAAGACGTGGTATTGGTTCTGACGAACGTATTGGTAGAAGATTCTTATTCTCCGGTATCGGTTACGGTGGTAGCTGCTTCCCTAAAGATGTACAGGCGCTGGCAAAATCGGCTAAAGAAACTAAATACGACTTTAAGATCCTTAATGCGGTAATGGACGTTAATGATATCCAGCGCAAAGTATTGGGCGAAAAAGTTAAAAAATATTATAACGGAGATATCAAGGGAAAAAAATTCGCGCTTTGGGGCTTAGCCTTTAAACCGGAAACTGATGATATCCGTGAAGCCCCGGCTTTGTATATTATTGACGAGTTAGTGGCTGCAGGTGCAAGCGTTACCGTTTTTGATCCGGAAGGAATGCCAAATGTTAAAAACTTAATAGGCGATAAGGTAACTTATGCTGCTGATCAGTATGAAGCATTAAGTGGTGCCGACGCGTTATTGATCGTTACAGAATGGTCTGTTTTCAGAACACCTGATTTTGATCAGTTGGCAAGCAAATTAAAAGCTAAAGTTGTTTTTGACGGACGTAACCTGTACGATCTGCAAAAAATGATCGACTTAGGATTTTATTATAACAGTATTGGAAGGAAATTAGTAAACTAATGGCTCGTAAACGTATATTAATTACCGGTGCTGCCGGCTTTTTAGGTTCGCATTTATGCGACAGGTTTATTAAAGAAGATTACCATGTTATTGCCATGGATAATTTAATAACCGGAGACCTACGCAATATTGAACACTTATTTAAACTGGAAAACTTCGAGTTTTATAACCACGACGTTTCTAAGTTTGTATATGTACCCGGCGAGTTGGATTATATCCTGCATTTCGCATCGCCGGCAAGCCCTATAGATTATTTGAAAATACCTATCCAAACCTTAAAGGTAGGATCATTAGGTACACATAACTTATTAGGATTAGCACGCTCTAAAAAGGCAAGGATGCTTATCGCTTCTACATCAGAGGTATATGGCGACCCGAACGTTAACCCACAGCCCGAAGAATACTGGGGTAATGTTAACCCGGTAGGCCCGCGTGGTGTTTATGACGAAGCAAAACGTTTCCAGGAAGCTATTACCATGGCTTACCATACGTTTCACGGCGTAGAAACACGTATTATACGGATCTTTAATACCTACGGCCCGCGTATGCGCTTGAATGACGGGCGTGTATTGCCTGCTTTCATAGGCCAGGCATTGCGTGGCGAACCGCTTACAGTATTTGGTGATGGTTCGCAAACTCGTTCGTTTTGCTATGTTGATGATCTGATCGAGGGTATCTACCGCTTGTTGCATAGCGATTATGCACAGCCGATGAACATTGGTAACCCTGACGAGATCACTATCCGCCAGTTTGGTGAAGAGATCATCAAACTGACCGGAACCGACCAGGAATTAATAAGCCTGCCATTACCTACCGATGACCCTAAACAGCGCCGCCCTGATATTACAAAGGCAAAAGCAATTTTAGGCTGGGAACCAAAAGTGGGCCGTGCTGAAGGTTTAAAAATTACTTATGAGTATTTTAAATCGCTTCCTGATAAAGAGATACAACACAAAGACTTTACTTATTATAATAAAAACTAATGGCTAAAATATTAGTAACGGGTGGTTTAGGTTTTATAGGCTCGCATACTGTTGTTGAGCTGGTAAATGCCGGTTATGAGCCTGTTATTGTTGACGATCTATCAAACTCTGATCCTAAAATATTAGATCAGCTGGTAAAGATCATCGGATACAAACCCGTGTTTCATAAGCTGGACCTTTGCGATGAGCAAGGAGTAAAAGAACTGGCGGTTAAAGAACCAGATGTTGCAGGGATCATTCATTTCGCGGCATCTAAAGCCGTGGGCGAATCAGTACAGTTTCCACTAAAATATTACCGTAATAACTTTTTCTCTTTATTAAATGTTCTTAATGCTTATGCGGGTAAACCAGTAAATTTTGTGTTTTCATCAAGCTGCACCGTTTATGGGCAACCTGATGAATTGCCGGTTACAGAAAATGCGCCGGTTAAGGCAGCAGAATCGCCTTATGGCAATACCAAGCAAATAGCCGAGGAGATGCTGATCGATATGCAAAAAGCGGGAAGCAGCTATAAAGTTATTTCTTTGCGCTATTTTAACCCGGTAGGTGCGCATAGTTCGGCATTGATTGGCGAGTTGCCTATTGGTGTTCCGCAAAACTTGGTGCCGTTCATCACACAGACAGCGATAGGCAAACGCGATAAAATTACCGTATTTGGCGATACTTATAGTACACCCGATGGTAGTTGTATCCGCGATTATATCCATGTGGTAGATTTGGCCAAAGCACACGTTGCCGCTTTAAAACTGATGGAAACCGAAGAGGCTAAACCATATGATGTATTTAATATAGGTACGGGTAAAGGCAGTTCTGTTTTAGAAGTTATACACGCTTTTGAACAATCAACCGGCGAGAAACTGAATTACGTTATTGGTCCGCGTCGCGAGGGGGATATAGAACAAGTTTGGGGCGATGTTACCAAATCAACCAATATTTTAAAATGGCAAACGGAACTGAATCTGGATACCATGATGCAGTCTGCCTGGGAATGGGAAAAATATATTTCTAAAAATCCGTTATAGTATATAAACAGGAATGAAAAAAATTATAATTACAGGTGGGGCAGGTTTTATAGGTTCGCATGTTGTACGTAGGTTTGTAACAAATTATCCGGAGTACAGCATTATCAACTTAGATAAACTTACTTATGCGGGTAACCTGGCAAACTTAAAAGATATTGAGAACGCGCCTAATTATAAATTTGTAAAGGGCGATATTGTTGATATGGCTTTTATAAATCAGCTTTTTGCTGATGAGCAGCCTGACGCTGTAATACACCTGGCAGCCGAGTCGCACGTGGATAGATCAATCACCAACCCGTTAGAGTTTGTGATGACCAACGTTGTAGGCACCGTAAATTTATTGAACGCTGCACGTCATATCTGGAAAGACCAATATGATAAAAAACGTTTTTATCATGTGTCAACCGATGAAGTATACGGCACATTAGGCGATGACGGTATGTTTACCGAAGAAACTTCTTATGATCCGCATTCTCCTTATTCGGCATCAAAAGCAAGTTCAGACCACTTTGTGAGGGCATATTTTGATACTTATGGTATGGATACCGTAATATCTAATTGCTCAAACAACTACGGTTCGTTCCACTTTCCTGAAAAATTGATTCCTTTGGCTATTCATAACATTCAGCAGAAAAAACCTGTCCCTGTATATGGTAAAGGTGAAAATATCCGCGATTGGTTATGGGTTGAAGACCATGCAAGGGCTATCGACGTAATTTTCCATAAGGCAGCAACCGGTACCACTTATAATATCGGCGGCCATAATGAGTGGAAAAACATCGACCTGATCCAGACGCTTTGCGCCATTATGGATAAGAAGTTGGGCAGGGCAGAAGGCGAATCGGCACAACTGATAACCTTTGTTACTGACCGTGCGGGCCATGATCTGCGATATGCTATTGACGCTGCCAAACTGAAGGATGAATTGGGTTGGGTGCCGAGTATTACGTTCGAGGAAGGTTTAGAAAAAACAGTTGACTGGTATTTGGAAAACGAAGAATGGTTAACAGATGTAACATCGGGCCATTACCAACAATATTATTCAGAACAATATAACGACCGCTAAATGTGCTTAATTTCTTTAAAAAGAAAGAGGATAAAAACGCAATAAAACTCAACTACCAATCTGTTGTAGTTGATATGCATTCGCATATTTTACCGGGAATAGATGATGGGGCACAAAATGTTGCCGAGTCAATATTCCTGGTAAAAAAAATGATGTCCCTGGGGATAAAAAAGATCATTGCCACCCCGCACATCATGGCCGATTATTATCGGAATAACCCCGAAACCATTAATAACGCACTTGATATATTAAAGGCCGAACTAAAAAATCAGGCAATTGATATAGAAGTTGAAGCCGCTGCCGAACATTATTTTGACGAGGTTTTTGAAGAACTAATAGACAAACACCAGCTCATGACCATGGGTGATAACTATGTGTTGTTTGAATACTCCTTTATAAGCGCGCCGATAAACGCTTTCGAGGTTATAAAAAAGATGATAGCGCTGGGTTATAAACCTATTTTGGCACACCCCGAAAGGTACGCTTATTTAACGGTAGAACAGATGGCAAATTTAAGGGGATGGGGCTGTAATATGCAGGTGAATACCATAGCATTAACCGGCTATTACGGTAAAGAGGTAAAAAAGAAAGCCGAAATCATGATAGATGCCAGCATAGTTGATTTTATAGCCAGCGATATGCACCACCCTAAGCATGCCGGGGCTTTACAAAACGCGCTGAATTTCCCTTATGTGCAAGAACTGCTCACTAATTATCCGCTAAAAAATGTAATGCTTAGGTAGGTGTGCAGATATGCAAATGTGTGTATGTGCAGATGATGATTGATTAATGGTTTTAGATTATTTGAAGATTGTCTATTGCTAAATATACTATCTAACAATCAATTTGCACATCTGCATATCCACACATCTACTCGTATCTCAAAGCCTCAACGGGGTCTAACTTTGATGCTTTTTTGGCAGGGTAAAAACCGGATAGCAGCCCGATCAGCGTACATAGTGCGATAGCTGAAAACAACCACAACCACGGTATTATAAATTTACCGCTTATTTGTACGGCTATTAAGTTACCGGCAGCCATTCCTAATATAATACCGCCTACACCACCTATCAGGCAGATCACTATCGCTTCAATTAAAAATTGTTTACGGATAACAGCCGGTGTAGCGCCAATTGCCTTGCGGATACCAATCTCTCGGGTACGTTCAGTAACCGAAACCAGCATAATATTCATTAAACCAATGGCTGCACCTATTAACGTAATAAGGCCAATGCCGAAACCGGCCATGGTCATTCCTGTTAATTGCGTTGATAATTGTTGTTGTACAGAATCGCTGCGGGTTATTACAAAATTATCCTCGCTGGCCACATTTAAGCTGCGCACATTTCTGAAAAGCGATGTTGCTTCGCCTATGCTGGCATCAAAAGAGCTGCCGCTGTTAACCATGACCGTAACCGCGAAAGATGGGTTTGGGTTAGATGTTATTTGTTTGGCTTTTAATATCGGTATGGTACAAAGCCTGTCGCCCCCCAGGCCCGCGCTTGACCCCTTGGTGGCAAAAACACCAATCACTTTAAACTTATTGCTCCCCACAAAAATGGATTTGTTAATAGGGTCTTCGTTTTTAAAAAGTTTGTTTTTTATTTCATTTGCAATAATCACCACATTGGCGCCATATGTTAACTCGGTTTCTGAAAAATTGCGGCCAAGGGCCAGTTTATAGCCATTGGTTTGCAGATAGTTTTCGTTAGTGCCGGTTATCTGGATGTTTGGATTGGTTTTTTGGCTGCCATATTTTACAATGGCGGCGCCCGATATATCTAAGTTGATAGCCACCAATGCCGGCAATTTATATAAAGTTTTAAAGCGCTGTGCCTGGTCATACCGTATAGAAGGATATCTTTTACGTTGCCCACCCCTGCCAAAGTTGATGCCCGAACCCCGGTTTTGTATGGTGAATGAATTGGCCCCCAAGCTCGAAAAAGCATCGGTGGTGTATTGTTTGATACCCTCAATGGCTGTCAATATCCCCACCAAAGCCATAATGCCGATAGCAATAATTAAAGAAGTAAGCGATGTGCGTAACCGGTTACCTGCTATAGATTGCATGGCTATGGCTATATTTTCTCTAAGTGTGGTTTTTACCGGCATGTATGAATATAAAAAACTTAAAGGTATGACTAATATGAGTGTCTATTTGTTACAGTAACCATAAAATATCATCAATTTAAACGTTATAGTTAATGCATATAATATCGTAAATTCACATCACTAAATTATTAAATCATGAAAACAGTTCAATCTATCTTTATAGCGCTGGTGCTGATAGCTACCACTATAACAGTAAAGGCACAAACAACAGCAGAAAATAATGTAGTTACTGCCTACTTAGACCTAAAAAACGCCTTGGTTGCCGATGACGGCGCAACTGCCGAAGCAAAGGCTAAAGTTTTAAATACGCAGATAGCCGCAGTACAGGTAAAAGATCTGCCCGCAGCACAACAAGCTACCTGGAAGAACTATGTAGATAAGTTGAGCTTCGACAGTCGTCACATCAGCGAAACCGATAAGATAGATCACCAGCGTGAGCATTTTGCATCATTATCTAAAAATATGTACGCGGTTATAAAAGCATCGAAAGCAAACAGCACCGATTTATACTGGCAATACTGCCCAATGAAAAAGGCGAGCTGGTTAAGCGATAAAAATGCTATTGAAAACCCTTATTATGGCAAAAGCATGTTGGATTGCGGTGGGGTGAAAGAGACTTTGAAAGCGGGTAAATAGGATTATTACCACTAATACAGGCGTCGACATTTACTTGTCGATAATACCGACAATATTTAGGTAAAAGCAAAACCGATGCGATATAAAATTTTATTTATACTTCTGTTTATTTGTTTTGCGTACAAAGCATCTTCACAAGATCCTACTTTACCACCAACTGAAGAACAATTATCTTTATGCGAAGGTATTGTTTAATATTCCCAAACAGTTTCATCTGGTTAAATTGACAGATGCTAACTATGGTCAAGTTTTTGACAAAACCGGTGGTGGATATATTCCGTTGGATGAGTTAATAACTAATAAAGACACTTCTGTAGCCATAGGAGTGTATGTTGCAAAGGGCGCTGAACGTATGGATATGAAAGCCAATGCAAAGAAACGCCTATATTATGTTGATACGCTGGCCGTGGACTTTATACGATATAATAAAGAAAGATTAGCTATTTGGCATACAGATTTTGGGGTTTAATATTCTGAAAAATTTAGACTATTTATGAACCGCTTTACTGATGCCAGAGTAATACAGATTGCAGACTTTAACAGAGAACAGCGGATAGTGTATTTCTTTACTGAAAAACAGAGGAAAAATATTGCAGCTATTATTAAGGACACCCGAAATATAGTGGCACCGATAGAGGATTGATTTGAAACTATATATAATCCTTAAGCAGTGTTGTAATTTCCTGATCTGAAATGCTGTCCTTATCACCTTTGCTGTAGATTGACAAAAGATAGACCGTTGTATTGATGATTTTTACAAATGAAATTATCCTTGCCCCACCGGATTTTCCTTTGTTTTTTGACGCGATGGAAAGACGTATTTTATAAACATCATTGCCAAGCGGAGTACCTATTGTTGGGTCTTCTGCCAGTTGCTTGCCAAGGGCGGAAAGTTCGGCGCGAAGTGACGCATATTTTTTGGTTAATTTTTTGGCTTCTTTCTTAAAGTTATCAGAAAGCTCAATATTATAACTCATTCAGGAAATCATTTAAAGGGGTGGTTTTTAATTCCCCTTTTTTGATCAATTGCATTTCCTCAAAGCCTTTTTTCAGATTCTTAATGATATTCTTTTTGTCAGAACTATCATCGGTCTCTATTTTTTTTACATAATCAAGGCTTTTTGCCAATTGCACAAAGTGTCCATATTCTTCGTCTGTTGTATAAATGGTTACCTGTCTCATATCGTTAGACTTAAATTATACTGAGAACGATGTTCCGCAACCGCAGGTTTTTGCGGCGTTAGGGTTGTCAAAAGTAAAACCGCGGGCGTTTAAGCCATCCTGGAAATTAATTTCCATACCCATTAAGTACATGCCGTGGGCTTTATTCATAAAAACACGTAGCCCTTCCAATAAAAATTCCTGGTCGCCATCTTTCTTCTGGTCGAAACCTAAAACGTAGCTCATGCCAGAGCAGCCACCACCTTCAACGCCAATACGCAGACCAAAGTCCTCGCCAATTTCTTGCTGATCTTTTAATTTATGTAATTCTTTAACGGCACCTTCTGTAAGGGTAACCGGTGCAGGCATAGTTTCAACAGCTGTACTCATCTTATTTTTAATTAACTACACAAATATAAGGTAAAATGCGGATTTTTGTTTCCGTAGCATTATTTATGACCTGCATCTAACATTAAAATATACAAATGATAACCTACTCCTATTTATTAGACATTCTGAAATATACAGTTGCCGGCCTTGGTGTGGTTTGGATAGCCTTTTATTTATTAAAGCCTTACCTGGACCGCTCAGAAAAACTGCAGCTTATCGAACTTAAAAAAACGGTAAGCAGCCAAACCCTGCCTTTGCGGTTGCAGGCTTATGAGCGGGTAGTTTTATTTATAGAGCGCATCAATCCTGCTAATTTATTGATCCGCTTAAATAATCCCGACTACTCGGCTGCCGAATTATATATGCTGATCGTAGCCGAACTGCGTAATGAATATCAGCATAATGTTACCCAGCAAATTTATGTAAGTGCCGGTACCTGGGCGATAGTAAAGCAATTAAAAGAACAAACTTTGGCTGCGGTTAATAATGCTATTAAAGCCTTGCCCGAAAATGCAACCGGACTTGAACTGAGCCGTACCATATTGGCACAGGTTAGCCAGGCAGAAAATAATCCGTTTGAAACCGGCCTAAGTCTTATCCGTAAAGAACTGGATGAATTATTTTAGTGGTTATGGGCGATAAAAAACGGGTAACAACATCGGGCATTGAAATTAAGGAGGTTTATACAGAACCTTCTAAAATGACCGAACTGCCCGGCGAGTATCCGTACACCCGCGGGATCCAGAAAGATATGTACCGGGGCAAACCCTGGACAATGCGGCAATATGCCGGTTTCTCTACCGCCGAAGAATCAAACAAACGTTACCATTATTTATTAAGCCAGGGTACTATGGGGCTGTCGGTAGCTTTTGACCTACCCACGCAGATCGGTTATGACTCTGATCATGAACTGGCAGAAGGCGAAGTGGGTAAGGTTGGCGTAGCTATTGATTCCTTAAAGGATATAGAGTTATTATTTGATGGTATTGAGCTGGCAAAGATCACCACCTCTATGACTATTAATGCTACCGCGCCAATCTTGCTGGCTATGTACATCGCGTTAGCAAAAAAACAGGGAGCAGATCTACAGCAACTATCAGGTACGGTGCAGAATGATATATTGAAGGAGTATGCCGCGCGTGGTACCTATATCTATCCCCCGGGTCCGTCAATGCGGTTAATAACCGATGTATTTGAATACTGTAGCCAGGAGGTGCCCAAGTGGAATACGATATCTATATCGGGCTATCATATCCGTGAAGCAGGATCGACAGCTGTACAGGAGCTGGCCTTTACACTGGCAAATGGCAAAGCCTATTTAAACGCAGCATTAAGTAAGGGACTGGACATTAATATTTTCGCAAAGCGATTATCGTTCTTTTTTAATTGCCATAACAATTTTTTTGAGGAGATAGCCAAGTTCAGGGCCGCGCGGAGGATGTGGGCGCATATTACCAAAGAACTGGGCGCTACGGATGTCGGCGCGCAAAAGCTGCGTTTTCATACACAAACCGGAGGTTCAACACTAACGGCGCAGCAACCTCTTAATAATATAGTACGGACAACAACCCAGGCTTTGGCTGCTGTGCTGGGCGGTACGCAATCTTTGCATACCAATGGTTATGACGAGGCTATAGCGCTGCCAACAGAAGCGGCCGCGCAGATAGCCTTGCGCACGCAGCAGATCATCGCTTTTGAAAGCGGTGTTACAGATACGGTTGATCCATTGGCCGGATCATACTTTATAGAAGCGCTGACCGACGAATTGGAAGCAGCGGCCCAATTATACATTAATAAAATAGATGCCATGGGCGGCGCTGTAAAGGCTATTGAGCAGGATTATATGCAGCAGGAAATTGCAAGCGCGGCCTACCAATATCAAAACGAAGTGGAAAGCGGCGAAAAAGTAATTGTCGGCGTAAATAAATATGTACAGGAAGAAGCGCCTTTAAATAATGTATTCAGGATTGACGATTCGATCCGTCTGCACCAAATAAAAAAGATCAATGACCTCAAAGCACGGCGAGATCAGATCGTGGTAGCAAATAACCTGCAAAAACTGAAAGAAGCGGCAGCAGGAACAGAAAACTTAATGCCTTATATATTGACCGCCGTAGAAAGCTATGCCACCCTGGGCGAGATTGCCAATACGCTCCGTGATATTTTTGGTGAATATTAGAGCTTTCGAAAAAAAAGGAATTTATCTAATTGCAAATATCTTTTAAATTAAGCCAATATATCCTAATTGTTACCCGGATATTAAGCCTTGAAAGTTGGAGTTAAGTAACAATAATGTGGCTAAAACAACAGGAAACGCAATATTTGGTACGAAAGGGGTTATAATGGAGTTTCCCTCATGCGAAATATAACTTTTAATCTTCGAAATCGTATAACATCAAGGAGAGTTTTTTCGAAATTTATTTTCATAAAAAGTGAAAAAAGAATTTTTTAATTCGCTTTTTTTCTGAATATTCGATGTTCCGTAGCAAGCCCAAAGAATTTGTCGCTGGGTGTTGAAAATCAATATTTTACTAAAACTATATATGGAAAAAACTTGTACTAACGTCTGGAATAGCTGCCTTCAAATAATAAAAGACAACATCCCTGCGCAAAGCTTTAAAACCTGGTTCGAGCCAATTAAAGCATTACGTATGGAAGGTAGCGTCCTTACTATACAAGTACCCAGTTTATTCTTCTACGAATGGTTAGAAGAACATTATGTTCAGCTATTGCGTAAAACAATAAAAAAACAATTGGGTGATGATGGCCGTTTAGAATACAACATTGTTGTTGAACAATCATCGGCAAGTAAACCATATACAACTAATATGCCTTCAAACGGTAATGGTGCAGAGTCAAAAAATCAGTCTATGCCTATCCCTATTTCTATAAATAAGGATATTAAGAACCCGTTTGTTATACCCGGACTGAAAAAACTGCATGTCGATCCGCAATTAAACCGTCAATATACTTTCGAGAATTTTGTTGAAGGCGATTGTAACCGTTTAGCACGCTCTGCAGGTTATGCAGTAGCCGCTAAACCCGGTGGTACCTCATTTAACCCGTTAATGATATATGGCGGTGTAGGTTTAGGTAAAACCCACCTCGCACAAGCTATTGGTAATGAAATTAAACGGTCCTTACCTGATAAGCTGGTACTTTATGTATCATGCGAGAAATTTACACAGCAATTTGTTGATGCCTTAAAGCATAATAACATAAACGACTTTGTTAACTTTTACCAGGCTATTGATGTGTTGATCATGGACGATGTACACAACTTTGCCGGTAAAGAAAAAACACAGGATTTCTTTTTCCATATCTTCAATCACCTGCACCAATCAGGCAAGCAGCTGATCATTACTTCTGATAAAGCACCTAAGGACCTTGCCGGTTTAGAGGAGCGTTTATTATCAAGATTTAAATGGGGCCTGAGTGCCGATCTGCAGATCCCTGATCTGGAAACCCGTATGGCTATCCTGAAAAACAAAACTTATCAGGATGGTATTGAGTTGGGCGATGATGTAATTGAATACGTTGCGCACAACATTGATAATAACGTGCGTGAACTGGAAGGCGCAATGGTATCATTACTGGCGCAATCAACCCTTAATCGTAAAGAGATCGATCTGAACCTGGCTAAGCAAATGTTGAAGAACTTTGTGAAAAACTCGTCGAAAGAAATTTCGATGGAGTATATCCAGAACCTGGTTTGCGAGTATTTTGAAGTGCCAATTGATATGGTGAAATCACAAACCCGCAAGCGCGAGATCGTACAGGCCCGCCAGATCTCTATGTACCTGGCTAAAGCGCATACAAAGAGCTCCTTAAAATCTATCGGCCACTTCTTTGGCGGCCGAGACCACTCTACCGTTATTTACGCTTGCCAAACGGTTGAAGACTTAATTGATACCGACAAAAAATTTAAAGGCTACGTAGCTGATATACAGAAAAAGCTAAAGATGTCTTAAAAGTACATCCCACTATACTTTAATGAGCGCCATTGTGATTAATCATGATGGCGTTTTTTTATAAGTATATTTCAAATACGCCTAATTCGTCATTGTTCAGGAAATCGGTGATTTCAGGTTCTTTATCGAGAAGAATTGTTTTTATGTCGTTTGTAGAAGCATTCCCAATTCTCAGCCAAATTATTTTAGGCGGGAAAGCGTAAAGGTTTTGAAGCTCAGAAAAGTCTTCATCAAATGTTAATATATTGTAGTTGTTTAATTTTGCAAACTGCCAGATATTAAAATCGGTCAATCGTTCACTCGGTTTAATTTCGTTCGCCGGCAATATTTCCCATTTAGGCAGCAGTTTTTTTAAACGCCATGAAATATTTTCATCCGAAATTAATCGCACAATCAGGCAACTTTAATAATCCGTTCTTTATTAGCTGCATAGGCAAGGCATGCCAGCAATGCATTTTCACTTAATTGCGGAAAATCGTTTAATATTTCCTGATGGGTTAAACCCGAGGCAAGCCATTGTAAAACATCATATACTGTAATGCGCGTACCTTTAATAACAGGTTTGCCAAACCTAATCTGGGGGTTAACTTCTATATACTCTTTATAATCAATTGACTGCATATACAAATTTACTCATTTTGCATTAAAAACAATAAGCATAACTTGTTGAAAATTTAAAGGCTATGTAGCAGATATACAGAAAAAGCTAAAGATGCTTAATAAGATACATCACGCTATACTTTAATGAGCGCCATTGTGATTAATCATGATGGCGTTTTTGTTTATGTAGAATAATGCTAAAGGTTTTATATTAAATAGTTACTATCTTTAACTAAGTAAACCTAAATCATTAGATATAATGAAAAAACTTATTTTCGTACTTGTCTGTCTTTTCGTAGTAAAAGGGTTGCAGGCCCAGCAAATCAACATTAAAACAGGTAACGAGTTTACTGTGGAAACAGATAGTAAATATACCATACAATTAGACGACCGCCGACCTGAAAAAACAAATGACAAAATCACCTTTGTATTTACTGTACTTAATAATAATAGCGAAGGCTATAAGTTGAAATGCACCATTGTTAAACTTAAAATGCGGTATGACAGATCAGACCTTTTTCTTTTTGATTCTGACAGTATCCGTAAAACATCAACTCGTAGTTCAGGCGTACTTATTCCTTTTAGTTTATTGGAACAGCCTTTTACGGTTGTGCTATCTCCAAACGGAAAGTTGTTAAGAATTGAAGGGATAAATGAACTGATAAAGCGATCTTTCGCTAAATGGCATGTATGGGAAAACTCACAACAATATATAGCATCTGCAGCACCAGAGCTTATTAGTTCTACAATAAAAAACATTTTCCTGGAATTGCCTAAAGAAAAGATAGCATATCAATCAGCATGGACAAATAATGCCTTAGGTACAAACTATAAAGTAACCACTATTGCAGGTTCATTATTAACCATTACTGCCACTGCAATGGATACACTAAAAGCCAAATACACACTTAATGATGTTAATGGCTTATTAGAAAATGCCAGCATAACATTCAAAAAAACATCGACCGATGGCCGGGTAACAGAATGGCGCGACTATTCGCATAAAGTGATTTATGATAAGCACGTAGTTGCCAGTGTAGATACGGCATGGATAGATATGGCTATGAATTTAAGTTACTGGAATCAAACACTGAGACCAACAACGGATCATCACGTCGACTCGGCCACAGCATTTGGTTATTTTAAAAAGTACGATGCGATTTACAAAGACGATTCTTCCTATGTTATACAAAAGGTTTCATTAATAAACCAAATGGGTAAAGCTAAGGATGGCATTTATAGAAAGCTGGTTTTAGAAACACCCAACAAGTTTTTAGCCGAGACCGAATTGATAAACAAAATGAATTACGTAATGGATACTGATATTGACCAGATCTATGATTTTGTAAAATATCGATCTAAATCCCCGGCATTTGATAGTTGGGTGCAAGGGTCGCTGGCTGATCGTTTGTTGTCAGCTGTATCTGATGATGAGCGTATACAGGATCTGATGAACAAGGGCTATACCAAGGCAAAAGCATTTGAAATAGCAGCAACTCAGGACAGGAATTTTGCAAACTCCAATTTGCTCATAGAACGCATGCATAATGATCCAGACCCGCTAATTCGGCAAAAAGTAGAAGCTATGTATTTATGGATAAATGCTTTCCATCATAATAAAAATATTCCCTTTTTGGTTAAGACCGCCAGGCAGTTTAATAAATTAAATGACGACTACATGAAAGTCGGTTATGGTGGACGATATGGTTTAGCGCTTTATGGACTAATGGCCGATGCCGGAATTAAAGAGCAAGCAGAACAAGTATTAAACAAAACTATAGCTGACATGGAAAAGTATCTAACCGATACCGCTTATTATAATAAAAACTATGCAGCGATAAGGGCAAAGAGTTCGGCGCGCGAGGTTTTGATGATAGGTTACAATATTAAATATCAGCAAACTAACCTTACAGACTCCACTAAGGCGTTAACCTATCTTGCAAAAGCAGCTATATACTCTCCGTTAAATGTTAATGAGCAGTCAAATGAAATTTCGGCCGATCGTATGTTGTTCCTGGCAAGTGGTATAAATTCAAAGCCAAGCTATCGTAAAGCATATATTCAAAAATTATTTGCCGCTGGGGATAATAAAGAAGGTATGAATTTGTTTGCAGCAAACATTAACGCCGACTTGGGCAGTTTAAACGAAATGCAGAAAATTTACCAGCAACGTTTTCCGGATAAAAGCTTTAGCGATCTTGTCAAGAATAATATCATAGCCAATTGGCAGGAAGCTCCAGGCTTTTCTGTAAACGATATTAAAGGGAAAACATATAGTCTTACTGATTACAAAGGCAAATGGTTGGTAATTGATTTTTGGGGTACCTGGTGTCCACCATGTCGTGCTGAAATGCCCGAAATTGAAGAATTTAATAAAGAAATAAATGATGGAAAGCACCCCGGTATAAGTTTACTGGGGGTTATGGCATATGATACTGAAAAAACACTAACACAATATTTTAAGGAAACGAAGGCAACGTTAAATTGCGTACTAGATAAAGATGCTTTTTCTCAATATGAGTTTCCCGCAGTTCCTACCAAATGTTTGGTTGCGCCTAATGGCAAAATGATCAAGCTGCCACTCGGTGTAAACTGGAAAGTTGTTGTAACCAAACTTAATGAGTTATACGCGGCAAATTAATATTTTCTCTGAAACATGCCGATCTGCTGTATCACGGAGTAGTGATATTATATTTATTTTGTTTGTGTTTTGACGCTCTGCGTGTTGAATGGACTACCCCTTTTTCAAAATTCTTTTCGTCTTTACGATTGCGCTTTATTACCCAAACAATAAATAAAATCAGGGCAAATAATAATACGCCTACTCCCCAGTAATTTATATCTATGGTCATTTTTTATTGAAACTTAGGTTTGCAATAAAATTAGTTCGCAAATATTAAACCAGCGTTAAGGTTTAATTAATATGTTCCTTAAAAGAAAATGTAGCTTATTTTAGTTTTGCTAATGCCGCTTTTACCCTTGGGATGGCCTGCTCAATATCCTGCAAAGTACATGCACCGACAGAAGCCCTGAACCAATTTACACTTTCGTCTGTACCAAAAGCAGAGAACGGAACAAATGCTATACCTGCTTCTTTAATCAGATAAAAATTAATATCGGCCGAGTCATTCAGTACATTTCCATCCGGGGTAGTCTTGCCGCTATAATCGATCTTTAGCGTTAAGTAAATGGCGCCCATTGGTGCTATCGAATCCACATTAAAACCATCGGCCTTTAATTGCTGGAAACCGTTATGTAAAGCATTTAAGCTGGCTTGTATCCTTGATTTGAGTGTATCCAGGTAAGCGTTTACAGGGGCATCCTCTATAATATATTTGGCCATAGCCACCTGTTCTGCCTTAGGCGACCACGCGCCCATGTGGCCAACAATAGCTTTCATGTTATTAATGATAGCTTCCGGACCGAAACCCCAGCCTACACGTACGCCGGTAGCAGCAAAACATTTTGATGCACCGTCAATAAATATCACATAGTCTCTCAACTCCGGGCGTAAGGTAACCGGATCACAATGTTGGTTATCGCCAAACGTTAGTTGCGAGTAGATCTGGTCGTATAAAAAGTAAAGTGGTTTTTCGCCGGCAGTACGGGTTTTGTTTTCGGCAATTACCATATCGCAGATCTCTTCCAGGTCTTTTTTGCTGAACATGGTACCGGTAGGGTTAAGCGGCGAGCATAGTGCCAGCAAAGCAGCACCTTTAATATGCGGGCGCAACTCGTCGGCCGTAGGCATAAAATTATGCTCGGCACGGGTTTGTACCATTACACCATTGGCTTTTAGCAGGTCGCAATAGTGGTTATTATTCCATGATGGTGCCGGGAAAACAACTTTGTCGCCTTCATCAACAACAGCCAGGTAAGTAGAGTAAATTAATGGCCTTGATCCGCCTGAAATTAAGATCTCATTAGCTTTATAATTTAAGCCCAAACGGTTCTTTAAAAACACAGAAACACTTTCGCGCAGCAACAATACGCCATCAGCCGGTGGATAGTTAGTTTGGTTGTCCGCATAGGCATCCACTATACCTTGTTTTAATTCGTCAGGGATAGGGTAGATGTTAGAATCATAATCGCCAATGGTTAGGTTGGCAATATTTTGTCCCTGGCGTTTTAATTCATTGATCTCGCCGGCTATTTTGATAATTTCAGAGCCACGTAGGTTTTGCGCTAATGCAGATACTTTCATTGTGTTTAAGCTAAAAGGGTAAAGGTGAAAGCTGAAAGCTTGCCTTTACCCTTTATTAGTAATTTATCAGTTGAATAAAGCTTTGTGCTTTGGTCTTTTCGCTTAAAAAGCTTAGCCGGCAAGTGGCTTACGCAATTTAATTATCCTTACCCAATGCATTACTTTCATTACCGGGTAAACAGGATCAAACTCAAACCATTTAGCGGCAAAGTTTGAATTATTGGGGCGCTTATGGTGATTGTTCTGAAACAATTCGCCAAGCATTAAAAAGTCTAACGGCATTGAATTTTTTGATTTGTCGCCATTGTCAAAATTGCTGTAACCGTATTTATGGCCGCACCAGTTTACAATAGCGCCATGTAACGGGCCCATTATAAAATGAATAGGAAGTAATAAAAACATCCACCAATGGGTAGCAAAAGCAATATAAAACGCGGTATAGCCCAACACAAATAGTATACGCGAAGCGTAAGTTGAGCCCCAGTAATCAACTAAATGCCACTCGGGATAGTTGCCTTTAAATTGTGCATCGGGTTCCTTTAAACGTTTTTCGTACAGTTTATAGCTTTGCGCGGTACGCCACATCATCTGGAAAACGTCTGTAAAAAAATGAGGCGAGTGCGGATCTTTTTCGGTATCACTATAAGCATGGTGCTCGCGGTGCATAATAGCATAAGCGCGAGGATTTAAATAAGAAGAACCCTGGCAAATGTAAGTTAACGTATGAAAGATACGCTCGTTGATTTTATGGGTGCTAAACATTTTATGTGAAGCATACCTGTGCAGAAAAAACGTTTGGAAAAATAAGGACAGGAACCAATGAGCCAGAAAAAATATTAATATAATCACGAATTGATATGGATTTGTATGTATTTATAATTTCTGCAAAGATACGATTTAAGTTTTTATCGCTAATAAACTAATTATTAAATTAATAAGATAGATACACTTATGACAAAGATTTAACTATTCTGCTATTTTTACTAACTTATTGGTCATTATTTTAAACGTAGAGATACAAGCTATTGTAAAAATAGTTACATTCATTTAACCCTAAGCCTATAACCAATTTAATGCCAGCAAAATGAAAACTTTAAAACAAAATGTTGAAGCTACCCTGTTAATTACAGGTGTATTATTGCTTTTTGCTGCAAGTTGTTCAAAAAACTCACAGACTTACAAAGCCGACGATACTAACCCTTATGCCAACCCTAACCCACCTAAAATGTTGGATAACCCTATGCCTGTAATAAATGGATTTGCACCAACAAAGGGATTGCCAAATACAGTGGTAACTATTGCAGGCATGAATTTCGACCAGGTTATTGCCAACAATACAGCAACAATAAACGGAGTGGCGGCAACGGTAAATGCTGTTACTGCAATTAGCATGACCATAACTATTCCGCCAGGTGCTACTACCGGACCTATTGTAGTTAAAAGCGGGTCTGCAACGGTTACGTCATTATCAAACTTTACAGTTACAACAGGTACTGTAAGTATGTTTTATGATTTGGGTGCTAATTATATGGAGCATATTGCTGTTGATAAGGACGGGAATGTTTATGGAGATGATGGTGCAAAAACAATTTATAAGATAGTTAAAGATGGACAGCTAAGCGTATATGCCGGCGGGCCGGGTACCAGTACTTTTAAGTCGTTGTGGGGTGTCGTGGTGAATAGTAATTTAGGCGATGTATATACAACAGACAGAGGCAGCTTTAGTATAATAAGAATAACCCCGGCCGGAATAATTGCCCCGTTTGCCGGCAACGGAGTGCTTGGATATGTTGACGATCAGGGCAACGCGGCACGGTTTGTCGCACCAACCCAATTAGCTATCGGGGCAGATGGCTCTTTATATGTTAATGATACCCATAGGGTGCGAAAGATAACCACCGCGGGTGTAGTAACTACGCTTGCAGGCGGTAATGACGACGGCTTTGCAGATGGCAAAGGAGCTGAGGCGCGCTTTGGTGCCTTAGAAGGTATAGCAGTTGATATTGCTGATAATGTATATGTAAGTGATACCAAATATTTAAGGATCCGTAAAATAACCAAAGACGGGGTTGTAACTACTTTAGCCGGCAGCGGTGCTAAAGGCTTTGTAGACGGGCCGGGCACTACAGCCCAATTTTATTATCCGGGTGCATTAGCTGTTGATCCCATATCAGGCAATTTATTTATTACGGATCAAAACAGTTTGGCACCGTTATTTGAAATACGAATGATTAATAAGCTGGGTGTGGTAACCACTTTGTTAAAGGGTACCTCAAACACAGGCGTAGTTAATGGGCCAACGGCTACAGCAACAACCAATGCACCTGACGGTATAGCGTTTGATGTTAACGGCAATATGTCCATCGTAAATACAGGCGCAAAGATTATCAGCAAGGTAACCTTTCAATAAAAAACTAAACCTCATTATAATACAGCCGTTCAGCCACCTAAACCCTGAACGGCTTTTTATTGTAATTCAAACAGATCTGCCAGTAGTTTATAGGATTGTAGCCTGTCATTAAAATCTTCGGCAATGGTTACGGCAATAATTTCATTAACACCATAGTTTTCTGCCAATTGGGTTAAGCGGTTCTTTACCAGGGTTGGGTTGCCGGCAACAACGCGCTGGCGGTTGTAACGTATCCTATCCTGTTCTTGCAGGGTGTATTCGGTTTCTTTTATATCATCATAACCATAAGGCGACAGGCCCAAACCCTTTTCAAACTGGATGAACCGATGGTCCATCACAGCTTTATGCTGCATAACTTTTTCTTCATCCTCAGAACAAAAAACAAATATGGCCATGTTGGCTTCGGGTAGTTGAAGGTCCTCCGATGGTTGAAACTTGTCTTTATAAAGCTGCACAGCTTGCGGGCCACCAACCGGGTTTATAAAGTGCGCAAACGAAAAACCCATACCAAAGTGCGCGGCAAACAAACCGCTTTGCCCGCTCGAGCTTAGCAACCACATGGCGGGTACGGTTTTTACCTGCGGTATCGCCCGGATCTTTTGCTGAATAGTACCCGGATCTGCACGGTCATGAAAATAGTTTCTAAGGTCTGCCAGTTGCTCTACAAAATCCTGTTCGGCAAAATGGTTTGACGGGTTTAAGATAGAAGCAGTTATACGGTCTGTCCCCGGCGCGCGTCCCATGCCCAGGTCAATGCGGCCGGGAGCAAGCGCTTCCAGCATCCTGAAATTTTCGGCCACTTTCAAGGTGCTGTGATTGGGCATCATTATACCGCCGGATCCGATACGGATATTTGTGGTTTGCGATGCCAGGTAGGCTATCAGCACCTCGGGAGTTGAACCGGCCAGGCTACCCGTATTATGATGTTCTGATACCCAAAAGCGGGTATAACCTAATTGGTCGGTATATTTTGCTAACGCGATAGTTTCCTGTACAGCTTGCTCGGCAGTAGCTCCTTTGCGAATGGGAGACTGATCAAGAACGCTTAGTTTTATTTTTTTTGTATCCATAGCTAATGATGGATACAAAAGTACAGACACAACAGCCTGCAAAATAGCGTTTGCCGTTATTATGGCATTACGGTTACAGAGTGGTTATTTTACCGCGTAAAACGTTGATCTACTTGATCGTATACTCGCTGAGTTTAGTTGTAGAAACAACATTCTTTCAAGAAACTCTTACGTAAGAGGCTGATATTATGTTGTTAAAAAGTGATATAAAAACACCACCGCACCGGTATAAGCTGGTTTTTTCTCGCCTTCTATCTCCATAGTTACGCCAATGGTTGCCTTGGTAATGCCTCTTAAATTAGCTATCGTATCTAATTTGGCAACTAAACGCACCTTGCTTTCAACTACAACAGGTTGCGCGAAACGGATATTTTCGACCCCGTAATTGATCAGCATTTTAAGGTTGCGTACATCGGCAATCTGGTGCCAGAAATAAGGGAGTAATGATACAGTTAAATAACCGTGGGCTATGGTTGCCTGGAACGGGCTTTCGGTTTTTGCCCTTTTCGGGTCGGTATGGATCCATTGATGATCTATGGTTGCTTCGGCAAACTGGTTAATTTGTTGCTGGGTAATAGTATGCCATGCCGATACTCCTATTTCCTGGCCTAAAAGTGCTTCAAACTCGGCGTGATTATTTATAATTTTCATATTGCGATTGATAGTTTATAATAATTGGTGAGGTAAATATAATAAACTGGTTGACAAAGCAAATTGTTAGTTCCATTACTTAAACATATTCTTCAAAGCAGCCAGCTTCACCGCCATATCCGTTTCGGGCTCTGCTTCTTTTCTTTTAGGCTGATTGTTATAGTTTGGTTTTGATTGCTGCTGATGTTTAGCAGGAGCAGATGGCCGGTTATCCTTTTTGGCCTCGTCGGTTTTCATAGATAGCGAGATCCGTTTGCGGGCAACATCAACCTCGGTAACCGTTACTTCAACCTGCTGTTGTACTTTCAATACCTCGTTAGGGTCCTTAATAAAACGATTGGTGATCTGGCTTAAATGCACCAAGCCATCCTGATGGACACCTATATCAACAAAAGCGCCAAAAGCGGTAATATTGGTAACTATACCCGGTAGTTTCATGCCGGCTTTAAGATCTGTTATGCTGTTTACACCTTCGGTAAAGCTAAAGGCCTCAAATTTTTCGCGTGGGTCGCGGCCCGGTTTTGCCAGCTCGGTCATGATATCGTTTAGCGTTGGTAAGCCTACTGTATCGGTAATGTATTTTTGTAATGGGATACTTTGTCGCAGTTTATCGTCGCGCATCAGGTCGTTTACGGTACAGCCCTTATCTTTGGCTATTTGTGCTACCAGCGGATAACGCTCAGGGTGTACAGCACTTGCATCCAACGGATTTTCTGCATTGTGGATCCGTAAAAATCCTGCCGCCTGCTCAAATGCTTTATCGCCCAAGCGGGGTACTTTTTTAAGCTGGTCGCGATGTTTAAAGGCACCGTTCTCATCACGGTATTCAACTATCTTTTGCGCCAGTTGCGGCCCAAGGCCTGATACGTACGACAGAATCTGTTTGGATGCGGTATTCAACTCCACCCCAACAGCATTTACAGCGCTGATAACGGTATCATCCAATGATGCCTGTAATTTGTTTTGGTCCACATCATGCTGGTATTGCCCAACACCGATAGATTTCGGGTCGATCTTTACCAATTCTGCTAAAGGGTCCATTAAACGGCGGCCAATAGAAACCGCACCACGCACTGTAACGTCCTTGTCCGGAAACTCCTCGCGCGCCACTTCTGATGCTGAGTAGATAGAGGCACCGCTTTCGTTTACCATTACCACTTCCGCGCCCGGTAAATTTAGTTTGCGGATAAATACTTCGGTTTCCCGGCCTGCTGTTCCATTGCCTATCGCAATGGCTTGTATGCTATATTTCTCAAATAGATGCTGAATAGTTTTCTCGGCCTCTTTAGCTTGGCCCGCTCCTGTATGCGGGAAAACGGCGGTATATTCTAACAGTTTACCCTGCTCATCCAAGCAAACCACCTTGCAGCCGGTACGGAACCCCGGATCGACAGCCATAGTGCGTTTTTGACCAAGCGGAGCGGCTAATAATAATTGGCGCGCGTTTTCTGCGAATACACGGATAGCCTCACCATCAGCTTTCTTTTTGGTGAGCAGGCGTACCTCTGTTTCCATGGATGGGCGCAACAGGCGTTTATAACCATCAGTAATGGCTTGTCTAACCTGGTCGGCAGCAGTGTTATTGCCGGTAATAAACGCTTTTTCCAACTGATCTAACGCTTCATCTTCGGGAGGTAAGACATCTAAGAAAAGGATCTCCTCTTTCTCGCCACGGCGCATGGCCAGTATACGATGTGAGGGTGCCGACTTTACCGGCTCTTCCCACTCAAAATAATCTTTGTATTTAATGCCCTCGGTTTCTTTGCCGGTAATTACCCGACTTTTAAACGAACCTTTTTCTAAGAACAGTTCACGGATCTTGGTACGCACACCCGCATCTTCGCTGATAAGCTCGGCAATGATATCCCTTGCACCGCCCAATCCTTCTTCCAGGCTGGCTACCCCTTTTTCTTCGGAAATATATTTTTTGGCTTCTGCTTCTACATCAATTTTATTTTGAGCAAAGATCAGATCGGCCAATGGTTGTAAACCTTTTTCTCGGGCAATACTGGCACGGGTTTTTCTTTTAGGGCGGTAGGGCAGATAGATATCCTCTAACAACACCATCGTTTCGGCAGCATTTATTTGTGCCTGCAGTTCCGTGGTTAGTTTACCCATTTCGGTCAGCGAGTTTAGTATAGCTTCGCGACGTTTATCCAGTTCGCGCAGTTGTTGGATCCTGTCGCGGATGCCGGCCACCTGCACCTCGTCTAAACTGCCCGTCATTTCTTTACGGTAACGGGATATGAACGGTACGGTAGCGCCTTCGTCCAATAAATTAACGGTGGCAATAACTTGTTTCTCGGCTACGGCAAACTCGGCAGCTAATTTTTTATAATGGGTGATCATATTCTTACTATCCTTATTGGGATAGCGAAAATCGGCTTATGGGTTGGAATTGCAAAGAGGTGTTGGTAAATAATGACTAAGATTTGTAGGATGGAGGGGGATTTTAGGATTTATTATTTCTTCTTAACCTTTGCCAAATTCTTCTCCACCCTAAACTTTACGATTTTATTAACCAACTCCAAAGGCAGTGGTTGATCGATCGGGAATTGTAAAGTGCCTTTGCCGGTCTCATATTGCGCGGTTTCTGCTTTAAAGGCTTCAATACCCATTGGGGCAGGGTAAAAGCCGATATGGTTTTTATAGCCGCCAAAATGCACCAGGTTGCCGTTTAGCTTAAAGGTGGGTATACCGTAAGCCATAGCTTCTACAGCATCGGGCGCAGCTTTGTGAATGGTGGCGCGCATGGTTTGCAACAGGTTCTGTAGATCAGTGGGATAGCCTGCTATGTATTCGTCTATGTTTTTTGCTGCATTTTGTACCATAAAAGTGAGTGTTGAG
>JAZKCG010000002.1:0-5559 GCA_040388175.1 Bacteroidota bacterium | reverse complement strand
CTTTGTTTTATTGGTTATACAAAACTAATACCCTGGAGGTAAATATATAGCGGGCCAAAAGGACATTGTAGCGGGTTAAATGCGACAGGCAGGCGTGGACTCACCCCGACTACGCTTCGCTGGTCGACCCTCTCTTCGCCTTCGGCGGAAAGAGGGTTGGGGTAAATAAAAAGCCCTTTTCATAATTATGAAAAGGGCTTAAAAGTATAGGGTGACACCCAGATATCATATTATTACTTAGCCACCCATTTATTATTATTTGGCGTAGCATCCATAAATATGCCGCCATCAAGCACGATAGATTTGGCCGTTTTGTTAGCTTTAACGGTGATGTTGATATGCTTGCCGTCTTTTTCCCAAACGCTTGCGGTGGCGTGTGTGCTTTGGGTAGTGCCATCGGCAAAGGTTAGTACTACATCAAACGGGGCAGCAAAGCCACCGACATTTTGGATGGATAAGCTATAACCACCTGAAACAGTTTTTGCTTCCAGCAGGTTAAGGTCGATATATCCATTGGTGAAGAACCAGTTGTTAAAGAACCAGTCCAGGTTTTTGCCTGATCCGGCATTCATCGAATTAAAATAGTCCCACGGGATAGGGTGTTTACCATGCCAGTTATCCATATAGGTATGTAAGGCTTTCTTAAATAAAGCATCGCCCAGCATATCTTTTAGCGCCAGGTAACTTAATGACGGCTTACCGTACGAGTTATTGCCATAGCCCTGGCGTTGCTCGCTGGTTGGGGTTATGATGGGTAGATCCTCGGCAGTGGCAGCATCGTGGATCCAGCCGTTAACGCGGAACTGCTTGTAGAAGTCATCGGCTTTCTTTTTGCCTTTTTCTACAGTACCTATTAATAGCTCAAGGGTAGTAGCCCAGCCCTCATCCATAAAGGCATAGCGGCTTTCATTGATACCCATATAGAACGGGAAGTAAGTATGTGCTATCTCATGGTCCTGCACCAATTGGGCAAAGCCAATATCGTCCTGGTGACTGTCATTTACCATCATTGGGTATTCCATATCGGCGAAGCCCTGGAAAACCGTCATCTTTGGGAACGGGTAAGGTACGCCCGGCCAGTTGTGTGAGAACCAACCCAAAGCGTTGCGGCTAAACTGTACCGAGTGGTGAAAATCTTCAGACTTATCCGGGTACGCTGCCTGCACGCTGGCTAAGCGATGAGTGGCATCATCAACCAAAACGCTTGCGCCGTCCCAGTTATAATGATCGCTCAGGCCTACGGTCATGTCTGATATATCGGTGGCAGTCCAGGTCCAGGTGTTGGTTTCGTTTTGGGCGGTTATGTTTTTAGCGGCCAGATCGGCAGGGGTAGCAATGTTTACGGTGCTGTCGCTGGTCATAGACTGTTTAAGGCGTTTGGCAAATTCGGGTTGTAAAACCTGGTCGGGGTTACGCAGGGTGCCGGTGCTCCAAACTATGTAGTTCTTGGGTACGGTTACGTTTAGCGTGTAATTGTTAAAGTCGTTATAGAACTCCTGCGCGTCTAAGAAGGGTAGGGTATCCCAGCCGTTATAATCGTCATACACAGAAACACGCGGGTAGAAGTAAGCCAGGAAGAAGGTAGTAGAGTCTATCACCCCTTCGCGGTTACTTTCTTTAGACAGGTCATAATGCCAGTCGATGGTCATCTTTACCGAATCGTGCGGCATTAGCGGTTTGGCCAAGCCTACCATTTGGTTGGTGCCGGCTGCACGGGTATTGTTCCAGTTTACTTTAGCTCCGTTGATGATGAAATTATCAATCTGCATACCAGCAGTCAAATAATCTTCGCTGGCGGCACCAAAGCGTGGCGCGCCCGGGCGGTGAATGTTCATGATCAACTTCATATTCAACCTTTTCAGTGTGTCAGGGCTGTTGTTGTAGTAGGTTATCTGCTCTGTGCCTTTAACGGTGCGGTTTGGCGGGGTAAGGCTGATAGCGATATTATAATTGCCGGTATTTTGCCAGTAGTTTTTGCCGGGCTTGCCATTGGCATCGCGGGTGCCTTTGTTGAAAGCTTTTTGGATGTCGCGCGGCATGTATAGATTTTGCGCGTTGGCCTGCGCCAGGAACAGGCATAACAAGGCCGATAGGGTGATGGTCTTTAACATTTAATAGCGTTTAATGAGTATTCAGTTATTAGGGCTAAATATAGGAAACTATTGCTTGCAAATAATAAACAGAAATGGCTTTTAGCCACGCTACTGTTTCACGAGTGTGTGACACAGATGAAACAGGTGAAACACTTTTTATAATTAACTAATTGACAGTAAATACCTTGCGAAAAATGAGTGAAACAAAATGAAACACTATTTTAGATTTAATAAATTGATAATAAGTATGTTATGAAAAATTTAATTGTTTAAACGCGCAAATAATGACACAGCGTTACTGACAATATAGTGTCACCATAACTATGCACAAAGGTGGCTACCTTGCATAAAATCACTTTCAATTTCATGATGAATAATTCTACCATTCCACCTAATAATTTGGGCCGGCCTGCCGGTATTGAGCTGCTACGCGCCGCAACGCAGCATAAAACATTAACAGCTAAACAAACCAAACAGCTTAACGAATATCTTGCTGGTCCGCCCGATAGCAAAGACGCTTTTATCATAAAAAGGGCGGCCGACTGGATGAAACCCGTAAAAGGTAAAAAGCAACAACCCGGCGGTAAGCTGTTCGACCATTTTTGGTATGAAGGCGAGCTTTGCATTATGTTTGCCGATACCAACGTGGGTAAATCTATCCTGGCGGTGCAAATTGCCGATAGCCTGAGCAGGGGCGAAGCTATCCCAGGTTTTGGTACGGCGCGCCCTACCGAACGGGTGCTGTATTTTGATTTCGAGCTTACTGCCGCACAGTTCGAGAAACGATATAGCAGTACCGATGAGGGCATCTTCCCGTTTACATCTGATTTTTACCGACTGGTTTTTAACCCGGACTCGGTTGGTGCGCCCCGGTTTGCCAGTTATGCCGATTATTTGAATAACGGCATAGAAAACGTGCTGGTAACCACTAAAGCCCGCGTTTTAATAGTCGACAATATTACCTGCCTGCGCAGCGGTACCGAAGCCGCGGCCAGTGCCGTAAGCCTGATGAAGAACCTGCAAACCCTGAAAAATAAGTACGGCCTATCCATATTAGTGCTGGCGCATACCCCCAAGCGTAACCCTGCCAAGCCCGTTACCCGTAACGACCTGCAAGGCAGTAAAATGCTGATAAACTTTGCCGACAGTGCGTTTGCCATAGGCGAAAGCCAAACCAGCCCGGGCCTGCGCTACTTTAAACAAATAAAACAACGCAGCGGCATAGAAGTATTTGGCGCAAACAACGTAGCCTTGTGCCGAATGATAAAGCCCGCCAATTTTCTGCACTTCGAGTTTACAGGTTTTGGCCCCGAAGCAGCACACCTACAGCATTACACCGAGCAGCAACGCAAAGTAACCGAAGAACGCATTGCCGAACTAAACAAACAGGGTTTAAGTGTACGCAATATAGCTGCCGAAACAGGGATCTCGTTTAGTACGGTGCATAGAGTGGTGAGGCGGTTGGGGAAAGTTTAAATGTTGATTGTGGTATGGGCGGCGAATCAAGGCCAGGGAAATCGTTTTAAAAATTAAAAACCGTTTTAAGGAGGCACCTCCGGAGCCTTTCGCCACATATTTTTCTTACTATAAACAGGTTACTCCTCCGGAGTTCTTCACAAAAGTAAAGTTCCAGCGGAACTACCTGTTTATAGTAAGTACCAAATAATCTTTTAACGGCTCCAGCGGAGCCTCCTATTCTTAAAAGTGATTTTCCTGCCATTAAATCAGCCTTAATTGCGTCTTTCAAAAAAAGTCTTAATTTTACTTTTATGTCATCACACATAGACAGGATTACCGCTATCCCCGGATTATGTAACGGCAAACCTACCATCAGAGGTAAGCGTTTGACGGTTCATACCCTATTGAGCCATTTAGCAGCAGGTGAAACTGAAGCCGAAATTTTTGAATCTTTTCCTTTTTTAGAAAAAGACGATATCACGGCTGCATTGGAGTACGCAGCTTTAATGGCAGATCATATCAATATCTCACTATCAAATTAAGCATTACGCTTAACTAATTGCAGTCAAGTGTAGACACTTGAATGGGCGGGTGCTATCTTAAGGTCATTGTCATTCATACAGTCCCATTCCCCGCGCGTCATCGCGAGGAACGAAGCGATCTCTTCACGCGCTAATCAATATCCGGACTCTCATTCAAAAAGATTAATCCAATTAGCTATTTTGCGATATGGTTTTTCAACGAGGCGGCTGTGTATACATCATGACCAATACTTATAATAAAGTGTTGTACGTGGGTGTTACTTCAGATTTAACAGGGAGAACCTGGGATCATAAAAACAAAACCCATCCCACAAGTTTTACCGCCAGGTATAATTGCAATAAGTTGGTTTACTACTGTTTTTACCCGCATATTGAGGAAGCCATTAATGCGGAGAAAACTTTAAAAGGGAATAGCCGAAAACATAAACAGCAATTGGTTAATGAAATGAATCCGGAATGGAAGGATTTATATGATTCGTTATTGGACTGACATATATCCCATTTGATTTGCATGTGAAGAGATCGCTTCGTTCCTCGCGATGACGTGGAGGAGAGGGGGCGTTTATGTATTCCTTATTGGACTGAAATATCTCCTATTTGATTTGCATGTGAAGAGATTGCTTCGTTCCTGGCGATGATGTGGCGGTGAACTGCGCGATGTGTTTCTGTCAGCGGGAGACGCAAAGCATTGCGTCTCTACATCAAACGACATGTCTTTAAGATTAGAGGATTGAATCCTGCCGGTTATCCCAAAAGAATAATATAGTGATATGCGCGGTGTGTACTTCATAAAACATAGAAGTCTGTTTACTTATTAC
Organism: Bacteroidota bacterium; assembly: GCA_040388175.1. Lineage (GTDB taxonomy): Bacteria > Bacteroidota > Bacteroidia > Sphingobacteriales > Sphingobacteriaceae > Mucilaginibacter. Next base: position 648 of record JAZKCG010000002.1, on the reverse strand, counting down.
AGCTTTGCGAATGTTGGTAGAAAATGAAGCACTAAATAAGTAAGGGTGGACGGAAATATTATTGATGGTTTTGTTTGCCGCTTGTGCAAATTTTTGTGCAGATGATGTGCCCCAATTACTTTCAATTTGATTTAAAGTATATTCAAATGTTTCCTGCGCTTTATCAGTCCAGGCAATTGCTAAACTCATAGATACTTGGCATATTTTTTCATCACTTCATCATGAGGTGTAAGCAAACCTGCATCTGCTTGTTGTTTTGAGATCGCAATTCCGGCTTTAACATGCTCAGGCAGATCGTGCCAAAAGTCTTTTTCGTTATTTTCAAAAATTTCCTTCACCTGGTTAAGCACAGCTTCATCATCTGTATCCAGCAAGCGTTTAACCAGCGCTATTTTTTCGGTTTGAATGTCCATATTCAAATTTATGGTTTTAAGTTAATAAATCAATTAGTTAATGCTTCAAATTTCACAACCCATGCCATACTAATTTTTTTAATAAAATAACCTCACCATCCCCTTGCAAATAAAACAAATAAGCGTATCTTTGCAGTCCCGAAAAAGCGGGGTTATATATACATTTTAATAATTTAATTCAAAGCAAGTGAATACGTTAAGTTACAAAACTGTCTCAGCCAACAAAAAAACCGTT
>JAZKCG010000001.1:35411-129768 GCA_040388175.1 Bacteroidota bacterium | reverse complement strand
TCTGACTTTTATACCATACTTGTGTCCACACAGTAGCCCAACGGGAGGGAATCGCGCGAGGCTTACGCTTTTTTCTTTTCTATTTCGCTGCGGCTGCGCTCTTTTTAACTTTTTTAGTTGGGTCATCATGCCCCGGATAACCAAACAGGCAGCGAGCCTTGATCATACTGGCAACTTCGGCAGGTACAAATTGCTCCCACCCTTCGGCGCCTTGTTTAATCAGTTGCAATACATTATCGGTTTGCACATTAAGGTTATTTTCGTTGTAATTGCGAATATCTTCTATCTTGTTATTGGCTATCAGGTAACGGTAAAGGTCTATCAGGTGCGGTGGTGGGAAAAAGCGCAGGCAATTCATGATCATACCATTGCGCAGCGTAGGGTAAATAAACAGCTTCACCTTACGGCTAAACAGCGTAGCAAACGACTCCAAAATACCGCCTGGCAGGTCTTTATAATGCTCCTCAGAGAAAATATACTCCAGGTTAGGATAACCCAACACCACGCCCATTTTAAGGCTGGTGATCTTTGAAAGATACGATACCAGTTTATAATATTCGTGGAAGTTAGAGATCAATACGGTTTGCCCTAATGAACAAAGGATATCTACCCTATCGAGGAAATCTTTTTCGTCTATTTCGGCAGTGGCGTCGGCATCGCGCTCTTTTAGGGCCTGCAGGGTGAGTTCGGTTATCACCACTACATTTTTCTTATCTACATCAGGCTCCTGCTTAAATTGCTTTACACCGGTATTCAGCATATCCAGGTGTACGTTAATGATGGGCCTGAAACGTCCGCGGATAACAACGGCGTGTTTTTTATACAAAGCTTCTGATGGTTGCTGATTTTCGCCGTCAGGACCAAAAAGAGCCGCGTCAGAAAAACCGTATTTCACCAGGTGCAAACTCATCAAACGGTTATCCACCTTCTCAAAATCAGGGCCTTCAAAACGGATCATATCCACCTGGATGCGGTCTTTCGACAGTTCGTCCATCAGCGAAAGCAAAAATACCGATGGCGTTTCATGGTAATAAAAACAGGCATAAATTAAATTCACACCCAATACGCCTACAGCTTGTTGTTGTAAATTACTATCGGTATCCAACGGTTTAACGTGCAGGATCACATCGTTGAACGGTCCGTTGGGTTTTAGCTGAAAACGCACGCCCATCCAGCCATGTGCTTCGTTGGTTTTATGATAATTAAGGGTAGATACGGTATCAGAAAAGGCGAAGAAGGTAGTCGTATCGCCACGTTGCGAAGCTAAACGCTCTATCAGTAAGCTGTACTCGTGATCAAGCATAGCCATCAGGCGCGACTCGCTTACATAACGCTTAACTTTCAAGGCGCCATAAATAGCGTCAGACACGGTCATGTCATAGGCAGACATGGTCTTGGCTATGGTTCCTGATGACGCTCCGGCTTTGAAAAAGTTGGCGGCAACATCCTGCCCCGCGCCTATTTCGGCAAACGAACCGTAAATTTCGGGGTCAAGATTGATGGCAAGGGCTTTTTGTTTTGTGCCAATATCTTTATTATGAGGGATATCCATACACGTAGCTAATTAGAATTTACTGTTGCCATTATCATTAATAGAATGTCTTAAAATTACGATATTTTTAAGAGCATGGCGACTACTTTATAAAAAAAGCAAGGGTAGTAATTTTTATTGATAAACGTGTAGTTTTTACAATATCTATTTTCAAGATCATGAAAACCTAAAATTATTAGTTTAATATGACTGTTTTACCTTATATTGAATGATTTTAAATAAAAATGTTTACTTATCTTTGTACTGTTAATATATAAAGAAGCATGAATATCCCAATTTACCTTGATAATAACGCTACAACACCTATGGATCCACGGGTGCTGGAAGCTATGATACCTTACTTTACCACAAAGTTTGGTAACGCAGCCAGCCGTAACCATCCATTTGGCTGGGTAGCAGAAGAAGGTGTTGATTACGCCCGCGAACAAGTTGCAAAATTAATTGGCGCCAGCGAAAAAGAGATCATCTTTACATCAGGTGCTACAGAATCAGACAACCTGGCTATTAAGGGTGTCTTTGAAATGTATAAAGAAAAAGGCAACCATATTATTACTACGGTTACCGAGCATAAAGCGATTTTAGATGCCTGCAAACACGTTGAAAAACTGGGCGGCAAGGTAACTTACCTACCTGTTAAGGAAGACGGCTTAGTTGATTTGGCTGTTTTAGAAGCTGCAATGACTAAGGAAACTATCCTGGTTTCTATCATGTATGGTAATAACGAAATTGGTGTTATACAACCCATAAAAGAAATATCAGACATTGCCCATAAATATGGCGCATTGTTCATGACCGACGCTGTACAAGCTGTTGGCAAGATACCTGTTGATGTTAACAAAGACGGTATCGACCTTTTAGCGTTATCGGCACATAAATTTTATGGTCCTAAAGGTGTTGGTGCATTATACGTACGTCGTAAAGGACCACGTGTTAAAGTTACCGCGCAAATGGACGGTGGCGGCCACGAACGCGGTATGCGTTCAGGCACGTTAAACGTACCGGGCATAGTAGGTTTAGGTAAAGCTGCCGAACTTTGTATGCAGGAAATGGAAAGCGAAGCTAAACGTTTATCAGCTTTACGCGATAAATTACAAACTGCGTTAACCGTGTTGGAAGAAAGCTATGTGAACGGAAACGTTGAACACCGCTTACCGCACGTAGCCAACATCAGTTTTAAATATGTTGAAGGCGAAGGTTTGATGATGGCTATGAAAGATCTGGCGGTATCATCAGGATCGGCTTGTACTTCGGCATCATTAGAGCCATCATACGTATTAAAAAGTTTAGGCCTGTCTGATGACCTGGCACATTCTTCAATACGTTTTGGGTTAGGCAGATTTACTACCGAAGAGGAAGTTGATTACGCAGTTGAAGTAACTAAAAAAGCGGTTACCCACTTACGCGAACTTTCACCACTTTGGGAAATGTTTAAAGAAGGCATTGACCTTGACTCAATTGAGTGGGCAGAACACTAAGAAGTTATACGTGAGACGTTAAACGTTTTACGTTAAATTAATATATAAAACCATACGTAGAACGTCAAACGTATTACGTACAACAAATACAAAACACACAAGACAATGGCATATTCAGATAAAGTAATTGATCATTATACCAACCCACGTAACGTTGGTACCTTAGACAAAGCTAGTCATAAGGTAGGTACCGGCCTGGTTGGTGCGCCAGAATGCGGCGACGTTATGCGCCTGCAGATAGAAGTTGGCGAAGACAACATCATCACCGATGCTAAATTTAAAACTTTTGGATGCGGATCGGCTATCGCGTCATCATCATTAGCTACAGAGTGGCTAAAAGGTAAAACTATTGACGATGCTATGAAGATCGACAACATGGATATTGTTGAAGAATTAGCATTGCCGCCGGTAAAAATCCACTGCTCTGTTTTAGCAGAGGACGCGATAAAAGCAGCTATCAACGACTTCCGCGTTAAAAACGGCATGGAAGCTATAGAAAGCGAAAAAGTACATCATTAATTTAGCGAGTGGTGAATAGTGAGTGAGATTAGGAAACTATCAATTAGCCACTCACTACTTACCACTTACCACTAACTACTCACCATGGTAACTGTAACTGATAAAGCAAAAAGCAAAGTAGAGAACCTGATGCGCGATTCGGGGCTTGATGCTTCTTATTTCCTGAGGGTTTCTGTTCAGGGTGGCGGATGCTCGGGGTTATCTTATAACCTCGATTTTGATAACGAAGAAAAAAAGGGCGACCAGTTTTTCGAAGACAAAGGCGTACGCATGGCTTTAGACATGAAATCGTTCCTGTACCTTGCCGGCACAGAACTTGATTTTTCTGACGGCTTGAACGGTAAAGGATTTAATTTCCATAACCCTAACGCCAGCCGTACCTGCGGTTGCGGCGAAAGCTTCTCGGTATAATAATATTTTATTAACGCAGATATGAAAAAGGTTGATTATATTTATATAGTCAACCTTTTTTGTTTTGTGTTATGGAGAATAGGTCGCTTTTAATATTAGGCAGTAACCGTAAAAACAGCCTTACCGAATCAATTACCCGGCAGTCTTTAGCTGATACCGAGTTTGATGTGATCGACCTGCTGGACTATAAAATAGCCCATTTCAATTACGACGGCAACTACCCTGCCGATGATGAGTTTGAGGTCATAATCAACAAAATGCTATCCTACCAAAATATAATATTTGCTACTCCCGTATACTGGTATAGCATGAGCGGCGTAATGAAGGTGTTTTTTGATCGCCTTACAGACCTCATCACCATAAAAAGAGAAACCGGCAGGCAACTAAAGGGCAAGACCGCTTCCATGGTCGCCGTAGGTACAGATCCTGTAATCCCCGACGGCTTTGAAACACCGTTTAAACATACATCAGCTTATTTGGGTATAAATTATAAAGGGTGCGCTTATTATCCAACTCAAATTCATTCATAAAACTTCATAATTCCCCCGTTGTCTGTGTCTTCACCACAGGTGTTCGGAAGATTTTTTTGCCGATTAAATTCCCCTCTTGAGAGGGGACGTGTTAGGTAGTGCGGCTGTAGGGGTGTGTTTATGAAGCGGAAAAGACACACCCCTTCGCCCCTCTCAAGAGGGGAATCGCACAATCCCCCCGCTTTTTTAATCTTCCGATTTAATCTTCCGAACACCTGTGGTGAAGACACAGACAACGGGGAGAAATATTATACATCGTCATTATCTGATTAAAAAAATAAATTAGCTTTGTTATTCTTAATAAAACCTATTTGTACCGATGAATTCTGTTACTGAGCGCCAAACCGTACCCAGCCTTATCCGTTATCTGGTAAAGCATATCCATCCGGATACGCAGCCCTTTCTAAGCCATAAGGTAGACGATAGTTGGGTTGATATCACCTACGGTGAAGCATTAACAAGGATCGACGCGATATCGGCCTGGTTCTTGAGTATCGGTATAAAAAAAGGCGACAGGCTCGCGCTTATCATAGAGAACGGACCTGATTACATTTATTACGACCAGGCGTTGCAGCAAATAGGCGCTGTAAATACTTCCATCTACCCTACGCTTACAGAAACAGAGATAGAATATATTTTAAATGACTCTGGCGCACGTACTATTATCTGCGGCAACCCGTTCCTGTTCAGAAAAGTGCTTAAAGTAGCCAACAATTGCGCTACAATCGAGCGCATTATTCCTGCTTTTGATGATTATGAAAAACACCTCGAAAAGCAAAAACTAAACGCCGGGGTAATCAGCTTTAAGGATGTGATAGCTACCGGGCTTACTTTAGTTAAGGAGCATTCATCGGCCATCAACAGCGCGCGCGAAGCTATACTGCCATCCGATCTTTCTTGCCTGATCTATACATCAGGCACTACAGGCACCCCAAAGGGTGTGATGCTGACACATCATAATTTGGTAGAGAATGTTAGGGTAAGTTTAATACAAATACCGATCATTGAGAGCACAGATGTATTTCTTTCTTTCCTGCCCTTATCTCACGTTTTTGAACGTACGGCTACTTACCATGTTTGCCTGTATGCAGGATCAAAGATAGCCTTTGCACAAAGCCTGGAACTATTGGCCAAAAACATGAGCGAGGTTAAGCCCAACGTAATGAACTGCGTTCCGCGTTTGTTGGAACGGATTCACGACCGCGCCATGAAGAACGGCACCAGTGCCGGTGGTTTAAAGTCGAAGATCTTTTTGTGGGCGCTGGGTATTGGTAAAAAATATCGCGAAGCAAATGAAGAAGGCAAAAGTTCAGGTATTATACTAAACGCGCAGCAAGCGTTGGCAGAAAAACTGGTATTCAGCAAGATCAAGGAACGCACCGGCGGCAATTTAAAGATCATGCTATCAGGCGGCGGCGCTTTACCCAAGAACATTGGCGAGTTTTTTGGTGATCTCGGGATAAAAGTATTAGAAGGATTCGGGCTGACAGAAACTTCGCCGGTTATGGCAGGTACTGAAGTTCACCGGCAGATCTATGGTACTGTTGGGCGCATTGTGCCGGGGATCGAAGTAGCTATACAAAACGTAGATACCAAACAGATCTACACCGTACAAACACATGAGTCGTTTAAAGAAGGTTTTCAGTCGGAAGAGGGTGAGATCATTGTACGTGGGCATTGCGTAATGAAAGGCTATTTAAACAAGCCTGAAGAAACCGCTGCCACCATTGATAGGGATGGCTGGCTGCATACCGGTGATATTGGCCGTTTCTTTAAAGGCAACCTGCAAATTACCGACCGCTTGAAGAATATGCTTGTTAACGCTTATGGCAAAAACATCTATCCAACCCCGGTAGAGAACACCTACCTGAAAAGCCCTAAAATTGAAGGTGTGTTTTTATTGGGCGATAAACGCGAGTTCATCACGGCCTTTATTATCCCTGCCAAAGAAGCTTTGCAAGAACAGTTTGGGCTGACAGAAGCCTTCTTTGAGGAAGCCGATCCGTTCATAGATAACAAAGAAATTAAAGACTGGCTAAATCAGGACATCCGCAAATTATCCAACGAACTGGCCAAATTCGAGCGTATCAAGAATTTCAAGATCAAGCGCAAACCGTTCAGTATGGAAGACGGCGAGATAACCCCTACCATGAAACCAAAGCGCAAAGTGATAGAAAAGAAATATGCGGATGCGATTGAAGAATTGTATACATGGGAAGCGGAGGCGGATTAAGTAATAAAACGAGGTCATCCTGAACTTGTTTCAGGATCTTAAAACGCAGACAATTCATCACATGCTATTCAAACAGGGGTACGTTTATATCATGTCTAATTCATTCAGGTCGACATTTTATATAGGTGTAACAAGTAATCTTGAAGCAAGAGTTTGGCAACATATCAATGGGGAAGGTTCAACATTTGTAAAGAAATACAATTTGCATGACTTGATCTATTTTGAATATTTTGAAAGAATAACTGACGCTATAGACAGAGAAAAACAATTAAAAATTGGCATCGTGAATGGAAGATTAATTTGATAAGATCTGTAAATCCTAAAATGTTGGACCTGAAAGACCAATTAGATCACTAAGTAATCGATTTAGGATCCTGAAACAAGTTCAGGATGACGTCGTTTTTTTTAAGTCTACACCAGCCCCAATATATCCCTGATATTCTCCACACTTTTAAACATCCCGCTATCAATACTTTGCTCTATTTCTTCGTGGGCCCAGGTGATGTGATAGGGTACGTGGATGGCATAACCGCCTATGTTTAGCACTGGCAGCACATCGCTTTTAAGCGAGTTACCCACCATCAGTAATTCGCTGGGACGGATATCCAGGTGTTTGATCAATTTCAGGTAGTTGGCATCATCTTTTTCAGACATGATCTCCACATGGTGAAAATAGCTATTCAGGTTTGATTTGCGCAGTTTACGCTCCTGGTCAAGCAAGTCGCCCTTGGTGGCTACCACTAATTTGTACCGGCCCTTTAAGGCACATAACACCTCTTCTACCCCATCCAGCAGTTCTATAGGCTGATTAAGCATTTGTTTGCCCAGGTCCATTATCGCCTCAATGGTGTTAGCACTGATCATATTATTGGTTACGGTCATAGCCGTTTCTATCATAGACAGGATAAAGCCTTTAATACCGTAACCATATAAGCCCAAATTGGCTATTTCAATTTTAAGCAGTTCTCGCTCCAGTTCATGACGCGGCAGGTATTCTTCCAACAAAGTACAAAAAGCTTCTTCAGACTGTCTGTAATAGGGCTCATTTACCCAAAGCGTATCGTCGGCATCAAAAGCAATAACTTTCACGTTCATGATGTAAAGGTATCAAACAAGCGGGCTATCTCAAAGAACCTATTTAAATGGTTGCTTTGAACATCAAATTTCCTTAAATTTGTTAAAGCCTGTATTTAATATAACAGCAATTATGAAAACATTAACAGTAAATATTGAGGATAATCTATCCGAGAAAGCTATTACGGCTGTTTTAGATGCGCTTAAGTTATCGTATGATATAGATGACGATTCTAAATTTGCTGATGAGACTGAACGCATCATGGCTAACTCTTATCTTACAGAAAAGATAACCCAGAGCAGAAAAGATATGGAAGCAGGCAAAGGCACTAAAATCGCCATTGATGATATATGGAAATAATCTATCAGCCCAAAGCTTTAGATGATCTAAAATATTGGAAAAAATCCGGCCAGAAACAGATCCAGATAAAAATCCTTAACCTACTTCAAGCCATACAAGAAAGCCCATTTGAAGGTATTGGAAAACCAGAAGCGCTAAAACATAACTTCAGCGGTATGTGGTCTCGCCGTATTAATAATGAACATCGGATAATTTATGAAGTTAGTAATGATGAGATCCACATCTATTCGCTAAAAGACCATTACTAACTTCATTACTTTTTTTACCACGGACTTTCCTGGTCAGCAGTCTCTATATCGTTGCTAAAGTATTTTCCGGTTGGGCCATCGGCACCAATTGTTGCATATTTTACGATGATTGCAGCTGCATCTTCTACCGTACCCGGGCCTCTATGATGATTAAAATCTGTCTGTGTATAACCGGGGTCTACAGCGTTAATTTTAAAGGCAGTATCTCTAAGCTCATAAGCCAGTGTGATGGTATAAGCGTTAAGGGCTGTTTTTGACGGGCCGTACACCGCACTTTTAAAAGGATAATACTTCCAATTTGGGTCACTATGCAAGGTTAATGACCCTAAGCCTGATGTTACGTTCACTATACGCGGCTCGTCTGATCTTTTCAATGCCTCAATAAAGGTCTGGATAACGTTAATGGCACCGAAGAAATTGGTATTAAAGACGCTATGAAAAATAGCTAACCCGGTAGTTAACGGGCTTTGCGGCAACCCACCGCTAATGCCGGCATTATTAATTAAAACATCTAATTGAGTAATCTTTTTACCCGCCGCTTCAACAGATGCGGGATCGCTTACATCAATCTGTAATAACTCTACATTAGTTAGGCCCTCATCCTTTAATTTAGCAATGGCTTCTTCACCGTTGGCCTGGTCGCGGCTGCCCAGGTAAACAAAGTAGCCTTGTTGTAATAATTGTCTTGCTGTTTCAAAGCCAATACTTTTGTTAGCTCCGGTTATTAGTACATTTTTCATAGTTATATTTATAAGACAAAGATACCGGCTCACAGATCAGCTAAACTGTACTCCTAAGGGTTTCAATGGTACATTTCACGGATGGATGTGCGATAACTTAACGGCGTATCTCCAACCCTACGTTTAAAGAACCTGTTAAAGTATGACGCATCTTCAAAACCCAGCTTATAGGCTATCTCTTTCACAGAATGATCCGTATGGAAAAGCAGGCGTTTTGTCTCTAATATCAACCGTGCATGTATGTGTGTAATGGCTGGTTTACCGCTTTGTTCCTTCACCACCTCGCTTAAATGTCCTGCCGATATATTGAGCATATCGGCATATGCAGACACATCATGAAACTCAATATAGTTTTCTTCAATTTTAGAAAGATATCTTTTTAATAATAATCTTTCAGATACGGCATCTGTTGACGTTAATTGTTCAGTATAAAGCCTGCTTAAATAAATAAACAATATGCGCATATATCCCATCAGCATACTGCTGCGCCAATTATTTCGCGAACTATTTTCTGTATAGATCTTATCCAGCATATCTTCTATAAAAACAATATCAGCTTTATTTAATAATAGTTCATGCCCGTTTTCGGGGTTTTGTATGATGGGCAGTTGGCTTAACAGACTATTTTCCTCTAAAGCCAGAAACTCCTCTGTAAAGCCAATGATCATGCCTGTAAGTGGCTGTGCTTCTTCTTTTAAATTTACCTGGCTGGGTACCGTAAAATAAAATGTGTCCGGTTTTAATCGATAAGGCTTCATATCTATCCAATGCCTGCCGTCACCGGTTTTAATAAACGCCCAAAAGTAATAGTCTTTACGATGAGGTATTAAAAAATCAGACAGTATGTACCTAACACTCCCGTCGGCCTTTTTAATGTTGAACATTTTATTTCCGGTGACCATATCAGCCGGCAGCGGGTATTTAGGTATTATAGTTTCGGTTTCCCGTTGGTACATATTCAAAGTTAAGCTTATACTAACACACAACCGGAAAAAATCCTATTTTTGCACCTTTAATAAAATATCGTCACAAAACATGAGTATTGCACTATCCGAACAGGAAATTATACGCCGCGAGTCTTTACAACAATTACGTGCCCTGGGCATTAACCCTTATCCTGCCGAAGAGTATAAGATTACTGATTTCGCGCAGGATATTACTGATAATTTTCAGGCTAACCCGGAGGCTTATAAGAGTGTGACCATTGCCGGCCGTATTATGACACGCCGAATTATGGGTAGTGCCTCATTTGCCGAGATACAAGATAGCAGCGGCCGTATGCAGATCTACATTAAACGCGATGATATATGCCCTGATGAAGATAAGACCTTGTACAATACGGTATTTAAAAAACTATTAGATATTGGCGATTACGTAGGCGTTAAAGGCTACGTTTTCCTGACCCAAACAGGCGAGATCTCTGTACACGTACAGGAACTGACCATACTTTCAAAATCATTAAAACCACTACCCGTTGTTAAACGCGACGAGGAAGGCAATATACATGATGGCTTTACTGATCCGGAAATGCGTTACCGCCAGCGTTATGTCGACTTAACAGTTAACCCAGAATACAAACAGATCTTTATTAAAAGGTCAAAAGTGATCAGCGCCATGCGCAATTACTTTAACAACCAGGGATGGATGGAGGTGGAAACACCTATCCTGCAACCCGTGCATGGTGGCGCGGCGGCACGTCCGTTTGCAACGCACCACAATACGTTGGATATGCCATTATTTTTGCGCATAGCTAACGAGTTATACTTAAAAAGACTAATTGTAGCCGGATTTGATGGTGTTTATGAGTTTGGTAAAATGTTCCGTAACGAGGGTATGGACCGCACGCATAACCCGGAGTATACCGCCATGGAGATATATGTGGCCTATAAAGATTATATCTGGATGATGGCTATGGTAGAAGAATGTTTAGAGCAGGTTACCCGCGCTGTACATGGCATTGCAGCCGTACAGGTTGGCGCTAACGAGATTAATTTTGCCGGACCATACACCCGTTTGACGATGTATGAGTCTATCCAGAAATATACCGGTATTGATGTATCGGCAATGGATGAGGTTGGTTTACGCGAAGTATGCGACGATCTGAAAATTGAGGTTGATGCCAGTATGGGTAAAGGTAAGCTGATAGATGAGATCTTTAGCGCTAAGGTGGAAGCTAACCTGATCCAGCCAACCTATATTACCGACTACCCTATTGAAATGACGCCGCTTGCTAAAAAGCATCGTACTAAAGATGGTTTGGTTGAGCGTTTTGAGCTATTTGTAAATGGCAAAGAGATAGCTAACGCTTACTCTGAGTTAAATGACCCTATAGACCAACGCGAACGCTTAGAAGAGCAGTTAATATTAGCCGGCCGTGGTGATGATGAGGCAATGGCTATGGATGACGATTTTTTACGCGCCCTGGAATACGGTATGCCGCCAACGTCTGGCTTAGGTATTGGTATTGACCGCTTAGTAATGCTATTAACTAATCAAAGCACTATACAGGAAGTATTGTTCTTCCCGCAAATGCGCCCCGAGAAAAAAGCCAAAGTAGTTACTGCCGATGATTTTATTAATATAGGCGTACCGGCAGAATGGGTACCCGTATTAAATAAAATGGGTTTTAATACTGTTGAAGAACTAAAAACGGCCAACCCTAATAAAGTATTTAATGACCTTGGAGGGATGCGTAAAAAATTAAAGCTGGATATTACCATGCCTGTTAAAGAAGTGGTGATGGCCTGGTTTGAATAAGACACTGTCTGAATCGCAGATTAGGTTGATTAATTTGATTACGTTGATTTTTTAAGTTCAAATCACACAAATCATTACAATCTGTTTAATCTGCGATCAATTTTCAATAACCATTATTAACAATTCTTTAATATAAAAATAAAGTTCAGGAAACTTTGGCATTCAATGTGTTACGTATTTTTACAAAACACACATTTGAGTGCTACAGCTATGACTAACTCCATATTAGAAATAACGGACAACGAATATCTGATCAAATTAAACAGATCAAATTTCAACCTATCATTTATAAGAAGCTTATTGAAAATGGTTGAGGTTGCAAACCCAACCGAAGAAAGCTATTCGACGCCTGACAGAAACATCAGCTATAATCAGAATCACTCGTCGGAGCCTGATTATTTCAGCTCGCTTGAAGATAAATAGGCTTTAAAACATTGGTGTTTTAAAGCCTATTTTATTTTAGAATTGCTGGCGATATCCGCCTTTTATTACTTGCTTATCCATCTGGGCCATCTGTTGCTTCATCATTTTTATCTGTTCTGCAAGCAGTTTATTTTTATCATCTTTAGCAGCTTCCTGTAAATACATTTGCGCCTCGCGCTTATTGCGTTTAGCCATTGATATACCTGCAAGGCTTATTTTAGCCAAAGCCGTATTGTGCGACATGGTCATGCCCAATGACAATGCTTTCTTAAAATATTTCTCTGATTTTAAAGGTGCTTTACGCGATTCGATCAAACCTATTAACAGGTTATAATAGCCATGTTGATTTTTGTGCAGTTGTTTTTCGTAATCAGCTATTTTTAACAACCATAGTTCGGCTTTATCTGATTGTTCTTTACGCAGAAAATATTGCGCAATGATCATGTTCTCATTAAAGAAGAACGATAACAATATTATTCCGCCTAAAAACAACACCAATACACCCCACCACCAAAAGCTAAATACACAAAGCGCGACAACGGCACCGAAAAAAACGCAGGCTATAATTAGCCGAACTATATTTGACATAATTTGTTATCCTATAAATTTGAGTGCAAATATCCGTTTATTTGTAGTCTTAATCAACATTTCCGGAATATTTATGGCAATTGAATTAGAGGCCTCCTGGCTACAGGTTTTAAGTGATGAGTTTGGCAAAGATTACATGCTGAAATTGAAACAATTTTTAAAAGAAGAAAAGCAGGTCGGCAAAACCATCTACCCCAAAAATAGCGATATATTTAATGCCTTTACCCAAACGCCGTTTACACAGGTTAAAGTAGTAATATTGGGGCAGGATCCTTATCATGGCCCTAACCAGGCACATGGTTTATCCTTCTCTGTACAAAAGGGCATACAAGTCCCCCCCTCCCTCCAAAATATCTATAAAGAACTGGCTACCGATATTCCCGGCTTTATTATTCCAAAAAGCGGCGACCTTACCGAATGGGCACAACAAGGTGTGCTTTTATTAAATGCGACTTTAACCGTTCAGGCAGCCAATGCCGGTTCGCACCAAAAAAGAGGCTGGGAAAAATTTACCGACATGGTGATAAAAACCATATCTGATCAAAAAGAGGGCGTTGTATTTATATTGTGGGGAAATTATGCCCAATCTAAAAGCATTTTGATCGATGACAAAAAACACCTGGTCATAAAATCCACACATCCATCGCCATTGGCCGTAAGCCGTGGTGGTTTTTTTGGATCAAAACCGTTCTCTAAAACAAATGCTTATTTAGAACAACAAGGCGAAGAGCCGGTGGATTGGCAGATACATTGATTTGAGAATTTGAAAATATGCTAATTTGAAAATTCTGTTCATTCTCAAATAGTCACATTTTCAAATCTTCAAATTAGTACTCCAACGGTACTATCGGCTCCTTTTTACTCGTTGACATGATCATCATGGTCTGGAATGTTTTAACCACACTGATACGGCTTATCTTTTCCATGATCAGTTGCTCGTACGATTTAATATCGCGCACATAAACTTTCAGCAGGAAATCGCATTGCCCGGTAACGTGGTGACACTCGGTCACTTCTTTAATTTGTTGTATCTCTGAGATAAAAGTATGAATGGTATTTTTCTGATGAAAATCAAGCGAGATCTGGATAAAAGTCTTGATGCCAAGACCCAGTTTTTCTTCGTCGACAAGGGCGTGGTAGCTTTTTATATATTCGGCATTTTCTAATTTTCTTACCCGCTCTAAGGTTGGTGCCGGCGACAGGCCGATCTCTGTAGAAAGCTGAAGATTGGTTATTCTTCCGTTCTCCTGTAATGTTTTAAGTATCTGTAAATCTATCTTATCTAATTCTGCAGCCATAACTAACTCTTTAATAAAGTACAAATTACAAAATTATATTTTTCAATATCAAGATATGTAAAATATAATTTTTTAAACATTTATTTTTAGACAAGTCTAAAAATTTTATTAGATTTGCTTAAATGAATACATTAGCCGAAGAGAATTATTTAAAAGCCATCTACCACCTGTCGTTAAACGACCTGAACGTGAGCACCAACCAGATAGCGGCGGCCTTAAACACCAAAGCCGCGTCGGTAACAGATATGCTTAAAAAGTTAGCTGATAAAGAGCTGATCAATTACGAAAAATACCAGGGGGTAACACTTACCGCTGCCGGCGAAAAGATAGCCTTACATATTATCCGCAAGCACCGTCTTTGGGAATATTTTCTGGTAGAGAAATTGAATTTTAAATGGGATGAGGTGCATGAAATGGCAGAGGAGATGGAACATATCTCGTCTGTCGAGTTGATAGACCGTTTAGATAAATTTATGGACTACCCCAAACATGACCCGCATGGCGACCCTATCCCCGACCGCGACGGTAATATAAAGAAATACGAGCTTAAACCAATTGCCTCGCTTACTGTTAATGAAAGCGGTGTTATATCAGGCGTGCGCGACCACTCGCCCACTTTTTTACAATACCTGGAAAAGCAACAGCTTACCATCGGCAAACAAATAAAAGTGACAGACATTATCGAATACGACAACTCTATGATATTACAGGTCGAGCACACCACTACACATATTAGCCGCGAGGTAGCCAAAAACTTATTGATAGCGCTATGAGTAACGGATACAATGAATCATTAGGCAACGTGCACAGTTCGGTAACTACCGAAAATAAGACCGGTTGGAAAAAGATCCTTGCTTTTATTGGCCCCGCGTACCTGGTAAGTGTTGGTTATATGGACCCGGGCAACTGGGCAACTGACATTGCAGGTGGCAGCGCATTTGGCTATAAACTGATATGGGTATTATTTGCTTCGAATCTGATAGCGCTGTTATTACAGTCATTAAGTGCCCGTTTAGGTATTGTACGGGGTCTTGACCTGGCACAGGCCTCAAAGATCACCTACCCGCGCTTTATTAACTTCTGCCTGTATATTTTAGCTCAGATAGCTATTATAGCGTGTGATCTGGCCGAGATCATCGGTATGGCCATTGGTTTGAACCTGCTCTTCGATCTGCCGCTGATATGGGGTGTATCGCTTACCATTACAGATACGCTGCTCATGCTTTTCCTGATGAACAAAGGTATGCGCAAGCTGGAAGGCTTTATAATATCCATGATATTTATAGTTGGGCTTTCTTTTTTAATAGAGATGTTTATTGTAACGCCTGATGTTAAAGAAGTGGCCAAAGGTTTTATCCCCGGCAACCTAACAGGTAGTGCTTTATATATAGCTATAGGCATAATTGGTGCTACCGTAATGCCGCACAACCTGTATCTGCATTCGTCATTAGTGCAAACGCGGCAGATAACACGCACCGATAAAGGCCTTAAAACAGCTATAAAATTCAACCTGTTTGATACCGTTATAGCGCTTAACCTGGCATTTTTGGTAAACGCTGCCATATTGATATTGGCCGCCAGCGCGTTCTTTAAGAACGGCTATTTTCAAATTGCCGAGATACAAGATGCCTACAAATTATTAGAGCACATCTTTGGTAAAACAGCACCGGTACTATTTGCCATAGCACTGATAGCCGCCGGGCAAAGTTCGACCATTACGGGTACGCTTGCCGGGCAGATCATTATGGAAGGCCATATTAACCTGCGTATTGAACCCTGGTTACGCCGCCTACTGACACGGATACTGGCTATTGTACCTGCCATGCTTACCATCATTTACTTTGGCGAGAATGGATTAGGCAACCTTATTATTTTGAGCCAGGTAGTATTAAGTTTACAGTTAGGGTTCGCGGTAATACCGCTTATCCACTTTACTTCTGATAAAAAGAAGATGGGTAATTTTGTTATCGGCTTAAAAACTAAGATCGCTGCATGGGCAAGTGCTGCAGTTATTGTGGGACTGAACGCCAAATTGGTGTTCGAGCAGATAAAAAGCTGGGCAACCGAGTCGCCGGGTACAGCGTTTTGGATGTATATCATCGTAATACCTATTGTTATTGCGATAGCATTATTGTTGTTATATGTATTACTAAGGCCGCTGTTGTTTAAACATGCTGATACGCCGATCTATATTCCCCATGGTATAGCTGCCGAAATTGACAACCTGGACGCTATAGAATATCATACTATAGGGGTAAGTATTGATTTTTCGACTAACGACACCAATGCTATCAGACATGCCATTATGCAGGGTGGTAAAAAGGCTACTTACGTACTAATGCACGTTGTTGAAACTGCCGGTGCCCGTTATTACGGCGACCAGGCCATGGATCATGAAACACAAAGCGACGTCAATAATTTGGATCAGTATGTTGAAGCTTTGCGTAAATTAGGTTATAAAGGTGAAGCTAAAATAGGATACGGTACAGCCGCAACTGCAATAGCCGGCATCATTCATACACAAAAGGTAGATTTTATGGTGATGGGATCACACGGACATAAAGCATTTAAGGACCTGATATTTGGCACCACGGTAAACAAGGTACGCCATATGGTTAACATACCGGTATTGGTAGTTAAAGCATCTGCGTAGAGATTAGAGATTGGTTGATTAGAGATTAGTTAATAATGTTTTCCAACTAATCTCTAATCACTAATCAACCAATCACTAATTTCTTTAAGTTTGCAGCGACGAAGTTATGAGTGACGATAAAATATACATAAAGAATAAAAAGGCCTATTTTGAGTATATTATCCTGGATAAATACACTGCCGGGTTAAAGCTGTTGGGTACCGAGATCAAATCAATACGCCAGGGTAAGGCTAATATTAATGATGCTTTTTGCACATTTATAAGTGAGCAGCTTTATGTACGCAACCTGCATATAGCCGAATACTCATTCGGCTCGTTCTACAATCACGAAGCCAAACGCGACCGTGTGCTGTTGCTTAACAAAAAAGAACTAAAGAAACTACAAACCCGCGGCGAAGAAAAAGGGTTGACCATTGTACCGCTTGCACTATTCATAAGCGAACGTGGTTTTGCCAAATTAGAGATCGGCCTTGCTCAAGGTAAAAAGACTTTCGACAAACGCGAAACCTTAAAAGAGCGCGATACTAAAGTGGAAATGGATAGAGCGATGAAAAGATAAGTGATATCGGATTTCGAATGTTCAATTTCGGATTTAGAAATCTTAACTTAAATAATTTCGAAATCGAACATTCGAAATTCGAAATCCTTCACCACGCTCTTTCCCCTACCAATGGTACAAACCTAAAGGTATCCAGCATATGTTTTTCGTAGTCATGCTCACCTACTTTTAAAATGGTAACCATTTTTTGCTCTTTCTCATCCCCCACTGGGATAACCAGTATACCGCCAATATTTAATTGATTTAATAGGATCTCAGGCACGGTGGGCGCGCCTGCGGTTACAATTATCTTATCATAGGGTGCATGGCTGGCAATACCTTTCGAGCCATCGCCTAAAAAGAATTTGGCTTTATAACCCATTCGTGGTAAGATCTGTCGGGTGCGCTCATATAATTTTTCCTGCCTTTCAATAGTATACACTTTAGCCCCTACCTCTAATAAGACACAGGTCTGATAACCAGATCCGGTGCCTATTTCCAGCACCTTGTTGCCTTTTTTAATGTGCAGTAATTCGGTTTGATAAGCAACCGTATAAGGTTGTGAAATAGTCTGCCCCTCACCTATCGGGAAAGCTATATCTTTATATGCCTGGTTCCAGAAAGTCTCATCAAAAAAGAAATGGCGGGTAATTTTACCTATGGCCGCAAGTACGTGTTCGTCCTCAATTCCCTTTTTTCTTAACTCTTCTACCAGCTTTTTCCTTGCTCCTTGCTCTCGGTAATTGTCGATGTATTTATAAGCCATTGTAGCCCAAAGTTAACAGGATTTATGGCATTTTTACAGCAAGATCTAGTACGGATCCACATCAGGTTGAACCACACTGCCTTTACTTAATTTAGTGGTCTGAAACTGTGTGATAATATCCCTAATGGTAGTTTTTACCTTATTAATAGATACCCCATCTTTCTCAAACTTGAGCATGATAGATTGAATATAAAAATTACGGATGCGGCTAACTAAGGGCACTTGCGGGCCTACTACCCTTTCTTCGCCCAATTGTTTGCGCAGTTCTTTCCCCAGGTAAGCTGCCTGGTTGTATAGCATCTCCGGGTCTTTATGTTTGATAGCTAAGTTGATGATACGATAAAATGGCGGATAATGAAAAGCTTTACGCTCTTCCATTTCGGTAAAATACAGATCGCTATAGTTGTTTTCTATTACCTGTTTGATCACCCGGTGGGTCGGGTCATAGGTTTGTATCACTACCTTACCTTGCTTACCCCTGCGGCCTGCCCTGCCGCTTACCTGCGACAGCATCTGGTAGCTGCGCTCGTTGGCCCTGTAATCTGGATATTTTAACAGGCTATCGGCATTAATGATACCTATTACGGTAACGTCGGCAAAGTCCAATCCTTTGGCAACCATTTGTGTACCTACCAATATATCTATCTTTTTCTCCTCCAGGTCATTCAATATATTTTGTAAAGCATTACGCGACCGTGTAGTATCCAGATCCATACGGGCAATGCGCGATTCGGGTAAAAGTAAACTTAATTCATCCTCTACCTTCTCTGTACCAAAGCCCCTGTATTCTAATTGGGTAGAACCACACGCCGGGCAAATAGACGGCGTATCTTCTTTATAACCGCAATAATGGCAATGCAGTTTACCACTGTGTTTATGAAAGGTCAGGCTTACATCGCAATTGATACATTTTGGTGTATAGGCGCATATTTTACATAGCAATACCGGTGCATAACCCCGGCGATTTTGGAATAAGATAACCTGTTCTTTATTAACAAGTGCCTGCTGCATATCAGCCATTAGCACACTGGTAAAGTGCGACTGGATAGTTTTCTTCTTAGTTTCTTCGGCAATGCTTACCACTTGTATTGTGGGTAGTTCAACACCGCCGTAACGCTCGGTCAATTCGGCAAAACCATATTTATGGGTACGGGCATTAAAATAACTTTCGAACGATGGCGTAGCCGACCCCAGCAATACCTTGCCCCGGTACATATTGGCCAGGAAAATAGCCGCGTCGCGGGCATTATAGCGTGGTGCAGGATCAAATTGCTTGTAGGATGTTTCGTGTTCCTCATCAACAATGATCAGCCCCAAATCAACAAAGGGCAAGAACACAGACGAACGCGCGCCTAACACCACCTTGTATTCGTTGTTCAATACTTTCTGCCAAACCTCTACCCGTTCGTTATCATTAAAACGCGAATGGTAAACACCAATACTTGCGCCAAAATATTGGCGCAGGCGTTCTATGATATGAGTTGTCAACGCAATTTCGGGCAATAAATAAAGTACCTGCCTGCCTTGCGCCATGATCTGTTCAATCAGCCTGATATAAACCTGTGTTTTACCAGATGAGGTTACACCATGCAGTAATACCACATCTTTTTGCTCAAACTGTTGTTTTATGCTAACCAGTGCCTCTTGTTGTTGTGTGCTTAATTCAAAATTGGCATCCAAATCCTCTTCCTCAAAAAACAAACGGCTTACGTTCTTTTCCTCGGCTATTAAGATCTCTTTTTCGATCAATGAATTGATACTTGATGCGCCTGCCCCACTTTCTTCTATCAGTTCGGTCTTCGAGATCGTTTTTTGATGACGAGCCAGTTTGATATAAGCCAACACAGCATCGGCTTGTTTAGGTGCACGTTTCTCTAACAGCGCAAACAACTCTTTTAAATTATCCTGCCCCTGGTAGGCAGGGTTAAGCGTTAAAAAGGTCCGTTTGCGGGGTTTGTACCTATCGTTTACCTCTTCGGATATGGTAATAACATTCTTTTCGAAAAGGCCCTTTAATATCGGCATTACTGTTTTCTGACTTAACAGTTTAGAGATATCGCTGATGGTTAACTCAGGCTGTATCTCTAATGCTTCAACTATTAAAAACTCTTTATCGTGCAGGGTAGACTTATCGTATTCAAACTCTTTATTAAGTTCGATCTTTGTCTCGCTGGCCAGTTTTAAGGCTGATGGCAACGCGGCGTTCATTACTTCGCCATCATAACACATATAATACTCGCCAAGCCATTTCCAAAAGTGTAGTTGCTGTTGGGTAACTACCGCCCGGTCATCTAATATCTCCAACAGATATTTAGCCTCATATTTCTCTGGCGGATATTCTGTTATAGCCGCGACAATAGCGGTATACAATTTACTTTTACCAAACTGTACCACCACACGTTTACCTATCGCTATAACATCATTTAGCTCATAAGGCACCCGGTAAGTATAGTTCTTAGCTATAGCAAGCGGTAAGACAACCTCTACAAAAAGTGTTTTACGATTTGTGTATTGCGTTTCGGTAAATTCTAACATAGTTTATTTACTCTTGGCAGCAGCCACCGCCAATGAGATCCATCCTCCGATAAAAAGAAGCCCGCCAAGCGGTGTTACAGGGCCAATAACTTTTGATTCGATATGCAATAGATCACGACAAGCCAACAGGTATAACGACCCCGAGAAAAATACAATACCAAAGGTAAACAGGTAATAACTTGCCGATACCCAACCATTTTTACTTTTTGCAAAGACAGCAAGAAACAACAATGCAAAAACGTGATAAAAATTATACTCGACCGCTGTGTGCCAAACCTCTAATTGCTGAGGTGTAATTACTGCCTTTAAACCATGCGCACCAAATGCGCCTGCTATAACAGCCACCATACCTAATAATGCCGCGGTAATAATTATTGATCTGTTCATGAAAATTTAAAAGGCTAAGTTAACCAATTGAAAGTATTACTTGAATGCTTAGCTATAAAAATCTAACTTGCAGCGTAAACTATTTATGAGGCGACTAATTATTATTACCATAATATTACTCATAGCTGCAACAGCTATTACTGTTGTATATTTTAAAAATTTAAGCCCACCAGGCTTGCATAACAGCGCAACTATGCAAGCCATCCCTGACAACGCAGCACTGGTATTTGAATTTAATAACGAGGATAGTTTTTACGATATTTTTAAAGGGAATAAACTGTTTACTGCAGTTATTGGCAAACAACAAATTGACGAGTTAGACACCTTGCGTAAGCAATTGCCTGAAAATTCGACATTACAAAAATTCTTCACCGGGCAAAATACTTTTATATCCGTACATCCGCTTCCTGATCATACGCTTGAATTGCTGGTCACTATTGCCGCAGCCAAAGGAGTTGATCCTACGGAAATGGATAAACTATCTACTCAATCAAACAAAAGCTTATTAGTTACCCCTGCCAACTTTGGCGGCAAAAAAGGATACACCGTATATTCTCGTATTCTTAAAAAGAGGTTTTATCTGTTAAATAAAGGTGAAGGTATTTATAGTGGCAGTTTCTCTAAAAATCTGATCGAGCAGAGTGCTCAATACACTCCGCAAAAAGACAAAAAGCGTTTCTTGATGTTACCTGATCAGCAAAATGCCAATTCGTTGGCTAACCTATACGTTGACTACAGTCAATTAGATCCGTTGTTAAGCACCCTGTTCAAAAATAAAACTACCGACATTTTTAAAAGTTTCAAACTACTACCCGCCCTGGCTGCAATGAGTTTGAATTTTAAAAGCGATGCTTTGTTGTTTACGGGTTTTTCAACCATTCAGGAAAACCAGCCTGCAGGTTATTTAAATCTGTTTGCCAATCAGCAGCCTGTTGTTAATAAACTAAAAGACATTTTCCCGTCAACCACTGCTTACAGTATGAACTTTGCGGTGTCTGATCCTAAAAAATTCAAATCAGACTTATCTGACTGGCAAGCCAAAGCCCGGCTACAGCATGAAAAAGACTCGCTCTTTAATAAAGTAAAAACAGAAACGGGCATCAATTTAATAACAGAATTTAACCATGTGCTAAGCAATGAGTTTGCTGTGGTTACTACCCGGTATATGGAAAAATATGCGCTGATAACTTTAACCAACGGTGCCGCATTTAAGCCCATAATGGAAAATATCAGTAAGATGACTGATAAGGATATAGGCCAGGTAAATTATAACAAGCTGCCGTTCTTTTTATTAGGCGATGCTTTCAGTCAGTTTAGTCGTCCCTGGTTTATGATAATTGATAACTATTTAATTTTAGCTAATACAGAGTCTGAGTTAAAAAGTTATTATGATACTTATACCAATCATAAATTTCAAAACAAACTGCAACAATATAACCAGTTTAATGATCTTATAGCAGAAAGCAGCAATGTAGCCTGGTACATCAATTTCAAGAATGCCCAGCCAATTTTAAAAAGAGATTTAAACGAACCGTTTTACAACAACTTTGAAGCAGACGAAACGGGTTGGAAAAGCTTTTACAGTGCATCTTACCAATTAATTGCCGCCAATAAAAATTTTTATACAAGTTTTTGTATGAATCTTAGCCAACCCGAAGCACCACAATAACGTAAACATGTTTAATAATGGTAAAGCAATAAGAGTATTTAACTTTAAGAACAATTTATTAATTTAATTATTAACAATGGGCTCAAAATTATATCTTTAGGGCACATAACTATACCCCTGATCCGTATATAAATGAAAAAAGGTTTATTAATCTGTTGCTTTTTTTTAATTACAATTAAAGGCTTTAGCCAACGATTTTCGCAATACAATACAGGTACATTATATGATTCGTTTGAGAACCCTGCACAGCGGTCATTTATACCCGATACTACCCGTCAGTTTGCATTTAACTTTTTTCTGCCAACAATAAGCACTCAATTTTATGTGACCGGCAATGGGCAGGAAGCTTTAAAAACACGTGCATTTTCTAATTATTACAATACAGCGAACTTAAAAACCGGTGGCGGTGCTTTTAATCGAATTAATTTAAGCAGCAATGCTTATACAGTTATGTTTAAAGTATTCACCAGCGAGCATGGCGATCAGGAAATAGGTTTTTCATTCAACACTAAAGCAGAAGCACGGATAGTTGGCACAGACGAGTCCATTTCATTATTTAACTCTTTTACCAATTTCCCGGCTAATAGTTATACCAATATATTTAACGATAGCTTTTTTGCACAAGCATACCATGAAGCCTCATTTACTTATCGGGAGCAGGTTACCAAAAGATTATCAGTAGGTGTAAAATTAAGCGCGTTGTCTGGCTTATACTACAGAAAATCAGACATCACACAATCAGGAATAACTTTTGATAGAACAGCCGACCAGGCAACCATTCAATTAACCGGCACAGACCGGCAAAATGAAACCAAAGGGCTATCAAACGCGCAAAAATATTTACCGGCATTTCTAAATCCAGGTGCTGCAATAAGTTTAGGTACTGCATATAATGACGAAAGTGGTTATAAATGGCAAGTAAATGTAAAAGATCTTGGTTTTATTCATTGGAGAAGTAGCTCAACTATTTCTACCTTCGGTGGTAGCGCTTTAATAACTGATTTTTCTAAGAGTACCCGCGAAAAAACTATTACTACCACTGTAGATAGTATAAGCAGCACCGGTACTGTAAGAAAAGGTTTTAATTCGCCTATTAATGGCACTCTTGAATTAAGTATAAACAGGACTTATTGGTTAGACGACGACCAAAAGTTAAAGTTTTCGCCAACTTTGATAGGATCGAAAGAATTCTTTTACTCAGGTTTTACTGCAGCACTGGTTACCCCCATACAGTATAATAAGTATAGCGTAACACTTACATCAACCTACAATGATCTGAAGTTATTTGCCTTGGGCGGACAGTTTATGGTTAAGGCTACTAACTCTGAGTTTTTTATCGGCAGCGACCGCCTTTATCAAACCGGATACTTAATTGGGGACGCGTTGCATCGTAAAGCAGACAATAGCCAAACACAAGCAGTAGTAAATCAGGGAGCTTATTCAGGCATGGATTTCTTTATAGGCGTATCGTTTAAATTTGGCTACCTGATTGAGCGCAGGCTAAACAGCAGTTCAATACCAATGGACGACGAGAGAGGTTTTTTTGGAAAAGCCTGGTATAACCTGTTCCACAAAAAAGATCAGAACTATTAAGCTTTCTTTTGGGTAATTAAAAAGTCTTTCAGGTAATAGGGTTCAAAATAGGCTACGTCTTCAAATTCATTTTTGGCGAATTTTTCGGCAGCTTTTTGTGTTAAATAAATAGCGGAATTGGTAAAATTACTTACGAAGATTGCATTTGGGTTTTCGCCTAAAACTGCACGGCATTTTTCAGCACCATCGCCAAAAAACAATATTTTATTGTGTTTCAATTCTTCGGCAAAACTATGCTCATCAATAATCTCAGCCGATGTTGGTTTTACAACGTTACCTTTAACATCAAACAACGCGGTATAAACCTCCATGCGCCGTGCATCAATCATAGGGCAAAGCAATGTTGAAGCATCAACATTATTGGTCAACAGCACCCCTTTTGCCATTGCTGCAAGTGTTTCTACAGCAATAAGCGGCTTATCTAAAGCAAAGCATAACCCTTTAGCTGTTGATACGCCTATGCGTAACCCGGTGTAAGAACCCGGACCGCTGCTTACCGCAACAGCATCTACATCATTATATTGTAACCCGGAGGCAGAAAGTAGGCCCTCTATAAATAACGTAATTACTTCTGCATGAATATTGCGTTCGTCAACTTGTTTAAAGGCTATAACCTGGCCATCCCTTGCCAGTGCGACAGAGCATACAGTAGTGGCTGTTTCTATTTGAAGTATCAAACTCATTTTGTGAATTATGAATGGTGAGTAGTAAGCAGTGAGTGGTAAGTAGTAAATGGTGAATATTTAGTTTCTTTACTCACTATTCACCACTACCCACTCACTACGGTACCGGGTCATGTCCATGGCCTCCCCACGGATTACAACTTGCAATACGTTTCAAAGTTAACCATCCACCTTTAAAAGCACCATGTTTTTTTATAGCTTCCACACCATACTGCGAACAAGTGGGTGTGTAACGGCATGAAGCGCCGGTAAGCGGAGAAATAAAATATTGGTATATTCTTATCAGCAATACAAAAAAAGCACCTATAAGGGCTTTAAATAGGGCTGCAATGGCTTTCATTTTACCAGTTCGGCATTAAGCTGAATCAAAAGCTTAAGCATTTTCTTTTCGATCAAATCATAGGGAGCTATCTCTTTCCCTATATAACCTACAGAGAGTACTATTTTTTTTCCTGCTGTATTAAGCTGATCATATAATTGCCGTTGCTTATTTAAACGATAGGCTTCGCGAATGCGTCTTTTTAGCTGGTTACGATCCACGGCATGTTTAAATCGCTTTTTAGATACCGAAAACAAAATCTGTACGGGTACCAACTGTTCGTCGGTTGCTAAAAGCCAGGAAGCCTTAAAGGGATAACATAAAAAAGAAGAACCGTTATGAAAAAGCTCATCAATAAGCCTTTTATTACATAACCGTTCTTCTTTTGTAAAGGTGTACATAGTTACTAATTATGAACCGTAATTTAACACAACAGGTTCAAACCCTGGTAACAGAGCAGTAACCTAATATTTATGCTTTATGGCGGCCTTCGCTAGATACAGATAATTTTTTTCTGCCTTTAGCTCTTCTTGCTGCTAATATTCTTCTACCGTTAGCTGTAGACATGCGCTCACGGAAACCGTGTTTATTTCTTCTTTTTCTTTGAGAAGGCTGGAACGTTCTTTTCATGACTTTTTATTCTATTTGTTTTTTAAAAACAAGAGCGCAAATGTAGCGTAATTATTTAGTTTTTCAAAGACACATCCAAAAAAAAGTTAATAGACCACTGTTGATAATTTATTGTTTGAATATTATAAACTATCAAACAGTGGTCAGTTCATTATTTTTTTGCCAGCAAATCGCGGATCTCTGTAAGCAAAGTTTCTTCTTTAGTTGGTACAGGTGCGGCTTCAGGTGCGGCAACTTCTGGTTTTTTAAGAGAGTTTATTGCTTTTACAACCATAAAAATACAAAAAGCCACTATTAAAAATTCAATCACTGTATTGATGAAATTTCCATAATTAATAGTAACATCGGCTATCTTTTTGGTGGGATCGCCATGCTTTACAAGTACTTTTAAATCTTTAAAATCAATACCTCCTGTAAGATACCCAATTGGCGGCATAATAACGTCATTTACCAATGAGGTTACAATTTTACCAAAAGCAGCGCCTATAATAACACCCACTGCCAGATCAACAACGTTGCCACGCATGGCAAAATCTTTAAATTCTTTTCCAATAGCCATAGTTTTTTAGTTAATTTTAGTTAAAAGGTTTATTATTTAATTAAATATAAGACAATAATATTGAGAATAACAAACAAATACCTCTTTTAAACATTTATGGAGTTAAACCATATATATTAACTAATTTTTAAAGTTATAGGTAATTGATGTAGATTTGCGTTACTATTTATGTTAAAACAAAACCTCCAACAAAAACTCTTACAAAAGCTATCACCACAGCAAATACAATTCATTAAGTTATTGCAGGTGCCTACTGTATCATTAGACACCCGCATAAAAGAAGAATTGGAAGAAAACCCTGCGCTTGAAGATCTGAGTTTAGCTAATTTGAATGAACCGGAGGAACAATACCCGGATCGTGACCCTGATGAAGAAAACTTTAACAGCAAGGATGAAGAAAGAGGCGAAGCGGATGAATTTAATATTGACGATTACCTGCAGGAAGATAACGTAAACGAATACGGTTCGCGCTATGACCAGAATGGCGATGACGAAGACGAACGTAAAGAGATCCCTTTTGCTGTACAAAGTTCTTTTTTTGAACTGCTGCAATTACAGCTGGATATGTTACCCATGTCTGATAAAGATTTTAAAATAGCAAATCAGATCATTGGCAGTTTGGATGACGACGGCTATTTACGTCGCCCCATCACTTCACTAACTGACGACCTGGCTTTCTCGCAAAATGTGATGGCCGAGGATGAAGAAGTTGAGGACATGCTTAAGGTGATACAAGGCTTTGACCCGCCGGGAGTTGGCGCACGTAGTTTACAGGAATGCCTGTTAATACAATTACGCAAAAAAGACGTTAACGACCCTATAATAAACAAAGCCATACTGGTAGTTGAGCATTATTTGGATGAGTTTACCCGCAAGCATTATGACAAGCTGGAGAAGTCATTAAACATGACATCGATAGAGTTGCGGGGTGTTGTTAATGAGATATTAAAGCTCAACCCTAAACCCGGCGACTCGAACGAAATTAACACCAAGCAAATGCAGGTCATTCCTGACTTTCATATCAAGAATAGCGACGGGGTGCTTATACTTACCCTAAATTCAAAGAATGCGCCCGAACTAAGGGTTAGCCGTTCATACCAGGAAATGTTCCAGCATTATGATAAGGCATTGCAAAAAGATAAAAAGCTAAAAGAAGCGGTACAATTTGTAAAGCAGAAATTAGATTCGGCAAAATGGTTCATTGATGCTATAAAGCAACGCCAGCAAACCTTGCTAAAAACCATGAATGCCATTATGCACTATCAGTATGATTTCTTTTTAACAGGCGATGACAAGAACCTGAAACCAATGATACTAAAAGACATTGCCGACAGGATAGGCATGGATATTTCAACAGTATCAAGGGTAGCTAACTCCAAATACGTACAAACAGAGTACGGCACCTTCCTGTTAAAATCATTCTTCTCTGAAGCTATACAAACCGAGAGCGGCGAAGAGGTATCTAACAAAGAGGTTAAAAAGATATTGGAAGAACATATAGGTAAAGAAGACAAACACCATCCCCTTGCCGACGAGAAACTAACCGAGATATTAAAAGATGCCGGCTACAACATAGCACGCCGTACAGTAGCCAAATACCGCGAACAGATGAATATCCCGGTAGCCAGATTAAGGAAGGAACTTTAGTTTGTAGTTGCCGGTTAGCAGTTAGCAGAAAAAAAGTAGACATAACAGCCTACTGCTTACTTATAATTGCAAACTGAAATCAGAATCCGTGTTGCGGACAAGTAACCTTATATCTGTTGTTCAGCAACAGGCTCAATACAATTTCATGCGTGCCATTACTTACTGTGTTTAATGATGATGTGGTAATATCATATGAGTAGCCAACATTCACAAATGAACTTAAATTAAAGCCTGCCAGTACTCCGAATGAATCATTATGACGGTAAGACCCACCTAACCAAAATTTATCCTGGAAAGAGGCTTTTAAGTTAACATCATACGTTAAGGGCACAGGTTGTATGGCTTTTATTAAAAACGATGGTAAAAGTGTGATATCATCTGATAGGTAAAGTTTGGTGCCCGCGGTAAAGAAATAATGTGGCACGGTTTGGCTTACGTTAACAGCGGTATTTGTAGTGCTGAAATACAGGTTTTGTTTTAGTAATTGCTGCACTGAAACCCCAACATAATAATCGCTTGAGTACAGCCATGCTCCTACGCCCAGATCTGGTTTCCATTGGCTGTTATCACCATTGGCAATGGCGGGGTCAAGTGGTGTTGCCAAAGTAAGTTCTGACGTATTTAAACTGATACGGGTAAATCCGGCAGACATACCTACTGCCAAATTGAGCTTTGGCGCTACACCTAAGTGATACGCATAAGTCAATGCCACATTGGTTTGCGTAAGCGGTCCGGCTTTATCAGTCATTACTATTGCACCTACACCATGATGCGGTTCTGAAGCCTGGTAATTCTGCGTATATAATCTACTGGATGGATTTATTTCGCCTGCGCCTCCAAAACCGGTAGCATCACCGTTAAGAAAGTTGTTTCCAATTGGCGTATTTACCGTCAAAAAACTGGTTACAGGCGCACCATTTAAGCCAGTCCATTGGCTACGGTACCCCAACTTGACATCAGTATAGTTTTCAATACCCGTTACGGCCGGGTTTAAAAGGTAGTTGTTAAATACATATTGTGTATACTGGGGCAATTGTTGAGCCTTTGATACCCCGATAGTAAAAGCAAAAAGCACCAATAAATATATATATTTCTTCATCAAAATTTATCCCACATGTTTTTCGCACATATCTTATTGGTAGCAACTGGCACACATTACAAGATAGGTAATAGGTTTATAATTTAGTTCTTGTAGCTTGTTATTAATTAACGAATATAACTTTTATAAAATTATTTGGTATATAATTGGTTATAAATATTTAACATAAATAGCTTTATTTATCTATAGTTAAAAAATAAACCTATCGTATAATAGCGAGGTAACCGGTAAGGGGTTTAATGCCGGTATCTAACTTTATGATGTAATAGTAGGTACCTTCCGGCAAATTAGCACCGTTTTTGGTACCCGTCCACGCTATGGGATAACCTGTAGAGTAAAACAGCTTTTGCCCATACCTATTAAATACCTCTACAGTACAATGAGGATATTGCGTAATATTTTGGATATCCCAGGTATCGTTCACACCATCGCCATTGGGTGTAAACGCATTGGCAACCAACACAGCCC
The DNA here is from genome assembly GCA_040388175.1 of Bacteroidota bacterium. GTDB lineage: Bacteria > Bacteroidota > Bacteroidia > Sphingobacteriales > Sphingobacteriaceae > Mucilaginibacter. Next base: position 100,013 of record JAZKCG010000001.1, on the reverse strand, counting down.
TTGATGTTATGGTAAGTTCGCCAGGCACGTAGGTTATTGTATAATTGGCTGCTACAGCCCCGCTTACTGTAATAGGGTATTTACCTATAGGCGATGCTATGGTAGCGGTAGTACTTATTATTGGCTGGCTGGTCAATACCGTCTCGGTTTCGTTATTTACAAAACCACTGTATTTGAGGGTAAAAACCGGGTCAGGGTCTTTAAAGAACCTTGTTTTATTTTCGGCGGTTATGGTTAATGGCGCAGGGCCCACAACAAGGTCCCCAACCTGGTACGTAATGTTATAATTTGCTACTGTAAAAGTACCGCCGGTTGCTGCGGACGATATAACAGAACCGGGATAAGTTTTCAAGCCATCTGTAGCGGCAGTTCCTGCAGAATAGGTTAAAGTTACAGTACCAATTGTTTCGCCATTTTTTAATCCTGTTGCCGTAAAACCTGTTGCTACCGGGCCATTAGTTAAAGCAGTACCATATGGTTTGGTAATATTGGCTATAATTGTTAATTGCACAATGGTAACTTCGCTTGGTGCTGCCGGCACATTTACACTGGTTACACCACTGCTTAATACCACATTTCCTGAGTGTATACCAACATTCGCGTCTGCTTTTAGCCTCAAATACACCTGGGTTGGGTTAACGGTTCCGGCACCACCCACTTTTAAAGTAGGGCTAAACGTAACATTGTCTGTACTTACTTCAAAACCGGCTGGCGCAGTTACTGCAATACCACCGTCTTTTATTTTATCGCCAGATACAGAAAAGGTGGTTGACGCAGATGCTGACCCATATGCAGTATTTAAAGTTGACGGTGCCCCGGTAACAGAGATGACCGGTGGCCGTTCAGAATCGATAGTAAGTGTACCATCGGTAAGCGTTATATTATAATTACCTGCATAAACGAAACCACTTAAGGTAATAGGGTATTTCCCTGCCGGAGAAGTAACAGTGGCCAATGTTGTGATGCTGGGTTTTGTACTTATAACGCTAAGATTTTCATTATTCACAAAACCGACACCATGATAAGTTAAAACAGGATTAGCCTCACCAGAATATTTAGTTTGATTGTCAGCTACCAGGGTCAATTTAGCCGGTACAACAAAAATATCACTGGGTAAATATTTAACATTATAATTATTGGGATCGAATGTGCCGCCTGTTGCTCCGTATGCCATAATTGTGCCTGTATAACGTTGAGCAGAATCTGTTGCTGCTGCGCCTTGACCATAATGTATTGATACGAATCCTATACTCTCGCCATTTGCCAATCCATCAGAGACAAAATCTTTACCCCCTTCTGTATCTGTCCAGGTCTCTCCATAAACTTTTATGCGGTTGCCCCCGGCGATAGTTAATTCGCCTTTGGATACCGTACTTTTAAGAATTGGTAAATTCACACTCGTTCCGCCGGAACTTAGTACAAAGGTACCTGAATAATCGCCTGCCGGAGCTGTTAATTTAAGACGAACACCAACCATAGTTGGTGCAACTGTACCTGATGACCCTACAACAACTGAATTAGCATATGCACTACCCACTATGCTAACTTCAAATCCGGGCGGCGGGGTTATCAGGATCCCTCCAACTATATCTGTACCCGATACTTTAAAAGATGTTGAAATCGAACCATTCAGGGTACCATACCTGGAACTCAGGCCGATTATTGTAGTGGCATCTATTGTGATGACCGGAGCTGCCGGATTTTTATGTCCTTTGGCTGATAGTAAAGCAGGCAAGGTACACAGCCATAGCATACCAATAGCAAAAAACAAATTACTTAGTACCCTTCTCGGGTTAATATACAACGCCTTATATTTCAAGGTATAAATGGTTACACTAATTTAGATAATTTATGTTAAAAATGACGAATTTAATTTTAAACCTATCGTATAATAGCGAGATAACCGGTAAGGGGTTTAATGCCGGTATCTAATTTGATGATATAGTAGTACGTACCTACCGGCAGGTTGGCTCCATTACGTTTTCCTTCCCACGGTATACCATACCCTATCGAGTAAAACATCTTTTCGCCATAACGGTTAAAGATCTCTACCATGCAACCGGGGTATTCGTTAATATTTTTAATATCCCAGGTATCGTTTATACCATCGCCATTAGGGGTAAATATATTGGTTACTATTACAGGTTTGGCCATTATGGTCAAAGTGCCCGCCACATAAATAATACTATAATTAACCGCCGATGCCCCGCTTGCTGTTATAGGGTACTGCCCTATCGGCGACGTTAAACTGGCTCTTATAGTAATTACCGGCTGGCTGGTTAATACAGCCGCGGTTTCCTTATTTACAAAACCGGTATAGGTTACCGTAAAAACAGGATTGGCATCATGAAAATAGCGGGTCTGATTATTTGCGGTTATAGTTAATGGCGCGGGTGTAATAATAATATTCCCTGCCTGGTAACTGATGGTATAGTTTGTTGCTGAAAATGTGCCCCCCGTTGCCGATGATGGGGTTACCGACCCCGTGTAGCTGTTTACACCATCGGTAGCTGCCGATCCTGTACCATAAGTCAAAACCACGCTACCTATCGCCTCGCCATTTTTTAATCCTGTGGCTGTAAATGCTGTGGAAGCCAGTGCCGTATTTAATACGGCTCCATAGGTTTTGGTAACATCATTAGCGGTAATAGTTAACGGTACTGCTGTTACCTCACTGGCTGCTGTTGCTATGGTCACACTGGTAGGCCCGTTACTGACAATGATATCACCGGAATGGATGCCTACAGGAGCATTGGCTTTTAAACGTACGTATACCTGCGTGGATGGTACCGTGGGCGAAGGGCCTACCTTAACCGAATCTCCAAACGCGACATTATCTGTGCTTACTTCAAAACCCGACGGTGGTGTTACTAAAATGCCTATATTGATTTTACTGCCCGATACTGTAAAACTTGCTGATGTTGATGGTGTGCCGTAATTGGTACTCATAGCAGGTAAAGTACCGGTGGCGTTAATAATAGGTGCATCAGGATACACCGTAATGTTAAACCTGATGGGCGCACCGCTGCATGCTGTAGGCGGCTTTGGGTTGATGATCCTATCGCCCTTGGTTACCTCTATAGAAGGATCAATTATTTTACCGGTAGCTGTGTTAATTAACGTAACGTATGAACTGAAACCCAGTGACACTTTGTTAAAAGCATCATAATCAACATACATCAAACTACCGTCATAATTGTATGATAGCCTGGCTGATTTATCTATTTCTTCAAATAGCACAGCAGTTATCGTAGGGTCTACTTTAATAGTAGTCGTTACAATTCTTGTTGCTGCATCCATTAAAGTAATCATCCCACCGGCTCCATCCAATATAGCCAGTTGCTTACCATCAGGGCTCAGTGTAACACCAAAATTGTTCGCGGTAGTTTGAACAGACGAAACCGCTCCTGATGGTATATCTACAGCAAAAAGATAATTTTTAGCACCTGAGTTTAAAAACGGAATAGGAGAATAGGTTAAATAAGCCTGTTTACTATCTGGTGAGATTAAAACAGACGGAAATGAATAGCCTGACCCACTTGCAAAGCCCGGTATTGTAACCGGAACCGCATTGCCTGTTTTAGTATCAATAATATATACGGCATTCGAGTTAAATAATACCAATAAATAATTTCCATCCGGTGTCAGGAACATATTAACTGGCCGGGTTTCAGGCAAAGGCAAATTTGATACAAAGACATTGGTCGTAGTACTGTATACAGCAATTGCATTATCAGCAATCAAAACATAAAACTTGCTCCCATCGGGACTTAATATTATTGCATTAAAGCCGTTAGTCGGCAAATTTATAGTTGATTCAATGGTATTAGTTGAACTATTGATAACGGACATTACAGCAGTGGTAGGCGAACTTAAATTTGGAACGTAAATCTTACTACCATCTGAACTAAAAAGAAGACCTCCTAAAATACGATTATTCACAGGTATAGTAGCTATTACATTGTTAGTAATAGCACTTACCTCAATTATACTGATTGGGGCAGTATTTTTTACAAAATACAAGGTATTGCCATCAGGGCTTACCCCGGCAAATGTTGCGCCATTTATTGCAATAGGCGTTTGTTTTTGTAGCGTGGTTGGATCTGCTGTAGTAAAATCTGGCGGAGAGGCAAACGTATTTGACAAATAACTAACCGCCGCTATCGGTGTGGTTGTAGCTGTAATAGTAGCTGTAATAGGCACTGTACCATTATTTATGGCCTTAAACGGTGCTATATCACCTGTACCGCTTACAGGAAGACCTATTGACGGATCAGTATTTGTCCAGGTGTATTTGCAACCCAATGTTGAGAAAACCACAGGCGTTGTATTACTACCATTTACAACGTTTTGATTAGCCTGCGCCTGTAATTTTGATGGGGATAAAAAAAAGCATAACAGGGTACCAACAAAAAATATTTTTTTCATTAACCGTATTGGCTTAATATATATCGCTTTAGGTTTCAAGGTATTAATTGGGGTACACTAAATTAGAAAATTAAACATTATATTCCTAATGAAAGTAACAACTACCTTATTACAGCAACATAACCCGTAATGGGTTTGGTACCATTATTTAGTTTAATTATATAATAGTAGGTACCAGAAGGAATATCCATTGCGTTACGTTTGCCGTTCCAGGCCACAGGGTAACCAACAGAATAATATACATTACTGCCATACCGGTTCAATACTTCTACTGTACAATTGGCATACAGGTCTAAAAATTTAATATCCCAGGTATCGTTCACACCATCGCCATTAGGCGTAAAAGCGTTAGGCGCATTAATTGCGCCGGATATTACATCCAACACACCGGCTACATAATTAATAATATAATTATCTGCTATTGCACCACTAACTGTAATTGGATACTTACTCAAAGGCGACGCCACAACAGCAGTTGTGCTTGTAACAGGCTGTTGTGTTAATTGCGCAGGCCCTTCTCCATTCACAAATCCACTATATTTTACTGTAAAAACAGGGTTAGGATCGCCTATAAATTTACTTTTATCGTCTGCAGTTATTGTTAATTGAGTGGGGGCTATTACCCCGGACACCGGGATGCTGATACTTGTAGCACCTGTACTACTCAGCACTACATTACCCGAATAATTCCCCGCGGGGGATGTTGATTTTGATCTGATATAAACCGGTATCGACTCAATATTTCCTATTGATCCCACGGTAATGGTATTGCTAAAAGTTATATTGTCTGTACTCACCTCAAAACCTGCGGGCGCTGTAACTAAAACACCTCCGGTTATGTTATTACCTGCCACATTAATTATTTCTGGCGTAGAAGCTTTGCCATAAGTTGCAGTTATTGCAGCCGGTGTACCTGTTACAATGATAGCAGGTGGCGGATTCACTGTAATGGTGAAAGTAATTGACAAACTACTGCACCCTATCCCTGCTGATACAAATTTACCTATAGACACCGGGGATATACCTACCCCTATTGTTGAAGTTGCGTTAGTTACCGTATTGATCACTACCGTATTATCAGGGTCTAAGCAAGTAGCATAAACCTCAGTACCGTTAGGGCTGACAGATATACCGAATGGCCGGCCGGGTATAGGAAATTCTGTAGATAGATTAGTTGCCGTATTTATTATGGATATAGAATGAGCACCAGAATTAGCTACATACACCCGGCTGCCATCCGGCGAGATCGCTATCCCATAAGGAGTAGTACCTACGGGGATAGTAGCTGTTGTGGTATAAGTTGTTGTATTTATAGCCGAGACCGTGTTTAAATAATCATTAGCCACATAAACTGTGTTACCATCAGGGCTTGCAACAATACCGGCAGCGTTTAAACCTATCGGCACCGTAGCAATCTGCTGGTTATTGGAAGTATTTAACACATAAAGCGTCCCCTCGGCGCTGCCGTCAGCGGTCGCGTATAGTTTTTTTCCATCCGGGCTTATTGCTAAGCCAAGCGGCGAGGGTATTTGAATATCTGATATCAATGAATTTGTTAACAGATCTATAACCGATATGGTACTACTGGTTCTGTTGGTAACGTATGCTTTAGTTCCGTCCGGGGTCACTACCACCGCCAATGCATTTCGTCCAAGGTCAATAGTTGCCGTAATGGTGTTAGTTATAGCATCTATTACAGATAATGTACCTGTTGCCGATCGCCCTCTGTCATTATTGGTACTAACTACATAGGCATGCTTACCATCGGGGCTAATAGCTGTTGCCCATGGTTGGTTAGCTATGGGTATTGTTGCAACAACGGTATGTGTTAAAGTGTTTATTACAGATACATTGTCAGACCCGGAGTTAGCAATGTAAGCATATCCATTATTAACCGGTGTGGCTGTAATAGTGGCCGTAACGGGTGTGGTGCCATTATTTACCGCTGTAAATGATGCTATATTACCCGTACCGCTGGCCGCTAAGCCTATAGCCGGATTGTTATTCATCCAATTGTACACACAACCTGTACCCGGAAACGTTATTGCAGTTGTATTACCACCAGTTGTTACCGTTTGGCTATTCTGTGCTTTTATTTTAGTTGAAAGTAAAAAAATAAAAAGCACAGCCATTGCAAAAATCCGGTGGCTTGTTACATACCTGTACCTGTAAAAATCTGTTAAAAGAATCAAAGTTTATACACTGGTTTACAGCTATAAAGCTACCGAATGTATGCAGTTAAACCAACAATCTTTTACAACCTGTGGGTTATACTACCTGATGATACTTATATAGCCTGTTATTGCCTTACGGCCACTATTAGGATTAATAATATAGTAATAAGTACCAACCGGCAAGTCACCGCCGTTATAGCGTCCATCCCAGGGTATAGGGTAGCCTTTAGAGAAATACATTTTACTGCCATAACGGTTAAATATTTCGACCGTAACATTGGGATAACTATCCAAATATTTAATAACCCAGGTATCATTTACTCCATCACCATTGGGTGTAAAGGTATTAGGCACAACAGGCGCCTTTAATACCTTTACCAACGTTTGTGTTGATGCAGAACAGCCTTTGTCTGATGTCACTGTTAACGTGTATTTGGTATCTGTGGTTAGTTTAGTAACCAACGGATTGGCAACGTTATCCTTGTCAAGACCTGTAGACGGTGTCCATTTATAGGTAAGTACACCACCTGCAACACTTGCGGTTGGCCGCAGTGTAACCTGGCCTTCTTCAAGCATGGTGTACTCTGGTAATAAAGTTACTACAGGCGTGGCATTAACCGTAACCATAAAACTGGTAGCATACGTGCAACCTGTACCGCCCGAGGTAAAAAGGTAATTAACAGCAAAAGTACCCGTGCCTGAAACTTTAGGATCAAACAAACCTGTTGATGAAATACCTGTTCCGGTAAATACGCCGTTCCCGGTGTATACACCCTTCTCTTCGGCTATCTGCACAGGCAAATCGGCATTACAGAGTATGACATTAGCCGGCGCGGTTTCGCTGGGTATGAGCGGTGCATTATTAACCATTAATGCAATTACCGGATTGGCATTAATGGTTACATTTTTATAAACTGTGTTAACACAAGTTTGACCCGAATAAACATCCATACGTACATTATAGGTTTGTTGCGGCGGCGCATTAAACAAGGTGTAACGATGTGCATATTTTTTATCGGCGTGTAGGTTAGCGGTAGTATAGGTTTCTGAAACGCCCGGATTGTTATTGTAGTCAAAATACCAAACTATTTTAGTGATATTATAAGCATCAACGGTAGACAGGTCATCAAATACAATATCATCGCCACTACAATTATTTTCAACTTTAAAGTCAGCAACCGGGTTTGATCCGTTTACTGTGAAAGATTTTTGTAAAGTTGTTGAACAGCCTGATTGCGAAGTTACGGTCAGTTTCACATTATATAATCCTACAGCGGTATAAGTATGCTTCGGATTTTTTAAAACAGATCTGTTGTTAGCTGCAGTAGCGTTTGCATCGCCAAAATCCCATAAATAGGTAAAACCTGCTTCAGTATGGTCTGCTATGTTGCTATTATCTGTAAACGGGGCAGAACCATCAGCCAAACATACATCCGGAACAATAAAATCAACCACCGGTAATGGATTAACAACAACGGCTTTAGCCAACGTATCGCTTACGCATCCTACATCTGTACTAACTGCTAACTTAACAGTGTAATTGCCGACTGAGGTATAGGTATGGGTGACCGGTTGCCCGTTAGTGAACGACATTTTGGTATTGTCGCCAAAATCCCATGTCCAATTATTGATAACACCTTCGGCAGCGCTTGAGGATGCACCATTAAAAGTAATAGTTTGCCCTGCACAATCAGGCGTAGAGACCACAAACCCGGCCACCGGTTTTGTTATAACATGTATAGTTTTGGGATTAGAAACGCTTGTGCATCCATTATAATCAGTAACTGTTAAACGAATGGTATAATCACCTGCCAAAGTATACTTGTGTGTGGGGTTTTGCAACGTCGATGTAGAATTATCACCAAAATCCCATAACCAACTTTTTATAATACCCGTTGTTAATACGGTTTTATCTGTATAGGTAATTACATCGCTCAGGCAATTATTAGGTGTAACACTAAAATCGGCCACGGCAGGATCAGCAATTAAAAAATCATTTTCAACATCCTGGTTTGATCCGCATACATCAGCAACCGGGTTAAATACCGTTGCAATAACCACATGTGTGCCTGACGTTAAATTTACAGGCCGGGCATACTCATAAGTATATAAGGTGATATTACCTTTTACCGATGTTGATTTTACAACCGGGTTTGCATCCGTCAGTACAGCCACGCCATCAATTTTCCAAACTATATTGGTTGTTTGAAAAGGTAACGTAACCTGCAATTTATAGGTAATATTACTGCAACCGGTTGTTTGTATAGCCGTTGGGTTTTGCGGGTCCTGCAGGGCCACATAATCATTCAGATCTTGCAAATTGGTGCCTGCAGCGTAGCCGTATGATTCTGTATTACCAAAGCCATACGCAATAGCATTAAATGGCACAGACGCGCTTATAGTATGTGTACCCGATGTTAAAGAACCACCTGCACCGGATGACTGCGGGCCCGATGTTACATCAATTTGCGCATAAGAATAACTGGTATTGGCAATAGGCGAAAAACTACCCGAATAAGACACCCCATCAAGCATAAATGAGGAGACACCGGCATTAGGGATAACTACATTAATATAACTCTGCCTGATGGCAAAATACCCTGTCGAATAAAGTGTAACATGGTTAAGTCCCTGTTCGACAGGACTAAGGTAGATCATTTCGGGGTCTCCAACATCACCCGCCCCCCTGGTGCATTGTAACGTTTGATTTTGCGTGGGCGAATATTGAACTACCTGTATAGGTTTATCGGCTGATATGACATTAGTAGTTGTAGAATTAAATTCATAATACAACCCATTAACAAAACTTAATGAATTGAGTGCTGCACCATTTAATGTCACTGCTGTATTTGGATCGCTTAAAACTATACGGTAAACATCAAATGGCCTTGATTTAAGCGGGGCTGCTATATAATTTTTCCCCCAGGTAGAAGTTGGGTATACCTGCTGAAATAAATTATCAGAGCTAAACTGATTAGTGTTGCTTGTGGTAGCTGTATTGCACCCAATGCCAATTCTTGAACTACCTGAGAAAACGGCTATTTTTTTACAAGATCCTGTTGCTGTACTTACAGATTGAATTTTCGTGCCGGTAAGGTCCGTTGATGATAGACCTTGGTACACCTCTCCCTTATTTAAAACAATGTTAAAGGGCACATTGGCGGCCGAGCCATCTAATAATGCTGCCGACGGCGTGATAGATACGGTAGTGTTGTCTTCTGTAGCGATCACTGCAAATGTTGAATACGCGGGATTATTGGCCGAAGCATTAGAGATCTGCGTATAATTAAGTGACATATACTCTTTGCCCATGGCGTTTACAGGAAGTAATAACGTAGCACCCGATACATTTGCAGCGTAAATATGCGCGTAAACAGCAATGGGTTTTGCAGATGTTATATGGATACCATTATTTGTAAACTTGCCGGAGCCAATTAAATAAGCGCCAACCGGTATTTCTATAAAAGTTACCTGGTTTGCTGATACAGAAAAGTTTTGCAGTAAAGAATTACCTATTGATACACTACCGGTTGTTGACAGATCAGAGGTGATATATAATACCATACTACTACCACCTACGCCACCCGCACCCGCGTTATGTGACATATAAGCAGTCCAGAATTCTGTTCCTTTATTACTTTGCGAATAAGCTTTTAGACTTACAATTAGTAACAGGGGTATTACTACGATGTAAAATGCCTTCTTCAATTTTTAATCAGTTCATTGCATAACGCTTTTACCGCTACACTTGGTATTTAAATATACGCAAGCTTTTGCAAAAGAGTTCTATAGTTAAATCCGTGGTTTCCCAACGGCATCCAATTGTTCATTGGCCAATTGTAATTTACGCGCCAGCTCTTTATTTTCTTTTCGTAAATTATAAATTTCAAGCGCGTTTTCAATATACATTTTTAGCTCATCATTTTGCCACGGTTTTACCAGGTATTTGTAAACCTGCCCGCGGTTAATGGCATCCATAACAGCATTAATATCAGAAAAGCCTGTTAGCAATATACGGATAGTATCGGGGTAAACCTGTAGGGTTGACTCCAGAAATTCAATACCCGTCATGCCGGGCATCCGTTGGTCAGTAATAATAACCCCTATTTCCTGGCTATCTAATATTTTACGCCCTTCTTTTGCAGATATTGCGGTAAATATCTCGAAATCACGTCTAAAACCTGCCTTAAAACTATTTAGATTATTAATTTCGTCATCAACGTACAGTACACCTATTGCCATAATTAATCCTTCCGGTTATTATAATTATATATATTTATTTTAAAGATGCTTAAGTTTTTAATTTTCTATGCATTTTTATGCAATTACCAATTATAGCTACCTCTTTGTAAAAATGAAAAAAATATTGTTAATACTATATTTCCTGGTACAAAATATTATCGCATTTGCTGGTAATACGGATACTTTACAAATACGTGATAATGAAACGCGCTATTTAACCAGTAAATATTTTCTTGAGCTGGAGGACCCTAACGTCTCCTTATCGCCCAAAGACATATTTGACCACAAAGATTTCCATCCCATTAAATCAGAATTTCCGCTTTTAAAATATTCTAAATCTGTCACCTGGTTAAAGTTCTCATTAAAAAACAGCACCAACGAACCTTTTGTACCCTTAACCATTGAAAGAAGCATTATTGATGAGTTTGACATCTATTACCTGGAAACAAAAAAAACCGGCAATAGCAAAGACACTTTTATTAAACAATTATCTTCTAAGAAACCGCTATATAATTCAAACTTATTAACCCAGAGTATCACACTTATTAATATACCACTGTCTGTAGGCGAATCAGGAACTTTTTACGCAAGGATAAAAAGTAATGCATCAGCCGTTATACCCATACAAGTAAACGATGCTGATCTGTTTATACATACCAGAAGCATTGAGAACTTTATAAATGGAGGTATTATAGGGATGTTTATAGTAATGGCCCTCTACAATTTAATGCTCTTTATAATTGTTGGGGACAAAAGCTACTTATATTATAGCTTTTATATCATATTTTTAGGCTCAACCCAGTCATTAATACTGGGTTTTGGCGGCAATTTATTCCCTAACTATCTTGATATTTTAAATAATTATGTAACGCCTGTTTTAAGGATCTGCTTCGGCTACTCCTTACTTTTATTTGCAGATGAATTTTTGCAATTCAAAAAAAATATAAAACAATACTATAAATATTACTCGTTTTTATACATCCTGTATTCGTTAGCGTTGGTTGCAACACTTTATGGCTTTACACATTTGGCCTATACGCTAATTACTGTTTCTATTATTACCACATCTACCAGTTTATTAATATTGGTTACCGTACTTTATGCACGTGGATTTAACCCGGCTAAATTTTTTATTGTAGGTTGGGGATTATTTTTATTGGCTCTATTAATCTCCATATCCCGGAATAATGGCTTTTTACCCTATAACTACTTTACTGTTAATATAGTTATATACAGCGCGATAGTTGAATTGATCTTATTTTCTGTTGCACTGGCCGATAAGATAAATTTTTATAGACGGGAAAACACAGAATCGCAATTAGCCGCTCTTGCCATTGCTAAAGAAAACGAACGGTTAATAACAGAACAAAATATATTCCTGGAAAACAAGGTTAAGGATCGTACCCAAGAGTTAATACATACCAATGAAAACCTGTCTGTAAGTATTGATAATCTTAAATCGGCCCAGATACAGTTGGTCGAAACTGAAAAAATGGCTTCCTTAGGGCAGCTTACCGCTGGTGTAGCGCACGAAATTAATAACCCTATAAACTTTGTAAGCTCAAATATCAAACCATTACGGGTTGATTTTGACGAGATATTTCTATTGCTTAATAAGTATAAAGAGGCGGCAAATAACCCCAACATCCCGCAATTATTAATCGAAGCTAAAGATCTTGATAAAAAAATAGATGCCGATTTTGTTAAAACAGAAATTGAAACCCTGTTAGATGGCATAGAAGACGGCGCTATACGTACATCTGAAATTGTACAGAGCTTGCGCACCTTTAGCCGTATGGATGAGCTGGCCCTGGTACCTGCTAATATAAATACAGCCATATTAAGCACACTGGTTATACTAAGAAGCGCTATACCTTATTATATCGAGGTAAAACCTATCTTAAATAGGCTGGAACCATTAAATTGCTACTCGGGCAAGATCAACCAGGCACTTATCAACTTAATTAACAATAGCATACAGGCAATAACGGCTAAAAAAAATTACAATAATGAATGTATTACTATCTATACGCATGATTTCCCCAGCCATATTACCATTGAAATAATTGATACCGGCATAGGCATGACCAATGAAGTAAGGCAACGTATCTTCGAACCGTTTTTCACCACCAAAAACGTGGGCGAAGGCACCGGTCTTGGTCTGTCTATCGTATTTGGTATAATTGAAAAGCATAACGGCACCATACAGGTACAATCAAAACCTGACGTAGGTTCAAAATTCACGGTCACATTGCCTAAAAACCTACAAGACAGCGCAAGCGATCATACATCCTAATTTATAATCTAACTCTTCCGTTTACCTTTAATCAGCATACCCATAGCATCATTTAACGAACCGGCCTTTGTAACCTCGCCCGAATTTACAAAATAGATCTCGTCGGCGTTTTCAATGGTATTTAACCGGTGAGCGATAATTACACGCGTGGTATGGGCCGGTAGTTTGTTTAAAATATCACCTAACAGTTTTTCTGTAATGGTATCGATATTGGCGGTAGCTTCATCTAATATCAATAACTCGGGGTTACGTAATACGGCACGCATAAAAGCAATCAATTGTTTCTGCCCCAAACTGATGCTGTCGCCGCCTGATGTTACCGGTGTATCCAATCCGCTTTCAAAAATAGCCAGTAAGGCGCCCAGGTTAGCATCGGCTATTACCTGTTCCATTTGCTCGCTAGTGTGATCTTTATAAAGTGCGTTTCCGTATAAAATATTCTCCCTTACGGTACCGGTAAATAAAAATGGTTCCTGTAAAATAAAGCCTATTTTTTGCGAGCGCTCCCCGGCATCATAGCTGCGAATATCTTTTCCGTTTAGTAATACCGTGCCTTTGTTAGGATCATACAACCGCGCAATTAACGATGCTGTTGTGGTTTTACCACCACCGGTAGGGCCAACCAACGCGTAGGTTTTGCCAGCCTCCATTTTAAAACTAACGTTATGCAGTATTTCATGGTCATCGGCATAACCAAAATGTACATTTTTAAATTCTAATAGTGTTGATGACGCTTCGGCTGTTGTATCCGCGACATTTACCAGGTTGGTATCCAAACCTAATATTTGCGATATCCTGTCCCATGCAGCCATAGCGGTCTGGAAGTTGGCCCACAACGCCGCCAGTTGTCTTAACGGGTTATAAAACAACGTAACGTACGACAGGTAAGCTATCAACAAACCGATAGAAAAATCAGTACCAATCAGATAAATGCCATATACCAATACCGTTAGTTGCGCTACGCTTGAAAACAAACTGTATACCGGCATAAAGATATTATTGGCCAAACCCGCACTTATAGCCGTTTTATAGTTTTGCTGATTAGCCTCATCAAACCGTTTCCTGAAATAATCGCGGCGGTTAAAGGCTATGATCACTTTAAAGTTATTCAGGCTTTCCTGTATCTCGGCGCTCATGCCGCCAACACTTTTCAGATTTTTAGCATTGGTTCTTTTTACCCACGGTGATACCAGAGTGGTAAACAGCAAGATCAATAGCATGGGTGCTACGGCCGCCAGGCCTAACTGCACATGGATCAGTAATAAAAATATACCGGCACCTGTCATAGTTGCAATACTGCCTATAAACTGCACTAATGATTGCGAGAAGAACTGGTTCAGTTTATCCGTATCATTATTAACCCTTGATATCAGGTCACCGGCTTTGTTCTGGTTAAAAAAATCGACCGGTAATAATTGCAATTTATTAAATATGGCATTACGCAGGGTAAACAGCATACGTTGCCCTACCCCACCCATTAACTTGGTTTGCAGGTAGCTGGTAACCAATGCCACCAGGTACATTGACAATAATATCCCCGATGCTACCAATACACCATGATATTGCTTGGTCTGTACATAATTATCAATAGTGTGCCCTATAATTAGCGGCCCCAACAAGTTCAGCGTTGAATTTATGAGGATAATTATGGTAGCCAATAATAGCGTACGTTTTTCGTGCGCTATTAACTGCAACAGCTTTTTTAACGCCGCGAAGTTTGATGTCTTTTCGGCCTGTTCTGATAGTTTGTTCAAATTATAATTCATAATTGCTGGTGCTTTGTTGTGAATTATAAATTTGTACATACTCCGGGCTGGTGCTCATTAAATGTTTATGCGATCCATGAGCAATGATCTCGCCCTGCATCAGCAATATAACCTGGTCGTAATGCTCAATAGCAGCTATTTTTTGTGTTACGGACAGCAAGGTTATTTCGGGATAATTATCTTGAACGTTAGCTAAGATCTTCTTTTCGGTATTGGCATCCACGCGCGCGGTAAAATCGTCCAATAGTAAAACCTTAGGGTTAACCGCCAGCGCCCTTGCCAGCATAATGCGCTGCTTCTGTCCGCCCGAAAGGCTTGAACCGCGTTCAGAAACTATAGTGCTTAAACCATCCGGCAGGTCATCTATAAAATCTTTCAGTTCGGCAGTATCTATCGCTTTTTGTAATGATTCGTTAGTAACCGTATCGCTAAACGCGATATTCTCGCGAATACTCATATTGAATATGATACTATCCTGGAAAACAAAACCAACCTGACTATGAAATGCCTCGCTGTTATAATCGGCAATGGGTTTACCATCAAATGTTATCTCGCCACTATCGGCATTAATTAAACCGGTGAGCAAATAAAGCAATTGCGTTTTACCGGCAGCAGTCGGCCCTATAATGGCGATCTTAGAACCGGCCTTTATATTCATCGAAACATCTTTCAACGCAGGCTTTTGTCCGTAACTTACGGTGACATTTTTTAGTTCGATATCGCCTTTTATAGCATCTGTAAGCGTACCGCTATCTTTCATATCTGGCGCGTCTAATATCACGCTGATACGGGTGTACGATGCCGTAGCCTGCGCTATAATATTGCTCATAAAACCAATAACCAGTATCGGGAATATCAGCATAGACAAATAACTATTAAAGGCGGCAAACTCACCCAGGCTCATAGTGCCGTTAATAACATAATGCCCGCCCAATGCTAATATTGTTAAGGCCGATAAATTGGCGGTAAACGTAATAACAGGGATCAAACCGGCAAACATCCGCAGGATAGACAGACCAAAATCGCGAGCCTTAGTATTAGCTTCCAGGAACTTCATGATCTCCAGGCTCTGCGAATTGATAACCCTTATAAGCGCTGAACCTAAAATACTTTCATTAATGATCTTGTTTAACCAATCAATAACCTGGCGGCTTTGTATAAATAGCGCGCGCACCTTTTTTAAAACATAAAAGAACGTACCGCCAATTATGGGGATGATAGCGATCACCGTCAACGCCAGTTTCCAGTTTATTGACAGTAATAAAATACTGGCGCCAATAATAATAAATGCCGACGATGCCATAGACACGATAGCCTGCGATACGAATAATTTGATAGAGTCAGTATCGGCAGTCAGGTTAGTCAGCAACTTGGACGGATTTGCCTTTTCAATAAAAGCATGGCTTTGTTTAGATATTTTATCTGACAAGCGGGTACGCAGATCGCGCGCTACACGTTCTGAAGCATAAGTCTGGATAATGCTTTGCAGGTAAGCGAATATAAAGATCAACCCCACTGCCAGGCTAAACTCTGTTATGATATGTTTAACATCAAAGGTTTTATGGGTGTAGGCATCAATACCACCGGCTACTATTTTTGGCAGTAACAGGTTTATTCCGTTACTAAATAAGGCAAATAGCATTAACAGGGCAATGAGCCCGCCATACGGTTTAAGCAGGCTAAAAATACCCGGAGGTTTTTTTTGATCTATTTGAGGTTTTTCTGGAGGCATGTGCGTTTATTTGTCAAATATTGTGCAATTGTTTCAATTCTCAATGCTTTGATAGACGATTGTGGAATGAAAACATTTTAACAATTATAAAAAATTCAACAAATGGCCCTAAACTTCAATAAAGAAGCAGAATATACGTTAGAAGATGATAGCGTGTTATTAAGACCACTACAATTAGCCGATGTACCTAACCTTTTAACTATTTCTGTTAATGAACCCGAAACGTGGGATTACTCGTCCAAATCCGCCGCAGGCGAAGAAGCCCTGAAAGCTTATATAACAGAAGCCTTAGCAGCCCGCGATGCCGGTACAGAATACCCATTCATTGTGTATGATAAAATAACTCAGGCTTATGCCGGTAGTACCCGTTTTTATGATATCCAGGCTAAAAACGACACTTTACAGTTAGGGTACACGTGGTATGGTAAAGATTTTAGAGGCACGGGGTTAAATAAACACTGCAAATTTTTGCTGTTACAGTTTGCTTTTGAAACTTTAGATGCAGAACGTGTTGAGTTTAGGGCCGATAACCGTAACCAACGCAGTATAGCCGCCATGAAAAGTATTGGTTGTACGATTGAAGGTGTCATCAGGAACCATATGCCGTTGAGTGACGGTACCCGCCGCGACTCTATTATACTCAGCATATTAAAAAACGAATGGTATAGCTCTGTAAAACAGAATCTTGCCGGCAAATTAAGATAGTTTCTGAATAACACTTAATAGGCAAAGGGCAACTATAGTAAAGTATATTTGCCGAAACATATTTTTATACATGAGCACAAAAATTACCATTAATAATAACGGATCAGTAAAGATAGACGGCGATTTCGAGATCGTTGATATGCAGGGCGACAACTATGGCTTGCAAGGCCGTACAGTTATATCTATCTGCCGTTGTGGCCTATCAGCCAATAAACCATTTTGCGATGGTTCACACAAAGGCCATTTCGAGCACAACGCGGTAGCGTTTGATCTGCCACCGAAAAAATAGCCCCACCCAAACCCTCCCCGGTAGGGAGGGCTTAAAAAAAATGCTATTAAAAAACATTGAAGTCTCCCCTACCGGGGGAGATTTAGAGGGGGCTGTCTATGCGCTATTTCATCCACATTGGTTATCATGGCACTAAATACAGTGGCTGGCAAAAGCACCCGGGTGTATTAAATGTGCAGGAAGTATTAGAGACCGCTTTAACCGGTCTGTTAAAAACACCCATCTTTATATCGGGCTGTGGCCGTACCGACGCGCAGGTGCATGCCAGCCAGTTCTTTTTCCATATGGATGTGGAACAGGAATGGAAATTCGATCTATTTTTTCGTCTTAATAAGATTTTACCTGATGATATCGCTGTATTTGATATCATCCCGATGGAAGGCTTGCCCCACGCCCGCTTTGATGCTATACAACGCTCATACGATTATTTTATCCATACCTATAAGGACCCTTTTTTAAGCGAGTTTAGTTCGCTATATCTTGAAAAAAACTGGGACCTTGATAAAATGAAAACTGCCGTGGCATTACTGCCGCTCTATAATGACTACCGCGGTTTCTGCAAAAGCCCCGACAGGAATGATCATACCATCTGCAACGTTAGCTCAGCAGCATTATTTACTGACGCGCAAGGTGATAAACTGCGCTTTCAGATCTCGGCCAACCGGTTTTTAAGTAAAATGATACGGATAATTATGGGCAGGTTATTAGATATTGGCCGTGGTAAAATGAGTGTGGACGAATTTGAATCGCACCTTATCAGTAAAGAAACACCGGCTATAATTATACCGGCGTATCCGCAAGGGTTGTATTTATCAAAGGTTACTTATCCGTATTTGGATTTGGCACAGAGGAGTACGTTTGCTTTGTTGAGGGATGAGGGTAGTTGGAAAATTGTCTGAACCTTGATTTTAAAGATTATAGGATTTCATGATTTGATATTCAATCAAGGCAATCCTCAAATCCTACGAATCATGGTCCCCTTCACATATAACTCCTCCACCTTTTTCCTTGCCCAATCTGTTTTGCGTAAAAACTTCAAGCTCGATTTAATACTGGGGTCCTCTAAAAAACAATTGATGCGGATGCGATAACCTAACTCGGGCCAGCCGTATTTGGCAACCAGCTCGGTGAGGATGCTCTCCAATGTTTTGCCATGAAGTGGATTGTTAAGTTGGTCGGCCATTGTTATATTTTATTTATAGCGATGGGTTTCAAACCCATCGCTATGTTTCATCTGTGTATTACCTGCTCGCGTTTACTATCGCGATAGCTTGTTTAGTAGCCTCGGTAAGTTCTGCGTATTTCTTACCCTCCATAACAGCAGCGCTAATTAGCTGGCTACCCATACCTACCGCGCAAACACCTGCTTTAAACCAGCCGCCAATACTTTCTTTAGTTAACTCAACACCACCGGTTGGCATAAATAACAAGTTAGGGAACACTGCTTTAACTGCTGATAAAAACGATGGGCCTAACACATTACCCGGAAACAGTTTAATAACCTTAGCACCCAAATTTTCGGCTTTAATGATCTCTGATGGAGTCATGCAGCCCGGTACCCAAAGTATATTGTTCTTATCGGCAACCTCAACTACTTCATCAACTAATCCGGGGCTGATGATATAATCGGCACCTGCATCAATAAATGCTTGCGCGCCTGCACGATCTTTTATGGTACCAATGCCTAAATACATTCCGCCGAGTTCTTTATCGCAAACCTCGCGCAGTTTGGTAAAGTTTTTCAACGCGGCTTCACCACGATTGGTGTACTCAATAGTCTTTATGCCTGCAGCATATAAAGCATGCAATATATCTACGCTAACGTCAGCGTCTTTATTAAAAAATAGTGGTAAAATACCTTGTTCTGGTATCAGTTTTAAAATCGCGGCTTTCTTATCCATTTTCTGTTAAATAATTGGATGGTAAATGTAGAAAAGAAATCTCAAAAACGATAAACAGGCTAATACAAATACTTACAATAGTTATGCAATCGTTTGTCGTGATTTTTAGCTAAAAACTTCTTATTTAGTTAGGTTTAATGTACTTTTGGTGGCACCGGTAAAAACCATACCGTACCTGTAAACTTAATTTTTCAATTTTAAATAAAGCAATAACGATGTCTAAAAAAGTGGTAACACTGGGAGAAATAATGTTGAGGTTATCAACTCCTGATTATAAAAGATTTGTACAAAGCGATAGTTTTGATGTTACCTACGGTGGTGGCGAAGCTAACGTAGCAGCAGCACTTTGCAACTACGGCTTAAACGGAACATTTGTATCTAAAGTACCGGCAAACCCTATTGGCCAGGCAGCAATAAATCACCTGCGCCGTTATGGTGTAGATACGCAGTTTGTTGCACGTGGCGGCAAACGTTTGGGTATTTATTTTTTAGAGACAGGCGCTTCTATGCGTGCATCGCAGGTTGTTTATGATCGTGCCGATGCCTCGATATCAGAAGTTGACGCCAGCGAATTTGACTTTGATAAAATATTTGAAGGTGCCGATTGGTTCCATACCACCGGTATTACCCCTGCTTTAAGTGATAAAGCCGCGGCCCTTACTTTAGCCGCTTTAAAAGCTGCAAAAGCAAAAGGCATTACTACCAGTATCGACTTAAATTATCGTAAAAAACTTTGGAGCAAAGAAAAGGCCCGCCAGGTAATGACCGAGCTTTGTCAGTATGTGGATGTTTGTATTGGCAACGAAGAAGATGCTGATACCACTTTAGGCTTCACCAGCGAAGGTACGGATGTAACCAAAGGCGAATTGAACCTTGATGGCTACAAAAGCGTTTTCAAACAAATGCAACAGAAGTTTGGCTTTAAATATATCGCCTCAACGCTAAGAGAGAGCCATAGCGCGTCTGATAACGGATGGAGCGCGTTGGTATATGACGGTACCGAGTTTTATCATACCAAACAATACGAAGTACGTATTATTGACCGTGTAGGCAGCGGCGACTCATTTGCCAGCGGGTTTATTTACGGTTTGGTTACCAACATGAAATTAAGCGATGCCGCCGAATTTGGCGTTGCCGCATCGGCCATTAAACATACCATACCGGGCGATTTGAACCACGCTACTTTAGGCGAGGTACAAGAACTGGTTAAAGGTGATGGTTCTGGCAGGGTACAGCGTTAATAATTAGCCGATGATTATAGACACATTAGCAAGTGCCAAGAAATATTATGGCCTGCATAAAAACTTTAAGGCTGCGTTTGATTATATCAATGCAACTGATTTAGAAACGTTAGCTGCTGGCAAACACGAAGTTACTGATGGCCTGATTGTAATAGCATCAGAGGCTGAAGGTAAAACTGCTGACACAGCTACCGAGAAATTTGAGTGCCATAATAAAAATATTGACATCCAATTTTGCATCCGCGGTAACGAAACCATTGGCTGGAAACCCCGTACCGATTGCAAAAGCCCCAAAGGCGAATACAATGATGAAAAGGATGTTTTGTTTTTTGCCGACAAACCCGATATGTACTTCGCGTTAAAAGATAGCCAGTTTGTTATTTTTTACCCGGAGGATGTACATGCACCAATGATTGGAGATGGGCTGATTAAGAAATTGGTATTTAAGGTTAGGATATAAACGGCATCCAACAATCATAAAAAAGGGCGATAACCAGTTGGTTATCGCCCTTTTTCTTTTAAAAACCCGTCATTGCTACATAGCGTAACAATCTCTACTTAAGCTAAGCAATTATCTTATAATAGATAAGCGTGGAGTTATTTTTTTTCTCTCTCTAAAAAAATCTTCGCATTAAGTTTAAATTCTTCTAACGAAGTAAATTGTTTATCGCAAGTATTTGTAAGCCTGGAGCGATCTTTTTTGGGTAATTTTTCAAAATCATCATTTACTACCCAACCTCTGAAATTCAAATTATATTTTTGATATTCTAAACAACTAATTGTTGCAAGTCGCGCTTTGGAAACATCTTTTACACCAAATAAATAAATAGGATGACCATTCGGTGTGAATTGGTAATCAGCTTCTAAATCGTCTCTATCCTGAATAGGTAGTACTTTTGCTTTAGGATGAAACTCCTTAAGTTCAGTCAATATAAACTCATCCAACATCTCATTGAAAAGACTTTCGATTACTTCACGCTTGAAATACCGCATACTTCCTATTTTGGCAAAAGCCTGAGTAATATGCATGATGTCAGTAAAAACATTGTTAATATTTGTATCTAAACAAATATTCCCGTTATCTTCAGTGAGACTATTCTCTGAAATGATTTTTTGCAAGATCATTTCTTTATTTTCTGTATCAATATCATATGAATACGCCAACCGCTGCAATGTCAAACCATAATCACATAATGTATACCCCCCAGTTTCTTTAGGAGCTATAAATAAATCGATCATATCACCATCCTCATGAAATATAGGCAGATATAGTTGATAAATATCCGGCCTCTTTTGCTTTATGCTAACCCGGTGATTAAAGTCTTTTTCGATATGTTTTAATATCTCATCCATGTGAATTTTATTCTGATTTAAACATATCTATTTGAGTACTTGGTGGAGGAAAATACTTTCGCCGATCATCCGGCAGTAAATTTATGTGTTTAACATAAAATTGTATCGCATCTTCAATTGTAGAATATTCCTGCGTTAATTCTATACTACCTTCTGGCTTTAAACCTGCATTTATTCTATCTGCTGTCGCTTTATGAATATGGCAAACAGCATGGTGAGATACATTTTTGATAGCCCCGTGTGGGCCGTTGCATCTTAATAAGATTATTTTTCCTTTTTCTTCTTTAGGATTAAACGCAAGACCGATAGAAAAATTTTCACTAAATATTAAACTTTTTGTAATGAAACCATTAAAGCTGTAATTACCGTCTACAGAAGTAAGACTAAATTGCTTCTTTAAAAAGCTATTTCTACCTTTTAACTCTTTAGGAGGCTCTACTATCATTTTTTGACAGCTTATTAGTTCTGTAATTAGCTCGTCCGTATACATATCAAGTGATAAAGATGTAATAAGTTTTAATATTAAATAATAAAACTTAAGTATACAAATTTACTTGTAGATGATGCCATGTAACACAAACTAGTGCGGACGCAATCGTGACCTTATAAATTGCTCAGCTTCCGTAGAGATTGCTTCGCAATGACGCGTGAGGTATAGACGAAGCCATCTATTACTCATAAAACCCAAAATACTCCCTGGCGTTATTGTAGCAAATATCCTGTACTATCTTACCTGTCCATTCAATATCATTGGGCAGTTCACCGTTTTCGATATCTGTGGCTAACAGGTTGCATAATATCCTACGAAAATACTCGTGGCGCGGGAACGACATAAAGCTGCGCGAATCTGTAAGCATACCCACCAAACGGCTTAACAGGCCGATATTTGATAAAGAGTTCAACTGGTCTATCATGCCGTGTTTCTGATCCATAAACCACCAGCCTGAGCCGAATTGTATTTTACCTGCGACAGATCCATCATTAAAATTACCGGTCATTGCAGCAAACAGATCATTGTTAACCGGATTGTTGTTGTAGATAATGGTTTTGGCCAATTTATTATCAGTGTCCAGCCTATCTAAAAACTTTGATAGTGCTTTTCCCTGGCTAAAATCGCCTATCGAATCCCAACCGGTATCAGGGCCTAAAGTTGCCAGTGCACGGGTATTGTTATTGCGCAAGGCGCCTAAATGATACTGCTGCACCCAGTTTTTTTCATGATCCCATAAAGCAAATTGATGCAATAATGCCGATTTAAATTTCAAATTCTCGTCGGCAGATATGGCCTTGTTACTTCTTATTTTATTGAAAATGGTTTTAATTTCTCCTTTTGTATAATCCACCGCATAGATCTGATCCAAGCCATGATCTGATAACTTGCTACCGTTGTTTGCAAAATAATCGTGGCGATCTTTCAGCGCTTTTAAATAGCTGTGCAGATCATCAATAGTTGTACCTGATATTTCTTCCAGTTTATCAATATAGGCGTTTAACACCTCTATATTATCAGCATTCATCGCTTTATCCGGCCTGAATGATGGCAGCACTTTTACACCAAAATTATCTTGCTTTATTTTTTGGTGATGAGAAAGATTATCCAACGGATCATCTGTTGTACCTATTACCTCAACCTTAAAACGTTTTAACAAACTACGCACACTAAACTCAGGCGACTGCAGTTTTTCAGCACACTCGTCATATATTTTCTTAGCAGTAGCAGGCGACAAGATCTCTTTGATACCAAAATAACGCTGCAGTTCCAGGTGCGTCCAATGGTATAACGGGTTACGCAAAGTGTATGGTACCGTAGCGGCCCATTTCTCAAACTTCTCCCAATCGCTTTTATTGCCGGTAATATACGCTTCGTTTACACCGTTGGCACGCATGGCACGCCATTTATAATGGTCGCCGTTTAACCAGATCCGGGTTATGTTTGCAAACTGTTTATCTTCCGCTATCTCATCGGGTGGTAAATGACAATGGTAATCGATGATAGGCATCGATTTAGCATAATCATGATATAGTTTTTTTGCTGTTTGGCTTTCTAATAAGAAGTCGTCGTCAAGGAAATCCTTCATTGTGCTGTTATAATTTTGCAGACAGCAATTATACTTTTTATAACCTGCTTTATCAACTATGAAAAACAGGAAACTATGCCATCGTTTGCGGAGTGGCAAACGACAATAATTCGGTAACCAGCGCTGTTAAACTTACCGATGCACAAGCGATAATATCATCGCCGGCACCATAATAAATATATAGCGTATCAGCAAACAAAGCGGTACCGGTAGGGAAACAAACATTATCCACATCGCCGGCCATCTCATAATCCTGGTCGGGGCTAAATAAGGCATAAGGTAGCCTGGCAATTTCTTTTTGCGGATCGTCTAAATCAAACAAAGCAGCGCAGGCCGAATACAAATACGCCTCATTTAAATTCTGTACACCATGATAAATAATTAACCAGCCATGCTCAGTTTCAATCGGTGGGCAACCACCTCCAACATAATTTATCTCGTGCAGCTGTTTCGGAGTTAGCAGGATATTGGCTTTTAAATTTCTGATATAATCTTCCCAAAAACCATCCGTTAACTCATCCAAATTATTAACTGCTACTATTTGTATATCCGGTTTAATGCGATGTAAAAAGGTGAGTTTGTCATTTATTCTTCGCGGAAAGAAAACAACGTCTTTATCCATCATAATAATATCAGTGCTGATATAATCGCGGCGATATCTTTCAATAATATCTGTATTATCTTTTGCCAGTTTATCAAACTCGCCGCATTTTAACCGGGGCACTATTATGCCTTGTTTAATAAAATGTTGTAAGTCTGTTGATGTTGCCAATGCTCCCAACGCGTCATCGCCATCAAAAGCGATGTACGACAGGTAGTACAACTCATCAATTTTAACTATCCGGGGGTCTTCCATGCCCTGCTTTTCGTAATCATACTCTGGCGACAATAGCGGGGCAACTAAACGCGTGGTAACCTTTAACGGCCCATCCAATTTACAATAGCCAATGGTTGATATATTGCCCTTGCGCACCGCGCGATAAAAAAGATGTACTGTATTACCCTCTTTAATTATAGCGGGATTTAAAACGCCTTCGTTTTCAAATTCGAGGTCAGTAGTCCGTAAAATAACCCCTTCTTTTTTAACTACTATCATTAAGACCTATGCAGTTTTTTTAGAAGTAACCACAACAACAATACCGCCGATTAATAATATACCACCCAGGTAAGGTGGCCAGTTAACTGTTTTTTCTCTATCGGCCGATACCTGGATAGGCCCGGCATCAATAACTTTTTCTTTTTTTGTATAGGTAAACCCTGTCCAGACAATCATAATAATGCCCAGGATGATCATTGCAATTCCAAATAGTTTCATATTCATGGTAGTGTATTTGTTTATACAATGGTTTTTAGGCAAAATTTGTTTTAAAGTATTTAACAAGAAACGCGATGTTGAAAACAGTACAGGGGCAAAAAAAGGTGATCCACATCAGGTGATCCACTTATCAAAAAGGGGCAAAAAATGATGTATTTTTAATTATTTGATCATCAGTTATTTAATAGATATTCAAGTGTAAACTTTCTGACGAATGGGTATGATCCAAAGTGATCTGCTTAAATTGCTAAATAATTTATTTTAAGCCGGTTAACTAAAAAAGGTGATCCGGGTGATCCATATTTTCAACTGGATCACTTAATCAATTTATCAGAGTGCATTGTCATATTTACCTTTCTTATCCAGGCAAACTATAATGCCTTCAATAACCCGTTTGGTTTCGTCGGGGTCTTTAATATTAACAGATGCTACACCTGTTTCTTTAGCCGGATAATCATTACCACCCGGAAAAATAGCATCGCCTATAAATATCATTTCCTTCTTTTTTATATTTAATATATCTCTTAGTTTTTTGATACCATAGGCCTTATCAATGCCGGGTTTGGTAATATCAACCGAGGTGGTTCCGCCTAAATTCACAGAAAACTCTGGTATTGTCTTACTTAATGCCGATTGGATCTCCTTACGTTTGGCAAAGCCAGGGTCCCATTCTTTTTTCTCTTTTAGAGGTGCTTCCTGCCCTAAAGCCGAGTAGGTGATCTGGCTACCTCTGTCCTCTATTTGTTCACCCCAGGTCTTTGTTGGTTTAAACCCCTGCTCTTCGACCGCTGTAGTTAGTGAACTGATGATCTTCTTCTTTTCATCAGGTGTAAAGTCCTCTGAATATAACTTTTTCCAACCCGATTTGTACTGATAGAACTTAGTACCACAGGTAGGCAGTATCGACAAGTTTTTAAAAGCCTTTTTATTAGTAAGATGCGATAGTACCTGCTTTTCAAACTGTGGCCAGTCGCCACCCGATATAATGGCCACTTTGGCAATGTCTATCAGCGCGTTTAGCAGCTTGACCATTTCCTTATCAATAGCTGCTTTACTTTGTGCCAAAGTACCATCCAAATCAAAAACAATGAGCTTCTTCATATCCGTTAGTTAATATCCAGGTCAACACTATACTGGCCGGCACGAGCCGCGCTATCCATACTCGCTCTAAAATAAAGCATCTCTTGCGCAGCCTTTACGTTTTCATCTTTGCCTTTCCATATATCCAAAGCCGGTTGATGTAATGCCCGGGCAAAGGAGAATGTAAGCGGCCAGGGTAATTTATTGTCGAACTTAGCGTGCATCGCATGCAAATGCCGGGTAGCTTCCTGCGGCGATTGCCCTCCGGATAAGAACGCGACACCCGCTACCTCGTGTGGTACAGATGCCAGCAAACAATTTACGGTAGCTGTAGCTACTTCGTCGGTACTATTTTGTATCGGGCAGTCTTTGCCCGCTATTACCATATTGGGTTTTAACAATAACCCCGGCAGGTATACGTCCTGCGCTTTTAATTCTATAAATAATTGTTTTATGGTTGCTTCGGTCACTTCATAACATCTTTCCATTGTATGATCGCCATCCATTAAAACTTCAGGCTCAACTATGGGTACAATATCGTCTTCCTGGCAAAGCCTTGCATATTGAGCCAATGTTGCTGTATTGGCTTTTATATTGGCCACTGTAGGCAATCCTTTACCAATGGTTATTACTGCCCGCCATTTGGCAAAGCGTGCGCCTAAACCATAGTAGTTATTCAGGCGGATATCCAATCCTTCTAAACCTTGAGTGATCTTTTCGGCAGGCGATCCGGGCATATCAATAGTACCCTCGTCAACTTTAATACCGGGTACCACACCTGCCCGCTTTAATACATCTACAAACAAAACACCTCCATCGGTAGACTGATAAATGGTCTCATCAAATAAAATAGCCCCGCTGATATACTCGCCCAATCCCGGCGTAGTAACTATCAATTGACGATACCTACGGCGATATTCTTCTGTTTGTGGGATACCCGCCGCTGCAAAACGTTTATTAGCGGTTGATAAGCTTTCATCCATAGCTAAAAGCCCCTTATCCTCGGCCATTAGTATTTTTGCGGTTTGTTCCAATTCTTCGATGTTCATTATGATGTTGTTGATCGTTCTATAAACAAGCATTAACGGTAATTGTGTTTAATTTAAAAGTCATAAAAAAAGGGATTAACCGGCATAGTTGATCCCTTTTTCATTCATTATAAAAAGCTTAGTTCCTGTTACCTAAAATGGGCCTGATTTTATCTAACTCTTCCATTGTATAAGACTTGGTTCTGCCTGCTGTAGCGTCCCTGATCTTTTGCACATCTTCTGGTAATACCACACGACCCTTGTTGCCAAAATCACTGCGGATATAGCTTAAAACTGAGGCTATGTAGGCATTATCATTACCGCCTAAAGCCGGCATTGCATCGTTATAAGTAGTACCCCTGATAGGGCCTTGCAAACCGTATAGTAGTATCCTTATCAATTTATCAGGCGCGTTGGCATTTACATCCGGGTTACCGGCTAAGGCAGGCGCTATCATACTTGCACCGGCGGATGCGATACCTTTACCATCTGTACCATGACAGGTAAAGCATAGTTGTTTAAATACTACCTGGCCCTGTGCAACCAATTTTGCGCCTTGCTCGCTCATCGCTTTTTGACGTGCTAATTGTTCTGCCCTTGCACGTATTTTCCCTTCATAAGTTCTTTGTGATGCACCTAATACCGGATCTTCAGGATAGTTTTTGATCAGATCGGCTATAATACCTTTTGACTTGGCCGAATTAACAAAACGCATAGACAACAGTAACTGCAAACGTACATCGGCACTTGGATCGTTACCCATTTTCTCCAGCAGGTCAATAGCGTGGCTGTCTTTTTTCATAAAGTCTTCGCCTATCCAAACGGTAGTTTTACGTACTTCGGCATCTTTGTCTTTTAGCGCAGTGGCGAAGGTTTCTTCATCCATAGCGTCCAAACCGTTTAGCGTCCATAAAGCGTGGATACGGGCTAACTGTCCCCCATTTACCGCTAATGTTTTTAACGCGGGAACAACAGATTGATCTCCTCTTATTACCAGTAGCTTTTGCGCGTTATCTCTCCACCAACCGTTAGGGCTGTTTAGGTGGTCGACCAGTTGCGCACTGGTTTCTTCCAGCATATGTGGTTTTTCTTTTGATGGCTTATAATCGTCATGCACCAAACGGAAGATACGGCCACGGCCAATATTGTTTTGCAGACCTTTTTGCTGGATCTTAGGACGCAGGTAGCTATCCGCTTTTGTCCACTCGCTTTCCTGGATGATACCGTGGTACATATCTACAATGTACATACAACCATCGGGACCTGTAATGGTATTTACCGGCCTGAAATTTAAATCGGTAGAAGCTAAAAACTCAGATTTATCATAAGCATTTCTTAAAGTTACCTTACCATTGGTATTGGTTACTTTAGCCCTGCGTATCAATCGGCCTACAGGTTCGCAAATAAACAGGTCGCCTTTCATATCGGCAGGTAATTTATCACCTCTGAAAATTGACTGGCCATTACTTGCTGTAAAGTGATTTAATGTACTATCCGGCAAACGCAAGCGGCCAAAACCACCCTGTACATCAGGCGTAGTAACTATTGGCCATACCGGGATAAAATCCTGGTCATAACGATCCCTGAAATCAAACTGACCGTAATGCACGTTCTGCTGATAAAGATAAGCAGGATCTTCACCACCTGCAGACGAGAAGAACATCCGACCGTAATCATCATTGGCTAAACCCCATTGTCCGGCAGTACCTTCAATCAGGGTATCAGGAATAACTTTATCGCCTTTAAGCGAATATCTTACCGGATCATACGTTAAATACATCCGGTTATCTAAATTCCAGATCAAACCACTTTTCTGGTGTTCCAGGTTATTGGTATTGGTGCCATTATTCTCATAAGCCAGCCAGTTCTTATCGGCTACGCCATCACCATCTGTATCCTGGAAACAGTAAACGCTGTTTGTCCATGTCTGGCTTACCAACAACCGACCATGATCAAGCGGTTGTAAAGTACGCGGCAACATCAGGTTATCAGCAAATACGGTCATTTTATCCATAACGCCGTCACCATTCGTATCTTCCAATAATTTTATCTTACAGATCTTATTACGCTCGCCGGTGCCATTAACATCAAGCATATAAGTATTAAGTTCGGCAACATACATACGTGCATCACCATCCCAGGCAATTGCTACCGGTTGGCTAACCATAGGTTCGCTGGCTACTAATTGTAAATGGTAACCCGGCGGTACATAAATATGCTTCATCTCCTCCATAGGAGACTTCGGGGTTGGATCCGGGTGCATATCAACCAATATCCTTCCTGACGCGTCGCGCTGTACAGGATACTGTGTAACATACTTTTGTACAGATTTACAGGTGTAAAATAATACTGCCGATACACATGCTACTGCTAAAAGCCATTTGTAATTTTTTCTCATAATTAAGGTTTAACATTTTAACATAATACAGCCTGTGCAGCTTAATGAAAATGGTTAAGCGCGGCAGACCATTAAATCTATCAATCCGGATCCTGCTTATAATTGGTTATAATAAAAAAAGCCGGAATAATACTCCATAAATATATGGAGTATTATTCCGGCTAATATGTTTTGTAATTTAAAAGTTACGGGCACTAAGTATACCCAATAACATTTATATACCTGAGTTTATTTAACAGACAAAATATACTGTACCATTTTTTTAACATCAGCAGGCGGAATAGATGGATGCGCTGACATTGGCACCTCTCCCCATACACCGCTACCGCCGGCAATTACTTTTTTAGTCAACAAATCATAATTTGCTGTAGTTGCAGGATATTTTTTGGCGACGTCTTTGTATGCGGGGCCTACAATTTTCACATCAACTTTATGGCAGCTAAGGCAATCATTCTTTGCAAGCAATTGTTTCCCTTCTTCAAGTGTAACAGCGCTTGGTTTTGCTGATGGTTTAGTTGTTGTAGTTGTTTTCTTTGTTGATTTTGTTGTTTTTTTAGTAGTTGTTTGTGCAAATGAATTAACAGCAAACATTGCTATAATAAAGGCAGTTAAAATGGTAATCCTTTTCATGTTTTAATTTGGTATGTTGTATTTAATTGATTTATTAGTTTGTACGACTTGTTATTAGCTAAGAGGTTTAAAACGGTATGTTTTTAATATACTTTGTTAAATATCCTATTATATAATAGCGGTGAAACAAAGTTAATTAATATGACTTCAAAATCAATAGCTGCATAACAACATTACCACAAAACTATTTGCAGCATATTAATAATATGTACATTAAAAGATTAATAAGGAATAATAAATGGCTTTTTTGAACTAAAAAAGTAAACTTTTTACCTTAACAGGATTGATTCTAAATTTCAAAAAGTCAAAATGCCATCATATTTGTAGTGCAATTGTTACTAATACGGCATAAAAAAGGGGATAGCTAACGCTATCCCCTTTTTTATAAATTGAATACTAAGTATTCAATTATTTAGTTTGCTCTTCTTGACTCAGCCTTTTTTGCCTGGTAAGCTAAAGGAACAATGATGGCAGCTAACAATGCGACAACTTCTAATACTACTAACATGATTTTTTGGTTTTAATTTTTTATTAAATGATTAAATGTCTCTGCAGAAAACAATTATTCTTTCTTTTCTGATATATCTTACCCTGTTTACAATAAGATATAGAAGCGAGAGCAAATTGCATTCTTTTGCACCGACAGCGTCACAAAATATGCCATAAAATTTCCGGGGCATTAATGCCCAAAAAAGTCATTTTTTGAAATCATCTAAATAAAAAAATCAGAAATAAATGTTTGATTTAGCATAAATATAATTTGTATTTCAAAATTCATATAAAGAAAAAACAGACTTAAGAATGACAAAAAATTATTTTTTTGGAAAAAATCAGAAATTAGTAAATAAAACGCTGACATTTAGAAAAATTGCGATTTTAAGACACCAATAAAGAACAAAAAAGGTCAAAAATTCATTTCGAACACGAAAACTATCGCTTTTTTCAATGATATGGCGAAAAAAGTCACCCCGGAAGTAAGATATCACACTCCCTTAATAAAATAAAAAAATAAACAGACATTTTGTCATCGCACTGACAAATACCTCTTTTACTGACAAAAAAACCGAAAAAACACTGCCAAAACCTTACAACAAGGCTCTTAATGGTCAACCATTCATCAAATCAGTAAAAAACTGACTATGCCAATTTTTTTAATAGAAAAGCAACTTTTTAGAGCTTGTTTAATGATCTAATGCCCGGCGTTTTATTAATCCACCCTTAACTTCCGATACGGAGTTGGTTACGATAAAAGCAGTAGGATCTATTTGTTGTACCCGTGCAACCAGGCGCTGTACTTCCAGGCGGGTTATTACGGTTACTATGATATCTACATTTTTATCCTCAATTTCTGTTTTACCAAAGCCACGCTCGCCTTTATAGATGGTAACCCCCCGGTGTAAATGACGCATAATAACATGTTTGATCAACTCGCTTTTCGGCGACACAATGGTTACCGAAGTAAACTCATCAAACCCCTGTACAATATAATTGATGGTCTGCGTAGCCGCCAGGTAGGTAAGCATAGAGTACAATGCTGATTCAATACCCAAAAAGAAAGCCGCTATACCAAATATAAAAACGTTGATCACCAATATAATTTGCCCGATAGACAATACAGAACGCGGGGTAATATAAACGGCCAGCAACTCTGTACCGTCAATAACACTTCCGCCACGCATGGTTAAACCTATACCTGCACCTAAAAAAAATCCACCAAAAACAGCTATCAATAATTTATCCTTTGTTACCAATGGAAAACTGATGAAATATATAACAAGCGATAGCACTATAATGGCAACCAGTGTTTTTAATGCAAATAACTTATCGATACGTTTATATCCTAACCAGATAAAAGGAATATTGATGACTACCAGGAACAGTGACGTTGGCCATCCGGTTATAGAGCTTAACAATAACGATATGCCGGTAACACCACCATCAATAAACTCGTTGGGGATCAGGAAGCCTTTAAGACCAAAAGCGGCACTGGCTATACCCACTATTATCATTATGATGCGGTTTATCTCTATTCGCCTGTAGGCTTGTTTCCTGGTTAATGTCATAGGTTAAAATGTTTATATTACTTAACGGATGTTTTTCGGAATAATATACATTTTTTTATTAGAAATAATAACCTTTGAGGCTACATCTAACAGGGAAATCGCCTTTAAAGCTTTACCCCTGGGGCAGTTTTGCGTATCAAACTGCACAGTTTACCACACTTATAACACCTCTAATCACTATCACAGTAATTTTACCCTGTTTCACAGCCTATCACACGTTATCACAGTAAATGTTTAACTTAAATTGCTGTATATAAGCACATTGTGTAACATATTGGCGTATATGCGTGTGGGTTGGATTGCGTTTTCCGCAAAAACACGTCGCCTTAACAGGCGTTTGGGCTTACACAAAAGTACGAAAAATACGCCGAAAAACAGCGTCTTTGGCCCGGCAGACTGGAAATCTCTTTTAGAGTTTTATGAGGAGAGAATTTGGCTAAAGCCTTCTTTTTGTTTCACGTAAACCCCTGGCTTCAGCCACCGGCAATGAAAAAAACAGCCTTCCAATTCATTATCGTTCCATTTATGGGGATGGAAAAATACAAATCAACATAACGCCCTTAGCCAAAAAAATAGATATAAAGATTTTTAAAGCGATTGCCCTGCTACATCTAACCAAATGCAATAACAAATGGTCAGATCAATTATAAAATCTGCCAAAAATTATTTATTTTTATATATTAGTTAACTATGATAACTTTTTGGGAGCGATAACTTGAATATTAGGATAGTTATGTTAAAAAAGGAAGATACGTTACTAAAAAATAAACCACTAACTGTATATAGCCTGTATGATGAGTATGCGGGCATGTTATTAGGATACCTTATTGGAGTAGTTAAGAATAAAGCTATAGCCGAAGATTACCTTGTAAAAACATTTAGCAGCTTAGCAAAAAACTTTAATAATATAAACTGGGATGAAGCCAGTAAATGGTGTCATTTACAACGTATTGCAAAAAACGAATTGCTTGCCTACTACGAAAACCCAAATAAACACGAACTGTTTACAAATTCGCAAAACCAATACCTCGATAAAATGACCGAAGATCAACAGCTGGTTTTTAACTATTTTTACTTTCATAAAAAAACCGTCTCGCAGCTTTGTGAAGAAATAAACACATCAGAAGACCTGGTAAAAAAATTATTAAAGGAAGCTTTTTCAATCATAAGGAAGTCGCATGAACGTTAAAGAATACATAGAAAGTGGTGCGTTAGAATTGTATGTGTTAGGCGCGGCTTCTGATGATGAGGCAAAGGAGTTGGTACACTTAAAAAAGCAACATCCTGAAATAGAACAGGCTTTAATTGAATTGGAAACCGATTTAGAACGATTAGCTCAATATAGTGCCATCGCCCCACCTCCAACCCTATTCAAAAAGATCGAAGATGATATAAAAGACTTGATTAAAACGGATAACAGACCACATTTAACGGTTTATAAAGGCCAAAATGGTCATGACAACGACCAAAAGAGCCGTTTTATTGAAGTTGAAGCAGAAACCAACCAGATGCGTATCCATAAAGCCTGGCGATGGGTATTTGCAGCCGTATTTCTTTTAAGTAAAATATTTCTGATCGCCTCTATATATTATTACCTGGAGAACCGCCAGGCGCAAGAACAGATACAGCAATTAAAAACAGAATTGAAGCAATACAATCCGCATAAATATTAAAATACTATAGCAAAAAGCCAACCTTAAATTGGCTTTTTCTGAATACGGTTATTTATAAAATAAAACTCATTACCTATAAATAAGTTAACCTTATTATGGCAACGGTCTCGCTTAACAGTTCTGCAGGTAAATGGATCATGGTATCAACCATTTTAGCCTCGGCTATGGCATTTATTGATGCCACAGCCTTAAATGTGGTATTACCTGCCTTGCAGCAAGGGTTAAATGCTACCGGGGCAGATCTGTTTTGGATCTTAAACGCTTATTTGCTGATGTTGGCCTCTCTTATTTTAATAGGTGGTGCCATGGGTGATAAACTGGGACGAAAAAAGATATTTATGGCAGGCATATTTATTTTTATAATTGGCTCGGCAGCATGCGGATTATCCGGCAGTGTTTTACTGTTGGTTATTTGCAGGGTTTTACAAGGGATAGGTGGCGCGTTAATGATACCGGGAAGTTTATCGCTCATATCTTCATCCATCAATGCAAAAGAACGCGGCAAGGCTATCGGCACATGGTCGGCTTTTACTACAGTGGTAACCATGGGCGGGCCCGTATTGGGTGGAGCATTAGCCGATGCCGGTTTATGGCGCTATATATTTTTTATAAACGTCCCATTTGGTATAGTGGCTTTACTCATGCTGGCCTTTAAAGTAAAAGAGATCAAAGATGAGGATAATAAAGCAGGCCTTGACTTCCCTGGAGCAATAACAATAGCTTTAGGATTAGCGTTAATAACCTTCGGATTTTTGCGAGTACCAACGGTAGGCCTGTATAACATTCAGGCTTATGGATCGCTTGCGGCAGGGGTTATTTTTCTGTTGATATTTATCCGCATAGAAATAAAAAGCGTTAACCCTATGATGCCGCTTAAGCTTTTTGCCAACGCTACATTTAGCGGTGCAAATTTGCTCACGTTTTTCCTGTATGCGGGTTTGGGTGCGGGTATGTTATTCTTATCGTTAAACCTGGTGCAAGTACAAGGTTATAGCCAGTTGCAGTCAGGACTAACATTTCTACCATTTACGGTCCTGATGATAACTATAGCCCGTTTTGCAGGGGGACTGGCAGACAAGCACGGGCCACGCCTCTTTCTAATTGGCGGACCGGCATTGGCTGGTGCAGGTTTATTACTATTATCCTTCATTAAACAAACAAACGGCCCGGGCGAGTATTGGACAACATTTTTCCCTGGGGTATTGGTTTTGGGCTTGGGTATGTCTTTTACGGTAGCGCCGCTTACTGCCGCGGTGATGGGTTCGGTAAGCGATCATTTTTCGGGCACAGCATCCGGTATCAATAATGCAATGACGCGTATATCGGGTGTTTTTGCTAACGCGATATTTGGCGCACTGGCAGTTCTGTTTTTCTCGGGGGCTTTGCAAGAGCAAATAAAAACAATACCACTTAACACAAAGGACAAACAGGAAGTAATACAGCAAGCCAAAGATTTAGGAAATGCCAAAGTACCGTCAGCCATTACAACCACCAACAAACCCCTTATAGAGAAGGCCTATCATACCGGCTTTATTAACGCTTATGCTAATATCATGCGGATCTCGGCCGGGTTAGGTTTTTTGGGTGCATTAATGGCGTTGATCTTTATCCGCAACAAACACGGCCTAACCTAATCATTTTCTTATCATCAATGGATCAGGGTTCAAAACCAAAACGTGTCAAGATCTAAGTATAAGTGTTTTTCACGTAGTATTTGTTCGAGGTGAAATATTTTTGAATACATCTATTTATTATTAACTTCAAAGCAGTTGGCAATCAGGTTACAAGCCCGATCGCAAGAACAGATCAGAACAATAATATACTACTCTTTATTTAAATAATCGAACATAACTCATGAATGCCAGCAAAATCAAACTTTTTTTTTACATCGGGATCTTCTTATATACTTCTATAGTGATTGCTCTCTTTTGCTTTTCTAAACAATACTTAGTATGGGATTCTGGCATAACGCTTAAAATGACCGACAATGGCGTTAAAAATATCCCTTTTAATCATTATCAACATCCCAAAGTAACAAACCTTAATGAAGATGAAACTGAATTTGTTACCTGGTGGACCCCCGGACAATTCGCGATGCCACAGCTTGTTCAAAAAATAATTCCGGTAAGCCTTTACAGCACAATTAAAATACTAACTATACTCTGCCTTTTAATTTCAGGTTTTGGGATTTTCAAATTGTATCACCGACTTATTGACTATAAGGAAAATATTATCCAACCGGTATCAATTACTACGTTGGCAATATTTGCATTTACACTTATTCAGCCTTTTTTCTGGGCTAATATATTTTTATACTATGGCGGTGGTATCTTGATGTTAGCTTATTGCCCCTGGTTTATTTATTGGACAATTAAGTTAAATAATATCAACTTTTACAATCTACTATTATTATTAATATTGGGATTTGTGGGTTTCTTTCTCAAGGCATCATTTACAAGTATTTTCATAGGATCTTTGCTTTATTGTTTTCTATTAAACTCTGAATTATTTAATGGCTCTTTAAAGAATCTTAACTATAAAAAAATAATAAGAAACGGACTTTATTTAGGGCTGATCTTTGTTATTTATATAGTTATTGGAAAAACCTATTTTTTAAACTATAACAGAAATATTAGTGACACTTCTATGGGAATCGGATTAAATCCAAGAGCAGTGGCCTTTCCTTTAATTGCACCAATATTTGGAATATTTTTCTCTCTTAATACTATAATTAAAACAATTTCTTGTTTAATTGGGTCTGTTCTTGTAATCGCAATCTATTATTTCATTTTACGATCAAAACAAGTTAGTTCTTTGTACAAAAATACACTGGTCAGTTTTGTTGGTATAAACTTTGTTTTTTATTCGCTAATTTATCTTAGTAAAGCAGATGTTTCTTATGAATTCAGGCATTTTACTATACTAACCATCCTGGTGATACCTGCTTTTTTTTTAATATGGAAACGCAGCAAGGTTGTTAAATTTTCTTTCGTCGGCTTAATGATCCTTTATTCATTATTTAACGCCTATAATTTCACCAAAACCGACATGATCACTACAAAATATAACTCTGTTGGTTATTATAGTAAATTGCCTCTTCCGTATCCTCCGGGCCTGATCAATAAAATCCATACACTTGATAATTTAAAAAATAACGGAAGAGATATTTTTTGTTTCTCTGATAGTTATCCAATTATAGCATTAGAGATTAAAAACAACAGGGTTTTATTACAAGATAACTATCTGAATTTCCATTTTGATTATTCAAAGATACCGAAACACCCATTGTATTATGGATACAATTCAGGTAATATATATGCAATATGCCCGGTTGATTCCTTATCAAATCTTACCAAATTTGAAAAATACAAAAAATTCGAAAAAATATATCAAACTGATGGTTATGGTATTTTCAAGGCCATCGCTCCAAATAAATAAGCTTAATTTTCACTTCGCTTTAGCCAACGCCATATAATCCAGCGTTAAATTGCAGAGGGCCTTTACACCAAGCGTAAACCCGCTTTCATCTATATAGAAATCAGGAGTATGGTGTGATGGCGCTGTTATTGGGTCGCCGCCTTTAGGCATTCCTGCTAAAAAGAAAAATATGCCTGGTACTTTTTGCTCATAAAAACTAAAATCTTCTGCACTAGTAACCGGTGGTTTCAGCATTACATTATCCTTGCCAGCAGTTGCTTCTAACGATGGCAGCATTTTAGCAGTAAGTACAGGATCGTTATAGGTTACGGGGTAGTTATTACTAAAAGGAATTTTAACCTCGGCAGTTGCGCCATAAGCTTCGGCAGTTTTGGCGGCTATACGGTGCACGTTATCTTTCAGCATTTTCTCATCAGCATCATTAAAGTAACGTAGAGTGCCGTCCATCTCTACCATTTCGGGGATGATATTAAAACGGGTACCACCTTTGATAACACCCACTGTAACTACAGCCGGATTTTCAGTAAGGTTTAAGTTCCTGCTTACAATACTTTGCAGGCTATTAATTATTTGTGCTGATACCAATACCGGATCAACACTGCTCCACGGGTAGGCACCATGCGCCGATCTCCCCTTTACAATTATTTGCATATCACTCACCCCCGCCATAGTACCACCCGGACGATAAGTGATCTTACCAACCTCAGTCTACGAATTGATATGCAAACCAAAAATAACATCAACCTTTGGATTTTCCAGAACGCCCTCTTTCACCATTTCTTCGGCGCCACCTTTTTCACCTAAAGGTGTCCCCTCTTCTGCTGGTTGGAAAATAAACTTAACGGTTCCGTGCAGGTCGCTTTTCATACTCGAAAGCACCTCTGCAACGGCCAGCAAAATGGCCATGTGCGAATCATGCCCACAAGCATGCATTACCCCAACTTCCTGTCCGTTATATTGTGCTTTAACTTTTGATGCAAAAGGAACAGCAGTACGCTCCGTAACCGGTAAAGCGTCCATGTCTGCCCGTAAGGCCACAACAGGTCCCGGTTTACCACCTTTTAGTACCCCACCACACCGGTAGTAGCTACCCCGGTTTTAACTTCTATCCCCAACAATCGCAAATGCTTGGCAATAATGCCACTGGTGCGCACCTCGCGGTTACCCAATTCAGGGTGTTCATGAAAATCTCGTCGCCAGGCTATGATCTTGTCATGTAATGACTCTGCTTTGCCACTGATAAGTATTTTTGTGGCAGTAATTTGAGCCGATGCCGTAAATGAGATAAGCGTAAAAGCTAAAAGCAAGGTTCCTTTCGTGCTGATGGGGTTTTGATTTCTATAAATATAATAATTCACAGGTAAAATGAGAACACTGCGATTTATACCGAATCTTAAATTTCACTATCTTTAATCAATAGCTTTTATCTTATGAATAAATTAAAACTATACGGCGATCCTGATTCGTCAGAAATGTATCCTATACGCGATTTTTTAAAACGCGGGGTAATAGAATATGACCTGTTTGATATTGATGACGACTCATTTAACAGGGACACTCACCATACAGATTTGCGCAAAGCTAATGGATCGCCGGCTATTGAATTTCCTGATGGACAATTTTTAATTAATCCAACACTACAGCAAATTGCATCATGCCTGGGCTGGATAACCAAACCTACACAAAAAGAATATGACCTATCTATCTATGGTGCCGGACCAGCAGGTTTAAGCGCGGCCGTTTACGCGGCATCTGAAGGATTAAAAACGATCCTGGTTGAGCGGGAAGCGATGGGAGGACAAGCAGGGACGAGTTCGCTCATTGAGAACTATATGGGGTTTCCGGAAGGCATCAGTGGTGCAGAACTGGCCGAGCGTGCCAGGCAACAGGCACTGAAGTTCGGGGTTGAAATATTATTATTACAGGAGGGTATAAAAGGTTCTTTTAAAGATAACCGCATTCATGTTGATTTAAAAGATGGCGGCGTAATGGTGGCCAAATCAAATATTTGTGCTACCGGGATAGAATATGCTAAACTAAATCTGCAACACGAGGAACGCTTTTTACACAAAGGCATTTACTACGGTGCCGGTGCAAGCGAGGCTTGTTTTTGTAAAGGTAAGGATGTATTTATAATTGGTGGCGGCAATTCTGCAGGGCAGGCAGCATCTTACTTTTCGGGGTTCGCGCGTCATGTATATATGGTTATTCGTAAAGGCAATTTGTCTGATACACTTTCTGATTATTTAGTAAAACGCGTTACCAATATTGCAAACATCAGTATTTTATATCATTCACAAGTAACAGACCTGGAGGGAGATCATGAGTTAAGACGGATAAAAATAGCTGACAGTAAAAACAACACTGAAAAATGGTTTGATACCAATAAAGTTTTTATCTGCATCGGCGGCAATCCAAACACAGATTGGGCTCAAGAAACCGGCATCTTGCGTTGTCAAAATGGCTATCTCGTTACCGGCAGCGATTTGTTTAGCCGTGATGAATTTAAAGATAGCTGGACTTTAGAACGCCCACCATATCACCTCGAAACCAGTAAGCCCGGTTCATTTGCAGCAGGAGATGTAAGGTTTAACTCGGTTAAAAGAGTAGCATCAGCTGTTGGCGAAGGAGCAATGGCTGTTACACAGGTACATCAATACCTGGCCACTTTAGATCATTAATATCGAACTAAAGGTAGCAAGCACTTACATAGTAGGTGCTTGCTCATATATAAACCATTGCTGATCAGGCGTACCTTTTTTAGCGGCCAGAACTATCGCCGAGTTTACCTCGCCTTTAGGATCGGCCGGGGTTATGTACAGATCAGTTCCTTTTAGTTTGATCAGGTAAGTGTCTTTTTTAACCGGGATAAACTCATATTGCTGTTTGGCATCATTAGGCACCAATGGCTGCTCATCAAAAGCTACATCAGTATTGGCTGCTGCAACCGGCTGAAAGGTTTTGTTAGTTAGCAAATTCCGTAACTGGTAGGTGTTGGCATCGGTCTTTTTAAAATCCCAGGTCATGCACTTCCAGTTCTCGGGGTAATAAGCTACCAATGGCGTACCGTTTTTTGAATGTGCGTCTTTCACCCGCAACAGCATACCGGTTTTTACGTTTTTGATAGCGTAATTGCCCTTAATATCCTGTGCTGATGCCCATGCAAAACAGCTTATCAAAATAATAAATAACAATACTTTTTTCATAAACGTTAGTTTAAAATGAATTACGGGTGCACAATAGTCCAGCCTTCGTTACCACGGATAATGATCTCGCCATTACCGCTTGGTGTATAGCCTATAAAATCAAACAAAGTAGCTTTATCAATCTTTCTTTCACGGATGGTGTTCTCGCACTCGGCCAATATCACTCCTTTTTTCTGTAGCGCCAGTAATTGCGACTCGTATTTACCTGATTTTAAAAACATAGTATAGCCACCTGCAAAAGCAACCAGTTCAATTTCTACTTTGCCTTTTAAACGAGGGTCCTCAATAGCATTGCCGATATTGCGCAGGGTCATGCCGATCTTTGCAGAAGCGGTATCGTCTACAAAATATAAAGCTTTGTAATGTGGCAGTTTAGCCACTGCACCCGTAAAGCCGGCGTTTGATTGTGCCATTGCAGGTTTTAACGATACAACCGTTACCAAAATAATTAAGTATTTAACTATGTTTTTCATAATGTTCTTTTTAAAAATATAAAGTTATGGTTTTTTAGTGTTTGTTTTTTGCACATCTGCAATTGGCTGGTACGGTCCATATTTATGCTGATTTTCGCTAAACTGATCGGCATAAGGGCCAAACGGATAATCTATTGGTTTTTTGGCGATATCTTTCCAATCATTATGCTGGTCAAAATGCGGCCGGGGTTGCGAGTTTACAAAAGCAGCCACATTCCAGGCCTCTTCATCAGTAAGCTGCGGAGTTTTATAGGTAGCACCAAAAGGCATATTGCTTTTAACAAACGCTGCAAAAGTAGTTATGCGATACAAACCCGCGCCATCATTATAACTATGCTTGCCCCATAATGGCGGATAGGTATACGTTATTTTATCGGCGGCAAGCAAGCCTTCGCCGTTTGCGCCATGACATACCTGGCATTTCTGTACAAACACAGCTTTACCTTTAGCGGGATTTTCGGGCTTATTCATGTAAGCCAATTTTAACACGCTGCTACCAAATGGCTTTTGCCCTTTAGGTACAGCCTTGCCTAACCATTTAATATAAGCCACCATGGCTTTCATTTCACGGCTTGTGGTATCTAACGCGTGTCCGTTTAGACTACGTTGAAAGCATCCGTTTATTCGCCCTGCTATGGATAACACACTATTGGTACGTGTCATAAACTGCGGGTAATTGGCAGCTGTAGCTATCAGGTTTAAACCATATATTTTGGTACCGGCATTATTGTGGCAATTCTGGCAATTCATGCCATTGGTTAATGCGCCAACTTTCCCTTTTGGGCCTAAGTAATAGGCTGTACGGGCTATAAGATCTTTACCGTATTGAATTTCTTTTGCCGTGCTATTAGTATGCTTCTGCGACCTTGCTGTAACAGCGCACAATAGCATACACCCCATAAATAAAATCCGTTTGCTCATAATTGTCAATGGCAAAGAAACAAAAAAGCGGATAGTTTTTAGCTATCCGCTTTGTAACAGATTGATTGCTATTACTTTTTTATTATCCTTTTAGCGTTGCTCGTTATAAACCTCAAATTCGGCTATTGAAGGTGTGTGGTTATAGCCAATTATTTGCATACGGATCTTATTTGCCCATATTCTTTTAAAGCGATGAACCTTTACAGCGGTAGTTTTATCACCATCCAATATTGGCTTCCACTCGCCTGCCGCATAATACTCTAATTTGTATTTATTGATATTCGACTTACGTTCTGCAATTACTATGGCATTAAGACCGGTCTCGTGTTTAAAGCTAATCTCATACCAGGGTTGCTTAACAGTAGGGCTTGACATCCATGAGGTGTTAAAGCTATCATCATTAGCAAAATCGCTTATGTTCATATCGTCGCTCCAGCTTGAGTTTGCCGCCTGGTTCTTAGCCAGGTTTGATGATATGATAGGCGCTTCATTATCCGGCAATGCGGCTAACGGGCCCTCATTTTTCCAGATCTTGCCTATCTCTTTTAAGCCGGCTATGGCGTTATCATCAAAACGACCCTCTTTGTTTGGTGCTACGTTCAATATAAAGTTACAACGGTCATTATTTAGTTTTACCAGGTAATCATTCACTAAACTTTGCGCGGTTTTAACCGGTGTGGTAGGGAAATCTGTTTTCCAGAACCATGAGCTTTGGATAGGTAAGCAAGCCAATGCAGGCATAGTATTACTACCAGCTTCCATACGCTGGCCGGCACCCATTTCGTAAGTTTTAATATCAGTATAGTACAAACCTAACTTAGGATATTTTGCACCGTTCAGGTCCATCAGCAAACAATCAGGTTGTAGTTTTTTTACCAGGTGATAGATATCTTCAAAAGAGACATCGTCATAACTGATACGCGACCATGGCGCATCCCAACCATCAATGATCAGTGCCTCTATCTTACCGTATTTGGTTAATAGCTCTGTTATTTGCGTCTTAACCATTTCAATGTGACTTGGCTGAATTTGATTTGGGCGTAGTTTATGGTGTGTATCTAATATAGAATAGTACAACATCACCTTTAAACCATTAGCCCTGAAAGCGTCAACATATTCTTTTACCACATCTCTTTTTAACGGGCTGTGCATTACGTTATAGTCGGTACTTTTAGTATCCCAGATACAAAAACCACTATGGTGCTTGGTAGTTAAACAGCCGTAGGTCATATTAGCTGATTTTGCAGCCTTAGCCCATTGGTCACAATCTAATTTGGTTGGGTTAAAGTTTGATGGAGAAGCTTCTGGATCAGGCCAGTCGGCATCCATATAAGTTGGAATGTTAAAGTGGATAAACATACCAAACCGCAGGTCAATAAATTGCTGTTGCAGTTTTTTTAGGTGCGGATCTTGCGTTGTTTCGTTCTGTGCTTTTACTGACGAAAAACCCAGTAAAATAACGCACAATACCAATTGTAGTTTCTTAATGATCATTTAGCTTATTGTTAACTTAATGGAAGTTAGTTTTATAATTTTATCCTATCAAAGAAAAGCGATTATCGCTTTATAATATTTTACGTTATTGCCTAATCATTAAGAGATTTTGGCATATTTTATTCTGTACGGGTATTTTTAAGAATAAATAAGATAATACTATGTACTACTGAAATCTAATCACGTGTTACCTACACCCTGCCACCGCATTATAATAGGCCGCGCTTTTTGCTGTACCGTTCATTACCCTATGAAAAAAGCAGGCGGTATTACTGGCTATGACATCCGCTGTAAACTCTACCGGGCCATGTTTGCCGCCTACAGAGGTATTAAATACAGCCACTTGTCCGGCAGCCACGGTTTGCCTGTACAAACATGCTGAACCATACAGCACCGGAACCTTATCACAATCATGGATGTATTGTCCCTTATCGTACGGCACGGTGCCATCAGCGGTACCATGAAAAAATATGGTCGGTAAGGCAGTGCGTCTGTTTATTAAAGTCGAGTCTGACAAGGCGCCCCACAGATCGCAGATACCTTTCAATTTAAATTTAGTGGTATAGGTATTACCGGAGGTATCAA
This sequence comes from Bacteroidota bacterium, assembly GCA_040388175.1. GTDB lineage: Bacteria > Bacteroidota > Bacteroidia > Sphingobacteriales > Sphingobacteriaceae > Mucilaginibacter. Next base: position 55,504 of record JAZKCG010000001.1, on the reverse strand, counting down.
TACCACCCAGTGTAGACATCGCGTAAGCTACATGTTCATCTGTGGATTTAGGGTTAGCGTAAGCTACATTCAACGCCATGATAGCGCCTGCACTGCCACCGCCTATAAACAACCACTTGGTATCGATGTGATATTTAGCAGCATTGGCAGCCAGAAAACGCATGGCGGCATGAGCATCCTGCATGGCGCGGTAATTGGCCAGGACAAGGCTATTGGCATCTAAGGTCTTACAACCGCCTATGGCACTCTTGGCGTTCCATCCCAAACGGTAATCAATAGTAACAGCCACAAAGCCCGAATCTGCCATTTGTTTGCAGAGTTTGGCCATATCTTCCTTTTTTCCGTTTAAGAAAGTACCGCCATGTATCAGCATTATCATTGGATATTTTTTATTCTCTGCCTTGTCTTTTGGATAATAGATATCCATTACCAAATCCTGTCTCTTTCCTTCGCTATTGATATTACTGCCGTATATTACATTGCGTTCAAGTGTATCTTGTTGAGCGATGGTTGCATGTTTGATATTCACATCTTTCCAGGCTGAAAAACAGATCAAGGCCACTAAACAAACTATACTACTATAAACAACTCTTTTAATTACTTTTTGCATAACCAGTTGGCGTTATTGATGGTGTAATTTAAGCAATTAGTATTTAATTTTTTCTGCTTTGATACCTACATTTGGCACCGGTATATCTACTTTAATAAATATCTATGTTTATGTCGATCTTAAAAAACAGAATTCTAATAACGTTTGGCCTGTTAACTGCTATGCTTACAGTTAAAGCACAGGACCACCGTTTTGACCCACCATGGAACACGCCACCGCAAAGTAAAGTAATGTTTACCGTACCCGGTGTTGATAATGTACCTGATCTTTTTGGTGATATTAATGACCCGCAACTGGTTATATTTTTTGCAGGCAACCAGTTTATGTGTGTAGATGACCTACTGGCGGCTTTCAAAGCCAAATACCCGCAATACCAACGCATATTTGCAGAAACATTGCCACCCGGAATCCTGGCTAATCAAATTGAAGACGGTTCTGTAACCATAGGCAATATGCGCATCACCTTAAAGCCTGACGTATATACCGCCGGTAAAACCGCTATAGATAAAATGGCAGCTTCTTTTACGCAGACAGCTCCTTACGCTTATAACAGGTTGGCAATTATGGTGCAAAAGGGTAATCCTAAAAACATTAAAAGCATGACCGATTTGGGCAAAAAAGGCATCCGCGTTAGTATGCCTAATCTTCAATTTGAAGGTATTGGTAAACAAATTGAAGAAGCCTATGTAAAAGCCGGCGGCGAACCTTTGCGTAAAACCATTATGGAAGATAAGGTAAAAGATGCCAGTACTTATCTTACCCAGATACATCATCGCGAAACACCCATGCGTATTTTATATAACCAAGCTGATGCCGGACCGGTTTGGTATACCGAAGTTTATTATCAGCAAATGTTAAAGAACCCGGTAGGCCTTGTTGAAATTCCAGAAGATAAAAATGTGACAGCCACTTATTTTGCCGGTCAATTAAAGACCGCACCCCATCCGCAAGCCGCTAAAGATTTCATGGATTTTTTAGTAAGCGCCGAAGCTAAAGCCGTTTACAGGAAATATGGGTTTATTACCAAGTAAGAATCTTTAAACAATATCGAACACTGAATGTCCAATTTCGAATAATGGATTAACTACTTCATCATTCGAAATTGGATATTTGATATTAACTATTTCCCGTACTGCTCGTCTGTTACCTGTTCCATCCAATCAACCGGCGAACCATTTAGTTTTTCCTGAATGGCGATATGGCTCATAGCGGTTGTAGCCGTAGCACCATGCCAGTGCCTTTCATTTGGTGCAAACCATACTACATCGCCCTGTTTTATTTCCTGCCTTGTCTCCCCTTCGCGCTGTACCCAACCAAAACCTGCGGTAACTATCAGAGTTTGACCCAACGGATGCGTATGCCAGGCTGTACGCGCGCCGGGCTCGAAGGTTACCAAAGCCATAGCCACACGAGCTGGATCGGGTGGTGTAAAAAGCGGATCGATCCTTACGGTGCCAGTAAAATATTCTGCCGGGCCCTTACCCGAAGGTTGTGAGCCATTACGTATAATTTCCATAATCCTAATATATAGTTTAACAACATCATTTACCTGCATTGGTTTGAGAAATTCAAAACAGGTAATCGCTTCGCACTGTCTTTTAGCGTTATGCGTTTAATGTTATTCCTTAATTAATTCATCCGCAGTTTTGCGTGTAAGGCCGTAATAGAACTTCTGGCCGGGATAATACTTCTCTCTCAACTCAAAATTCTCGAACGCCGGGCCACCGGGCAGGTTAACATATTGTTTGGGGTCCTTACTGGCTACGGCCCAATACTTCACCCTACCGTTTACTCTTACTTCCAACGAAGGGTCGTATCCCGCAGCATCTTTGCGCCAGTATTGTGTCAGCTTAAAATTGGGGCGATAGCGCCAGCCTTTTTTAGCATTATAGGCGCTATCGGTTGGCCATGAGGATAATTCTGCAAGGGTCTCGCTCGATGTTGCTATGGCGATAGGGCTACCATCTTTCAATTTTAGGAATTTACTAACGGGATACGCTTCTTTTTCTATAAAATCGATACCGTTATACCTGCTATATAGTTTTCTTGAGTCTATCACCTCGTTATTAAGATGCAGCAGCCTTAGCCGCGAATAATTACCCATGGTAGCGGTAAGCGCGCACCTATCCATTTTGGCACTGTTTGGTTCGTTGAATAACTCTATACCAATTTCTTCGGGACGATCACTGCGGATACTTATCCTCAGGTATGGGTTGGCTTTATCTAAAAACTGTTCGGTAAATATATACAGGGTTAGCTGCTCTGTTTCCGGTTGGTTAGGGTCAGGGTGAGATACCACTCCCCTGCTTTGGTTTATTGGGTTATAGGCATTATCTGTTTCACTATTGCCCGGCCAAAATAGTTTACCCCATTTACCATCAATTGCCGAAGGCGAAATCTCGCTAAATTCTATTTTGCCATCTACTACCGGCTCAATGGCGATGTAATTGATGAGGTACACCTTGCCCTGGTATTCATACCCTACTTGAATCAGCCCCCTTGGGCCACCTGTACCCTTATTACCGGTCTCTACCGCATTTGGCCATAAACTAAATACTATGCCATTATGTATCCCCCATGTTTTATTACTTGACCCTGTTTCCGGCCTTATCCAGTTTACTTTGGATGATATATTCTGCGCGTTTAAGTTAGTACTAAAGGCCAACAACCCTATTACGAAAAAAAGACCATTCGCTATTTTATTCATCTGCTTAACTATTGTACTTTCCACTGGTTATCATAAAAACTTGCATGTACTACCTGGCCTGCCCCCTGCTTTAACATACCAGAGCGGAACACCATAATATCGGCAAAGCCGCTACCACCGGTAAAATACTGGTTAGCGTTTGCAGCGTTCATGCCCTCAATACCTGTGCCTGCTATAACAGAAATAGTATTTACTGATGTGCCTGCCATTGGCCAAACAAAATATGCGCCAAGATCTGTGCCGGTGTATAGTTTAGTCCCTACTTTTACTATGCCGTTTGATATATTGACCGGGCAATCATACAACAAAGCCTTCCATGCCGAATTGGTAGACGCGTTGCCAATCAATACCACATTACGGCCCGGATATTTAGCTTTCGAGTATTCTTTATCGCTGATGATATCAAAAGCGCCATTACCGCGATAATACCAGCTCTCGGCATCATAACGGGCCTTGGCTATGCTCCATTCTTTCTCCTGTTCTGTTCCGCCTGTAGCATATACGTACAGCATATTCTTACCAAACCCATCCTTGAACGTACCGTTACGGTGCGGGCCTTTCTCCTGCATACCTGGCTGTGCAACCAACTTCCATTCTTTATCGGCTTTCTTTAGGTAGATGCTATCATTATCGCTTATGGTGGTGTATTTTACAGGAGTAAGATCATCCAGTGTTATGTTAATGGTATTGCCCTTTGAAAAACCTGCTAATTTCAACTTTAATAACGCTATGTTATCTGCCGTACCGGTTATGGAAGCTGTTTTTTTGTTGCGATTTAATCTTATCCTACTATACTGGAATGGAACTATCTGCTGGTGTATTGTAGCCCAATGATTAGATGCAGAAATACCCGGGCTGGCCGTTGTAAAATCTATCGTGTTAACCTTATCATCTGTTGGTATGGTATGTCTTTTAAACATATCAAATATAGGTTGCCAATCTACCGCCTCGTCGCTCCACCAGTGCGAACCGCCGGGGTACTCATAATACTGAAAGTCAGCATGAAAACCGGCTAACAGTTGCTTCATTTGGCGGGCAAAAGCTACCGGTACGGTTTCATCCGCGTCGCCATGCAAAATATGTACGCCTACCTGTTTATAGTTTTGCGCCAGTTTAGGTACATCGCTTTGGTTACTGGCACTAAGTAGCAGCTTGCCCAACTCGGACGAACTGGTATCCGGAATAACACCATCTGCCGAACCATAAGTTTTTAATGTTGGATACCCCGAGCACGGTGCTATCACTGCCCATTTATCCGGGTAGGTTGCACCCAGGAACCAGGTACCATGCCCGCCCATCGAGTGTCCCGTAAGGTAAATATGCTGCGGGTCGGGTTTAAATTCTTTTTTGGCGATTCCTAACACCTCCATAGCATCTATGCGGCCCCAGTCTTCCCAGTTAAAGCCACGCGGCCTGCGGTTGGTAGGGCTAACCAAATTACCCCAGTCTTTTGATTTATATGCCCTTACCTGGTTAATGGCCTCCACCCCTGCCCCATGTACCGAAAAGAATAAAGACGCCCCATCCTGCTGCCCGCCAACCTGCGGCGCTACCGAGTAATATTGCAAACTGCCATCAATAGCGCTCACAAACGTTTCGCTGTATTTATCGCCTTTTACTACACCTTCAATTTTAAGCGTAGCCTTATCAATTACCTTACCGTTTTGCTGTAAAGTTAGCGAGCAATCATTAAATCCTTTAGCCTGTATAGTTGTTCCGTCAATATCAAAATACACCTTACGGGTAGCATAGGCGGGCACAGTTTGCAGTGTGCTTTTAGCTTCTTTGCTATCGATACTACTTACCATAATCAAATCTTTTAGCGGAATAGCTGTTGTATTTATAACAACAACGGCAACCTTCATCTTAGCCATGCCACTGCCTGCCGAAATTATCGGTCGTGTGGCATCTTTTACATCCAGAGATACCGGTTTTTCGGGAAAGGAAAGGTTACCCTGCACCATCCGTCCGCGGGCGAAGAAGTCATTACGCCCTTTTTTTAGTTTCACTACAATATTCATCCATCCGAAACTATAGGGATCGCCCATGTGTAGCTGGCCGTTAACAAACACCGCGCTGTTGCCATTCATGTTCAGGATAGCCACACGCTCTGATGGCGAATCATAGCTAAAGTACAGATAGGTGCCCTCGCCACCGCGTAGCCTGAATTTATTGGCCGTATCTGCACTTATCTTTGTCCATTTAGCATCGTTAGCTGTCGGGGTATTGTTCATCGTATTACCCTCTGTGGGCGCTTTAAGCGTACCCTTATACAGCGCATAGGCCAAAGCATCCTGGTACACAGCAGCGCGGTTATAATTGGCGTTTACCCGTATAGACAGGCCCGAGGTAAACGGGTACGTGTTTTGTGCCGATGCATGAACTACTAATAACAGCAGTACCGGCAACATATAACAAAACTGCCGAAGCTTAAATTGCGAAGGGGATGTGGTCATACACAAACCTAATAAAAAAACAGGGGTTGACAAAGGCGGGTATGGGCGGTTGAATGCAAGCAGGATTCTCCCCTTAAACGCAATAGACTTATGTTTACATGATTCCTATAAAGATTTACATATTTTAGCAAAATAGTGTCGAGAACATTTGAATAAACAAGGTTTAGCTGGAATAAGGTAAGTGACCGGCACCTTGAGAAGAATTATATGCTGATATGGGCATTAGCGGGTGCCGCCAATTAGTAACCCGAGAGTACCAATGGAAGAAAAACAAACAAATAAAAAGGGCTGTACGGTTCAAAAATACAACACAGATTATATCAATCAATGTGAAGGCTCACCCATGTATAATATTTTTATTTTGCAAGGAAGTGGGAAAGTAAGTGTAGATCTTGTAGAATATGTTTTTCAAGGCAAGATTGCATTGTTTACAACTCCTTATCAAGTTGTTTATTTTAACACAGAACATCCACTTCAAACAAGAAGACTCCAATTTCATGGAGATTTTTATTGTATAGAATACTATAAAAAGGAAGTTGCTTGTAATGGTCTTTTATTTAATAATATATATCAAGAACCATACATAAACCTTGAAACAGAAAATTATATTGAAATTGATTATATTTTAGGAAAACTGATTATAGAACTGGAGAATACCGATAGCTATTCTGTAGCAGTAGTTCGGGCTTATTTGCAATTAATTTTAGCGTTATGCAGCAAAATTAAATCGAAGAATAATGTCATTTATGAGGAAAAGAACACACATCATCCGTTAATGAAATTTAAAGCATTACTGGAAAATAATTTTCATAAAGAAAGACAGCCTTCTTTTTATGCTGCCTAAATGGGTATTTCGCCTAATAATTTTTCAAAGAAATGTAAACAGCATTTTTTGAGAACACCGTCTGCACTAATTCAAGAAAGAGTTATACTTGAGTGTAAAAAGTTGATTCATCTTAGTTATAAGAGTATGAAAGAAATAGCTACTGAGTTGAATTTTGACGATGTGAATTATTTTAGCCGTTATTTTAAAAAACATACCGGCATTACACCTACGGCTTTTCGTGAGAATGTTGGGATATCCATCGCAGCAGATTTGTCTATGTAATATCCATATCTGTCCATTGTAACCAGAAAATGGCCTTGTTAATTTTGTCTCTAAATTTAAACAGATGAACATGTTAACAACCTTAGCAAAATTGCAAAGCCAATTTTTTAATTTAATGCGAATAGCCATTTTTATAGTAATGGCATGGATCGGCGGCCTTAAAGCTTTTCAATATGAAGCAGATGGAATTGTACCTTTTGTAGCGAATACTCCATTGATGAGTTTCTTTTATCATGGTAAAGCCAATGAATATAAAAATTACAAGAATAAAGAGGGCGAATTAGTAGAGAAGAATATTAAATGGCATATAGAAAACGGAACTTATGCCTTTTCCTATATCCTGGGTACCGTAATTGTCATTATTGGTTTGCTAACACTGGCAGGTATTTTCAATGCCCGGCTGGGGCTTGCCGGTGGCTTGCTCACTGCCTGTATGTCATTAGTTACGCTTACGTTTTTAATTACCACGCCCGAAACCTGGGTGCCCAATTTGGGTGGCCCCAACCATGGGTTCCCCTATTTGTCTGCTGCGGGAAGGCTGGTTATTAAAGATATTATAATGATGGCTGGCGGATTGCTGTGCGCGTCTGATTGTGCAAAAAGAATATTGACCTCTAAAATAAGATCATAGTTTTTCGACATTTAAACTTTCTTCTATTACAAGACACTCTTCTTGGGCTGGACACATTACAAAACGGCAACTCGCAAAGACAAAAACACTATAAATCAACAATTTATAGTGTTTTTACTTCTCTCCAAAGAGAGGCTTGTGCACCCACCTGGGTACTTCTCGAACCGGTTTATTAAGCGACTTGCTTTAACTGCCAGCTTGGGCATAGAAAAATAAAGCGGTATATTTTGAATTTGGAATCAATTGAGTTACATTTAATTTAAAACAACCCTATAAATGATATATAAAGAGGAAGAAATATATAGCCTATTACAATCGATAGAAGGGATCGTTTGGGAGGCGGATGCCGAGCTGGGGCTATTTACCTTTATTAGTGACCGGATACGGGCAATTTTAGGCTTTTCGCCAGAAGATTGGCTGGGCCGGTCAGGCTTTTGGGAGTCATGTATACATCCGGACGATCGGAATGTAATAACAGGTTACAAAAAAATATTAAACGGTAAATACGAAAACCGGTCGTTTGAGTACCGTATTATAAAAGCTGACGGTCATATAGTTTGGGTAAGGGACAGAGTTTCGATTACGTTTAGAGACGGTAAGCCCTTCCTTATACGCGGTATTATGCTGGATATCACCATAACGGAAAGATTACAGGAAATAGAGCGATTGGAGGGTCATATCTTGCGGTTAAATTCAGAACTTATTGTTCCACTTGATGAAGTGTTAACTACCTACCTCAAAGGGTTGGAGGCCTTGTTCCCGCAAATGTTATCATGTATATACCGGGTAAAAAACCACCATTTGGTTAATGGCCTGTCGCCCTCGCTGCACCCGTCATATATCAGCAGCATGACTGGCCTGTCAATAGGCGAAAACGAGGGCTCATGTGGCGCTGCGGCGGCCTTAAAGCAACAGGTTATTGTCGGCGACATTGCTTCCGATCCTAAATGGGATAAATATAAATCCATAGCAATGGGATATCAATTGCACGCCTGTTGGTCTAACCCTGTTATTGATACAGATGGTGAGGTAATTGCCACCGTTTCCATGTATTACAGAAAACCTAAATTGCCAGGCGACGAGGAGTTGAAAGTAATGGAAAGAGCTACGGCCCTATTACGTATCATTCTTGAGAACCGACAAAAAACTGATATCATCAACGAAACTAACCTACTAATGTTGCAAAACCAGGAACTGGCGCACTTTGGTAATTGGCGATGGGATATTCAGTTGGATATCGTCAATTGGTCGCCGGTTTTGTATACGATTTATGGACTTGATCCCAAAGAATTTAAAGCAACATTTGCGGGCTACCAGGAACGGTTGCATCCAGAAGACAGAGATCGGGTATATCAGATTATCGAAAATATTTTAACCTCAAAAGAGACAGCTGAATTTGAAGAAAGGATCATCCGGCCGGATGGCGAAGTACGCTATCTACGGTCATGGGCAAAATTAAAATGTGACCAAAATAACGTTCCGGTTGAGATGATAGGTGCATGCCTCGACATTACCGAAAAGGTAAGCCAAACTAAAGCTATCGAACGAAGGAACCGTCAATTGACAGAGATCGCCTGGGTGCAGTCACACCTAATTCGTTCTCCGCTCACAAAGGTCATAGCACTCGTTAATTTGATCAAAGATAACCCGGCCGGGGGCGAGGAAAACGACACATTACTGAACTATTTGTTATCCTCCGCCCAGGAACTTGATGAACAGATTAATAATATTTGTAAAGGGATTAAACCCTGAGCTGGTTATGGACTAACTTAATAACCATGATTTTACCACACAATAATGTCCTTGAAATCGTATTCAAAAAAATTATTGTTCTTTTATAATCTACAGTCAAGATATTAATTTGTCATTAATGCGAGCTTTATTTAATCCAACATGTGTGTACGGTTGCCTAATTGGAGTTTATAACGCAAAACTTTGGTAACTATATAGTTTAGTGTACCAACTAAAAAACAGGAGGTTTAAAACTAAGCAGTTTGTTATTTTTTCAGAACTGGATTTAGTGTTTTACCTAAGTCAATGCGACCGCTTTCGTATTTTTCTACCAATTCTTCATCAGATGAGCCATTGTCCTTTTTTTCAATCTTAGTAAGTGATAAGCCGCTAATATTTTCACGAACCTTATTTAATTCGGTTTCCAATTCAATGTACATTTTGGCGCACTTATCCTGCCATTTTCTTTCGGGAATAAGGAAGTTCATCTTTTCAAAAGCCAATTTGGAAAAGTTGCCTGAATCGGCTTTGCCCGTAACATAATGCATGACCTCGGGTTGATAGTATTTTGCAAACCAATGTTGGTTTAACTCTTCTTTAAATTCCTTTTTAACTTGTATGGGAATGGTATGTTCAGATGCAAAAAACATTTCTTCTTTTGGAATATACATTAAACCAGCATATCCCTGCCTGAATATTATAATGGTTTCTCCTATACACTTTTTAAGCGGCTTACCGTTAATAGCAGCATCAATAGGTATATATCCTATAGGCTCATAGGATGCCGTATAAACAGGTAATTGAACCGTAAGAGGATTTTCTACATTATATATAAACTCTTCTGTTAGTCCATTATTTTTACCAAGAAACTCAAAAAGCCGCTTTGCAGGGTACTCCTCGCATTTTACATTTGCCGGTATTGAAATGCGTTGCTTAATCAATAATTCAAGTTGTTCAGGTTTCATACAAATGGATTTTCAAGAATACTGTTAAGTCGTTTTAATTTTTCTATGTTTTCTCGGTACTCCTCAAATTCTACATCCATATAATCACTCTCATAGTAATTCAAATAAAATTCAGGAGTTAAATTATAGAAATTTTTATCATTTAAACTATTAATGTTAACGTATGTAAATGGTGCTTTAGCCTGCTTACCTCTATAATTTTCCATCAAATCTGGAATATTATCCTCTCTTATTGCATAACGCTTATCACCTTTTTGAAAGCCATCATTTTCGAGAATATACATAAACATCTCGTAATTGACAGGTTTAGCGATTTCATCTTTTTGCCTTTTTTGGAAAATAAGAGCAAATGTTTTTTCAGTGGTATAAGGTCTAAAGACATATTTATGGAGCGATATCACCGCTTCAATTTTTACATCATTTAAAAATCTTGTTCGATACGTTTCAAGTGATGGCGATTCTAAAATTCCATCTGGAACAATTACAACTGCTTTTCCACCGTATTTAAGCGATTGTACTACTTTCTCTAAAAATAGCATTTCATCCCTTTTAGTTTTAGCGTAATAAAAGCCGTCTAAAGATGCATTTCCCTTATATAATCCATAAGGAACATTCGTCAAAATGTAATCGTAGCATTCACGTTGTACGGTGATTAGCGAATCGGGCGTTTGAGATATATTTGTATGTCCATCACCTGCAAGGCACATATTTATTCGAGAAAGTGAAATGTTCAGTTCCTTTATGTCAAATCCAAAAAATGTTTCTGATTTGAGTTTGTTATTAACGGCATCGGTTAAATATCCACCTGCAGTATAATTCCTTAATAATATTCTATATGCTTCGGTAAGAAACCCACCTGTACCACACGCAATATCGCTCACAACCAATTCTCTGGGGACTAATTCGCTTTTTAACAATAATTCCGAAAGAAACCTGGAAATATGCCTGCGAGTATAGTACTGCCCGAAATCACTTTTTACGTTTTTATCTGCCGCCGGTTTCTTTCAGGCGGTCGAGCGCGTTATGGATATTGAAATGCTGAATGGTCAGGCCGGGTTTGACTTCGTCCCAACTCAGCGGCATGGATACGGTCGCGCCGGGTTTGGGCCGTAAGCTATAGGGTCCGGCAATGGTGGCGCCGGGGCGGTTCTGTAAATAGTCCAAATACATTTTCCCTTTGCGCGCGGCGATACTGCGCTCCAAACTGGTATAATCCGGAATTTGTTCATGTACGTGTTTGACGATGATATTGGCAAAGAGTTGGCTTTGCTGATAGCTGTATTTTCCGGCCAGCGGGATATAGATATGCATACCCGTCGAGCCCGAAGTCTTCGGAAAGGAAGGTACGTCGATGGCATCCAAAATATCTTTCACGATGCGCGCAGCTTCGACGACCTGGTCATAGGTATGCTTGTCAGGGTCCAAATCGATGACGCAGTAGTCGGGATTGTCCGGTGTTTCCGCTCTACTAAACCAGGGATTGATCTCGATACAGCCCAGCGAGTTCATCCATAATAAACTTGCTTCATCGGTACCCACCAAATACTTCGTCACTTTCCCTTCGTCGGTCACATGGTCGAATGTTTTAGCCCAATCGGGCGCCTTATCGGTGACGTTCTTTTGGTAGAAGCTTTGGCCATGGATGCCACCCGGAAAACGGTTAAGCGACATGGGCCTATCTTTTAAATAGGGCATCATATATTCGCCGACCTTGTAGTAGTAATTGAGCATATCGCCCTTGGTCACTTTGTCTTCCGGCCAATAAAGTTTGGTGACATGGTTAAATTTGAGTTCATGACCGCAAACTTTTTTGGTTTGGGTATCTTCAGTTGGATTTAATAAGGTTTTACGCTCGGTACTTTTTACAGGGGCTAAAGCCAAATTGTTCTTTTCAGATGGAGCAAATTCTGTTACTGTCTCTTCCGTATCGGCCGGCGTTTCCAAAACTACGTCCTTTGCTTTCTTGTCGGTCCGCATGCCTTTAAAAGAAGCTTGCCTGAACACGCCGTCGCTGGTAACTTCAGCAAAGCCGACCTCACAAACCAGTTCAGGTTTGAGCCAGGTGGGTTTAGCGCCCATGCGTTTGGGCCGGAAACGGGTCGGTTTATCGACATCCACTTCGTAGTCAAAGGGGCTGTTTTTGGTAATGAGAGGCTCGAACTGGGCCATCATTTCTTTTTGGAGTTTATCCGAAAAGCCGGTGCCGACCTTACCGACAAACTGAAGCGCGCCATCTCTATAAACGCCAAGAACTAAAGCACTGAACGATTTGCCAGTCCCCTCGTTTTTGGTAAAACCAGCGATGACTACTTCCTGGCGTCTTTGCACTTTGACTTTCAGCCATTCCTTGGAACGGAGGTCCGAGGTATAAACGCTGTCCGCTTTTTTGGCGATGATGCCTTCCAGGCCCATACGTTCAGCGGCTGCGAAAAAGTCGATGCCATTGGCGTCAAATACTTTGCTTTGACGGATATGGTCGTTATCTGTCGGCAGCATTGATTTGAGGATGGCCTGGCGTTCGATAAGTGGTAAGTCCATCAGGTTTTTGCCTTCGTACCACAAAATATCGAAAATATAATAGACCAGGTTGCCGTCGGCTTCACTGCGCCAGTTCTGCATGGCGCCGAAATCGGAAATGCCTTTTTCGTTCAGTACCAGCAATTCGCCATCCAATACGGCGTTGATGCCCCATTTTTTAAGGGCATCATTGATGGGATAATATTTGTCAAAAGGCAGGTTGTTGCGGGAGATAAGCGATACTTCATCTTTTTGAATGTTGGCGATGGCGCGGTAGCCATCCCATTTAACTTCGAACAGCCAACCGGGTTCATCAAAGGGTTCATCCACCAAAGTGGCCTTCATCGGTTTGATGTTGGCGGGGACTTTAGACTTTGGTGCAGCTTTTAAAATGGCTGTAACATCGGTTAGCTCCGGTTCTTCGGTTTCAACTTCTTCAGCGAGTTCTTCGTCTGGAACTACATCTTCTTCGTGTCCGTGCTGCCAGACCTTTTCGCTGGTTTTGGCCATTTGTTCGAGGTCTTTACCGGATAGTACAGATTTATCTTTTTTGGTGATGTCTTCGCTGGTAGCAAATTCATCTTTGTGTTTGATCATCAGCCAGCCGTTCTCGCCCATGCCGTGGGTTTTTACCATGGCGAACTCTCCATTGAGTTTTTCGCCGTGCAGCCTGATCTTAAGTTGGCCGCTGGCTAATTGTTTCAGGAGGTGTTTCTCCTGGGCTTTTTTTCCTTTGATGGGTTCGATAGGCTCATAGGTGCCTTCGTCCCAAACGATGACGGTGCCACCACCATATTCACCTTTAGGGATAATACCCTCAAAGTTCAAATAGTCAAATGGATGATCTTCGACCATCATAGCCAGGTGTTTTACTTTGGGGTCGAGGCTCGGGCCTTTGGGTACGGCCCAGCTTTTGAGTACGCCATCCATTTCGAGCCGGAAATCATAATGCAGGCGGGAGGCGTCATGCTTTTGCACGACAAAGATCAAATGGTTTTTATCTTTACTCGCTCCCGCTTTGGGCTCGGCGGTCTTTTTAAAATCCCGCTTCTTATGATATTCCTTAAGCTTTTCCATAGACAACAAAGCCCCTTCCGGGGCCTGGCTTATTTTTTACCTTCAAGTTTCTTTTCGACCGCGGCCCTTTTATTGGTTCCGGTCGCTTTTTTTGCAGCTTTGACCTTTTTAGAGGTTGTGCCTTCTTTCTTTGCTTCGTACTTTAATTCGTGTGGCTGTTCCGATACGGAAGTCCTTTCCACTTTTGCGCCTCTTATTGCCATGTTTAAATTGTTTTAGTAGATGGGTTAACAATTGCGGTGACCCGCAGTTTAAAAAAAAAGCCGCCCTGAAAACAAGGCGGTGTGTTTTAATATTGCTTCGTTTGAATTTCGGTCAATGCGGCCTGGATGCCTTCGCGCTGGCTCTTTAACAGTTCCATATGGTCAGCATGATCGGCGAAGTCAGCAATCAGTTCATCATACTTATTGATCACAGCTTTTTCGCCGGTCACGATGCTATCAATGATCGAACTGTTGTCTGAACTGCTTAGTTTTTCTTTAATGCTTAACCAGGTGCGGTGCAGACCGCCTAAGATACCACCGCTTTCATTGTCGGCTTCGCCGCCGTGTACGGCGATATGTTCTTTCAATTCAGCAGCGTACACGATGCGTTCGCCGGATAGCTTGGCGAATAAGGCTTTTAGTTCAGGTGATTCCGTCGCTTCGGAAGCGGTATGATAGCCTTCTTTGCCATCATTCACCAACTCCAATAATTCTTTCAAATCGCTGATCACTTCGTCTTTGGTTTTCAGGGATGATGCTTGTATGTTGTCCATTTTTTAAGTGTTTACATGTACAATGCAATAAGTCAGCCAGTAGTTGATATCCTAAGTTATTTGCGAAATAATCATTAATGGGCAGCAGCCGTTCCTTGCTCAATCAACATTTTAACATGGTCTTTAATGCGCTGGTAGTTTATAAGAATTTCATAACTATTTAACTGCCGGACTGGCGGGATTTCTTGATAGGCCGATTCTTCTTCCGTGATCGCGTCGTGATCATTTTGTATTTGGCAGTGAAATATCTTGAGGTCAATCTTAATAGTAGGATCATCAGCTACCATTCCAATATTCCAATTCATAAAAACCATTTATCCAATTAAAGATTTTAGGCGCCTTTAAAATGCAAGTAAGAGATTATGCCTATTGAGGTTATATCCCTTTATAAATCAAATGGGTGAAAGTTGTTCCATCAATAACAAAACTGCCCCATTTGGTGTCATAGGCAGCGGTTGGTTTCGCGGCGATAACATCATCAATTGATTTCCCCTCTTGTTTCAGTGCCGCAACTTTTCCTCTAATATCGATGAGCATATCCCTAAACTCTATCAGATGTGCTTGGTTTCCGATTGGACCGTGGCCTGGGATAACTATCGTATTTGCTGTTGCCATGGCGACGTTACGCTTTGCAGCACGGATTGCTCCATCGATACTGCCACCGGTAGAATAATCAATAAAAGGATAGTGGCCATTCCAAAAAGTATCACCAACGTGCAGAATATCAGCATGCGGAAAATAAACCGAAAGGTCGCAATCTGTATGGGCTGGGGTGTAATAGTTAATGTGTATCATTTCCCCATTAAAATGCATGCTATGGTTTGTTTTTACAATTATAGCTGGTAATGCGCCTTTTGGTGCAGGAGGAAATGTATAGTTCCAATCACTAACTCTAACAGAATTCGCCAGGTGTTTGCGCGTATTTTCATGCGCGATAATAGTTGCCCCAGCGTCGTGTAGCCATTCATTTCCATCAGCATGGTCAAAATGCCAATGTGTGTTGATTAGGTATTTTAAAGGCTTATCGCTGACAGAGCTTAACGCTGCTGAAACATTTATTTTCGATACGCCTATGCCAGCATCGACCATAAGTTTTCCCTCCGAGCCGTTAAAAACAGCAATATTACCGCCAGATCCTTCAAGCATGCTGATATTGCCGCGAAGTTTTGTGATATTTATTTTAGCCGTTGCCGCCGCTTTTTTTATGGTAATAACGGGACTTTGGGTTTGAGCAAAAAGCCCCTTTGGCATCAATAGAACACTGGCTGTTAACAGACTTGCAGAATTAATGAAATTTCTACGGTTGATCGTTTGGTTTTGATTGTTCATTGCGTTGATTTTATTTTTTTAGCACTCATAAACAAATCGTAGACCAATCATTTAATTTACTAACAATCAATTAGTTAAATATAAATCACAAAATACAAATCAACTGAATTTCGTTCATCAACGATTGGCCAATTAAATACAGGTTATAAATCACTTTGGGTCCTGAAAAATAAAAAGAGCACAAGCAGCCTGCATTTTTGTTCGCTTGTGCTTTTTTGTTTAGGAAAACGAATCAGGACTTTACCGGCATCGCAGCTGCGAATTCTGCACGGGTCGTCGGTTGTCCGTCAATCATTTCAAAAGCTTTACCCGCATTGCCCAGCGCCTGCATTAGGGATTTGGGGCCCTCGAAAGGCCTGCCGCCAATATGCCAGCCATCAGTATGTAATTCTTCGATTAGCACCCAAACCACTTCGCGGAAAGCTTCAGAGCCTTCAAATTTTACCATAACGTCGGTAATGGCTGCGGCCAGCGCATGTTTTTGATCGGGGGTAAATACACCGTCAACCAGTTTAATGTTTACAAAAGGCATAATATTTTTTTTAAGTAATACCTGATCCATTCAGGTGTCATGTTCATTAGACAAGGACAAAGCCAAAGCCTTTGCAGAATCGCGACGTTAGGCTTTTATCTCTGAAAATGAGAACATTAACTTCATGTTATTGACTGCATATCATAACTGCTATAGTTTCCCTATCACCTATATATCGTCGAAAAACGGATGGAAGCCGATATGCAGGCATTAAAAAAAAGGGAGAGAGAATATTACCTGTTTAATGAACCAAGCCGGCAGCAGAATTCGTTTTACCGATGGAAAGAAAGGCAAGTGATATGCCCAGGATAGTCAGCATGACTAAAGCCTGTGTAATGCCAAGACCTAAAAGATACTGGAATATGATGGGGCCGACACCGTAACCTAAAAACAAGAGACAGGTACCAAATCCAAGGGCGCAGCCACGTACACTTCCATTGCGAAGATTGTTAATGATACCTGTAAATAACGGTTGGGTCATTACATAACCCACCGATAAAAAAGTAACGGCTAATACCGCTACCCATATGGAAGCATGGACTACCAGCAATGCAATGGTCAGTGCAATAACAAGTAAACCAAGGATAACCATCTTTTTATGACCGTATTTTTGCGTTCCGGCACCGATGCTGACGGCCATCAGCAGACCAGGCAAGCCGAATAAAAGCAATCCTATGCCGGCCGCCTGGTCGCCGAAATGATAGCGCTCGGAAAAATAAAAGCTGATCCAGACAAAAAGCCCTGAATGAAAAACACCGTTAAGGAAAATAAATCCATAGATCTTCCTGCTCCCTTCCTTGTCTAATAGATGCCGCAATTTTATAAGCGTCGTTTTCAGATCAATCTTACTGTAGATGTGTTCATCGGGAAAGAGCCTGCGGTGCATGACTGCATAATAACTGAGCAGGGCGCAGGTTATGCCGACAATTACAAATTCCCATCGCCAGCCTATTAGTGGATACAGATATCCTCCGAACGTCGGGCCAAAAGTCATACCGCCGGCCATGCCCAAGAACAACCAGCTAAAAGGCTGGTCGCGCTTTCCCAATGTGTATAGGTCACCGGTCATTGAAATAGCCACCGGGATGATGCCGCCGGAAACTAAACCCAATAAGATGCGCATGATGAGGAATGTACCGGCGGATTCGCAAAAGGTGGTCAGGAAAATACCAAACGCCATTAGCATGATCAGGCTAAGTATCAAATTGCGCCTCCCGTACCGCCGGATAAGCAGGCTGTAGAAAAATGAGCTAAGGCCATAAGGGATCGCAAATGCCGGAATTGCAAAACCAACCAGGAACCTGTTTGACTGCAATTCCCCGGTAAGGTCATCAAGCAATGGTGCCACCATATAGCCCTGAAAAGTAAGTAGAAAAGCCGCCGCCGCCAGGATCTTTACTGCCGCGGCTTTTTTATCTGTGTTGATAATTGTACTCGTTATCATGAAGTTAGCGTTTAGGGCTGCGGTTAAATTTTTGTGCCAAAATGGTAAAGCAATGTAAATCAATCCCTTGAGATGCTTTTCTTAAATAGTCACCTCTGAAATTTCGTCGTTCGGTGATGTCGCGATGAAATATCGCAGGCAAAGCGGAAACGGTCAGCACGTTAAATTTCGACGTTAGGCTGATTTTCAATGAAATATCGCCGTTTTATTTTTATTAAAATATATTTAAATATCTGTAAATCAGTTATTTAAAATGAATGGCATATCGTTTGGCATTGCCTTACCGCAATGGGTCCGATTGAACCCGGCAATGTAAAACTTAAAAAAATCAACATGCTTACAACAGTTCCACATCATCCATCACCCCTGGAAGTCGGCGACACCGTAACAGTAACGGTAAAGTTTCCGATAGGCCACTATCGTACGCCAACCTACATCAGGGGAAAGCAAGGCATCATTTCCCGTAACCTGGGCCTTTATATCAATCCCGAAAAAGAGGCTTTCGGTAAAAACGCGGGCGATAAGCTTTGGTACTATATGGTCAGCTTTCTTCAAAAGGATATCTGGGAGGATTATAAAGGACTGGATACAGATGTGCTGGAAATAGAAATTTTTGAAAACTGGTTAGAACCTGTAAAAACAACAAACAATGAATAACGATCAGAACCACCCGCACAAACACGATCATCCGCATGATCACACGCCGATTGTAAACGAGGAAAAGCCCGGCTACTATGAAATTTTAGAGATCAGCATCCGCGAATTAATGATCGAAAAAGGGCTGATTAAACCCGATGATGTACGTAAGCAAATCGAACTGCTGGATTCCCGTTCACCGGTACTCGGACAGAAATTAGTTGTCCGGGCGTGGCTCGATCCGGAATTCCGCAAAAGACTGCTGACCAACGGTGTTGCTGCCGCTGAAGAAATGGGCATCACAATTTATGATGACACGGCTTTTACCGTTTTGGAAGATACTATCGATACGCACCACATGATCGTTTGTACCCTTTGTTCCTGCTACCCGCGCGCGGTTTTAGGCTTGCCGCCAGATTGGTATAAAAGCAAGCAATACCGGTCACGCGCTGTAAAGGAGCCGAGGGCGGTACTCGCCGAATTCGGCACCATCGTTTCGGACGATATCCAGATTGTGATCAACGACTCTACAGCTAATCAGCGCTATATGGTGCTGCCCCTAAGACCGGCCGGAACTGAAAACTTTACCGAGGAACAGCTCGAAGCACTGGTAACGCGCGACACCATGATCGGGGTTACGATCCCTCATTTAAATTAATTCAATCACTTATAAAAAAAATACAATGTCAACGGAAAAAATGGTAAAGCACCTGCCTAACGACCTGGGAGGTACCGGCTGCAGCGACGATAAAATTAAGATTTATGAGCGTGACCTTTTTCCCTGGGAGAAACGCTGTCATGCCCTATTGGATGTATTGGACTATTACAAGATTGTCAATACGGAAGAGAAACGGCGCGGCACAGAAAACATCGGTGCTGAGATGGCTACACAGTTATCCTATTATGAAAAATGGATCGTTTCCGCCTCAAATATCTTGCTTCAAAAGGGCATCCTTTCGCCTGATGAAATAGCATTGAAAACAAAAGAGGTAAGCGAGCGCTTTGACGTACCCTTAAACTAAAAAGATGGAATATTCAGGAATATTACTGATGCTGATGCTCGGCCTCCGGCACGGGTTTGACCCGGATCATATCGCTATCATCGACGGCGTCAGTGTCCGGTATGCCGCTACCAAACCCTTGCTGGCCAAATGGACCGGGACACTGTTTGCCCTGGGGCATGGCAGCGTGGTAACTTGTATCGCGGTCATGATCAGCACGGTGAGCCACAGCTGGAATTTCCCAAAAATCGTTTGGGAATTGCTGGATTGGCTTCCAGGGATTTTACTGATAGCCGTAGGGCTGATGAATTTGCGCATGTTAAGCGGCCGGCAGCAGGCCTATAAGCCAAAAGGGCTGAAATTATTTTTTATTCCCAAAAAACTAAAGAACAGTTCAAACCCCCTGGCCATCATTCTTATTGGCATCCTTTTCGCCATGGTATTCGATACCAATACCCAGGCTGCGGCGTGGGCTTACACCGCAACTACCAAGTTGACAACGCTCAAAGCTTTGGTATTAGGATTTTCATTTTCCTGCGGGATGATCATTACAGACACCCTGGATAGCAGGATATTGTTTACCCTGATGCTT
>JAZKCG010000001.1:0-35401 GCA_040388175.1 Bacteroidota bacterium | reverse complement strand
GCTCAGTTGACGATCAATCTGTGCTTCGTTATCGGCGTAAACTTGGCTGGATCGTCGTGATCATTTCGCTGCTGGTGGGCACATATAAGCTTATTACCCATATTCTTCCGTTTGCCGAGTTAAAGGAGAATGTGCTGACGCTGATCGGGGTATCCTTTTTCATTTTGATGACCCTCTTTTATACCTATATCATTTACGGCGGGCCAGCCCGCGCAAAACATCAAAGCCATGGCAATTAAGGATCTGACATTAATAAAAAAGCACCTGTTCTTATGTAACGGGGGGACCTGCAAGCTTAAAGGCGCTGAAGAAAGTACGGCTGCTATCCGTGCCAGCCTCGTTGAAAAAGGCCTGGAGAACGACGTTCATACCACAAAAACACTTTGCAATGGACGTTGCAAAGAAGGCCCAATTGTCATCAGCGCGACCGATGGCCTATGGTTTAAGCAAATGACCGCTGATGTGGCAGGCCAATTCGTCCGGGAGTTTATCGTAGAAGGCAACGTGCCCGATGAGCACCGGCTGTTTGCCTACGGGGAATCGGAAATCAATAGTTTGGAACCGGAAGCCCAGGCCCAAAACTGATAATCAACCAGCGATGAAAAAATATTTACTCTCGATGCTTTTAGGCGCTATGGTATCCTCAGCAGTAGCGCAATCAAATATTATAAAAGGTAAAGTTGTGGATAAGCTGACGCGGGAACCACTTGAATCTGCCGTGGTCCGTAACCTGTCCACCGGCAAATCAGTACCCACAAACCACCTGGGCAATTTTACAATTATCGCCGGAAGCGATAGTTTGCGCGTAAGTTTCACCGGGTATCAGCCTATCGTGATGATTAACAGCGGTGAAAAAAGCCAGCTCATTGAATTGGAGAAATCTGCTATTCAGTTGAAGGATGTGACTATTGGGAACAGCAACAGGCTGGATACCTATAAAATCCTCTCCTCTCTCGATCTGAATATGCAGCCGGTCCGGTCCGCCCAGGACCTATTGCGGCTGGTGCCGGGGCTCTTTATCGCGCAACACATGGGTGGCGGAAAAGCGGAGCAGATATTTTTGCGGGGGTTTGATGCCGATCATGGCACCGATATCAATGTGGCCGTGGATGGCATACCTGTAAATATGGTAACGCATGCACATGGGCAAGGTTACGCCGACATGCATTTTCTGATTCCGGAAACGGTAGCCAGCTATGATTTTGGAAAAGGGCCTTATTACCCGGATAAGGGAGATTTTACCACCGGCGGCTTTGTTGAGTATAAAACCCGATCCGTTCTTGATCAGGATATGATTAAATTGGAAGCTGGCCGGTTTAACACTTATCGTGGCGTTGCGATGATCAACTTACTGGGTGAAAAGGCTAAAAAGCAGGGACAAAATGCTTACATCGCTGCCGAAGGACTTTTTTCTGATGGTGGTCCCTTTCAGCTTCCCGAACACTTTAACCGTTATAACTTATTTGGCAAATACACAGGCCGTTTAAGCGACAATACCTGCCTGATGGTATCGGCATCCGCTTTCCGTTCGAATTGGCGCGCATCCGGGGAGTTGCCTGACCGTTCCGCAGCAGAAGGGTATGTAAGCAACCGTTTCGGGGTAATTGATTCTGCTCAGGGTGGCCATACCAGGCGAACTAATGCTAATGTCAAGCTGACCACCGATCTGCCGGGTGGGTTCACCTTTGAGAATCAGCTTTATTATAGCCATTATACTTTCGACCTGACCAGTAACTTTACTTATTATGACTATTATCCGGATACGGGCGATGAATTCAGGCAACAGGAAAGACGCGATCTTGGCGGCTATAATGGCAAGGTGACGAAAATTATCAAAGCAGGTAATAATACCTGGACTTCTTTAGCCGGGGCAGGAGCGCGATATGATCATATTTCACCGCTGGAAACCACGCATACCGAGCATGGCAATTTTCTTGATCTGCTGCAACTGGGAAAAGCCAACGAATTAAACGCTAACGCCTGGGCGGAGGAAACCCTGCTAACCGGTAAATGGCTTTTTAATACCGGCATTCGGTTTGACTATTTTCATTTTAACTATCAGGATCTGTTATCTGCCACCGAAACTAATACATCGGGCAATGGAAAAGGAAAACCGGTGTTCAGCCCGAAGATCAACGTAGTGTATAATTTTAATGATAAGCTGCAACTCTATTTAAAGGCGGCAAAAGGATTCCATTCCAATGATGCGCGGGTGGTCATCGCCAACAAAGGCTTTGACGTCATACCCGCTGCTTACGGCGCTGACCTGGGGGTGAACTGGAAACCATTGCCCCGTTTATACGTCAATAGCGCATTATGGTATTTATACCTGCAGCAGGAGTTTACTTTTGGACAAGACCTTTCCGACCTCGTAGAAGGCCCGGTTTCACCAAGTGGCCGGACGGTCAGGGTGGGTTGGGATGTCAGCTTACGCTACCAGTTTAATGACTGGTTGTTTGCTAACCTAAATGCAAATGTGGCCAGGCCGAGAGCGTTGGATAGCCTTAAGGGACATGATTATATCGAACTCGCCCCTACATTGACCAGCACCGCAGGCCTTGATTTTCGGCTTAAAAATGGCATTAACGGCGGGATAAGTTATCGCTATTTACATGACAGGGCCGCCAACGCGGATTATTCGCTGACGGCGAGAGGTTATTTTATTACCGATCTGGCCGTAAATTATACGCAAAAGCGATATGAATTGGGCCTATCGATAGAAAACCTGTTCAATCGTGCTTGGGATGAGTCACAGATCGCTTATACATCTAGGTTCAAAAATGAAACCGCACCGGTTGAACAGGTTAGCTATACACCTGGCGTACCATTCTTTGCCAAACTCAAGCTGTCCGTATTCTTTTAAATCATTTAAAAGATTTTAAGCAATACGATTAAATCGTCGTTAACAGTAATGTGAAATTTGACCGCCAGAGGACTGCCCGGAAAGTTACCCGACATTCGTATAGTTAAAATGTGCTCGTCATTCATTTTGATGTAGTCTAAAACCTCAAAGCAAGTTTGATATTTGGCGTTGGAAGTTTCATTCCACTGCCGAATCTCTTTTCGGCCATGATAAACTTGGTTTTCGTCATTGACAATGGCATTGACCGCAAAAGCTGCGGTAAACGCCATTGTATCGAAAGCAGCCTGCCCATCCAACATTTGTCGAATGGCGGCAGGTAATTTATTTATTTCCATAGCTGCAGTTAAATAGTGGGTATCGTCCCACCGTCAATGATATATTCTGTCCCGGTAAGGTAATTTGCGCGGGGGGAAACGAGGAAACCAACCAATTCTGCGACCTCTTCAGGTTCAGCTGGACGTCCCATAGGAATACCACCCAAAGCATCCATAACACTTTTCGTTGCTTCTTCCAAAGTGCTGTTAGAACTCTGAGCTATACGTTCCATCATCCTGACGGCAGCTTCCGTTTTTATCCATCCGGGAGATACTGTAAGCACCCTTACGCCCTTTGGTGAAACTTCGTTAGAAAGGCTTTTACTATAATTGATCAATCCTGCTTTTGCTGCGGCGTACGGCAAGGTTGAATCATATAAAGGCAAATGACCCTGTATTGAAGCGATGTGGATAATTACACCAGCACCTTTGGTCAACATATATGGCAGCAATTCCCGGTCCAGTCTGACCGGTGCCAACAAATTTGTTTGCAAAGTTTGCTCCCAATCAAGATCGGTTAGTGCAGCAAAACCACCGCCTGGTGTTTCTGATGCTCCAAGATTATTGATTAAAATATCTACACCGCCATATTCGGATTTGATTTTATAAGTAAGTTCAAGAGCACTCTGCGCCTGACTAAGGTCAGCACCAAAAAAGATTGTTTCCTGTATGGGAATTTCCGGCGCTTGGCGTGCTGTGATAATTACGGTTGCACCTGCTGCAGCCAGTCGTCTGGCAATAGCACGACCTGCCCCTTTTGTTCCGCCAGTCACCAATGCGGTTCTGCCCAATAATTCATTATAGTAATTCATTTTTTTAGATAGTTTTTAATATTAAATGGATCGCCTATGCATATTGAATTGTTTTAAATGCTTTTTGACTATTAAACTTCTAATATTCATTATAAGTTGGACAAGAAATCAAAAACATCTTTTCCAATTTCTTTGTAATGAGTTTCAAGTGCGAAATGACCAGTATCATAAAATTTAACTTTGGCGCCTGGGTCATCTCGTTTAAAACTTAATGCACCGGCCGACCCAAAGTACGGATCTTTACTGCCCCAAACAGCCAGTAATTTTGGCTGATACTTGCGTAAATAAGCCTGAAAAACAGGGTATATTTTAAGGTTGTTTCGATAATCCAGTAAAAGATCCAGCTGCATTTCTATATTTTCCGGGCGGTTCATCAGCGTTTGATCGAGATAGATTGTTTCCGGCGCAACCAGTGACTGATCTTCAATGCCCTCACGATATTGGAAATTGGTGCCGCTCAGGGTAAAAAATTTCCTGATCGCATTCCTGTTGCGCTGCGTAGGTTGCTCCCAATAGGTCTTCACAAGCCCATGGCTCCAGTCTAAAAGGCCTTCTTTATACGCATTGCCGTTCTGGCTGATTATTCCGGTAATCCGCTCCGGATGCTGCAAAATAAGCCGCATGCCGATTGGCGCGCCATAATCAAAAATATAGATCGCAAAATGCTTCAGGTCCAGCTGATCGGTAAAATCCTGCATGGTGTTAGCCAGGTTATCAAACGTATAAGTATAGCTTTTACGGGACGGGAAATCGGAAAAACCAAAGCCCGGCAGATCCGGCGCAATGACGTGGAACCTGGTACTTAGCTCAGGGATAAGATTTCTGAACATAAACGAGGAGGTTGGGTAGCCGTGCATCAACAAAATTACCGGAGCGCCGGCGGGCCCTGCTTCCCGATAGAAAATTTGTAGGCCGTTTACCTTCATCTTCCTGTAATGTACTGCCCCATCCATAGTAGAAGATGGGGTGGCTTTTTCATAAGGCGTGGCTAACGCTGAACAGTTTAACGCCAGCAGTATCAACGTTAATGTTTTTGATAATATATTTTTCATTGGTTTAATTTTAGCAGTAGTTTTTAGTACCTGCCGGAAAGTGCAGGAATTCAGGAACATGTAAGCGGAGTAACCAGTGACAGCATAAGCCTTCACTGGCAGATGGTAATACATTTCATGAATCCGCATTATATTACCATCGTTAAATTGTTTCAGAAGGTTGCTCATGTAAAGCGCCGGCATCATGTAAAACGATCCTGGCGATCTCATCCTTGCGCTTAAAACTTACGCCGGGATGTGATTGGATGTATTGAATGACCTCGGTAGCTGCCTTCACGATTTGTGGTGTACCGCCGATGCGGTCATGAAAACTAATGGACATTTGGCGGCGTTTCTTTTCGGCCTCCAGGTAAAGCTGGTCAAACTCCATTTTGACCTGGCTGACAAACTGATCGGCTGAAAAGTTTTTGCCTTCAATCAGCACGATATCATTACAGCGAATGGTATAGGGTACCACGGCGAAGTTCTTTTGATTTACCTTAATAACAAAAGGCTCATCCCGGCTGAGATCATCGATGTGATACGTAAAACCCAATTCCTGTAATATCTTCAGGGTATTTTCCCCTCGTCTCAACCAGTTGGCATTATAACCTACCGCGGTGAAACCGGTAACTTCTTTGATCGCATTAACGCCATCCGCGATAAATTGCTTTTCCTCCTCGAACGGCATGGTATATTGTGTTTTCCAGTCCATGCCATGTGCCGCGGCTTCGTGGCCCCTGCTAACTATTTCCCGGGCCAGATCCGGGTGTTTAAGCACCGCCGAACCGACCATGTGCGAAGTCACTTTAATGCCGAGCTTGTCCCAGTTATCCAGCATCCTGGGGATGCCTTCTTTATAACCGTAAGCATACCAGGTAGCGCCCGGCAGGTCGCGAAAGTCTTTAGCCATATTTTGCGGAAAAGGGCTCTCCACCTGATCCGGCTGACCGCCGGCCTCAAATTGCATTGAAACTGATACTACAAGCCGGGATCCGTCCGGCCATATCGTTTTTTCTGAATTTTTCATAGGTAAATAGTTTGTTGATGAATAACTGGAGGGTATGATCAGCCCGGATAACGCCAACAGGCTACCCTGTTTAATAAAATCCCGCCGCGTTTCCATTATATGAGTTTATCGAGCGCCCAGGTGTTCGCGGTAAGGAAGTTTAATAGCAAAGCCAATACGGAAATATGGATCAGCTGCGAAGCGATAGGCTCCCAGTTCTCAATCAGGCAACAGCCGAAGATCAGTATGATCATGACCATGCAGCCGCCTATCAGCGCCGGACCGGTAAATAATCCCGCGATACAAAGGATACCGATTACAAATTCAGCTATTGGTAGTAAAAAGCTAAATGGCAGTACTAATGCCCGCGGCAACATCGATTTGGCAAAGGCACCTACCATCCATGCGGAAAAACCGCCCAGCTTAGGCAATCTGACTAATCCATGGCCGAAAAAACTGACACCTATGGCCAGCCTTAGTAATAAAAAGCTCGTTGTGTTCATGATCTTATTATTTGACGATTCCGATTTCCTGTAAAAATGTGAGATTGTCTTCCAGGTGCCAGTCTTCGAATACCTTCCCGTCACGAACGTGCAGGATATCGATGGCGAAGAAATTAACGGCTTTGCCGCTGGCCTTATGGTCACCCAGCGGGCCGGTATTGTGGCCGGTATAAATCTGGCGGCAGGTGATCTTATCTTTCGTGATGATCAGGTCTTCGACACTGCATTTTAAATCGGGTACCGCCTTCCTGAAATTAGCGGAAGCAAAAAGAATGCCTTTATAGCCCTGCGGCCTGCCTTTGGGGAGGGTGTTATCAAAGAAATTCGCTGATACAGCCTCCCGGAGGTATTTTTCATTCCCGGTGTTCCAGAACGCATAAAACAGCTGGCCGGCATGCATCATTTTTTGTTTGTCTGCCGCAGACAGGCTGGGATCTATCGTAACAGATTTAGGGATAGGGATATCAGGGTTTGTCGACTGTCCCAGGCTTTGCTTTGGAAAAAGCAGCGATCCGGCAGCGCATAGCACAGCCGCGATCATGATTTGATTTTTCATAAATTATGGATTGTTAGTGAGAAGTTTTAAATAGATGCTGAACTCGTGTAAAAGCGCTGATATTGAATCTTCACTGCTTTAACATATTCATCCGTCGATATTTGCTGGCTGTGGGCAAACCTGTTTTTGAAGTCGGGTGTGCCGGCGGCATAGCGTAACGTATTTTTGTTATCTGTGTCCGAAGTTGCTTAACTCAGTTTCTTTCTCCGGGCTGCGCATGGTAGCAATTACGTTCCACCCAGCTTTCGCAAATGTTTTGGCTGCTTCTTTTCCTATTCCGGAGGAGCATCCGGTAATTAAAATGGTCTTACTCATGGCCGTAATTATAGGTTTGACGTGAACCGGTGACGGCAGCGGTTTCTACCGCGGCCAGCATCCGGTGACGGATCAGGGCATCGTGGAAATTTGCACTTAGATGTGTTCCGCTATTTAAATCGCTGGCTATCCTTTCATAGTTTTCAGCAACACTGTGCGCCGGGCCAGAAAGGACAACCTTGTCAATATGGAAGTACGTTGGAGGTACCGCCAGCACTTCGAGGATTTCGCCTTCCCGGTTGGCACCCTTGATGACCGGCTCGTAAACACCGAGGTGGCCGCCGTCAGCCGTAATTAAAAGGTCGCCTTTGGTGCCGTTGATTTCCCAGAAGAAATTCGTGCCTTTCGAAATCCCGCCACGGTAATGGATAGCCGCCGCCGCGCCATTTTCAAGCAAACCGTTTACGATAATCTGGTCAGGTACATCCATAGGTACCATTTCGCCGGTTTCGATTACCCGGGTTTTATTGCGGCGGTTAACGGCTGTGGCGTTCAATTCTTTGAATTCACCCAGCGTAAAACACAGCGCATCTGCGGCATTAGCGAAGGTCGTATGCATCATCCCCGCACCATTAACTGCATCCATCGCCCAGGCAGAAGCCTGATCAACAAAATCCCCGTAAAAAATACCCGAACCGACCATCGTCGTAGACAGTACTTCGCCGAGGTAACCCTCCCTGATCAGGTCTTTGATAAAACTTATTGCCGGGATTGCGCGCGATTGAAGTCCGACAAAACCCTTAACGTTTTTCCGGGCTGCCAGGTCTGCTATTTCTTCTGTTTCCTGTAAACCATTGCCGAGCGGCCACTCGCAAAATACATTCTTTCCGGCATTGATCGCCGCGGTTACCAGTTCCTTGTGGTGCGGAACCTTTACAGTTACGACAACCAGGTCTACGTCAGGGCTGCTCACCAAATCGGAAGTTTGCTGAAAAATTTGAGATACCTGGTGTTTGGCACCGGCCTTAAATGCTTCTTCATTATTGCGGTTACTGATGGCAGTTACCTCGTAGTCTGGTAAAACCCGCAATGCAGGGATATGGGCCATGGTAGCCCAGCCTCGTTCGGCGCTTACGCCAATGATCCCGGTTTTGATTTTATTCATGGTATTTATTGATTAATTTGATCCAAAAAAGTTAGTACATCTTGCCCGATCTCCGCCGCATGAGTCTCCAGAGCGAAATGCCCGGTATCATAAAATATAACCGTAGCATCCGGGTTGTCTTTTTGAAACCCTTTTGCCCCGGCCGGCAGAAAATAAGGATCATTATTACCCCAGACAGCCAGGATCGGCGGTTTTTGAGTTCGGAAATAATACTGGAATTTAGGGTATAGGGCGACATTGGTCCGGTAATCTAAAATAAGGTCCAGCTGAATATCAATATGTCCCGGTTTGTCCAGAAAGTACTGGTCCAGGGTGTAGGTATCAGGCGAGATCAGTGAGGTATCCGATACCCCGTGCTCATATTGAAAGCGGGTGATATGGATAGCCATAAATTCCCGCAGGGCCTCGCGGTTTTCCAAAGTTGGCTTCACCCAGTATTTTCTTAGCGGGTTCCATTCGTTACTCAAACCTTCTTCGTAGGCGTTGCCATTCTGCGAGATAATGCCGGTGATTTTTTCCGGGTTGGCCAGGGCCAATCTTAAACCTACAGGGGCACCATAGTCAAAAATATAAATGGCGAAGCGCTCCAGCTTTAGCTTTTTAACAAATCCATCCATGACATTTGCCAGATGGTCGAAAGTATAATCAAATACTTCTCTGGATGGACTTTCTGAAAACCCGAAGCCGGGCAGGTCCGGTGCAATGACACGGAATCGCTCTGAAAGTATTGGTATCAGGTTACGGAACATAAAAGAAGAAGTCGGATATCCATGCAGGAGCAGGATCACAGGGGCTTCGACTGGTCCTGCTGAACGGTAAAATATATTCAAATCGTTAACGATCGTTTGCTGGTAGCTTACCTGGTTAGTTTTCATAATTATTAATTTAAAATTATTGTCGGTTATCGAGCAGCAGGCGCCTGTCAGTATTTGGTTCATTGTTGGTCTTATAGGTTTCCTTTTCGGGCTTCGTCTTCGAAATCAAATCCAAATACCTCAGGATTAAATCGTGGCGGCACCACTCCATTTAGCATGGATAATAAAGCTCATCCATTATTCCCTGGACATCAATATGGGCATCATCCACCCGGTACTGTTTACTATAGTTCATTACCTGTTTTAATTAAAGGTGGATGCTTAGGCTATAATTCCCGGAATAAAGAACGCTTCAATGCCGGCCACATCCGACAGGTAAGTTGTCATTCCGTATAGCTTGTCTCCATCCAGTTTGAAAACGATGACCACCTGTTCATCCAGTAAAAGTTCGCCTCGCGTTGCCGTATTATGTAACGCGAGCGCAAATCCGTCGAGGCTCAGCAAGATATGCTTCAGGTTAAACATGACCCCGAAGTTCTTAAGTGATTTTGCGCGGCTGATAACTGCCTGAACGCCATAGGCCGGACCCGAAAGCAAACTGCTACCGGGCAGCGTCCAGCTGATGTCTTCCAACATGATCGAAGCCATCAGTTCCCAGTCATTGTTTTTCAGCGCTGTAACAAATGTTTGTGCCAGCAGAATTTTCTGCTCATCAGCAAGCGGTTCCGCCATTTTTTTGGTGATTGTCATAAGTGAAAAATTTAGTGGTGATTATTGCAGGGCCATTTGAACAACCTGGCTGAGATCAGCGAGCCGTGCCAACCCATCGGATAGCCCGAAACGGTTTTTCAAGTAAAGGGCATCGTTATAAGCTACCCAGACTTTTCGGTTATCATCCTGCCAAACGATTAATTTGAGCGGCAGGTCAATTGCTGCCAGCGGATTGAAGGCGATAATATTTCCGCCTTTAAGCGGATTGCCGAACAACAGAAATTCAAGCGGCTTGATACCGATCCCCTTTTTGCCGACTTCGGATTGCTGGTCTATCCTTGCGTATACTGTAATGCCGTTCTTCATCAAAAAGCCGTAGATCCGGTCGGTTGTTTCTTTAACAGAAAACCGGCTTTCTTTTAAAATTACCCCTTTAGCTTCCATAGCAGTGATTGTTTATGGTGATGGATTTCCTGATCAGGCCAGAGCAACCGCCGCCGGAAAATCGACCGGCACGTTGGTCATCGCGTAGACGTAATTGGTAAAAATGCGGACGGTGATCAATCCTATAAGTTCCATCAGGGCACCCTCGTTATATCCTGCCTCGTAAAAATTTTCAAGCAAGCCATTATCTGGCATACCTTTGGTTTCTGCGATTGACTTTGCCAGCTCCACAATGGTGTTCAGCTTTTTATCTGCTACATGGCCTCTTCTAATGTTGAGGGTATCGTCCATGCTTAGCCCGTTTTTTATAGCCAGCAAGGTGTGCCCGGCTAAACAATATTCACATTGATTTACCTCTGAAACGACCAGCGCGATCGCTTCACGCTCTTTGCCGTTAAATACGCCTTTGGTTAGCGTGGCGTCAAACTCCAGGAAAGCTTTAAGCGCATGATGCGAATAGCCTATTGTCGCGTAAAGATTGGGTACTTTACCCATACGCTTATGGAGTTGTCCGAACAGTTCCTGCGATTCAGGACTAACCTGCTCAGCGGCAGGTACAGTGATCTTTTTCATTATAATGATGGATTGATGATTTACTTATTTTGCTTTTTGACGATTCAGCATTAAATGAGCCGTTTGACTCATTGTGACGATAGCTCCGCCGAGGATCACAATGTCTTTAATAACCAAACGACCCCGGCCTGATAGATAAGGGAACCCCCATTGCTGGTCCCCAAGATGCGCCACCCAGCTTTCAGGCGTCGTAACCAGGAAAGACAGTGTGCCCAGTGTCATCACAAAAACAAGGATGCTGGCGATCAGGCTGGGCAGCGGGGCTACTTTATACAGGGCAACCAGGACACCTACAGCAATCAGGAAGATCCCTAATCCGTAAGAAAATCCATAGGTGTTATTTTGCTGATGCCACTCATGGTTGGCGGGGTTGTAAGCACCTTCAGGGTTAATATGTTTTTTATATCCTTCCGGGTGGTTATAAAACTCCGACATAAACGGGCTGTTAGCCACAAATGGAACAATACCGTCTGCCTCGTAAGGATAAAACTTGAGGAAGCCTATCCATACAAAAACTATGACAATGCCGTAGCGAACTGCTGACTTGCCGACCTGGTCAAGACCGGCGATCAGGTGGATGAGTGATTTATTCATGATGATTTCGATTTTAATCCAAATAATTTATACATCAAAGTTACCGGGCATGAGTAAGCCGGAACATGGATTTATCAGGCAAAAGCTTGGATAAATATGACAACTGAGTCGTGCGGCATGCTTACCCGTCTTACCAGGTTTGCGCATAACATCCCAAAAATGATTTTTAGATATCTGCTACTAACGAAATTCCAGTGTGATCTCGAAAAGCTTGCGGGCTTACCTTGGTGAACTTTTTAAAGAAGCGGCTGAAGTAATATTCATCCGAAAAATTGAGCGCGTAAGCTATTTCTTTAATACTTTGCCTGGTGAGATGTAACTTTTTTTTAGCTTCCAGTATAAGTCTTTCCTGTATAATGGCGGAAGGTGCTTTTTTAAAATAACGGGTGCAGCGCTTCGTGAAATTGTTTGGTGTCATCGCTAGTAACCGGGCATAATCATTTGGTTTATGCAGATCCAGGTAATGTTCTTCCAGCAATTCCTTAAAACGTTCCATTTGCTCGTCTTTTTCCAACTGGTATTGGGACGAAGTCATCGTACGGATCTTAATACTGCTGGATTTAGCCAGGAACAATTGCAGATAGGACCTCAATACGACTTCATCGGCCACGGCTTCATTGCACTCCTTTTCGATCTGTTCCAGCAAATAGCCAAACAATCCGCATTCATAAGCGGTAAGTTTTACCGAAGGTTCTATGTAGATATTATTAAATAGCAAGCCATTGCAGGAAACCTGGGCTTTGTGGTATTCGATACAATAGAAATCGCCGTGAAACTGGATCATGGTATAGTTGATCGCGTCATTTGCTTGCAGCGATATTTGCTGCATCGGCGTCGAAAAAAGTAACGTGGGGCCTTCAAACGGAAAAGTACCAAAATCAGCCACATAAGTTCCTTTTCCTTCGGGTACATATAACACGCTATACCGCGAATAGCGTTCCGGCAGCGCCATAGCATTACCGGTTATCCGCCTGATGCCTAATAAAACTTCATTATTTGCTGAAAATATTTCTTTCAAAGCGGGTAGTTCAATTACATGACCGAAAGTACAATACAATATTAGCGCTTATTTTCAAATAGCGCATAGCCAGGTCGCTAATTGCCGCACCCATTATTCATGCGCCGGTGTACTCTGCATTTTCACGGGGTGGTAACCGTCCATTGCCTGCATTACATCAGCTACAGGGAATAGCTTATTTGCGGCTCTACCTTGCAATATTCAGCTATATCTGTCAATCGATCCCACTATTTGTGTTCACCCTGGTACGGCCCGCAGGTGCCTATTGTTTTTGGTAACACAATTAACCATGTAGCGACGTCTTCACTACTGTACCGTCAGGAATTGCCTGAGACCCTAAGGGTTTCTGTATTTAACTTCATCAGTCAGGCTGAAAGAAAACGCTGCATCATCCTTAAGACCCGCATGACCCGGACCCGGATATTAAGCGGACAGGAAGTTTCGACGACCAACAGGCCCCTGATACCACAGCAGGTATCGACTGTATATATTTGCTTGTAGGTGCCGGTTAATTCATCAAAATTTTCTTCGCTTTTAGTTACCAGGGCGTCTGTGAATGAATAGCTAAGGTTATTCTGGAGGCATAAAATATTTCGTGTCCCGATCAGCCGGAAATCAAATTCGTAACCCCGTTCATGCAGTTCGATCACCTTTTCGGATAGTACGCTGTTGATCTGGTAATCCATTGTATAAATCATTTTTCATAATATTTGGCGTGATGTTAGCTTAGTTCCTATTGATATTTTATCGTTTGGTAATTTCTGTGCCAATATTGTATTTATCTGTAAATCAACATATTGTGTACATATTACAATCGACCGGCCAACTGAATTTCGTTGATGACTATGCTCGAAATGAAATATCGTCGCAATTTCATATCGTTCTGTCCGGCTAATACCAGCCACTTACTTCATTTATTTCTGTTTCTTCAGCGATCACTGCATTGATTAATTGCATCACGGCAAATAGCATAATAAGCCGGGTGATAAAGAATATGGTCAATTCCATGGCGTAATTTTTAAAGGTTCGTAAATAATGTTTGCCGCCAATCCATAACTTATACCTGTTTTTAACTTATTGATTATCAAATATTTAAAATTACCACCAATGCGATATTTCCGAAATCAGCGTACCTTCGACGAAATATGGCAGATCGGCAGGCATAATCCGGCTCGCAGGAGATGGGAAAATCAGTATCAATAGCCGTTAGGATTTGCCAGGATTTTACTAGCTGAAGTCCATTTTTAAGATGGATGGAGGTTAAATGGAGGCTGACTGAAAAAATATTTATTTTGGAATAGGTGCAGAGGGTTTATTGTACCACTTACTTTAAAACCCGGCATTATGATCACAGCAGACCACAACATTTTCGAAGCCATCCTGCAGTATCTGGAAGGTAACGCGACCCATAAGGAACGAATCTTGGTTTATCAATGGCACAAACAATGCAAAAAACAACTGCCTGATATCAACAGGTATTGTTTTGGTAATCAGGATGCGCTTGTGGAAGAATTAAAGGCGGCAAATATCTTTTTCTCAGTTACCGACGTACCTGCTGAAAAAAGCAAGGGCAATCATTCCGCCGGGACCGATGAACTCGATTTAAACCCGAACGTATTCTACCAGTTATTTGCCTCTGTTGCGGAGGTAATGGCCAGGGAAGAGGTAGCCTTGATGGAAAGCCAGAATGAACTTTTGTTGTCCTTCAGCACGTCGATTGCCGGGGTGCGCAATCAAACCGAACTCCTGGACATCATCAATTCGCACTTGAGAAACATGCTTGATTTCTCTCACACGGTAATCGGCACCACCGATCATGATGGCTCAGTCAGCGCATTTCTGGTTGATCCGGAAACCGTAAGCACCAGCCATCCTGAATATCAGCACGCCAAAGGATTAAAATATATTATACCGGACGGGGTGCTGGAAAAGGTGGTCAGCTCACCATTGCCGGTAATTTTTGATCTGGATGAGTTGAATGAAGAGATAGATTTACCGCTGTATCTGAAAATTAACTTTGAAAGCGGGATTAGGCAAGCCGTCATTGTAAAGTTTCCCAGAGAAGAGCATATTTGCGGCTTTTGGATTATTTTATTCAGAAACAAAAAATATTGTTCCCCGGCAACATTACATTTAATCGAAGGGCTGGCCAACCAGATTTCCATTGCTGTCGCTAATATTGTTGCCAATGAAAAAATAAATTCGCAGTTAATTGAAATAGGAAATTATAAACTTCAACTCGAAGAAGAAAAGATCTATTTAAAGGAAGAGATCGAAAGCAATCATAATTACGCAGAGATCATCGGCGAAAGTACCGTCATGAAAAATATATATAACCTGGTGGCAAAGGTAGCCCCGACTTACAGCACTGTTTTAATACTCGGTGAGACGGGGACTGGCAAAGAGCTGATTGCTCGGGCCATACATAATGATTCGCCAAGGCGGGATAGCCTGATGGTGAAAGTGAACTGCGCGACGCTTCCGGCAAACTTGATTGAGTCGGAACTTTTCGGCCATGAGCGCGGAAGCTTTACGGGGGCGACCGAACGCCGCCTGGGTAAATTTGAACTGGCGAACGGCGGCACCCTGTTCCTGGACGAGATCGGTGAAATGCCGCTGGACCTGCAGGTTAAGCTGTTGCGGGCCTTGCAGGAAAGAGAAATTGAACGGATCGGCGGTAAAGGAACGATAAAAGTGGACGTTCGGATCATCGCAGCCACCAACCGCGACCTTGAAACCGAAGTGGCAGAAGGAAGGTTTCGGCGGGATCTTTATTACCGCCTGAACATTTTCCCTATCAACCTCCCCGCATTGCGTGAGCGAAGCGAAGATATTCCATTACTGGCAAACCACTTTATTAAACGGTTGGCCAAAAAAGCCGGAAGAAGAATTGATATGATCTGCCAGCAGGCGATGCAGGAACTGGTGAATTATGACTGGCCCGGAAATATTCGCGAACTTGAACATCAAATGGAACGCAGCGTGCTGCTGGCATCCGGCAGCAGCCTGAAGCACATTTATTTACCGGCAAGGAAAAACAATGTTTGCCTGCCTGTATATTCCGACGAAGGACCAATCAAAACTATTGATGAAAACGAACACGATCATATTTTCAAGACCCTTAAATATTGCAAGGGCCGCGTAGGAGGTGAGATGGGGGCCGCAGATCTGTTAGGCGTACCTGCCAGCACCCTGTTCTCGAAAATGAAAAAGTTAGGCATCAAAAGAGATTACGTTTGATATATGAATGTTGAAGCTTTCAGGAGCCGCCTCCTGCCCGGACTCGAATTCTTCGCGGATATCTCACCTATTTCCCTGGATACCAGGGAGGGTATAGCGAAATACCGCAGCGGCAAATTTGATATCCCGGCACATCCTTTTGAAGACAAGGTGCATATTTTTGAATGCCGGATACTGGGCTACCAGCAGGCAATGGTCACGGTCAGGATTTACCAGCCAGGGCGCGTCAAACTTGCGCCGGTGGTCGTATGGTGCCACGGCGGCGCTTTTGTTTCCGGCGACCTGGAAGCAGAACATTTCCATTGTGTGAATATGGCGGCTGGCGCGGATGTAGCTGTGGTAGCGGTGGACTACCGTCTGGCGCCGGAACATCCTTATCCCGCAGGCCTGGAAGATTGTTATGCTGCATTATTGTGGACTGCCGAAAACGCCTATATGTTTGCAGGTGATCCTGACCGGTTGATTATAGGCGGAACCTGCGCGGGCGCTACCCTGGCAGCCTGTGCCGCAATTATGGCAAGGGACCGGGGGTTTAATAAATTAGTTAAACAAATTCTGATCATGCCTGCCACAGATGCACAGGCCGATAATGCATCTATGAAAGATTTCTGTGCTGTGTCCGGGGGATTTAATGCCCTACAAGTTCAAATGGCCTGGCGCCATTACCTGCCGGATTTGTACCGGGAGCATCCGCTTTACGCGATTCCTTGTACAACGGCTTCCTTGCGCGGCCTGCCGGATGCTTTTGTTGTAACAGCCGAACTTGATCCATTGAGGGATGAGGGGGAAGAATACGTTGGGCGGCTCCGCCATTCCGGAATTGACGTCGAGCATTATCACTACGACGGCGCGCCGCATTTATTTATGATTGCTTATGAATATGATATATACTGGAAATTTTCCTGTGTACTATTAAGAGCCATCAGAAATGTAAAGAAACAGGTTAACGGCAATCAATAACCGGGCGTCTGCACAAGAAAGGGATCCACCACGAGATCACCCGGTGGAATGGGCCAGTATTGTTTGTAGGTGCTCCAGGTAGCTCCTTTAGCCACAATTGCATTAGCCATCACTTTGTCTAAGTTGCCGGTTCTGCGCAGGTCGAATAACCGGTTGCCTGATTCGGTAAAAAGTTCGGCGCGCCGCTCCTTTAAGATCGCCTGAAGGATATCGGATTTTGTCGAAACAGCAGATGCGCCCAGGCCCGCCCTGCTTCTGATTAAATTCAGATCGGCTAATGCGCCGTCAAGGTTATTTTGCATCACCCTGGCTTCAGCCCTGATCAGGTATTGTTCAGCGAGGCGAAGCATGGAGAGATACTCAGCGCCGCTCACGGCCGACTTATATTTGGCCGGGAAGTAATAAGATGCTCCGCCAACTAACGGCGCAGGGGTCAGGTTTACCGGTCTTATCCATTGACTAAACCGCTGATCTCCGGACTCGAAGCTGTTGACGAAATCATTATTTAAGGCCGCAGATATTCCATAATTGAAAGGCGTTTGTCCTGCTGGAAGCTGAGCCGGCATTGGCCCGGAATAAAGCTTGTAATCACTTACGATACCATCGGGAACCAGCGGTGCCAGGCCCCAGATCAATTCCTTGCTATTTGAAAGAAAAACATTTTGGAGCGGTTCAAGCTGGTAACTTGCATTATTGATCAAAGTACTGGCGCCGCCCTCAGCACCAGCCCAATTTCCAGCGTACAAGTAAACTTTTGCCAGCAAAGCAGTCGCCGCGTTTCGGTTTGGCCTTGCGCGATCTGTCGTTGTATTTCCAAATCCGTCCTTATAGCTATCAGAAAGCAATGTTTGTGCCTGTAGCAGGTCTGAAATAATTTGCTGATAAACCTGTGCCTGAGGAACCCGTGCCAACAGACCGTTTACCAACCTGTCAGACGACAACGGTAAGGCTGCCTCGCCATATAAGTTTGTGATGTAAAAAAACAGCAGTGCACGCGAAAAATAACATTCTCCCAGCCATTGATCTTTATTAAAAAGCTTGGATTCGTTTGCTTTTATACCTTCAATGGCGACATTTGCCTGGTAGAGGTCTGCATATAAAGCGCTCCACTGATTGGCGTTGCCTGCCTGTAAAGCATCAAGATAAAAAGTCTGAATAGCGGAATTATTGACATTCAAACTGCTCAATTCATCGCAATAGAGCCCGCTGGCAAATGCTATCCCTCCGGCTCCGGTAAAGTAGCCGGTATAACTCATGCTGGAAAAAAGACCGGTAACCACGCCGGAGGTGGAGTTGTCATTGGCAAAAGCTGCCGAACCTGCGATCTTATTGGTAGGCGGAGGGATATTGAGGTACTTTTTGCACGATGTCATTCCCATGGAAAACAGGATCACAATTAAAAAAGCTTTTAAAGAATATTTGATTCTGGTTTGATTCATGTTTAACTGTTAAAATCCGGCGTCAATGCCAGCTGTAATAGTTCGGAGTGTCGGCAACAGCGAATAGTTTAATTGTTCGGGGTCACCGTTTTTATAGCCGGTAAAAGTCAATAAATTTTGGCCTCTTATACTTACGGACAGCGTCTTTAGCCCTGCTTTAGCTAATAAATTACTTTTTATATCATAACTAAAACTCAGCTGCTGAAGCCTGATGTAACTGGCATCCGTGTAGGCGCCCGTGCTTTGATAAAAATTATAAGCAGAAAATAATGTTGGTATTGCCGCAGACGCCCTGGGAATATCAGTCATGTCGCCCGGCTTTTGCCAGCGGCGCAGTGCATCCGTTGTAAGATTGCCGGATCCGCCGGGATACCCACCGGTTTGCTGGCTCCAATAGCTTTGCCCCGTTCTTTTGGTAAAGCTTAAGAAAACGGTTAATTGAAAGCGACGGTATTTAAATGTATTTTGGAATCCGCCAAAAAACTTGGGCGCGAGGTCCAAAAATTCCGTTTTGTCCTTGCTGGTCAAGTCCGTTAGGTGTTCGCCTGTTTGACCGGCCGCATTCATAAAATTATAGTTTCCCGTTTGGGGGTTGACACCCTCATATTTATAAAGCAAGATACCGGTTAGGGGTTTGCCGATCATGAAGGTAGGGTTGACGATATTTAAACTGATGTTGGGCAGGGATAATAATTTGTTGTGCGGAATACTCATATTAAAAACTGAGTGCCAGCTAAAGTCGCGAACTTGCAGATTAGTGCTGGAAAGCGAGAATTCCCATCCGCTGGTTTCAATAACCGCATTCGTATTTATTGGCGATATAGTGCTACCTGTTACGGATGAAGACGGTTGATTGACGAGCTCGTTGGTCGAATGATTCTGATAATAGTCCGTTTCGAGATAGATCCTGTTTTTCAAAAAACCGAGCTCCAGGCCGACATCCACTCGTTTGTTTCTTTCCCATTGCAAGTTTGGATTGGCAAGAATAGCATTTCGCAATCCGGTTTGCCCTGCATAAGTGCCGGCCGCCTGGTTGTAAACGGCGAGATACGCATAATCCGCTAAAGCATCGCCACCCACGATGCCATAGCTTGACCGCAATTTCGCGAAGCTGACCCACGGTGCATTTTCCTGTATGAAGTGCTCACTGCTGATGATCCAGGCCGCCCCAACTGAGCCAAAGGTACCAAAACGATTAGACTCGCTGAAACGGCTTGATCCATCGCGCCTGGCGTTTAGATCAACAATATACTTATCATCCCAGACCAATTTTGCAATTCCAAAAAAACCGATATTGCGATAATTAATGGTATTATAATCGGCATAACCGTTCGCCCCAAGGCCTGGGTTGTGAAGAAACGCATCGGAGCTAAAGGCGGAGCCGTAAATATCATTTACAGCAGTTTGGCGGCTATTCAGTTCGCCGCCCGCCTTGAGATTAAGCGTCCCTTTTTGCCCGACCGATTGGGTATATTCTGCGTAGGTACTTAAATTAACCGATTCAATTTTATAATGATTATAAATGCTTGCCGTCTTTTGAGCGACGTTCGGACCGGGTTCAAGTGCAGTAGATG
The DNA here is from genome assembly GCA_040388175.1 of Bacteroidota bacterium. GTDB lineage: Bacteria > Bacteroidota > Bacteroidia > Sphingobacteriales > Sphingobacteriaceae > Mucilaginibacter. The sequence goes on along the minus strand of JAZKCG010000001.1, from coordinate 15,525 downwards.
GCGTCGCTGAAAGTTCATCGGAAGAAATCTGGTTATAGCCCAGTCGGCTGCGCACCCACAAACGATCCATCGGATGAAAATCAAGACTCAGGTCGCTCAGTAGGTTTTGGACTTTGTTTTCATAAATAGTATTGACAATGGCGATCGGATTATAATGTTGTAATGTAGGACTTACATTCCAGTTAAGGCTTCCGTCAGCGTTAAGAAGATCTGGTGCGTTAGGAGCTAAAAACAGCGCACTGTTGCCCGTAATGTCGAAAGCCAGCATGTCGTTTTTTGAAGATAAAAAACTGCCTGTCATGTTAATTGCCAGACGTTTATCAGGCGTATGGGTATTAACGGAAAAACGAAGTTGCCCGTCATGATAGCCCCCTTTGTTCAATTCCACATTTTGCCGTTGCCTAAAATTGCCGGAGATAAGGAAACTTGTCAGGTCCCCGCCGCCATTATAACTGATACCGGCATTGGTTCGGGCAGCGAAATTCCCTTCATAGATTTTTGGCCAGTTTTTATTTCTGTCAGCGGACCAGGTTCCATTGACATCCTCATTAGCGGCAGTAATCGCTACGCCATCATTGCTTAACGCTTCTTTGCGCAGCATAATAAAGTCGCGGGTATTTAATAAATGAGGAAGAATGGGATCCATAGCAAAACCGGAAGATACGTTTACCTGTAGCTTCGTCACATCATTAACAGCCTTCTTGGTGGTGATCAGAATAACCCCGTAAGCACCGCGGGAACCGTAAATTGCTGTAGCGTCTGCGTCTTTCAAAACATCAATGCTTTCAATGTCGTCAGGGTTGAGGTAGTTCAAAAAATTACCGCCTCTGAAAACCGTCGGTACGCCTGATGCGCCACTAAGCAGTTGCGGTAAGCCGCCAACCGGTATGCTAACCCCATCTATCAGGATCATCGGCTGAGGCGTATTGCTGTTAGAACCTGTACCGCTGGCGACGAAATTTACGGACGACCTGATTTTCAGCAGATAATCACCGCCGGTTTGCCCTGAATTTTGCTGGATGAATAAGCCGGGCACCCTGCCCTGAAGGGCCTCAAGCACATTCGTCGAGGATGCATGGGCGATTGTGCCAGCCTTAACTGTGGTAACATTGCCCGGATTTAGTTGCTTGCTGGTTGTACCATAGGCAATAACCTGGACCTGTGATAATTCCTGGTGATCTTCCTTCAATATAATAGTTAAAATTTTTTTTTGCCCCTTAATTTCTACTTCCTGAGGTGTATAACCAACGAAACTAAAGATTAGGGTGCCCTGTTTTTCACGAAAACGTAAACTGAAATGGCCGGTCAGATCGGTAGTTCCGCCGGACGTCCCGTTTTGTATTTTAATGGTTACCCCTGTAAGCGGTTTACCCGCTTCGTCAGTTACGGTACCCATCGCTGTCAGCTCATCCGGTTCAATTTTTGCAGGTGTTATGCCCGCCTTTCGCCTGATCAAAATTGTTCTCTCGATAAGGACAAAATCCAGTGGAAGGTTTTTTAAAGCCTGTTCCATGATTTCCTTTATTCCTTCGATATCAATGGTTATATCGATGTCCGGCAGATCTTTGATGGTTTCCGGCTGGTAAAGAATCGCGTAGCCGGTTTGTGTTTCGATCTGCTTAAACAAGTTCTTGAGCGAAACGCGGCGGGCGGTCAGTCTGAATTGCTGAGCGTTAGCGGCAGGGCTAAACAAAAAAGTTGCAAGGCAAACCGCGCAAAAACTACCAATCCAAGGCAATATTTTGCTTTTCCCTGTCATTGACTGATAATGATTTTTCTGCCTTCAACGGTAAAATGAAGGCCGGTAAGCTGAAACACTTTTAAAAGCGCCGCGCCATTGAGCGTTCTTTTGTAGGTACCCGAAAGGTGGTAGACCGGTGCGGGGCCCTGGAATACTACCTCTACATTATACCAACGGCTGAACTCGGACATGATGCTTTGAATGTCCGCAGAATCAAAATTAAACTCGCCATTTTTCCAGGCCAATGCGGCATCGGCATCTGCCATGACTTGTTTTTTTAATAATCCCGTTTGCGGATCAAGACTGGACTGCTGTCCCGGTTTAAGTACTAACTCCTCCGATCGATGGTTTACTTTGACAGACCCTTCCAGAAGACTGGTCTTTACAGTGGATTTATCTGAATAAGTTTTTATATTAAAATGGGTGCCTAAAACTTCGATAGTTTGGTCCTGGCAAACCACCCGAAATGGTTTACCCTTATTTTTCGCTACCTCAAAGTAAGCCTCGCCGGTAAGACTGACCTTTCGCTCGTTTCCGGAAAATTGTGACGGGTATTTAATCGTAGAGCCTGCATTGAGCCATATTTTGGTGCCATCGCTTAATTTCAATTGATATAGACCGCCCAATGGGGTGGTTAAAGTGTGGTTATATACCTGGCTCGTGGCGGTAACAGGCTGGTACACGATCTGGCCGTTTCCGCTTTGGCTGATCATCGTTTTTTGTTCGGCCGGAATATTCCCGGTAGCCGTGCTGTCCAGCGTAATTGCTTTTCCATCCGATAAAGTCAGTATGGCGTTATAACCTCCGGGACGAAGATCAAGCGTTGCCATGGCGTTACTAGCCGGCCTATCACCCTGTTTTTTAACGTACAATATAAGCGTGATCGAAATCAATAACACCGCGGCGCAAGCTGCCGCATAGCTGAAGTAATTGACCTTCTTTACAGGCGTTTCCATCGGACTGATTTTTACTCCGGTGGAGGCTTCGATCCTTTCTTTCAGCTTTTTGTTCGCTATTTCCTTGTAATTTTTGAGAACAACAGGGATCACTGTTTGCTCATCGTCGAAAGCGTGATACCAGGTATTGACCAATTCCCTTTCCTCTCCCGATGCAGTTCCATCCAGATAATGATCAATAGCTTCCGATAAATTGTTATGAGCAGCCATGTTAGTTTTTTTAATGAAGTGATTTAAAACCACTTCTGCACCTAATGTTTTTTTCTTTTTATTGAATAATTATAATAGCCAGCTAAACAAAAACGAATTGAAGTTTTTGAAGACGACTTTTAAACGCCCGAGCGCTTTATTTAAATGATTTTCTACCGTACTTGTGGATATGTTCAATTCATCGGCAATTTCCCGCACGCTTTTGTGTGCTTCCCGGCTGAATTGGAAAACAAGCCGGCATTTTTCAGGCAACCGGTTAACTTCTTCTTTCAATAACTCCAGGACGCGCCGGTCGTCGATACGTTCCGCAAACTGAGCAGGAATCGCACTCTCCGGTAGCTCATCGGTATATTCTGCCCTCCGCAGTACCTTCCGGTAATTTGCGATGGCCATATATTTTACGGCAGTCGCCAGGTAAGCTTTAAGATTTAGAATTTCTGCTTGGTGCCGGTTGGTCCAAAGCGCGGTAAAAACGTCGTGAACAATATCCTCCGTGACGCTGACATCCCTCGTTCTGTTATATCCAATGGCGTATAACGGCTGCCAGAATCTTTCATAAATAATACCAAACGCCGGCTGGCTATCCTCTTTCAATAAGGATAACAATTCCTGATCGGTACATTGTTGCAGATCTGACATTAATTAGGTCGTTATGAACGCGTTTAATACTCAAAAATAGCATTGTTAACGGTAAAATAAAATAGGCAATAAGTCCGTGATCCAGGTAATTTAACTTTGAAACGAAATATCGTTGATCCCCCGACGATATTTCATCTAACCATTAAATATAAGCAATCCAAAATTTCAAGTTTTAATTTAAAATGTTTACTGTCAGTTATATATGGGGAGCGGCATGCAATTTGGCGGAGTTTCCATAATTATTTATTTTTTTTATCTGCCATGTCTCTTTTCTACGCAAAACCTAAATTTTATCGTGCGGGCATTATTGTAACAGGACTTTTATTAGTTTTTATTGCCATACAGTTTTACCGGCCCGATATTAAAAGCCCTGTGGTGCAGCCATCTTTGACAGCTCCGCCTGAAATTGCCGCAATCTTTAAACGCTCTTGCTATGATTGCCACTCTTATGAAACCAAGCTGCGGTGGTATGATCAACTGGCGCCGGTATACTGGCAGGTAGCGCGGGATATCAATAAAGCAAGGGAAGGGCTTAACTTTTCTACCTGGAACAGTTTGGCGAAACCAGAACGGAAAGCGAAGCTATGGGAATCTCTAAACCAGGTACATGCCGCGGCAATGCCGTTAAAAATATATCTCTATATGCACCCGTCGGCCAAATTATCCACGACAGAAATAGAAAGCCTGCGGCTTTACCTGCTGGCTACCCGGAATGACCATGGCGGTGATACTGCAAAAACTCCCACCTATTTACAACAAATTTCGGGCAAACAACAATTGAAGGAGGTTAACCATCAGGCATCTCCGAACGGAATAAAATTCATTCCGGAATACTGGCAGTGGCAGTTGATCAGCACTACAGAACGCTACGACAACGGAACGCTCAGGTTTATTTATGCCAATCCGATCGCCGTTAATGCTATACAGCATCACCAAACAAATCCATGGCCCGATGGAAGCATTTTCGCTAAAATCGCCTGGGAGCAGCGCGGCACTAAAGCTGACACCCGTGCCGGCGCATTTAAGCAGATCGAATTTATGATTAAAAATAGCAGTCGTTACCAGGCAACTTTGGGCTGGGGCTGGGCCCGGTTTAAAACGCTCAAGCTGCTGCCTTATGGCAAAACCGCGCTGTTTACAACCGAATGTATGAATTGCCACCGTCCAATGAAGGATCAGGATTTTGTTTTTACTCCACCAGTAATCCGCTAATCATGAAAAATTATTTAAATCCCATAGTAAACAGGCTGGCCGTTTGCAGTTTTATCCTGTTCGCGGGTATGACGTTAAAAGACGATCAAGTGCCTTCTTCACCCACTGCAGAAACTGAGTTGATCAAGGGCTTAAAGCCGCTTGCGCCATTCGTCAATAAGGAAAAATGTGCGATTTCTGTTTTATACGGAAACGAAATTATTGGGCGACCTATTAATGGTTCGCAAAAATCTATCGAACCAGGCGAAATCCTTACGCTGCTGACCTGGAAGGGCCAGTCGGATGAAAATTGGATAGGCGCCAATATCCCCGGTGAACTATTAACTGCTGAATTATTGCGCTCGTCGCGGGCCGCTAACGGAAAGGTTGTATTTATTTACCAGCGATTAAGCGGGCCAAATCTTTCTTTGATCCGGGATACCACCGGTAATGCTGCCAGGATATCCTGGATAAGTCATCTGGACCCGGCCATTTTACCTTAATTATTAACTACTTTTAAAGATGATACACCGATTCCATTACGACACCATTTCCGAAGCCATAGCTCATTTACGGCTGCAAGGGTATACCATTGATTTTAATTTAAATGCCAACCAGATAGAGGGCGGCGACCCTTGTTTTTCAATTAATGAGCTGGAGATCGTTGACGTTTACCGTTATGAAGGAGATTCTGATCCGGCCGATGAATCGATTATTTACGCGCTGCAGGGGCCTATGGGAGCAAAAGGTGTTTTTGTCGCTAACTATGGTGCAAACGCAGACAGCGCGGCTGCGGAGATCCTTAAACAACTGCATTATAAATCTTAACGCTGCCTAAAAGCGTAAACAAAAATAGCCGGGACATCACCGGCTATTTTTGTTTACAGATCATTGCTGATGTATTGTGGTCGCGCGCGGCTATCAAAATAGCAGCACCGCTTCTTTTGAATTGTTTTTGGTAAGCACTACGTGCTTGTAGTCTTTATTTTCTATACCGTTTAGTGCTTTAATGATACCCGTAGATTGGCCAAGGTATTTCCCCTGTGCATCGGTTGTAAATGTATTCACCTCATAGTCTGACTCATATGGCGCACCGTTGGAACGCGATAAGCTTAAAGTATAAACACTGTTGGGTTCAAGCTTCGTGAAAATTTGCTCTACCAAATCAATTACGCCGATGGTCCTTACAGCAATGCGCCCGCGTGCGGCCGGACTTTGACCTGCGGGCTTTAAATCAATGACTACTGTAGCTTTCTGATCATTCAACCCAACTAGTCCGGTTTTATCCCCGGAATTACTGACGGCGTTATCGGCATAAACCAGTGCCTGCGGGCTTTGGCCAATCTGCATGGTGGCCACAACTTTGTTGGTCTGCAGGTCGATATGCTGTACCTGGTCACCAAACTCCAGTCCTACATACAACTGTTTACCGTCTGCCGAATTCCACAGGCCGTGCGGATGAGAACCTATGTGGATCGTATCGGTTTGGCGAAAGTTGTCTGCCACATCAAAGATCCTGACTTTATTCTCGCCACCAACCGTAACCTGCATCATCAGCTTATTATTCGGATAGCTAAAGGTGACATGATTGGTAATCGGTCCGGTGTTGAGTACTTTTGCGACAGTAAGGGTCCTGGTATCGATAATGGTAACCTTTCCCACATCTTTATGGGTCATCGCTACCCATTCACCTTTTGGACTGGTGAAAATATTTGGCGAAAAAGGGCTGACTACGGGGATTTTTTTAATTACCTGGTAGGACTTGGTATCAACGATATCCAGCTCCGGCGTAAAGCTGGAACATACATAGGCCAGTTTACCATCAGGTGAAAAGCTGACCATGCCCGGGCCGTCCGCCACAGGCACTTGTCTGATCTCCCGCAGGGTGGCCACATCGATCACGCTGATGTAAGCTTCACCGCGAACCGAGGTCCAGATTTGCTTACTATCCGGCGTAAAGGTGGGTTCGTGCGGCGCGCGGCCAACATAGATCGTTTTTAATACCTGATTGTTTTCTGTTGAAATTAAAACCACAGAGTTGGAACCGATACCTACAGCGGCAAGCATTTTTAGCTTTTCACTATATCTCAGGCCATGGACCAGGGCTTGCCCTTTATAGAGCGGGCTCAGGACATTTGGATAAGGTTTTCCGAGACTGATCTCTCCTAAAAATCGATCTGTTGAAGGATCAACAACCGAAATGGTATTGGACACCTGGTTAGCAGTGTAGACGCGGTCATGTGCATAAGGCGACTGCGCCCGGAGGTTCAGCCCTGACAGGACGACAAAAATAAAAGCGGTGATTGTTTTCATGGTGTTATTTTAAAAAGCCGGACATTTGTGTAATTTCAATTTGTTCATTGGAGATCAGCAACCTGGCGAACGTGATTAATTCTTCATTTTTTGAATAAGTAAGGATTACCCGTGCCATATCGATGGCCGCCTGGTGATGCGGGATCATGACCTGCGCGAAGGCATAATCGTTTTCCCTGACCAGCGTATCCTGTTCCAATGATTTCATCATCACATCCATCGTTTTATCCATAGCTTTTTGAAACTCAGGCGAAATTTTTGCCGGGGACTTTGAATTGTCTTTCAGCCAAAGTTTCATTAAGCCGATCTCCGAATTTTGTTCTGCCATGATGCTTTTAGCGAGCTGCCGCATTTCGAAATCTTTACCATGGGCGATCTCATATTTCGCCATTTGTATCGCCCCCTCGTGATGCGGGATCATTTCTTCAAAAAATGCACCTTCCGGTGAGGCTGCCTTTGCAGGCATCATCATCTTATCCATCATTTCATCCATATAGGATAAGTAAACGGCTTTCGCGGAAAGCGTATCTTTCTTCATCGGTTTGGCATTTTGCAGCGCTTCACAATTTCCTGATATGTATATCAGCAGTAGCAATGCTGTTGTAGCGGTTAAGTTTCTAATTGACATCATACATCTAACTAATTTTTATAAAAGTATATTCAAATCTGATGCCTTCTATCTAAGATATTGATATATAAAGACATACAGCTTAGATAATTTTGCGACAGCAGCGATATATCACCGATAGCGGAAATAGCAGGGCAGGCAGGCGAAATATAGTGACTGGTGGATCAGGAGGGAGTAAGTGTTTGTCTAATAACCGGGCACAAAAAAGGGATGCCTTACATCCCGTTTTCTCGTTTCCTTCATCAGGTTATTCTATGGTAACTACTACTTTTCCTTTTGTTTTTCCTTCCGCCATAGATTCATAAGCATTAGCGACAGTTTCCAATGTATAATTTTCAGGGTGCAAGATGGGTTTAATATCTCCGCTTTCGATCAGTTTAGTAGCTTCCAGCATGATATTTCCGTGCTGTTTACGGCCTTTACCTGAAATAAGCGGGTGCAGCGTAAAAACACCTGAATAGGTAGCCCCTTTAAATGATAATGGTGCCAGGCTATGCGAACCCCAGCCGAGAATGCTGATCACATGACCCGTATATTGTTTGGCAGCCTTAAATGAGGCATCCAACGTCGCACCGCCTACTGTATCGTAAACAATATCGAATCCCTCACCATCAGTAAATTGTTGCACATATTCCTCTACGGAAAGTTCCTTGTAATTGATTGGCGTAGCGCCATAAGATTTGATCAGATCATTTTGAGCAGCATCAACAGTTGCAAAAACTTCCGCACCATAAGCTTTGGCTATTTGCACCGCGATATGACCTACACCGCCTGCTCCGCCGTGGATCAGCACGGTTTTACCCTTGCCGACTCTCGCCCGGTCTACAAGGCCTTCCCAGGCGGTGATGAAGATCAGCGGCAGCGCGGCAGCTTCACGCATGCTCAGGTTGTCAGGCTTCAGGGCCAGCAGGTCAGCGTCTACTGCTGCATATTGTGCCAGTGAGCCTTGCACGCCGGCGATGCCGCCGATCATGCCGTAAACGGCATCGCCAACTTTAAATTCTGAAACGCCTTCGCCCACCGCTTCCACAATTCCTGCCATATCGATCCCCATGATGCCCGGCAGAACCGCTTTTGCGTGCGCCGCCTGTCCGGACTTAATTTTCAGATCGAGTGGGTTGACGCCGCTGGCTTTAACCTGAACCAGCACCTGGCCTTTACCAGCAATAGGTTTTTCAACTTCTTTGAGTTGGTAGGGTGTATTAAAATCTTCTAAGATTAATGCTTTCATGATATTTATTTTTTATGTGTTGGTACGAGTGATTTGACAATACAAATTTACCGGGTCGTTACTGGATGCTGTTGTACTTTTACCCTATAAAGGTGTACTTTTAGGGTATGGTAAAGGATCATTTGCGCGAGCCGTTTGAATTAGTTTTAAAGGAATACCTTGATGTGTGTCCAAGAGGCCTTCACACCCATACCTTTTTTGAATTAATTTTTATCGTAGATGGATCCGGCACTCAATTTATCAATGAAACGCAATTTGGCTACAAGACAGGTGACTTATTTTTGGTCGCGCCAAACGATGCCCACATTTTTAAAATAGCAGAACCTTCGCAATTTTTCTTTATCCGCTTCAATAATATTTTTGTAAAATCTTCGCCAAAAGAGAAAGAATTGCTGCAAAAGCTGGAGCTGATATTATCCAATGCCCGACATGAACCCGGTTGCATCATTAAGAATGAAACCGATCGGCAATCCGTAATAAGTTTAATGGGAATTCTTATGGGCGAACACCTCCAGCACGATTTATATCACAAAGAGCTGATCGGGCAATTGGTAAATACACTTCTAGTAATTATAGCACGGAACATTAACCAGGTATTTCCACTATCAATCGATGAAACAAGTGAAGAGAAAACGATTGACATCCTGAATTACATACAGGCTAATGTTTACTACCCGGAAAAGCTACGTATAGAGGCAATCAGCAGCCATTTTGGCATCGCTGAAAGTTATTTGGGTACCTATTTTAAAAAACACACCAATGAAACCCTCCAACAGTATATCCTGAATTATCGGTTAAAACTGATCGAAAACCGATTGCGACACACGAACATGCGCGTCAAAGAGATTGCGGACGAGTTTGGATTTACGGACAAAAGTCACCTTAACAGGATATTCAAGAAATACCGGGGTATGAATCCGACAGAATTTAAGCGGCAGCAATTAATACACCACAATGATCATTTTTATTGACCGTCGGCCCGCGCTAACTGCCTGAAAAACAATTAAAAACAATGAACAGCATCCTTAAAATAGAAGAAGCAGCAATCACCGCTGCGGCTATTTACTTTTTTTAACCCACTTTAGCCTGGGGCTGCCCGTATGGGCCTGGGTGCGACATCGAATTTATCTGACCAGGCGTTTAATTCATCCTGTTCTTTAATATTGATCCTTTTAGCAAATTTCTCAAGCTAAGACAACTTTTTCATTTTAAAATGAAAAAGTTTTAAGTCTAACTTTAATATTTAAGCAAATTTTTAAATATAATTAGAAATAAGCTGCACTTTTAAAAAGCTTGGTAAGCAAAAAAATCAAATTAAAATCTCGCCGGCCAACGATAAAACAAAAAAATAGGCTTAATCGATCTTTTAGGCAAATTTTTCAAGATATCATGTGAAGTGATATTATTAAAGTATCTGCTTATATTTGAGTAAGAAATCGCAGTTCTTTCAAGGTCAAAATTTAATGCGTTTGAAGGGCATTTGTGTGAAAAAAAGGTCAGAGCGTCATCTGTGACGTTCTTTAATTAAAAAGATCTTAAGATATTGAGAATTAGGTGAATTTTTGACATGTTCGAGTCCCGTCCGGATCAAGTTTATTTATTTTTGTTCAGTACAACCATCTTAAACATAGACGTTTGCGGAGATTGTTAAAGTGACATTCTTAAAATGATAAATAGCTTACTTAATAGCATACAAAATCTGATAACTCTAAGCCCGGCAGAGATAGAAATCGTTACATCTTTATTTAAAGAAAAGACCTATAAAAAGGGAGACTTTTTTTTAGAAGAAGGACGAGTTTGTAAACAAATAGGATTTGTTGCAAAAGGATTATTGCGGTATTATATCAATCATGATGGCGAAGAAAAGACATACGCCTTTTCCCAGGAAAATGACTATGTATGCAATTATGAAAGTTTTCTTCCTCAGAGCCCATCAACAAAAATTATTCAGGCTTTAGAAGACTGTGATGTTTTAGTTATTTCTCACGATGACTTGCAATTATTTTATGCGGGAGTTCGTGAAGGGGAACGTTTCGGCAGGATTGCAATTGGAGCAGTTTTTATACAACTACTGAAAGATCTCAGTTCATTTTATACTGAAACACCTGAGCTTCGTTATGAAAGATTTATAAAAAACCACGCAAACTTACAGCAAAGAATTTCCCAATATCATATCGCCTCTTATGTCGGAGTTAAACCGCAATCACTGAGCCGAATCCGTAAAAGAATTTCCACTCAATTTTGATTTATTAACCCAGGTGCATCAATATCTTTTGGTGCCATAGTAATTTTGTGTCTTAATTTTAAAAGCAAATTATTATGACAACGAAAATTACATATCCAATTGCATTTTTAACCGGCCTCGGGTTGATTTTTCTCGGAGCCCGTTTTCTTTTATCTCCTGAAGTCGCCGAAGCCGGATACGGTATACATTTTAATGAGCAGGGAGACTTTTCATTTCACTATATAAAAGGTATCAGGGATATATTTTCCGGGCTAATCATTTGCGCTTTAGTTGTGATGAATGAAAGACGCGCTTTAGGTGTAACCTTATTAACAGGTACAATTGTAGCCACTACCGACATGTTTATAGTTCTCAGCAAAAGCTACAACGGTGTGCTGCAAGCGATGCCACACATCATGGCGATCATTATTTGCTTTGTGTGTGGGATAATTTTAGGGACAGCTAAAACCACAAAAAAAGCTTTATGAAAACTCAAGGATATATTAAGCTGATTAGTTCAGCAGACACAAATAAAGAAAGTGTGGTGGAGTTGAATATTCTCCCGGGCGAAAAAATCCCATGGCACTACCACACTTTGTTTTCAGAAACATTTGAGATCTTAAAAGGCGCCCTGGAAGTAGGAAAGGGTAAAGACATACTGCGTTTAAAGCAGGGAGATGTTGCGATGATAGAACCAAACGAAAAGCATTATTACCACAATGTTTCTAAAGAGCAATGTATTATAATAGCAACTCTTAATCCCGGCAATAAGAACTTTGAGAATTCACTTTTTATTTTAAAAGGGCTGGCCAAAGATGGTCTTGCAGGTGTCGCTGGAACCCCTAAGAAATTTTCAGACTTAGCAGTATTTATCTACTTAAACAACTCAAGAATGGTGGGGTTTCAAAAAATAGCCGAGCCGGTTTTTAACTATGTTGCTGAAGTTGCTATTAAAAAAGGGCACTTAAATGAATTGCTACAAAAATACTGTAAAGAGACAATCTGAAATAAGTGGACATTCCGGGAGGCCTGATCAGGGTGTTCCGTGCACTTTTGAAGCACCAGGTTGTGTCGGAATTTAGAAAAATTGCGATTAATAGTCAATACATTAATATGGTCTAAGTTTTGCGGAGTTAACTGTTTGCTATTCCGGAACGAGGTGGTCAATGGCTCCGAAATGTCTAATCTCGCGCCCGACGGATGGTTTCTCGGCTATAATAATTCTCATAATGGTTAGGGCGAATGAAGTGAACGTTGAGAGGTGCTACAATGGTTGTGGATAAGTCTACAGATCTTTGACTGTATCTACCAAATTTCGAATATCCTCCTTGATGCGCTGGTAATTCATCAGTACTTCGTTTGCGCTGACGGTTCGAGCAGCAGGTATTTCCTGATAACCTGCTTCTTCTTGTGCAATGGCTTCATGGTCGTTTTGTATCTCGCAATGGAAGGTTTTGAGGTCGATCTTGTTAGTAGGATCATCAGCGACCATGCCGACAAACTCACCGGATGATAGCCCGGCAATTTTAGAGGAAGGTATCGCGTAATCCAGTTGGGTAGAGCGGCTCACTGAAGTATCCATAGCATTTATGGAAACACTTTCTTTGACCTGGTTGATCTTGCCGAAACGCTCGGATAACTGCTTTGCCGTATCACCGGTAACCTGTCCGCAGATAATATTGCCTACGATATTCATGATTACATCAGCTTGTTCCCGCCCGTAATCCTTTTTGAGTTGGTCAAGATTTTGAACCCCCAATGTCGTGGCTACCTTGTACCCCCTGAAAAATCCTAACTGCTCGGAAATATTCCCCATATAAATAGTTGGAAATTCATCGAATACCAAACTGCATTTTTGCTTTCCTTTTTTACTGACCTGCTTCATAATACGGTTGACGTATAAGGATAGAACGGCACCGAAGACCTGTGACTTCTGTGGGTTGTTGGCCAGGCAAACGACTTTGGGATCATCCGGGTTGTTGATGTCCAATGAAAAATCGTTGCCACTTATCACATAATACAATTGCGGCGAACTTAGCCGGGCTAGACTAATTTTAGCACTGGCAATTTGTCCTTCGAGTTGCTCATAGGCTTCGTTTTTCCAGGCGGAGATAAAAGGATTGATCAGTACTTCGATTTCGGGCTCGCTGCTGAGCACGGCAAACAATTCTTTATAATCCACTAGCGATAATTCTATTACATGGGGCAGCGTACAGTATTTGCCATCTTCATATTTTTTCAAGAACCAGATCAATGCTGTTACAAAATTGATCGGCGACTCGACAAAGAAATCGCCTTGCTTTTTGATCCATTCGCGGTTGAGACCCAGCATGATCGTACGGGCGGATTCGATGGCATCGGTAATATCCAGCATCGTATCAGGCTCCAGCGGATTGCTGCGGTGCATGATCTTTTCAAAATTGATGACATAGAAAGAACGGCCGCCGTATTCCCGCAATGCATTATAGGCGATCCTGGAAAGGTCGTCGTATTTGAAGTCATAGATCAGCATGCTAAAGCCTTTTCGGATGTGTTGCGTGATAATATGCCGGATGACGAAATATGACTTACCGGCCCCCGGACTGCCGCCAACCAGCGTTCCCCGGAAAGGATTAATGATATTGATCCAGCTATCTCTTTCTTTGCCTTTCAACTGGTATTTGGCCGGCAGGTTGATGGAGTATTCGTTTTCCAGCAGCCGTTCTTCCTGAGGGAACGTTTCGTTTTCTTTATTGAAAATATCTGCGCCCAATTTGAGTTTCAGCATCCGGAACAACAAGCCGCCGCCCGTCATAAATAATAAATAGCCAAATGTCGTTGCACCCATATACAGCCAGCCGGACAGATAGCTGCTGAAATAATAAATGAGCAGCCCGATCAGACAATAAGTAATGACCGTTTGCGACCTGATTTTTTCATCCTTTTTGCCTTTGGAACCAATAAGCGATATGATTAGCAATGCCAGTGCACTGAGTTTGGCGGCCGGTACCGTTTTAAATATCGCCATTTTGGAGAGCGGCAGTAAAAGATGGTCAATGATCTTATGCGTCAGGTGGAATTGCCGGAAGACTGCATAACACATTAAATAAAAATGAATGGTCAAAATGGCGATACTTAATAGCCTGGTGAAGTCAATGATCTTCCGCAGTGCCTGCTCGTTTTCTCCGGTTTGCATAAGCTATAGATTTAGTCCCTTACGTTTTTTCTTTTTGAATTTGTTGAGCGCGGCCAGGTCCTCCTGTTCCGGCGCTAACAGGATATCCAACAGTACCTCGCCAACAGTTGGCGCCGGCCCGAACGGGGCGTTGGCTTGTTGTGCGGTCGCTGTTTTAGTCTGCAGTTCCGGCAGAAATCTGGCGGACAGCAGATTGGCGCTGTAAGCTTTGCCGAGATCGCTGCCGTTAAATACTGCCTTGTTTTTCTGGTCAATGAAGGTCACTCCATAAATGCGGCCTTCCTCATTTTGGCGCAGGATGACCTGGATACTTCTTGCTTTGAGTTCCTTTTGAAAACTGTTTTTGGTTTGCGGTTTGGTCAATGTCTGGTCGATGATCCTGATGAGGTCGGCTTTAAATGGTTTCCGCAATTGTTGGTTTAGCCTGAATTTTTCTTCCAATGTTTTCAGCGTTGGCTTACCATAAATCGTACTGGCCTTGATCGGTACACCGACTTTATCGCCTTTATGGTCTAGTATCCAGTAAACCAAACCCTCGCGGGTATACATGCGCGAATCTTTAGAACCCCGGTCAGCCAGGATATTGAACTGTTGTAAGACAACATTGAGTTCGGGTATGCTGGTGAATTTATAGGATCTTAACGCATAGCCCAGAATATTGGTGATGGCCCTTTTGGTTTCCGCTTTGCCATATTCAACAGCTGCTATATCCGCCTTTAGATTTGGTTTTTGTTTAGTTTGTTCCTCAGCCTTTACCAGACCATATTTGATTTCGATGGCTTTACGTGTTTTTTCCGATTCGTTCTGCCCCAGGTAATGTAAACTGATCCGCTCGCCATCACGTTTGATATTGGTGGTCACAATATGGACATGCGGATGCCCGGCATCTTCATGGCGATAAACCAAATAGGGTTGCGTAGCAAAGCCGACACCACAGAGGTAGTCCTTCACGATCGCGTTTAACTTTTCATCAGCAAGGTTTTCTCCATTTGGAAAATTCAGGGAGATGTGTACTGAGTTTGTTTTAGCGCGCTGGTTCATCCCAGCCAGGTCGGTCAGCCGGAAAAGCTTGTCGTTAAAAGACAGGTCTTCCTTGTCTTTAAAGTATTTGACAGCCGCGATCAATGTTGCTTTGCCTTGTTTCACTTTGTTCTCGTTATAGTTGAGCGCGCCGATCAGGCTTTTGCCGCTCTTAATTTTTGCGACCATATATCCGC